>MWCO01000004.1 GCA_002070115.1 Deltaproteobacteria bacterium ADurb.Bin207
GAGCACCCGCAATATCATCCACCGCCGCGCCCGGCTTTGATGCTCGACCACCACGAAGAGCCAGCTCTGGCTTTCGTGCGTGGGAATCTTCCACACCATATCGGTCCGCTTCTCGGATAAATCCTTGTCCAAAAGCTCCAGCGGGACCTTGTCGATGCGGCGAAAATCCAGCACGGTGGCAAGATCGGAGGGAAAAACGCAAGCCAGCAAGCCCGCCATGCGCTGTGGAAGGTCAAAGGCCCATCGGAAGAGGGAATCGTGGACGTTGGCCATGGTGGCAAGCAGAGCAGGAGGCGGGCCAAAATTAATCATCAATAATATTCAATAGTTACAACTTAGCCGCGGTGGCGGCCGCCAGGGGTGGGGAGGGCCTTCTGGGTCCAAAATCACGGTAAATCCCGGGAAATAGCAGCAAGTGGCGAAGCGCCAGTCCGGATCGGCGGCCGCCAGAGGAGTCGGTGTATGTTCTGGTCTTGTGCTGAAAAGGGGCCAAATTGGAGCAAAAACCATGAAATAACGTGTATAAGCCAAAAAGCGACAACGTATTTTTCACACCAATCGCAACGTCATGGTTCCGAGAAAACACCTGCACCGCAACGGAATCCGTATCGCATATAGCGTCGTGGGCGAAGGGCCCCTGGTACTGTTCATCCACGGGTTAGCGATGTCGTCTCGCGCCTGGCTTCAATCCTGGCAACCTTTGGTGGAGCGGGGTTTTCGGGTAGCTGCGATCGACAACCGGGGCACGGGGCAATCGACCGTATCCATGCCGCCGTATTCCATGCGCGAGATGGCATCAGATACGGCCTATTTGCTTGAGCACCTCGGCGGTGGACCGGCGATTGTCGCTGGGCTGTCGCTCGGTGGCATGATTGCTCAGCACCTGACGATTCGCAATCCGCACCTTGTATCCGGTCTCGTGCTCGCGGCGACGACAGTCGGCAACCCGTTTGGCAAACTTCCCCGGCCGGAGGTTTTGCGCACGTTGACGTTGGGATTGCTTGGTCATCGCCGAAGCGGCGTTGCGATGCGGCAATACCTCGTACATGCTGAAAATCTAGCGAATGATCCCGATCTTTTCCGGGAGTTCGATCGCGCCGTTTTGGCAGACGGGGTTCACGTACGGGGCGTCCTCGGACAGCTCGCGGCGGCAGCCCGGCATAACACGTATTTTTCCGTTCGGAAGATCCATGTTCCCGTCGAGATCGTCGCGGGAGACACGGATGCGTTGGTTCCCACGGTCAATGCTTCGCTTCTCGCACGTCGTATTCATGGTTCGGAATTGACGATACTGCCGCGAGCCGGGCACGCATTTCCGCTTGAACGGCCGGAAGCCATGGTGGATGCGGTCTTGCGGGTTCACCAACGAATCAGCCGATAGGTTGGTTTATCGAACCTGCAACACGATTTTTCCAAACACTTTGCGTTGTTCGAGTATTTCGTGCGCTTGTCTCGCTTCCCACAGGGGCAGGATTAGCCCAACCACGGGCTTGATGCGACCGTCGGCCAATAACGGCATGGCTGCTGCCAAGTCCCCTTTCGAGCCCATGGTGGATCCCAATATTTCAATTTGTCGGAAAAATACGTGCCGCAGATCAATTTTTTGGGAAAAACCGGCGGTAGCACCTACGGTTATTATTTTGCCGCCCCATGCACAAGCGCGCAAGCTCGCTTCGAATACTTCACCCCCCACATGGTCGAAAACGACATCGACCCCGCGCCCTGACGTCAGCCGTTTGCACTCTTTCGCTAGGTCCTGCTCCTGGTAAAGGATGACCTCATCGGCTCCAAGCTCCTTGGCCGGCTTTACTTTTTCCTTGGCTCCCACCGTTGTAATGACGCGGGCGCCCACGAGTTTGCACAGTTGGATAGCGATGGAGCCGACGCCACTGCCCGCGGCTTGCACGAGCACGGTGTGATGCGGCCCCACGTGAGCCTTTTTGTACATCGCTTGCCAAGCGGTGAGAGTACACAGCGGCAACGCGGCGGCTTGCACGAAGTCCAGGTTTGGAGGAAGAGCAAGCAAGTTGGTATCGGGCACATCGAGGTATTCTCCGTACCCCCCTTGGGTATTTTCACCAAGAATCCGATATTGTTTGCAAAGGTTGTCATGCCCACCCACACAAGCGGCACATACCCCACACGATACCCCTGGTTGCACCATCACGCGGTTTCCTACCGATACCCCACGAGCGCCCGGTCCAAGAGCTTCCACCTCGCCAACGACATCGCAGCCCAATCGGTGTGGATAGACGTGTTTGACGTTCGGCAATCCTCTACGAACCCATAAATCCATGTGGTTCATCGCCACGGCGTGGACTTTCACCCGAACCTGACAGGGAGCAGGCTCTCCGATATCCACCGTTTTTCGCTCCAATACCTCGGGCCCCCCATGGCGCTCCAACACCATCGCTTCCATCTTCATTTTCCACACTCCTTACCCGAAGCCCAAACTTCAACTCAAGCCGTCCGCCCCGTTGTCCATTCGCGACGACCACGGTTTCACGGCATAAGACAACACGAGCACCTCAACCAGCAGCATGCGATAAATCATGTCGACATCGTCGACATCCACGTCATCCGCGTAATTCGATAAGGTTTCGTCCAGCTTGTTGCGTATCAATCGCGCGATTTCCGGTTGATGGGCAGCGATGATATCGTCGGACTCGATGATCTCGTCGGGGTCATTGCAACGACGTTCCTCGTCGGTGCGGAGTAGTTCTTCCACATTGCGGAAATCCTGCGGGTCGACGGTACCGAGGTTGGTTCCGGCAAATAGGGTGAATGCCATCCAGATGCTCATGGCCATCGACGCACCGAAGCCTCTTGCCGCATCGTCGATACGTCCAGCCAATCGTTGTTCGAGCCAAGCGGCAAGAGATGGCTGGCTGACCCGGCATTTTCGGAACGCACGGGCGAGCAAAGGAGCGCTGTATTGACCATCTAGGCCGATAAACTGATCCGAAGCCGCGTCAACCACATGAGCGGGAAGTCGCGCGAAGGGGGGAACCGGGGGAATGACCGACTGGGCCAGCCACAAGATGCGCGCAGGATAGCATTGGGGAGGTAAAAGGGAATGGGTAGACTGGGTATGGGTGGGGAGCGAACGGCAGGGGCAAAGCGCGGAGGGAAAGGAAAGCGATTTTGAGAATGCCTGTGCCCAATCAGGCCAACATATTGAATTTAAAGCATATTTATACCGTTCGGACCAACGCACGGTGAGAAACGTAGCAGGTTGTCTCCGCTTGGGAGGGATCAGCTATCGCGGGGTTCTCGACGGCGACGGGGGGCCGCAGAATCACCGGAAGGCTCACTTCGTCGCTCCCGAGGCGCCCGTGCGCGAACGGGGGTATCATGGGTTTCGGGAGTTGATTCTTTTTCGATGCGGTCGCGAGGCTCGCGCGGGGGACGAGTCATTTCCGAGGCTTCGGAACGCGGCATTTTTACGGGTTTTTCCCGAGGTTCGCGCGCGGGTCGTTCGACCGATTCGCTTCGGCCCTCCCGGGCGGGGCGAGGCTCGCGGGGGGGAGGAGTTCGGGAGCGTTCACGGGGAGGCCCACCCCGTTCCCGTGTCGTCGTGCGCTCATTGCGCGTGCGGGGCGGAGCATCGGGCCGCGGACGTTCCGAAGAGTCGCCTCCTGGCAGAAGAACACGTCTACTGAGTCTCACTTTCCCATCTCGTTCGACACTGATGACCTTGACCTCGATGCTGTCGCCCTCTTTCAGGACATCTTCGACGCGTTCAATCCGTTCGTGGGCGATTTCGGAGATATGCAACAGGCCATCGGTATTGGGGAGGATTTCGACGAAGGCACCGAAGTCGGTGATGCGCTTGACGGTCCCTTTGTACACGACGCCCACTTCCGGTTCCGCAATCAGTCCTTGAATAATCTCGAGGGCTCGTCGGACAGCGCTTTCGTCCGAAGAAGCCACATTGACGGTTCCATCGTCTTCGACATCGATTTGGACACCGGTTTGGTCAACGATTCCTTTGATGGTTTTGCCACCGGAACCGATGATGATACGGATTTGGTCAGGTTTGACTTTGATGGTGGTAATTCGAGGTGCCCACTTGGACATATTTTCTCTTGGGGCGGGCAGCGATTCGAGCATTTTTCCCAGGATGAACAGACGCCCCTCCCGAGCCTGATCCAAAGCGGCGGCCAGTACGTTTCGGGATAGGCCTTTGACTTTGATATCCATCTGGATGGCGGTAATCCCTCGAGCCGTGCCACAGACTTTGAAGTCCATGTCGCCCATGTGATCTTCATCGCCAAGGATATCGGACAAAATAGCGATTCTGTCTCCGTCCTTGATGAGCCCCATGGCGATCCCTGCGACAGGAGCTTTGATGGGAACGCCAGCATCCATGAGGCTCAAGGTGCCACCGCAAACGGTAGCCATGGATGAGGAGCCGTTGGATTCGAGGATTTCACTGACGATGCGGGTGGTATAGGGGAAGGCTTCGTGGTCAGGAATCATCCCTTGCAGCGCGCGTTCAGCAAGGTTTCCATGCCCTACTTCTCGTCGCCCGACGGAACCGATTCGCTTGACTTCTCCGGTGCAGAACGGGGGGAAGTTGTAATGAAGGAGAAACGATTTGTAGGTATCTCCCATGAGGGTATCGACTTTTTGCTCATCGGAGCTGGTTCCCAAGGTAGCGGTAACGAGGGCTTGCGTTTCGCCCCGTTGAAAGAGGGCGGAGCCATGCGTGCGGGGGAGAACGCCGACTTCACAACGGATATCGCGGATGGTTCGGGTATCGCGTCCTCCGATTCGCAGGCCTTTGTCGAGAATCATGTCGCGCATCTCGCGGCCTTTGACATCATCTTCGAATGATTCTTTGAGGTGTTTTTCCCATGTGTTGATGGTTTCTTCGCCGAATTCTTCGATGAGTTTGGCGAAAGCCTCTTTGCGGACCACCTTGTATTGTGCGTATCGCGATTGTTTGTCAGCGATTTGAAGGCACGCGCGAACGCCGCCGACGCAATGGTCGAAAAGGCGTTTTTTGAGTTCTTCGGGCAGACGCACGGATTGGAAGGGGTATTTCGGTTTTCCGACGGATTGTCGGAGTCGTTCGATGAGATGGATGATGGGTTGGGCGGATTCGTGCGCGAACATGAGGGCATCGACAAGGACCTGTTCGGAGACCTCTTTGGTAGCGCCTTCCACCATGACGATGGCTTCTTTGGAGCAGGCGACGGTGATGTCGATGTCGCTGAGTTCGAGTTGTTGGTAAGTGGGGAAAGCGATCAACTCGCCATCGACGCGTCCGACGCGGATTCCAGCGATGGGGCCTTCCCACGGGATATCGGAGATATGCAAAGCGGCGGAGGCGCCGATGAGGGCAAGGGGTTCAGCGGGGTGCTCTTTGTCGAAGGACCAGAGGGTAGCGATGATTTGGGTTTCGACTTTGAAGCCTTCGGGAAAGAGGGGTCGCACGGGGCGGTCCATGAGCCGTGCGGTAAGGACTTCATAATCCCGAGGTCTTGCTTCCCGTTTGAAAAAGCCGCCGGGGATTTTTCCTGCGGCATAGGTTTTTTCGATGTAATCGCAAGTCAGGGGAAAAAAGTCGATTCCAGGTCTTTCCTCCCCCGAGGAGACAGCCGTCACCAGAAGAACGGTTTCTCCCATGGTAACGAGGACGGCGCCGCTGGCTTGTTTTGCAAGACGGCCTGTTTCTAGAGTGAGTTCGGCGTTGCCGACACGAATGGATTCTCTCACGAACATGGCGATGGTCGCCTCTTTCTGCGCTGGAAAGGACACAGCGCGAGCCGGACGACCAGAACGCCTTCTTCCTCGGTTCTTGAACACGAAGCGATCGTGGTAGTTCGTGTCCACGAAGCGAAGATGAAGTGGCTCAAAGGGATCGTCCGGGGGTTGGGGTTGGCCCATGCATGTCGAGCATGGGCGATTATGCGGGTATCACAAGCCCACGATAGGCACTGGTACCGTGAGCCGTTGGCAACCTATTTTCTCAAGCCGAGATCGGCCACCACTTTGCGGTACCGATCCATGTCTTTCCTTTTCAAGTAGTCAAGAAGACGACGTCGTTTGCCAACCAATTTGAGCAGGCCTCGACGGGAATGGTGGTCTTTGGAGTGGTTCTTGAAGTGTTCCGCAAGGTACGTGATACGCTTGGTAATCAAGGCGATCTGTACTTCTGGGGAGCCGGTATCGGTTTCGTGGCGACGATAGGTTGCCACAATATTGTTTTTTGATTCAGCGGTGAGAGCCATGGACATCGGCCTTCTGTGACGCCTTGGTGAGAGCCAGGTGCAACCATGCACAGCCCCGGACCAGGCCAATTTCGAGAAACGGGAGTATACGCATGGTCATGGAATGGTCAATCGAAATTGGGAGAGTCCAAAGGACAGATTGAGCGTTGGCGGCAACTCGTTGGCGATGAAACCTTGCTCCAGCGCTTGAATTGTCCGCATGCTACCCATCCTCATGACGCGTCCTTGTCCTGGTGCTTCCGTGGAAGAATTGGTTCGTAACGCTTGGGAAGGCGAGACGAAAGCGTTGATTGAACTGTTGTTGCGTCGAGGCGGACTTCCCGGCCCGCGACCGAACATCAAGCTTGCCCTATCCGCGGCGCAAGGACTTGCCGGGGGTGGGGAAAAGGGGCACGGGGTTTTGGACGCATGGCGTTTGATGGGGGAAGCGGAGGCGCCGGTCGGTACGGCATATCCCATTCTGCCTATGGTGGGAGTCCTGGGCTATGGTTTCATCGCGTCCCGTGCTTCTTGTTCCGACGAATTCGAACGAGCCCTGGCAACCCTACACCAGCATGCAGACGACAATCGTCGCGAAGTGCGGCAGGCTGTGGTGACATCCTTGACCATTGCCATGCAGGGGCAATCACACCCCACGTTGGAGGCGCTTCATGGTTGGACAGACGGGTATTTTCATGCGGAAGTGATGTTACAAGCGCTATCGGAGCCTTCGGTTCTTCAGGTCATACGGGATGCTGATCTGGTGTTGGAGCGATTACAAGACGCCTATACGCTGGTGTCCGACGCGCCGCGTTCGCACCAGCGTTCCCATGGGTATCGGGCTCTCGTTCGAACCATGAGTCATGCTGTAGCCGCTATCGGTCGTAGGTACCCCCAACCCGTTGTGCATTGGATCGAGCAGCAGGTGCAAGGCAGCAACAAGGATTTGCTCGACATGCTCCACGCATCGCTTCGACGATTGCGCGATGAGGGGCTGCGCCGGGGCGACGTTCAGTCCATTTACCAAGCGATCGATGCGGCAGAGCCTGCCCCTCGAGACCCCAGGTGGAATGTGGGTCCAACCCGAGGCCGCGGGAAAAAAATCAGATGAATCGCGCGCCAACGCTTCGTGTGACAAGAACAAGCCACCGTGCGACACCTGGACGATATCGTTGAATAAGGCTACCGTGAGTGAAATCGTGCGGCTTTGCGCGCACTTGGAGGAAAAATGTCGCAAACGACTCTTGCCGCTTCCGTCGTCGTCGTAGGAACCCTGGTAGGAATCGCTTGGTCCGGTTGCGCGACGGAGTCGACGAGCGCCGATGATTACCGATGCACCCCAAGCACGGAGTTATGCAATGGCATTGACGACGATTGCGATGGGCTCATCGACGAAGGCAACGATGGACAACCGATGCAGCGAGACTGTTCCAACGGTTGTGGAGCGGGATTCGAAACCTGCGAGGATGGTTATTGGGTCGGTTGTACGGCTCCGCGTCCATCGAAAGAGAAGTGCAACGGCATCGATGACGATTGCGACGGTATCATTGACAATGGTTTCGACTGTGCCGTGGGGAAGCAAGAGGTATGCGGCACGAATGTGGGGACGTGTCGAGAAGGGATTCGGGTGTGTGAAGACAATTGCACCTGGGGACCTTGCGAAGGAGCCGTGGAACCACGGAAAGAGATCTGCGAAGGATCGGAGGATGAGGACTGCGATGGGACGGTAGACAATGGTTGTTCTTGCGAGGATGGGGAGACCCGCTCGTGCTGCGGCGGGACGATCATTACCTGCAAAAAAGGGGTTTGGCCCTCGTGTCCGAAACCACCGGAGGAGGTGTGCAACGGTCTGGACGATGATTGTAACGGCATCATCGATGACCATCTTCCCACGGTGCCCTACCTGATCGACGAGTCGGACGACGGCAAAGATGATTGTGACCATGCGTACACGGAAGCTTTTTTAGCGCCGTTACTCGAAGACGATCCGGCAAAGGTTTTCACCTTTTACATGCTGAAAGCCGACGGTTCGCAAGATCGTGATTTTTTCTCTTTCACGACATTCGATACGACAGACGTTTCCTGCGCCTCGAATCAATACGAGTGTTTTCGTCTCGACGTCAAGCTGACGAAAGAACCTGAGGGGTCCGATCTCGAGTTGTGCGTATACGATCTTGGTCTCCCCAGCACGAGCACGTCATGCAGCTCCTACGTAAGCAAGTCTTGTTCGAAACAAGGCGGCAACCCGCCGAATGCCGTGACGATGCATCTGCAGGGTGGGTGCGGCTTTGGAGACGATGATGCTCGTCGGTATGTGGTAGAGGTTTTTCACGCTCCCGGTTCCGCCACGAGTTGCGATTCTTACAAACTATCCTTGCGATGGTCTGCCGATCCTCCCCAAGCCACCCCCTGCGCATTCTAAGGGTTCTGCCAAGTCAAAAATCGTTCCTCCAGCCCTGCTCATTTGCTGGATTGAGGCCCGTCGCATTTGCTACGGTAGCCTGATGCAGAGCCGTGGCGGTACGACATCGGAGGCGCTGTGGGTTGGTCTTCGTGAGTTGCGACGAACCTGGCCTGGAGGAGGCTGGAGTTGGGATGCTCGCCTTTCCTGCGTGGCTTGCTCTTTTGCCGTGGAGATCGTCGAGGAAGCCAAGGCAGCCGCACTCAAAGCCCTTCCGCATGCGTGGAACGAAAAGACACTGGTCAAAGCCCCATCTCATATTCGTCAACTGGCGGAAACGACGGGAGGAGTACGCGCCGATCAGTTGCTGTTGGCTCGTCAAAGCGTCGAAGGGTTGCTTACGTACGGTTTGTGGTGGCCTTGGCGTAATGAAGTGACCATTTCTTTTCGAATCGGAATGAGCGGAATCGCGTCTCCACGTGATGAGATGGAACTCATGGAGATGTTTGGCGCGTATTTGTGACGCATTCTTCGTGTGTTGAGCAATTAGTAGCGCGTGAATTCGAGCTGGTAGGGCAAGCACGAGGCAGCGGAATCCGACGAATACACCTCGATCAAAAATGAGGTTGAGATCGTGGAGTACGATCCTGTCACGGGCGTGGGATCGATGGTTCCCATATCTTGGCATGTTGCGGAATGCCCGAACTCCCAGGTTCGAATTCCGGTGGTGGAGTTGCCAGTGCCGCAAGCGTACCCGGAAGACGGCGGGCATGAAACGGAATCATAGACCGCCATACGAAGCAGCCCGCTCTGATCCAACAATCGGATGCGCGGACGCTGGGTACAAGTCGAGACACTCATGTTGAGTGTCCCTCGAAACCAGTCACGATCACCCGCCGGCATGATGGAATAAGTAGGCGAAGTCCAAGTGGATAGGCCGATGGTGCCCAACAGTGTGGGTGTCGAACAGGAATCCGAAACCGTATCGCTCAGGCATTCGCAGCCATTGGCAAATTGATGGTCTTCGTCGACATAGGAAGACTCACAGCTTTCTACCTCGCAAGTCGTGCCGTTACACGCGACGGACGCGACGTTGGGAGGCATGGGAGAGCGGCAACTATTTCCGCAACTTCCGCAGGCATCGAGGTTGTTCAGCAAATGGGTTTCACAGCCATCCGTTTGTTTGTTTCCATTGCAGTCATCATAGCCAGTCGCACAGACGCCGTTGCAGATGCCCTGCGCGCAAGTGACGGAGATATTCTGAGAGGAACAGACGATCCCGCAACCACCACAATTCGCGGGGTCGCTCGAGGTATTGGCTTCGCAACCGTCGATGAGCTTGTCATTGTTGCAGTCCGCATATCCGTCATGGCAGCTTCCGGTACATTTTCCTGCTTCACAAGCGGGGTTAATGTTCTGGGTGCTGCATGCCCTTCCACAACCGGAGCAATGGGCGGGATCGGAGCGGGTATCGGTTTCGCAACCGTTTGCGGCGTTTCCATCGCAATTACCCCAACCCGAATCGCATAGGATATTGCAATCGCCCGCGACACATACTGCCGCGCCATGGACATCGGCACATATTTTTCCGCAAGAGCCGCAGTTATTTTTGTTGGTTGCGAGGTTGGCTTCGCACCCGTTGTCGGCGATGCCATCGCAATCAGCCCAGCCCGCGTTGCAGGACTTGATCATGCATACGCCTCCCAAACAAGAGGTGACGGCATTGGGCAACGAGCAGGTGCATCCGCATTGGTTGGGAACGCCGCCTCCACCGCAGGTATCCGGGGCATCGCAGGAACCACAATCGGCGCTACCACATCCGGTATCGACAGGGCCGCAGTTGGCGCCAAGTTGACCGCAGGTTTTAGGAGTACATCCACACTGATTGGCGACACCAGATCCACCGCATTGGTCGGGAGGATCGCACTTTCCACAATCCAAGGCTTTGCTGCAACCATCCGAGGCATAGCCGCACGAGGCTCCGACTTGCGCGCAGGTTTTGGGAGTACACTCCCCGGTTCCGCAGACATTGGGGCCCGCTCCTCCACAGACTTGACCGCCTGCACAGTCACCGCAATTCAAGGTTCCGTTGCAGCCGTCGGGCACCACACCACAACTTGCTCCAAGCTGAGAGCAAGTTTTGGGAGTGCAACCGCATTCATTGGATTTTCCGCCTCCTCCACAGGTTTGCGGTGCAGCGCAGGTCCCGCAATCGATGGCTGTCGCGCAACCATCTGAAATATATCCACATTGCGCGCCAAGCTGGACGCAAGACTTGGGAAAACAAGCGGAGGTCCCACAGCGATTCGGCCCACCCCCACCACAGACCTGGCCACTCATACACTCGCCACAATCAATTTTTCCTCCACAGCCATCCGGTGCCGAACCACACTCGGCTTCGAGTTGCGCGCACGTTTTGGGCACACATTCCGTGGGCCCGCCTTCCTCTACCCCCTCGTCGGCCACGTCCTTGGCCCCATCCTTGACCACATCACCAGCCGTGTCCGAAGAAGCGTCTTGCGGCTTGGCGTTGGATATGTTCTCGGCCTCCTCACCGTTGGCGCAACCGAGGGCGCTGAGCATCAATAGGAGGAAAAACAGGGGACGGATCGGTCTTTTTACCTCCCTTGCACCGACAGATCCCACGAGTCTTCGACCGCTCACCCTTGGAAAGACGGAAGGCAGCATACATCAAAGAATACGGGAATCCCGACCACCGCTCAAGCGCAGGTCGCCACAGAACGTGAATTGGGACGGATTTCGAGCACCCCAGGGGGTCAAAACCAAACGCGTTTACGAACGTCTCCGTCGCCGAATCCAGCCGAAAACGCACGCTCCAAGCCATAGGAGCCCGGTCGAACGCAAAGCGCCTGACGGATGCTGAGCACATGCGCACCCCGGCTGAATGGCATCAGGGGGAATGAAGTCCGCATCGGTTTTCTGCTCTGATGTGTCAAGCTCCCCATCGGAGGAAGCTTCCGGGATCGTGGGCACGCTTTCGGACGACGTATCGGCAAATCCGTCGAGGGTTCCCCCTTCTTCTGGCTGTTGGACATCAGCCTTTTGGGCGTCTTCCACATCAGCAGAAGCATCAGCAGAAGCCTCATCGGGCACAGCGGCATCCGCGGGTATGGTGACCGGACCACAGGTCCCGATATTTCCGATCAGCGAAATGATGGGCGTACACGGCACCCCATCGGGACAGTCATCGTCGGAGCAACATATTTTTTCGCATCGAATCGAAGCACCACAAAAGTATCCGTACTGACAGAATCGCGAGGTTTGATCGCAGATTTTCCCTGAAGGCACCGTGTTGGGGCCGGGAAAGCATCCGAGCGTTCCCATCAGGGCATCGAAGCGACAAGCCTCACCAGCCGCCGTATCACAACCTTCATTCGTGATGGGGTGACACACACTGTTGAGCGGCACGCAAGAAGGGTTGCCATCAAGCAGCGGAGCATCCGGTTCGGTGCCACCATCCCATCCTCCACCATTGAAACCGCCGTCGGTATTACCTCCCGATAGTGGGCCAGCCACGGTTTCGATCCAATCGACATAGGGAGAAACAAGCGTGTAGACGGTCGCATGACCACAAGGCGTCACGGCGTGTTCCCAGGCTCGAGATGTAGCTCCCACGAGCCAGAGGGTATTTTGATCGACGACATAAGCGGGGCCACCGCTATCGCCGAAGCACGCATCCGGCTCACCCGAGCGTCCTCCAAGCAACTCCGTGGGAACGTGACGTATGTGAGGGGTTAGCCCTTTGTAAAGAACACCCGATGCTTGGGACGCCGTGTTGTAGATGCCATAACCAGCGATGTGTAACGTCCGATTGGGATATAACACGGCATCCACTTGCGCGTTGGGAAGCACTGGAGCCACGATTCCATTTTCGATCGGGTCTTGGAGAATCAACACGCCGATGTCATGCATCGGTCCAAGGCCATATGCATCCACAGGAGCGTTGGTGTTGTAGTGCGGGTGAGCGACAGCTTGTGTTACGATTCTTCGTTCCGAGGCGGGAGCTTGCTCGGGAACGGTGTGTCCATAAACCACACGCATACTCGATGGACTGCGTTTTTCGACGCAATGGGCCGCGGTAACCACGACGGATGGGGCTATCAGCGTACCTGAGCAGAAGGGGTCACCGCTTACGTTTGTGACGGCTACGGTAGAGGGATAATCGGAAGGTTGCGCGGGGACTCCCCCTACGACCGGTTGCGTCAGCGAATCGGCTTCGGCGTTCGAGTCGGGAGTCGAACAATGAAATAAGGCCCCGAAAGAAAAGAGGATCGGGAGCGAACCAGTGAATGTGCGGAGATGATTCATACGTTATCCCAGCTTCCAAGATCGCTCCACGTAGGAGCCAAGGAATCCAAGTTGTTTTGCATACTCGACAGCAGCCCATTGGACATACAAGGGCGACCCGATGAATCCACAGGAAGTGGAAGGCAACGAGTCCAACGCGACCAGCCAATCTGATAACAGGTCCAAAGGCCACGAGGAGCAAATACCGTGTATGGTAGCCATCGGGGATTGTGTTCCTCGAGCGAAGACTTCGAGCCAGTGAACCACGATCGGACTAGGATCGCCAGGACGAACCTGCAGCCTCGTGGCGGGATGTCCGAAATAGGATTGGAAAAAACGCTCACAACGAACCGTCATCGGTAGGCTTTCGAATTCGTGAGACGCCATGTTTAGATGCGCGAGACGCAGCCATATCGCCTCTTGGACATAGACGGCAGGACGCTCTTCGAAAAACGAAAAGGATATTCGAGGATACTTATCGATGAGGTCCATGGCTATTTGATGCGAGATCCTATGGTCGACATGCTGATCGACACCGAGGGGAGCCAAGACTTCGGAAGGAGTGAGTTCATCGATCAAAGCATGGAACCACGCCATCACGTGCCCGACGGTATCCAGGTCCATGGGCTGGCATAGTTGTTTGGAGTAGGAATTGAATAGCGCACCGCGAGCTGCGGCATGGGCGAAGCCTCCCGAACGAACAAGTGCGCCCAGAGTTGCCATGGCGGATTCCGCGCAATGCATTTCTTTGTTGCCATGGCCTCGCTCACTGAACGGCACAGCAACCACGGGAATACAACCGTTTCGCGAGCGTTCTAGGATCCAACCGGGACAGGAAAGCAGCGCGTCATCAAGGTGAGGAGAGAGCACAACGGCACAACGGTTCATGCTCGGACCTGCTTCCGTCCTATCACGAAAGAAGCGGCGAATCCGATGTCGCAGCGCTCGCAAAGCGTCGCTTTGTCTCCCCATCCACGCGGGAGCCCAACCCACCGGATCATGAAAGGAGCAAAGCGGTCCATGGTATTTGCTTGCCCTCACGGTGGATGAATGTCCAGAGCCAAGGGACAGTTATCTCTTCCTCTTGCGAGCCGTTGGGCTACGATCGGGCGACAGTACCGACGGCATATGGGTTTACCTACGGCAGATGGCGAAAAAGGCGTTGATCATTGATGTCGAGCCAACCCTCACGGACTTGTTAGGTCTGTTTTTGAGGCGCTATGGTTTCGAAGTGATCGCGACCCATGATGGGCTGGTCGGATTCGAGCGCATCACGGTAGAGAAGCCAGATTTGGTGGTGATGGATGTGCTGCTTCCACGGATTCGGGGCCACGAGTTGTGCTGGCGAATGAAGCAAGATCCGTCTCTTGCCACGATCCCAGTCATCGTCATGAGTTCCATCTACGAAGGCTATGCCTATATGGATCAGGCGCAAAAAGCGGGAGCGGATGCGTTTATGCTCAAGCCCATCGAGCCGCGAGCGTTCGTCGAAAAAGTCGCCAAGCTTGTCGGTCCTTTGCCTCGTCCGACACAACACGACAAACCATTACACCATCAACTATGGGATATTCGTCAGCGATACGAAAAAGAACTTCCTCACAAAATCGCGCAAATCGAAGCCGGTTATCGAAAAGCCGTGGGAGACGCCAATCGCCGACTTCTCGCCGAAGTGCATATGGCAACCCATAGCGTGGTGGGCACGGCCGGGTCTCTTGGGCTTCATGATTACACAGCCCTTGCCAAGCCTTTTGAACTGCACGTGGTTCGCGCCATGGGAGCGGATGGGCCTTTCACGCAAGAAGAAGAACGAGAAGGCATCGAACTGCTTTACGCCTTACGTGCCCTGTTCTCTGGCGAAGTCCAACATGTCAGCCAAGCTCCTGCCCCCGCACCGGCTCCCAAGATCGACGTTTCTTCCGCTCCACCCCCTTCTTCGTCCTTGATCACCCCCCGAGCCAAAACCGTCGCCGTGATCGAACACGATGCAGAACTCGCACAAAACCTCCATCGTGTTCTCAGCCAATTTGGTTACGCGCCACGTGTTTTTCCCATGACCATAGACGCTATTCCTATGGTGGCCAACGAGGATGTCAAAGCGCTGGTCGTCGATATGAGCATGCCGATTCGACGTGGAGGCGGCGTTGAATTCGTTACCGAGCTTCGAAACGCAACAAATCGGGTTCCTCCTGTCGTCTTTCTCGCTCCCAAGGAAGATTGGGACACACGTGCCCGGGCTGTTCGTGCGGGAGGTGACGCATTCATCGTCAAACCCGTGGACACCGATCGCCTCATCGATGCCCTTGGCGGCTTGACCACGTGCAACGACGCGGGACCCAACCGTGCATTGATTATCGCGGATGTTGCGCGGACAGCAGACCATCTTGCGCATGTGTTGCGCACGGAAGGCATGCTGGCTCAAGGCATCACGAATCCATCCCATACGCTATGCGCCATTGCAGCGCTCCTTCCCGATGTGATCGTGGTCGATATTCGCGGCGATCAACAAGCGGCGGTCGAAATGGTTCAAGTGCTTCGTCAGCACCATCATTACTCGCACATTCCCTTCGTGATGCTTTCGTTGGCCCCCGCATTTCAAGCGCAGGTTCGCCTGGTCGGTTGGGGGCCGGATGATTTCGTCGATCGCGCAAAAGGTTCGGAATACGTTGCCGCCGTCGTACAGGCTCGATCGCGTCGAGCACGCCTGCTTCAAGCGTTCACGCTTCGAGATGCGCTGACGGGATTGCCGAGCCATCTGCGAATGATGGAGGAACTTCGTCGCAGCGTGGTGCAAGCGTCTCGGGAGCGGCAAGAGCTTTGTTATGCTTATGCGGATCTGGATTTCACGGGCAAGATCAATGACGAGTATGGAATCGCGGCTGGTGATCAGATGATCCGTGACTTTGGAGCGTTGCTTCGGGAACGGCTGCGAAGAACGGATATCGTGGGGCGCCTTGGCAGCGATGGTTTTGGGATATTGCTTCCCAACACAAAAGCGTGGGCAGCGGCACGAGTTCTCGATGAGATCCGAATGGCTTTTGGAGCGCGGCATTTTCGCGGCACCACGGGTTTCATTCCTTCGGTAAGCGTAGGCGTGGCGGAGTATCCGCGATGTGAAGACGCGGGTTCTTTGCACAGCGCGGTGGAACGAGCGCTGTTTGCGGCCAAGGAATCAGGGAGGAATCGGGTCGAGATAGGAACCTGCTGACGGAAGCTTGGCAGGCGCAATGGGGTCGATAACGCTTACTTGAGCAGGGCCAAAAATGCGCCCGCGGCGACGGCTGTTCCAATGACTCCCGCCACGTTAGGCCCCATGGCATGCATGAGCAAGTAGTTGTTGGGGTCTTCCTCTTGAGCCACGTTATGAGCCACACGGGCAGCCATGGGGACTGCGGATACACCCGCAGCGCCGATCAATGGATTGAGAGGACGACCTGGCAACCGGCTCATCAACTTTCCGACCAACACCCCTCCCGCCGTGGAGATGGCGAAAGCAACACATCCGAGCCCAAGAATCATCAACGTGCGCACTTCCAAAAAGCTCTCGCCACTCATCGTCATACCCACGCAAAGGCCAAGCAAGATCGTGATCAGATCGATGAGTTCGTTTTGTGCTGCGCGGGACAAGCGTTCCGTCACCCCACATTCTCGCAATAGATTGCCGAACATCAGCACTCCGATGAGCGCCGTCGAAGGCGGCACGAGCAAAGCACAAACGACGGTAACCACGATCGGAAACGAAATCCTTAGCCATTGGGGCGCGGAGGCTGAGTCTTCCATCCGAATCGCACGCTCTTTTTTTGTCGTGAGAGCACGCATGATGGGTGGCTGAATCACGGGGACCAATGCCATGTAGCTATAGGCGGATACGGCAATGGGTCCCATCAAGTGCGGAGCCAGTTTGGCCGAAAGATAGATCGATGTGGGACCATCGGCACCACCGATGATTCCCACGGCTGCGGCCTCGGGGCCGGTGAATCCCAGCATGCGAGCACCAATGAACGTGGCCACGACCCCAAACTGGGCGGCCCCTCCTAGCAATAGTGTTTTCGGATTTTGCAACAAAGGCCCGAAGTCCGTGAGCGCACCAAGACCTAGAAATATCAGCGGAGGAAAGATCTCGAGACGAATGCCGTAGCTGAGATAATAAAACAGACCGCCTACTTCTTCTCCGTGGGGAGGTGTCATCAACCCATTGACGGGAAGATTGACCATCATCGCTCCGAAGCCGATCGGCACGAGGAGCAACGGTTCGAATTTTCGGACGATAGCCAGCCACAGCAACACCGCGGCGACGGCGAGCATGCACGCGCCTCGCCATGTCAGATGAGCGAACCCCGTGCTTTGGAGCAACTCCCACACGTCATGCCTCCTCTTCGTACTCGAACAGGAGCTGACCCACACGGACGGCATCACCTGGATTAACCGCTACTTTGGCGATGGTCCCCGATCGCGGCGCATAGATGTACGTATCCATTTTCATGGCGTCCATCAAAAGCGCGGGGGCCTTGGCTTCGATATGTCCCCCCACCTGAACGAATATTTTTTGGATCGTTCCAGCGATGGGTGCCGTCACTGCATCGAGGCTTTGGGCACTCGCACTCGTCGAGCGAGCCACAGGGCTCGACGGCATAGCCGGCCTCGGCCCTTCGGTGGCTTTCGGAGCCGTTTTCGGAGCACCGTTGGTGGCAACTGGCGCATCGTCGTCCGACACCACCTCCACCGTCACATCATATACCTTGTCATTGACTCGAATTCGCAGCGTTTTCATCGTCGAGGCCCTACGCGGTGAGAAAGCATGATGTCCATTCGGCCAGCGGTCGACCATTCGGGAGCGTCCGCTTCGCGATGCAAGCGAACACTGCGGATTTGCGTTCGCCCGCCAAGTATTTCCGAAGCTGCTGCCGCTAGCACGGCAACGATTTCCGGAGACAACTCATCGCCCAACTCGTCGTCGGTTACGTCCGCGGCCGTTGCCACTGGTTTGTCCAATCCAGCCGCCAGACGAGCCAGCGCATAGATGAACAATGCGAGCAACACCATGACGAGCATGACGACGCCAATGACGGTGGTGAACAACACCAAATCATCAACAGTCATAGCGGGATGTTTCCGTGTTTCTTGTTGGGACGAAGCACGCGTTTGTCCGTGTTCGCCGCGATCCATTGCCCCACGAGCCTTCTGGTCCACGCGGGTCGAATGACATCATCGACGTGCAAGGATTCGGCGGCACGATACGGATTTGCGTGGGTTCGACGATACTCAGCGATCGCCTCGTCGAGGGCTTCCGGATCGTTGAGCAAGTCTCGGTTCAACACACGAACGGCAGCCTCCGGCCCCATCACGGCGATCTCTGCCGATGGCCATGCGAGCACGATATCCGCCCCCATGTCCTTGGAACACATAGCCAAATAGGCTCCACCGTAGGCCTTGCGAACAATGAGCGTCACCTTGGGAACGGAAGCAGAACCATAGGCGAAGAGCATTTTCGCGCCGTGACGAATGATGCCCCCATGTTCCTGATCGACTCCCGGGAGGAATCCAGGCACATCGACAAGGGTCAACAACGGAACGTTATAGATGTTGCACGTGCGAATGAAGCGAGAAGCTTTGTCCGACGCGTTGATATCGAGTGTTCCTGCCATGACAGCGGGCTGATTGGCCACAATACCCACGACCATCCCGCAGATTCGAGCAAACCCAACCAAGATATTGGGGGCAAAGGTTGGTTGGATCTCGAAAAACTCTCCGTAATCGACGATGCGCTCGATGAGCAAATGCATGTCATAAGGTTTTCGGGGATCCTCGGGCAACAGGTCATCAAAGACAGTATCGTCTACCAGCGGCTCATCGAACCGCAATTCAGGCGGCGGCTGCAGGTTGTTGGAAGGTAAGTACGAGAGAAGCTGCTTGACCTTCGCGATCGCATCGTCCTCCGAGTGCGCCACGAGATGGACGTTACCGGATACGGAGGCGTGTACGTTCGCTCCGCCGAGTGCCTCTTCGGTAATCTCTTCCCCGGTGACAGCACGAATAACGGTCGGCCCAGTGATAAACATGTGGGCTGTCTGATCAATCATGATGACGAAGTCGGTAAGAGCGGGCGAGTAGGCAGCACCCCCCGCGCAAGGGCCCGCGACCACGGAGATCTGCGGTACGACACCCGAGAGCATGGTGTTGAAGTAAAACACCCTCCCATAGCCGGAAAGGGAATGGACCCCTTCTTGGATCCGCGCGCCGCCGGAATCATTGAACCCGACTACCGGTGCTCCACAACGAAGGGCACGCTGGCATAATTCCACGATTTTTTGGGCGTGCCGTTCTCCCAAGGAACCTCCCGCCACGGTCAAGTCTTGCGCAAAAGCCAAGACATTTCGCCCGTGGACTTCTCCCCTTCCCACCACCACGCCATCGCCCGGAATATCCTTCCCCGCCAGCGCCTCACAGCGATGCTTGGCGAACATCCCCAATTCCAAAAACGTCCCCGGATCGTAAAGCCGGTCGAGCCGTTCCCGAGCCGTCAGCTTGCCGCGCTTATGCTGCTTGTCCACGGCCGCGGACCCTCCCCCCGCTTCGATCCGCGCACGAGTGTGCTCGAGCAACGCAATCCCACTCAATTCTGGTTGCTCAACCTGAGCCGCGTCGTTTCGGGAACCGCCTCGTTCGTTCCGATCGTTCATCTCGTCGATGCCTCGTTCGTCTTCCAACCACTTCGTCCGCTCATGGACGATCAGCGGATCTGCGAATATCGCGAACCGAGTCCGCACTCACCATGCTTTCCCATCGGTCGCAACGGAAGCGTGGTTTCATGGAAGCTGGTGTCGTGTTGTTTGCGACCTGACGCGCGAAGACACCTATCATGAACGACAACAATCGCAAGTCCGGAGGAGCCGGCCGATGGCATCGTTCCGTGTTGCCAAGCTTTTCACGAACGCTGCCCGCCCAAAATCCCCGCCGATTCGATGACCAAACTCGCTGCCCGCGGCGTTGTCTCCCGCCATGCCCCACCGCGATTGACCCCACAGATGCTTGTTTCCGACAACCAAGCCTCAGCCATGTTTTCCCAGATTACTTATTAAAATGTATCACGAATCATCGTTCAATCCGTTTATGGGAGGCGCTCAAAGAGAAACCGGAGGGTGCTCGGAAACCCGATCGTCGTGCTTTGGCAGGCGACGCGACGTGGAGAAGACAAAAAGGCGTTGCATCGGATAGGAAACGCTGAGCCAAGCGGCGATTTTGGCAGGCACCCAGGCGATGGGAGCACTGATGGCAAGCCCTTCGATCAACACATACAGACAGGTTTGAAGAGCGAGGTAAGTAGCCAGACAAGCGATGGCGTATTCGAACGCTTGCAGCCGAATGTCCTTGGCAGTTGCGGTAAACGCCCAGGTTCGATTGAGAGTGAAGTTGGTCAATCCTCCAAGCAAAGCTCCGACAATGGCGGCCATCCAATAGCTTCCGAAAGCCAATACCAACACGGCTTGATAGGTCACCCCATCCACGCCAGTAGCCACGATCGACGATAGGGAGGCGCGTAACAGCGTTCGCATTTCACGAACTCGTTTGGTGAAGACTCGGCTCATCCACGCTCCTTGGCATCGAGGAGCTTTCGTGCCGCAATCAGCAACTGAACCGCGACCAGATTGGACACGAGCGCGACGATGAGAATGATCGTGAGGGTAGCGGGATGCACAGCGCCCCAGGGGTTTCCCAACACCGGCGACAACAGGGGAGCCAGGATGAGCGCCCCGGAGATGTAGGCCACTCGCTCGTGACGTCTCATCAATGTGCTGGGCAGAGAAAGATCCATGGCTTCCGCTTTGGCGCGAACGTAGCTCACGAGTTGCGAGCCCATCAAAGCCACCAAGGGCAAGAGCATTTGCCACACGGAAAAGCGGTAAAAAATCGCAAGGCCAATCATGGGCGCGGCATCGGAGTATCGATCGAAAACCGAATCGAGCATGGCCCCCGATTTTTTTACAGCGCCCGTTTCGCGTGCCACCATCCCGTCGAGGGCATCAAACGCACTTCCCACGAGAAACAATAAACCCGCCGTGGAAAAATGTCCCACCGCTGCGATGGGGGCCGCCGCCAACGTCAGAAGGAGCGAAATGATCGTCAAGGTATCGGGCTTGACCCCCAGGCGCGCAAACAATTTTCCTGGCGCCCGAATCGCCCAATACACGGCCTCCATGAACCAAGCCCCCAACAACATCGTGCCCCCAAGCCGCTGCAACTTCTCGTCGTGCCTCCTTCCCACCAGAAGTGAACGAACGGCATATCCCGACACCGCGGTCAGAAAAAACGCCGCAACCGAAATCACGACGATCAACGAAGTCGCCGCTGACTGATTGAATGTTCCATCCATGTGAATAGCAGCTTTTCCGACTGAATAACGATAAAGATGCGCAATGCCAAGCGATGACAAAGTCATCCTTGATGAGAGTCAGGTCAAGATTTTTGCATCTACCATGCCATCATTCGTAGTATCGATCCGCGGTCACTTTCCTTCCCTGGACCAACGAATATCTCCTTTCGGTGCGAAATTAACTTCGCTTCCCCACCCCCCCGCGATGTACGGCTCGTGCAATCGACTCGGTGCTTCCACCAGTCGCACAAGTCGAATTCCAGCGTATTTCTCGCGCAACACGAAGATTGCCCGGCCCACACACCGCGGGGAAAGATGCTCGGTCAGTAGTTTTCTCCACCCTACCCTATCGGACCAAAGGACAGAGCAGCGTGTTCAAAAACCTGACAGGCTCTGGCTCATTTGTCAGACGTTTCGACAGGTTCGCGTCGCTCTTGCCTCAGTTCATCCCATCGCGTACCTTCGAGCCCCCAGGGGTGCCGAGCCCCCATCGTACCACTGCTGGTTTGGGCAGAGCTTTCTTTCCCTTCGTCGTTTTCACGCTGATCCCCCCTCTACCGATAGCGGGTCGTTCGAAAAGCTTCGGAGTTATTCTATTGACCAGCTACCGTTACACCAGTCGTTGACGAGAGTTGCTCATGGATATCCTCAACACTGAATTGATTGCGGGCATCACGCTCCTTCATGCGTTCCTGGCTGTCTTCGTTGTTCTGATAGCGGGTATTGCAGTGCAAGCCTTGAGAAAAGACAAGCTCGCAGGCCAAGACCTTCAGCGCGAGGCGACATGCCCTCATTGCGGTTGGAAAGGACGTCTAAGCAAGTATCAGCGCAAGTGCCCCGGATGCAACCAGCAAGTGTGACGCGTTCCCATCGCGTCCCTTGGGGCCATCTTCCCGTTCCCAGGAAGACTTCGCCCCCCCATCGATGCCATCGTCAACGCACACACTCACCTTGGGATGCCCGGCAGCGTCCTTGTCGTTGGCACGTTTCGGAGTTCTTGCAGTCCTCGTTCGACGCGGCGTGACAAGACCATCGATCCTTGGGAGCACACCGCCCCCAGCGCTTGCAAGCCTCGGATCGTAAACAGTCTTGCGAGCCGCGTACTTCGCACCCATCTTCACGCAACGAACAACGACCGTCTCTTTTGCATCCCAACGACTCCAAGCACTGCGCCACAATGGTGGCCTTGCACCCACCTTTTCTCGCACTGCATTGCCCGTGTTCCTTACAGGCTACGGATTGACTACAGTCTTCGCCAGACACCACGCGACAGGCGCCATTGACCGCGGAGCACTGTCCGAATTGTGCACAAACGTTCGAGGCCATACATTCCGACTTGGACTTGGCCTCACACGCTCCCAGACGATCCGAACATCGGCCGTCCACCTTGCATGCAGCCGAATCCTGACACGAAGACACACATCGATCGTCCCTGGCGATGCATGCATTATCTTCTTTGCATGCTAGCGATCGCGCGCAATCCGTATCGCTCGCCGCTACGCACGCTCCTTTTTTTGCCGTGCATAATCCTTTCGCCTGACAACGTCCGGAAGCGGCACAATCCGCTGACGACCGAGCGATGCACCGCGGCTTTCCATCCACTTGTCCGAGGGTGCAGGCGCCGTATTCCGAACACCAAAACGAAGCGCGGCAATCCTCTTCTCTCGATACGGCACAAGAAGCATCCGCCGAAGAACACAACGCCCAATGAGCACATCCAGGTAGGTTCCGGCATACGCCCGTCGCGGCGCCTTGCCATGCATCGGGTACGACGCATTGGCCCGCGCTAGCCTTGCATCTGCCAAACGTCGAACACAGTTGTGAGGAAGCACAGGATTCATCGACTTGTGCCACGCATTGGCCATCCACGTAGTCACATGCGCCAAGTAGCTGACAATTCTGCGTTTTTTTACAATCCTCGTGGGATCCGGGAGCACAGCGATCCCCACGCAAAGCGCACAATCCAGAAATCTCACATGCCTTCGACCGTTTACAACCTTGCTCTGACGCCGCAACGCAAAGGCCCTGGTGAAGGACGCAACGTCCTTCCGCCGAGCACGGTTGCGTACAATCTCGATCGGATTTTGCCACACACAATCCATTTTCGACGGAACACCGCGCGTGTTGACGGCAACCTTCCGAAGATTCACATGCCGATGGCGTTGCTACACAGCCGGGCCATGGGAGCCAACGAGTAGCGCATCGTCCCTCATCGACGCATGAACGCTGCGTAGGGCACCGAAGCAATGCCCACACGCCCGAGAGGACGAATGCGACCAGGAGCCCCGTCACAACAGGTATCGCGATTCGTATGGCTCGGTTCAAGGTCATGATGGTTCGTAGTGCCATTCGGTCCGCCTCACGCTCCTTCGTCCCACAAAAGCGCCAGGATGATCGTTGTGGAACGATTCATCATTGCGGATCGATAAGCCTCCAAGGCTCGTTTGCTCTGGTCCATGCCATCAACAACGCCCGACAACGTGGCTATCCGATGCGCAACGGCGGCCTGCCACATGGCGAGCATGGGAGAGTCCACCGGTGTTCGAGAAGAAGCTTGCACCCAAGACATTCGATCAGAAGGTTGCGGAGCAATACGATTGGTTCCCACCATCCACGGCAGATGTTGCAGAGAGCCTACCGCTGCTGACGTGTTTGTCGGCATCTCGCCGAAAAGCGCAGAGGCCAGCTCATCGGCTATGGTTTTTCCGGCAAGCGTTTTGTCTTTGGCTACAGCCACGACGACCGCAGCATCGTCCACATGCCGAACCACCACGGATTGAATTCTCGAAAGAGCCGAGGGACCATCGACAAAGGACGGGATATCGCGAACAAACCGGGCGGGAGATGTGTCAGACCAAGGTTCCATCACACGGGAGGCAGCGTCGACTTGCCCACACATCACATGAGCAAGAACACGTAATCCAACTGCTTCTGCCTCGGCTTCGATACTTTCCACCCACGCGTCCGATTGCATATTTGTCGTCGCCTCCCGTCGAGCCACGACATTGTCTTTGTCGGCAAGTTCAATCAGCGGGAAAGCTTCTTGGGCGTGGCCGGCGAGAATCTCGAAACTGGCTACCCGAAGGGCAAGGTTTCTTCGCAAGCGACGCTGATCGAAACGCGGTTCTTTGAGTGCCGCAAGGTTCATCAGCACATCGTATTCCAACCTGTGGGCTCGACCCGCCGTCGCATGCGTTGGTTGCGTCATCAATTCGATGATGGGCGGCACGGATAGCGCGGGAAATTCCACGGAATAAACGTCGCGCTCGGCCATCAGTAGCGCCAGCAACGTTCGATAACGGTATCGTTTGAGTTCGACCAAAGGCGCATCCGCCAGAGAGGACAGAATCTGCATCCTGGCAGGGCCATCAAGCGCATCAGCCTGGACAATTTGACAACCTTCGGAAACGCCGGCAACGAAAGTAGCGCTATCCGAACGCTTTCCTGCCAACTGGTCCAAAGCATCCGCCAGGCATTGCAACGTCACATCGCCATCATCACGCGCGGAAGTTTCGGTCGCGACCCGTCGTAAGACCGCTGCAGCTTGCCCATAACACCCTCCGAGTAGCAAATAGGCTGCCTGCGATCGAGTGGCTGCAGGCGTCACGCGCTCGGCAATCTCGCACGCTTTTGCGAACTGCCCTTCGACACGATACGCGGCCATGGCTAGACGCAATGAGTCTTCCTCTTCGCAACTTGCTAGCATCGTTGCCGCGTGAGCCCATTGCCCATGGTCCATCAAGGCACGCCCAGTGCGTCGGCAATCCGGAACCAAATCATGATATGCCAGAACCGTGGCCAAACGATTCTGACTTGGAGGACCGATGACTGCTTGTTGGGCCAGCATGTCCACAGCCCAACCTCGGTATGGCGGTACGAGAGCAGCTACTCGTTCATCGTCCACATTTCGTGCGGCTGCCCCCACCGCAATCCCCACCCCAATCGCCAAGGCAATTCCGGCAGCAAGCCCACGAATGAGCAACGTGGCCTTTCCAAACGATACATCCATCACTCGTATCGCTGATACTTCGATGGCCTCCGTGTCCTGCGCAGCAACGAGTTCCAGCGTGGTGGCCATGGGACGGTACGAGGCTCCGGGGCCCGCATCCGCAATGCTTTTTTGAAGCACTCCACGAACGATGACCTCATCACCGTGCCGCAGCGTGCGTATCACTCCTCCCACACGAAGGTCCTTGGGCCATGAGCCATGGCGAAAAGTCAGCGCATCATCGGGCGATGCCAATAGCCGGTCCCGGTCTTCCCCATCGAGAAGCGATAGGCTCCCCGGCAAGAACTCTCGTGAGCCGGCGGCCACGGACACCGCTCCACGCAACGCCGCACTTCCTTGTGCAAATCGGATGTGCAACGATGGGGCGCGAAAATGCGCCACCGTGCTCGTGGGCAGGGGAACGAAACGTAATCGTTCCGAAGATGCCTCGACGGAACAAGCCGCGGCCGCCCCCGTACCATCCAAGGAAGGCACGGGCGCTCCTGGCACTTCCAAACGACCTCGCAACACAACCGCGCCAGGTACGGGCACGCCGGTACCCTCACCGAAGGAATGGATAATGCGCTTGGCGCGTCGACGCGCCAGCCACAACACCCACAGCCAGGTCAAGACACCGCCCAAAACGACGACAGCGGCTGCGGCAGTCCAACCAATCCACAGGCCGTGGGTCACCTGCCAAGGTACGGACAGCATGGGGTCCAAGCATACACCCTAGTGCCAACCATGCGCATCTTGTTGCACAACTTTACAAAACGAATTCGCTTATCGAAGCGTCAGGTTTTTCACGAACCATCCGATTTGCGCCACAAAAGCTCATCGATCACGGTCAACATCGCATATCGATGAACGAAAGGAGCATCGACAATGACAGGGACCAATCCATCCCAGCTTTCCGCATTCGATGCTTGACGCTGCATGAGTTCGCGACCCAAGGCGTCGTCAGGGGAGATGAAAAACGCGATCGGATGTTCAGCTCCCTGATTGACCATGTCGACGAGGGCTTCTGCAAGCGCCAAAGCATCATCGTAGGTAAGCTTCGAGTCTTGCTTTTCCGATGCGGCTTGAAGGCTTTCCGAAGACCGAGCGTCATCACGAGGTTTGGATTTACGCGCCTTGCTTTCCTTCGATGCAGTTTTTTGTGTGGGCTTTGGCGAAGTCGGTCGTTTCGCTGCCTTGGTGATTGGTTCATCCGATTCGCGATTCACTTTTTTTGAGGCCATGACAGTCTCCCAAGACGAAAACGGGTTGGCTCGTCTCACGACATCGACTCCGTCATTACGAAAAAGTCGTCCATGGATGAAGAATCGATTTTCGTGAGTGCGGGACTCACACGATGTACCACCCTCCTTCACGAAGGGGTTCGATCTCCGCACCGTCGACACGAAATGAGTCGGGGTAATGGATAATCTTCATTTTTTCTCGCAAATTCCCGGGCAAATTGCATAATTTTTCATATTCCGTATGGATGCCCGCATTCGTCTCATGGACAAACATGTCGGCTTCTGCGAGCCAATCGATCAGCTCCGGATCAAACGACGTATCCGAACTGTAACCAAGACAACGATGACCCGCCCGAATCCGCAACGCGGTCGTTGGCACGGTGTGCATCGTGGTTCGACAAGCGATGGAAAATGGCCCCACACGCACCTCGCCTTGCGTGGGAATATGAACCACCGAAGCGAATTCTTCCAAGGACCTCGTGCGCTCCATTCCCGTCGAAAGGTCCGTGCTGGTTTCCATTCCCGCTGCCAAATGGCCCGACCAAAGCTTGGACATCACGCTTTCATGGCCTACCAGAACCGGTTTTTGCTTCACGGCATAACGGTGAAAGAAGAGAAACCCTTCCACGCCGGAGCAATGGTCCGCATGAAGGTGGGTAAGCACGACATGGCCTATGCTGTCGATGTCCAACGAAAAGCCGATTTTCTCGGTAGCCTCTCGCAGCATTTTTCGAATGGGATGAGGACAATCGATCAACAACCACTGCCGTTCGAACCCCACGAGCAGACAAGAAGCATAGTGAAGGGTCGAAAACGCATCGCCGACGCCAAGTACAAGAAACCCTAAAGGACCATTCATCGGTAGGGATGACACATGGCTCTTGTCTCATTGCTCGGTGGTTGCGTCAATCACCGAGGCTCGTTGGCTTGCGTTGTCGGCAAATCGAAACGGTGCGTGTTGCCGGCCTTGTCGAAGGGTGATAGCACCGAAGGATGAAGTCGTTGTGGATTGGCTTTGCGCTCCTGGCCGCGATCGTGGGTTGCGGCGACGATCAAGCCACGAAGTTCTGTTTGGGGGCGGAAGGCACGAGTCAAGACTGCGCCATTGGGTGCAAGACCGCGAAAAACAAGAAAGCTTGTGATAAGTGGGCGAAAAAAACGCGGGAGCTTTGCCCCAAGGTGGGGAAGGAAAAATGCCAAGAACTCTGCGAAAAAGACGAGAATCCGACAGCTTGTGAGTTGGCCAAGTCGATGTGAGAATTCCGTTCAGCCACGCGGACCATGGTCCGCATCAAGCAGTCCTTCCCATTGGGTAAGCGCCTGCTCCAAGTCCGCTTGCGCACTTTCGTGGTTCGCCAACGCCCGTTGCATGCGTTGGTTATCCTCGGTGTCTGCCGCCTCACGCACTTCTTTTGCCGCTCGCTCCACAGACCGTTCGAGCATTCGAACACAAAATTCGACCGCCTCCAAGGATCGCTTCAACACCCTCGCATGGTCGGAAGCCTCGAACGATGCCGGGGCAGACCCCGTCCAAGTACTTTTGTCGACCATCCTTGCCGCAATCGCATTGAACGCGGCCGCTACTTCGCGCGCATGCATCCGCTGACGTAGGCTGGGGTCAACGGCCACGAGCCCATCGATGAGTTCGGCCACGGGAACCGGAACATCACCGCGCAAGTCAAGCAATCGCTTCCGAGCAGGATGAAGGATGGCTTGTGCCTTTTGCTCAAACGTTGCGCTCGAAGATGCACACGGCAGCACCAACGGCGTGTCCCCGGTAAGCATCCAAAACACGGTCGCAGCCCCCGCATACAAGTCCCCCTGCGGCCCTACATTGACAAAATCCTCGATCTGTTCAGGACCAATGGTCAATAACGACCCACCACTTTCATTGCTCATCGTGATCGGATTACCGACCCCGGAACGGCTTTTCGCGAGTCCATAATCACCGAGCTTGCCGCGCAACGTCCCCTGCGGAGCTACCGGACATAACAATAAATTTGCGGGTTTCACATCACGATGCACGATTCCCAGGTCGTGACCGTAACCAAGCGCACGAAATAGATCGGCGCCCAGCCACAACACTTGCTGCAATGGACTCGTCAGCGACGAATACTTCAGAGCGTCACCCCCAGGGACAAATTCCGATACGATATATAAGGACCCTTCCCACACCCCAATGTCGTAACAACAGACGATGTTGGGATGACGCAACGCCATGGTGATCTGCTGCTCACGCGCAAAACGTTTGGCCGCTCGCTCTGCCCTAGGTCCGGAGGAACGCAAAATTTTGATCGCCACGTGCAGACCCGTGTCGCTATCGAGCCCCTCGAATACGACACCCATACCACCACGGGCAATCGGACGAAGCAGCTCGTAATGGCCCAACCGCGCGGGCATCCCCGCCATGGGCTTGCGACGTTCTTTCGCGCAAGCGGAGCAAAGCCACGCCGCATCCCATAAGTCGGGTCGGGGCGGCACGATACCGGCGATTCCGCATCCCGTGCAATGCAAGTTCTCACTCGCCAGCCCGCTGGGGGTAGGCGCACGACGTTGTGAATCGAGCCGCAGCGCCCGCGCACTTTCAATGATGTCGCGAAACGACAGCGGAATGGGTTCAATCATCGATTCGGAGTCCGGTCCTTGATCGGAATACAATCGGATGGTCGTATCTCCCACTTGCAACGAATCGCCGGCCACCATTCGTGTTGCGTTTTCAATCGGGCTACCGTTGACGAATACGGGGCCAACATTCGGCAAAGGATGGATTTGAACGTCCAATGGCGACACCAAAACCTCCGCATGACGCAACGCAATACCGCTGTCTTCCGCGGGAAGAGGAAGATCCACAGTCATGCCGCGTCCAAGAATCAAGGGACGACCTTCTTGCAGAGCGAGTTGCAAACCGGGTCGTGGTCCCTTCTCGACGAGGAAGAACAGAGCCATGGTTCATTTGATGATGTTTGAACATGGGCGCTGTCGCCCGGCGGGAAGCGATACTATGGCAGGATTGGAAACGATGACAAGGCCAAGGAGAAAAAACCAATAGATTAGGCAAAGGTTGGAAAGCGAAATCAGTGAACGTGACCGTGCTCGATTTCGTCTTCCGTGGCAGCCTCCACCTTGAGTATCTTGACTTCAAACTGCAAAACCTTGCCTGCCAACGGATGATTACCGTCCAAACGAACGCTCTCGTCATTCACATCGATGACCATCATATGAACCTGCGCTCCGGTGGGATGCTGCGCCGTCACGATCTCGCCAAGCGTGACATCCTGCGGCAATTTCGAACGAGGAACCTCGATGATGCGCTGCTCGTCATGATCACCAAAAGCCTCGGAAGGCTGCAACGTTACACGAATCTCATCGCCCGCTTGCTTGCCGGCAATGGCTTTTTCCAGTCCTTCGATTCCCCCCGAGCCTTGTAAGTAGCGCATCGCGCTGCCTGGCTCCGAAGCTTCGATGAGATTGCCGCCCTCATCGCGAATGGCAAACTCCATCGTGACAATCCGTCCGTCACGAACGTCCGCAGGCCCTTCGATAGGCGGTCGCTTCGCCTCGTGACCATGATGGCCGCCGCATTGTCCTGCCCCACCTCCACAGGTCTGCGCTTTGCCGAATGGGCGGCACTTGCCTTCCGTATACATCGAAACCGCATCGCGCACCGTCGAAGCGTCTTCTTTGAAAAACACGTCGATACCGACGCTTTGAAAACCGGCCAGCGGACGCATCCCCATGCCGCCCGCCACAAGTACCTCGACTCCGTTGTCTTTCAACAAATGAACGGGAGCCATGCATCCGCCATGCTCGTGCCCCCCATTGGGAATGAGACGAACCTCGCCTACTTTGCCGTCAGAAACATGAATCAGCGTGAACACATCGCAATGACCGAAGTGTTCGGAGATGGGGGCGTCGAGCCCACCAGGCATATCGGAAGGGATGGCAATGAGCACGGTAATCTCCTTTGTGGTTGAGGCTCAGCGGACGACGGAGCCGGGCTCTGCGTCAGCGGATAGAGCGAAAAGACGGTCTTCACGGTCTGTAGCCATAAGCATCATTCCGTGGCTTTCTAGTCCCATCATGGTACGAGGGGCGAGATTGGCCACCACGATGACGTTTCGCCCGATCAAGTGCTCGGGCTTGAAGTGCAGCGCTACCCCCGCGAGAATCTGCCGGGTCTCGAACCCCAGATCCACCTCGCAACGCAGGAGTTTTTTCGACTTTTTTACGGGTTCACAGGAAATCACGCGACCAACCCGAAGGTCGAGTTTGGCAAAGTCATCGTAAGTAATCGTATCACCCATGGGAAGGAAAGCGGCTTTCGGTGCCGGGGCTGCAGGCATGGCCGCGTCGAGCTTCGCGCGCTGTTTGGCCACCTGCTCGTCTTGCACCTTGTGAAAAAGGATTTCAATGGGACCCAGGGTTTGGCCTGCCTCGATGAGCGGACGAACCGCGTCATCCCAGTGTATCGTGGCTTGGGTGCCAGATGCACTGCTCACGCCGTCGATCCCCAGCATGCGACGCACACTGGCCGCAGTAAACGGAAGGAATGGATCGATCAAGATGGACAAGCAGGCGCAAAGTTGCGCGGCCACGTGAATGGTGTTGCCGCAGGCTCGCGGGTCAGATTTGCGCGTAGCCCATGGCGCGGCATCGTTGAAGTACTTGTTTCCCACCCTCGCCAACGCCATCACCTCGCTCAACGCCTCGCGGAAATGGAAAGACTCCAAATGTTCCGCGACGATGGCCGGATAGCGCGCGATTTCCGCGAGCATCGCCGAATCCGCTTCCGAAGGATGTTCAAGAGACGGGATTTTTCCGTCGAAATATCGGACCGCAAACGTCAAACTGCGGTTGATCAAGTTGCCAAGGGTATCCGCAAGTTCATTGTTGATATGGGCTTGAAAGTCGGTGAACGAAAAATCCGCGTCTTTGGTTTCAGGAAGAATGCGAGCTAGCGAATACCGCAGGTAATCCGCTGGAAAGTCTTCCAAAAATTCGTGGAGCCATACCGCCCATCCACGGCTCGTCGATAGCTTCTGCCCTTCCAAGTTGAGAAATTCGTTGGCCGGTACCGCGTCGGGAAGCACGAATCCGCCGTGCGCTTGGAGCATCGCCGGAAAAATCAAGCAGTGAAACACGATGTTATCCTTGCCAATGAACTGCACGAGCCGCGTGCCAGGGTCCTGCCACCATCGCTTCCAGTCGTCCGGCTGCCCTTGCACCTGCGCCCACTCCGCCGTGAACGAAATATATCCAATCGGCGCGTCGAACCACACATAAAGCACCTTGCCCGTCGCATCGATACCCGCTTTTTCCGCGGATTTTTTCGGAACTGGCACGCCCCAGGATTGATCTCGCGTCACGGCGCGATCCCCAAGCCCCTCCTGCAACCAACTTCTCACCTGACCCAACACATTGACTTTCCAATCTTCGTGATGGCTCAACCAAGCCTCCAACTTGGGCTGCAGCACACCCAGAGGCAAGTACCAATGCGTGGTCTCTCGCACTTCCGGAATCGCATCCGAAATGACACTGCGTGGGTTTTTCAAGTCTTTTGGACTCAACGAGCGACCGCATTTCTCACACTGGTCCCCGTAAGCGTCGTCGTATTCACAATGCGGGCACGTGCCCCGAACGAATCGATCCGCCAAAAACATCCCGGCCTTCGGATCGAAAAGCTGCGATTCCGTTTTCTGCACGAACGAGCTTTTCTCGTCTAACACCGAGAAAAACGCCTGACTCGTGTCCGCGTGGACCGCCCCCGAAGTCCTGCCGAAATGATCGAAACTCATTCCAAAAGCCGCAAATGCGTCGCGCATCTGCACGTGGAACCGATCCACGATCGCTTGCGGCGATACCCCGTCTTTTCGCGCACGAAGCACAATCGGCACCCCGTGCTCATCCGAACCACAGATGAACAAAACCGGTTTACCGCGTAAACGCTGGAAGCGAACGAAAATATCTGCGGGCAGATAAGCACCCGCTAGGTGTCCGATATGAAGGGGGCCGTTGGCGTACGGCAGCGCCGCGGTCACGAGAATTCGTTCAAAAGTCGCTGAAGTCATGGTTCGGCGGGCCAACATAATGAATCGACCAGGATCCGCAATGACCAGATCTCAATCTTTTCCCGTTCAAGAGGGAAGGATGAAGGGGAAATTTCGTACCACGAATAACAGTTTTCAGGATTTTTCCTGCAAGGAACTTAGGAGCAACGAAAATGCGTCGAACGTATTCTTTTCTATCCGTACTCGTGGCCGGAACGATGGCTTTTGCCGGAGCATGCGGCGATTCCGATGATGAACCCGGGGAAGGAGGACACGGCGCGGCAACGGGCGGTAGCGGAGGCTCAGGCGAGACGGGAGGCAGTGGTGGTTCCAGTGAGACAGGCGGCAGCGGCGGTTCCGGTGAGACTGAAAAATTTGTACATAGCAACAAAATCGATATTTTGTTCATGATCGACAACTCGGCGTCTATGGGGGATAAGCAGAAAATTCTCGCGGCAGCGGTCCCTGATCTCGTGGAACGGCTCATCAACCCGATTTGCGTAAATCCAGTGTCACGAGAGTTCGAAGCGTCCGTTGGACCAGAAGAAGACTGTCCAACCGGAACCGAACGTGAGTTCGAACCCGTTGTCGACATTCATATTGGCGTCATCACCTCTTCTCTTGGCGGCCACGGCGCGGATTCTTGCAGCAACGTACCTTCCCAGTACTGGAACCCCACCACGGAGGATATGGCCCATCTGATCACGCGTGGAAAAAACGATGCCGGCAATTCCGTTACGGTTGATACCTACCAAGGACGCGGCTTTTTGAATTGGGATCCGACGGGTGAGAACAACCCGCCGGGGGAGAACAACGCCGCCACGCTGAAGCAAGACTTCACGAATTTGGTTCGAGGAGCGGACCAGACCGGCTGCGGTTACGAATCGAGCCTCGAGGCCTGGCGACGATTCCTCGTCGACCCCGCTCCTTATGAGAAGATGGTGCCTGTCAATTGCCCGGGGGGAGATACTGCCAACCGCTGTCGCGGACCCGAGGGTGTCGACCAGACGGTTCTTCAACAACGCAAAGACTTCCTGCGCCCGGATTCGTTGGTGGCCATTGTCATGCTCACGGATGAAAACGACTGCTCCGTCATCGACGGCGGACAGTATTACCTGGCGTTACAAATGTCGGACGGCGCCGCGTTTTTCCACCTCGCCCGAGGCACGGAAGCGTGTCAGACGGACCCGTGGAGTCCGGATTGCAAATCTTGTTGGGAAGTCAACCCCACCGATCATCCGGAATGCGCCGAGGGCTGGGCCAGTCCCGAAAAAGACGACCCGCTCAACCTGCGTTGCTGGGATCAGAAACGTCGCTTCGGCATCGATTTTCTCTACCCTGTCCAGCGCTATGTCAAAGCCTTGACGGATCCAGTGCTGGAAAACGGCACGGTCAATCCATTGTTCTGTGGGGAGCCAAGCGCCAACGGGAAGAGCTGCCAAGGAGGCGTGCGTGACCGAAGCCAAGTCGTGCTCACGGGTATCGTGGGTGTTCCGTGGCAAGACCTGGCTGTCGACCCGACCGACCTGACCAAGGGTTATCGTACTTCGAAAGATATTGATTGGGATCTTATCTTGGGTGATCCCCAAAACAACGTGAAACCGACCGATCCGTTGATGATGGAAACTGTTGAGCCGCGAACAGGTTCCCATCCTTTGACCGGTCAGCCCTTATCCTCGGAGAAGGGGTTGCCCAACGCCATCAACGGCGCGGAACGGCTGATTTCAAGTCATGATGACCTTCAGTACGCTTGCATTTTCGAACTCGGGGCCTTCGGTCCCATCGACTGCAATCTTCCAGAAAACAAATTTGGTTGTGATTGCAACGGCTCGCCCGAGAATCCACTTTGCTGGAACGGCAGCAGCTACGGTACGACGCAATATCGCGCCAAAGCCTATCCGGGACTCCGTCATCTTTCGGTGTTGAAAGACCTGGGCTCCCAAGGTGTGGTGGCATCGATATGCCCTTCGAATATGACAGAGCTTAGCGCTGCGGATTACGGCTATCGGCCAGCGTTCAGCGCCCTCGTTCGACGTCTTTCCCATAACCTCCGATAGTTTTCCCCTATTTTCCACTCCCTCACAACAAAAACACCGGGCAGCGGCACCGTTTTGGATAGCGCTATCCGTTCGGAAATTGGATTGTAGAATCAAGCTTAGTGCTCCTATGAGTTCGCCACACGGGTTCCTCGAAGAGCAATGGCTCCCCATGGTATATTCCGTCATAGGCGCCTCGGCCGAAAGCGACGCCTGGGACCCAAACACAGCCGCACATACGGCAAATACCCCTGGATAGTCGTACCCAATGGGTTTCAATTCCGACATAGGTATCCAAATAGAGGACTTCATGGCGCTCCTGTGGATGCTCACGCCATGGAACCCGCATCTGGCCCGCGGCATAGAGCATGTCTCCGGATACTCGCCACCATGAAGGCCATCCGCCGCGTTGCCGATTTCGTTATCCGCGGAACCATCCAGCGCTACCACCGCCGTTTCCTGCCATAAGCGACCATCGATGCAAGCGGTATCCGCCCCAATGCCCGCGACCCACACACCACCCCCCGACGAAAACCCCTTCGACTCCTCAAAGCCCCACGATAGCGCCCCCAGACCACGACGTACTCCAAAAACAAATTTGAATATCAATAGGTTACAACACTTTATTCCCTTGAAAACGAGTCGTTAGCTCATAAGTCCTGGCAATGGGCCCATCGGAAACCAGCCCCACAAGCGACCCGACCCATCATGCCCCTGGTATCACGTCGCGGGAACGAAAGCCAAAGGCACCCCTGTAGTTTGTCTTTACAGTCCAGATTTTTATCACCGAATCCAAGAAAAAAAATGATGGTAGCCGATTTCTATCGTCGCACGAAGAACGTGCATCAAGCCACCTGTTCACGGTTGCGTCTTGGTATTATATAGGCGTATCGAAACCGATCTTACCCATCGATGCAATCCCAAAGACGTGCAAGAATTCGTAGCCTCACCCCCTCCCCGCTTCCGTGGCGAGCACGTATCGCCAAAGGATACTGAAATGAATTACTTCGGCATCAGTCTCCCTGCTCGAGCCTTCGCCTACACTGGAATTACCGGGTTGTTATGCCTTGCCGCGGCTACGCTGACGAATTGTTCTCCCGATCAGGAGCCCGCAAAAGGCCAGCTCATGCTCGTGGTGCAAACGGATATGCCCATCCCCAAAGACGTGGACTCGATTCGGATCGAGATCAGTGCGTACGGCAACCTCCTGTTTGGCAACAACTACGCGGTAGGTCCCTCCAGGTTGCTCATCCCCGCTACGCTCGCGATCGTGGCGGGCGAACAAGAAACACTACCAATTCATATCCGGCTGACATCGTTTCAAGAGTCACGACCTCGTACGCTTCGGGAGGCGGTCACCACCGTCCCCAAGGACCGAATTGGAACCTTACGTCTTCCGATTCAGTGGCTTTGCGACGGTCAAGTCAAGATGGTCAATGGGCAAGTGGAGAGCACCTGCCCTTTGGGGCAAACCTGCGTTGCAGGCCAATGCATGGATAATAAGGTCGACTCCTCCCACCTGGAGGCCTATTCGCCACGGACGGTCTTCGGCGGGGGAAGCGGTGCCGGCGACGGAAAGTGTTTTGATGCTTTGCCGTGCTTTTCGGAAGGAGCGGGAGCGGAGGTGGATCGAGCGACATGCTCGATTGCCGAGCCCGTTACGGGTATAGGCACGAACGTTGCCCTGGTCATGCCACCGAAATCAGCCGGAATTTGCGGTCCGGATGCGTGTTTGATCCCCCTCGACGCTCATAGCGCCACTGGATGGCAATCCGAGGCTGGACGGATCGTCCTGCCGTCGGCGGTGTGCGACAGGCTTGAAAACAAGCAAATTGTAGCGGTGGCGGTGACCACGGCGTGCGAAACGAAAACAGAAAGCATTCCCCTTTGTGGTCCCTGGTCCTCAGTCATTGAAAAACCTGGGGATTTCGACGCCAAAGGGCCCGATGTCGAGCAATTACGGGAAGATGCATCGACACAGGACACAACGGAACCACCGGATGCCGAACCGGATACAGACGGCGGAACGACGCCTCACGAAGTTCCAGGCCCATCCTGTAAGGACATGACAGGAAAGGAATGCGAGGGAAAAGATTGCTGCTCGACCATCCTCCTCCCAGGCAGCTCGTTTCCGATGGGTAGAAGCCAAAACGGAAACGACGTATGCCCGAGCAACGAGTCTTGCGAGGCAGACGAACAACCTGAACATACCGTGAAGTTATCTGAGTATTATCTGGACGAATTCGAGGTAACGGTGGGTCGATTTCGCCGGTTCGTCGATCAATTCGACGGAACACCACCGGCGAAGGGAGATGGCGCGCATCCGGCGATTCCCGGAAGTGGTTGGCAAAGCGGTTGGAACAGCAACTTGCCGGCCTCCAAAGCGGCATTGCTGACCGAACTCAATTGCGATTCGCTGTATCAAACCTGGCGCGACACGCCCAACGGCACGGAGCAACTTCCCATCAATTGCGTGAGCTGGCCCGTCGCCTTTGCATTTTGCGCGTGGGATGGGGGGAGGCTTCCCACGGAAGCGGAGTGGGAAAACGCCGCGGCGGGGGGCGACGAGAATCGCTTGTATCCTTGGGGTGTTACCCCACCGGATCCAACTCTCGCTTCCTGCTATTGTCTCTACGGAAAAAACACGAATTGCACTTTTAGCGATATCGCGCCGACGGGCGCATTGCCAAAAGGACAGGGTCGATGGGGACATAAGGATCTCGCGGGCAATATGATGGAGTGGGTGCTCGATTGGTGGGCCGATAATTGGTATGCCGAAGGAGGTAATACCTGCGTGGATTGCGCCAATATCTTGCTGGGGGAATATCGTGTGTTGCGGGGAGGTAGCTGGGTCCAAACGCAAGCCACGTACTTCCGCAACGCCAGTCGTGCCTACGACCACCCTGACACTCGACTAAGCTCGAGAGGATTTCGCTGTGCCCGGGACAAGAACCCTTGAGGGAAATCATGTTGGTGATTTGATTTCCCATGTTTAGGAAGGGTTACTAATACTATCTCACCATGGGCCTACGCTCATTCGCTTGAATAGACAATAGCTAGGCGAATTGGCAATAACGACCAAAACCGGATCCATACATCCAAATCCAGGCAAGACACGAAATTCTCTTGCTTCGACCCCCAGGGCTCTTGACAGGTGCGTAAAACCGTGAGACTTTTTGCACAGTTCACCTATTTATCGAGGTTCCATGAGACAACAGCACTACCGTTTTTCCCACGAAGTGATGGTCAAGCACGTCTTGGACGATCCCATGAAGTGGATGGCACAGGCGCAAACCTATGGCCCGCAGATGATCCACAATGCTTGGACCATGGCTGGAGAAGGTCTTGCCCCTCAAGACCGCGTGGACGGAAGCGTTCCAACCCTCGAACCCATCACCCGGGGACCTCAACTTCGAGGTTATCTGGTTACCTTACCAGCACCCCAGGCCACGGGGGAATGCTACTTCCTGGCGGTCGCCGCGGCGGGCAACAACCAACCTCGGTATTTCGCAGCAGAGCGCGGGAACGATGGGGGCGATGGCACCCCTCGTGCCTTCTTGGCCGAGTGGAAAGCGTCGGCCACCGGGCGGATGCGCGTTCACAACAGCGACCTTCCGCAAATTTCCCAGGCTGCGTTCATCGAAGCCGTCGCGGCTTCCGCCATGGCTCCCCCTGTCGAGGCCGCGCCAAAAAAAAAGAAGGCCAACGTCCCTTTGCTCATCGGCTGCGGTTGCGCCGTGCCCCTGGCATTCGGCATCATTGTCGGCAGTTGCCTGTTTTATTATGAGTCGATCCTCGAAACCTACGATCCAACCAGCGAAGTGGTGAGCGTCCCGATTCACCCGAACCAACCCGCAAAATTCGAGTTCAAGTGGGACGGCCATGGCTACGCTTTCAACAACTTCTGGTTGGTGGTGGAAAATGGCACGAAAGAAAATAAGGAATTCACGTTTTCAGGCAATATTTCCTGCACGCCTTCGCCATCCTACAAAACCTTCGAGACGAGCCTTTCCTATGGCAAGACGTACCACGTCAAGGAGATCGATAAAGATGGCTTTTCTGCCTGGATATACCTCAACGATCACTATGCCAAAAGCGCGTCAGAGCCAATGAAATGCACCGCTACCATCAAACCCTCCAAAGGGACATGGACGACAGCACGGATCGTGGTAACCCAAAGACAGCGTCCTAGTGATTGGCTATAAACGCCAATTATTCGCAAAACCTTCAAGAACGCAAGCCCTATCTGCCCCCGAGTATCCGCAGACAGCGGTCGTTTCCTCGATCCTCCATGATGCTGCGTGCTTCTGCCGGATCCAATTATTTTCCAATGATATCAGTAAGCTATGACTATTGGAACGTATCGGATCTCAGCTTCTCTTGCCCGGTTTTCGGGGGGTCAGCTCATTGTCCAAGCGACGACATCCCGGTCCGGAGATTGAACTCCTGCCTCCCGTTTTCGGTGTGACTTCGATTTGAACTCCCACTCGCGCTTTCAAGGCTGGCACATGGGAAATCACGCCAATCAGCTTGCCCTCATGCTGTAAGCCAGAAAGGGTTGTCAGTGCCGAATCCAGCGCGTCCTCATCCAAAGAACCAAATCCTTCATCCAAGAACAACGAGTCCACCCGAACGTTTTGGCTCACCATCTGTGACAAGCCCAACGCCAGCGCCAAACTGACCAGGAAGGATTCCCCCCCTGAGAGGTTCTTCGTGGAACGAATCTCCCCCCCCTGGTAGTCATCGACCACATTGAACTGTAATGACGTGGCGTCATCTCGCTTGAGCAAATACCGGTCCGTCATGGTCCGCAATTGGTGGTTGGCGTGGTGCAACATCACCTCGAGAGTCAATCCTTGGGCAAAATTGCGGAATTTTTTGCCATCCGCGGAACCGATCAGCTTCGACAACGCGTCCCAGCGGCCACATTCCTTTCCTTGCGCTTCGATCGCTTGCTGTTTCTCTTTGATTCTCTCTTTCGCCACTTCCTGATCATGTAGTTTAATCTTGATTTCAGCGATATCTCCACGTACGGCCTCAAGCTCCTCCTCCCCCTTTTTGTAAATCGGCAAGAGCGCCTCCAAGGATTGATCCGTCAACGAACGCACCAATTCCTTGTCAAGAGAAGCGTGCCGTTCCGCCTTTCGGGTTTTCAACTCCACCTCACGCTCGTCCAGTTGTTTGGCCCGAAACGCCAATTGCTCCCTTTGCTCGTGGGAGAGAAGCGCTTGTAAATATTGCTCTTCACTCGAAAATCCGGCTGTTTCGACGGCTTGAGAGTACTCTTCCTGCAACCGTTGGAGCACGGGTGCTCGCTTCTCCCGGCTTGTACGCAGCGATTCGATTTGCGTCTGAGTCGCAATCAACCTTTCATGGGCTTCCTGATGTTGTTCTCTTGCCCGCGTTTCCTCCATCTCCCGCGCAGTCACTGCCTCATACAAGCGAGCTTCCTCTTCTTCCGGTTTTTTATCCCCATACAATGCCTTGCGTTTCTCGCTCTCCACGGCGATAGTTTGGCGCACCTGTTCCAAACGCTCTTTTTTGTCTGCCAACACGGCATTCTGGGACTCGAGCAGGGCTCGCAATCGGCTCATCTCCGTATCAATGACCGCAAGCTGTTTTTCCGCTTCCCCTTTCTTCTTACTATGGGTTTGCCAGGACGCGAGCCGGACGCGAAGGGGCTCGAGAACCAAAGCCATATCTGCGTCTTGGGCGGGCTCGATTCCCAGACCCAAAAGCGTATCGAACACCGTCTGCTTTCGCCTAGCATAATCCCCTTGCCACTCTGCCAAGGCATCGACAACCGTCTTCAAAGCATTTTCCGCAGTCGTTTTATCGTTGGCGGCAAGTATCTCTAGCTTTTCTGCTTCGGCCAGCTTGTCGCGCGCCCGCGTTTCCGCCTCTTCGAGCTTCCGAACCAGCGCTTCTTGCTCTTCCGCTTTTTCTATCAAGAGCCTGAGGGATTCGAGCTTCTTTTCGGTTTCATCCGGGACGGGAACATTGCCTTTCGCATACGGATGCTCCGCCGCCCCACAAAGAGGACACGGCTCGCCATCTTGCAGCCGGGCGCGATGCTCTTGCAGCTCCGCAACACGCGAAAAAAAGGCCATTTTACGAAGCAACGTTTCCTGTTCCGCCCGGTATTCCCTCAGCGACCGTCCCCCGAGCAACTGCTCCCACGCCTCTTTGCCCTCGTTGCGCTTTTGCGTGGCCTGCTGCCATGATTGCCTGCGCAGGACCGATTGCTTCTCCCGCTCCGCCACGGTCTTGGCCGCCTTGTCGCGAACAGCGGTGGCCTTGACCTGCTCGCCTTGCTTGCGCGCGATTTCTTTTTGCTTGTCCACCAATCCCTTGACCTGCTCTTCCACCCCCGCAAGTCCGCCCACCAGCCATTCATCCTGAGCGTGGGTTTCGAGATAGGAGGAGGCGAGTTGCAGAACCTTCCCTGTGTTTTCTCTCTTTATCTGCTCGGATCCATGCGCTTTTTCGTGCGCTTGCAGGGTTGCTGCAGCCTTATCGCAAGCTTTCTGTTCTTCCGCGGCCATCTTCCGCTGCTCGGCGAGCCGCTGGTCAAGCGCACGGACTTCCTGCAACTGAGGTCCCGCCTCCTTCAAAGCTTGTTTGGCCAGAAGGCTCTGTTGCGCTGCATTTTTCAGCGCTTCCGCTCGCTCCGTCACCAGCGACTGTAGCCCAGCTACCTTCCCGGTATGAGCCTCCAGGTCTATTTCCTCCTCCGTCTGCTGCTTGCGAGTCGTCGTGAGCTGTGCGTACAAACCATCGAGGGAAGCGGCTTTTTGGGCCTGATTGAGCTTCTCCCGTTCCGGAACAAAAGCTTCCAACTCCCCCTGTAGCCTCTCCGACTCCCCGGCCAATTCAGCAATCTCCTTGCGTAGCCGATCGATATCCTCGAGCCATTCCATGGCCTTTTTCGTATCCGCAACGTTTCGTGCGTGCTCTTTTTCTTTCGCTTCTTGTGCCTCGAGGCGCTGACGCAATTCTTGCTCCTGCGACGGCTCGAGAAGCTGAATTCCCGCGGTTTCCGCTTGGAGTACCAAAAGTTTCTGCCGTTCGTCTCGCTGCCGTTCATGGACGCGTATCGAAATATCACTATAGATTTCCGTTCCTGTGATCTGCTCGAGAATCGGCGCCCGGTCGTCCGGGGATGCCTGGAGAAAGGCCGCGAATTGCCCCTGGGCCAGGAGCATGGAGCGGGTGAACCGATAATAGTCCATGCCCGTCGCGGCTTCGATGGCAGCGGCCACTTTCCTGATCTGAGCTTCGAGAATGACACCGGAATCGGCGTTGGCGAGTTCATGTTTTGCGGGCTGCCAATCGTTTTTCGCCTTGCCGCGGGAACGGCGCTGGCTCCAATGACAGCGAAAACGCCCGTTATCTGTTTCGAAGACCACCTCGGCAAAACAGTCTTCGGCCTGGCGCGACATGATCTCATTGCTGCTTTTCGTCACCTTTTCCAACCGAGGGGTTCGCCCATACAGGGCAAGGCAAATCGCATCGAGAATCGTACTTTTGCCCGCCCCAGTCGGTCCTGTAATGGCAAAAATGCTTTCGGAGGTAAACGACGGATGGGTCAGGTCGATTTGCCATTCCCCCTCCAAAGAGTTCAAGTTTTTGAAACGGACTTGAAGGATTCGCATCGTTCGCCTCCCTATTGCACGCGGACATCCTCTTCCAGTAGTGATTGAAGCACTTCTTGATAGGCCTGGATCAAGCCGGGGCGCTGGGTCTCAGGCACATCATGCGCCTCGAGACACCGCCGGAAAACCTCATCGGCTTTCAGTTCACCGAGGGATTCGTCGTCGTGGCAGCGTTTCATCACTTGTTCGATAATGCGGTTATTCTTAATGCGAAGCACTTCCATGGGCGAGTCCTCCACCAAAGCCTCCAGCCGTTCACGCAAATTCCCAATCACCTCGTCGCCATCGTAGATGACTTCAAGCCATTTCTTCGATGCGGTGGCGGCCAAGGTGCGGATTCGCGCCGAGATGACGTCCCAATTTCCTTGAATTCGCTCGAGTTCTTGAGATACCGGCACATCGAGGGATTCCACCGATGCCTTTCGTTTCTCGAATTCGACAAGGTAGACCTTTTTTTTCTGATGAGCCTCCCCAAAACCCATGGGCAAAGGCGAGCCGCTATAGCGAGCCGTTTCCATGCCATGTACCTTCTGGGCAACATGCAGGTGGCCGAGGGCTAGGTAGTCGAAACACGAAGGAAAACGGCTCGCGTCCACATGAGCCAACGATCCAACATAAAGCTCGCGCACCCCATCGCCGTCCACGATACGTCCGCCGCTGGTAAAAAGATGCCCCATCCCAACGATGGGAATATCCTCTCCCCACTGCTGACGTGTTTTTTCCGCCAGCTTGGCCACTTCGGCATAGTGCCTGTGAATGCCCTCTATCAGCTTTTTCCCCTTGTCTTCCACGCTTTCCCCTGCCTCCGCGTCGCGGATATCGCTGTCTCGCAGATAAGGAACCGCCGCCACGATGAGTTCAGGGGCGCCTTGTCGGTCACGAAGCACCAGCACCTCGTCGTCGACAGGGTCTCGTTTTTTTCCCACCACATGGATATGCAACGCCTCGAGCAATTGCTTTGGCGCATCGAGAAAGGAAGCGGAATCATGGTTTCCCGCGATGAATATGGCATGGCGGCACGGCGAATCGATGAGCTGATGCAAAAAGCGGTAATAAAGCTCCTGAGCACGGTTGCTGGGAGTGCTCGTGTCAAAGATGTCTCCCGCCACCAAAAGCACGTCGACCTTCTCATCTATTACCGTCTTGAGGAGCCAGTCCAGAAAATCCTCGAATTCCTTATAGCGTTTCTTGCCATAAAGAACGCGACCAAGATGCCAGTCGGACGTATGCAGGATCTTCATTCATGCCCCCTTTCCGCATCGTGGGCGGTTCGATGGTTGGGAAAAACCGCTTGTTCCATGGTGTATCCAAGAAGAATAATCGAGAAAGAGGGATTCCTCATCCCTTCTTTACAAATTAAATAGATGTAAATACAAATACTTACGCCTACACCGAGGTCGGATGCCGTCAAGGACGGCGAAGCTGGCTCGATTGCGCCCCTAGGGTCGGCGAGCACGAAGGGTCCCGGTCCAGGCGAAACGGTCACTCCATTTTTTCCACCGCCGTGCGGCGATCCCGGTTCCATGGCATTTGTGGTAGGCGAGGGGGCCAGTGTATTGGCACACCGAACGGGAATGTGCGAGGCTCTGGTACGAAAGATCAAGCTATCGGGTTAAACAGCCCCTGCTGGAGATCGAGCGTCAGGAAGGGGTATTGATTCTGACGACCCATCTCATCGAGGCTTTAAACAGCGCTTTTCCAATAAAAGTTGTCCTTCACTTGGGCCTATCAGGAACGACGCTTCCGCAATCCAAGAAGTCCAGGTTGGTATCGACACGGAAGTTGGAGCCTTCCGGGCGACGTTCTGCGTGGAAAAGCTCAATGCTATAGGCTTTGCCTTTGACGAGTCCGAAGTCAGCGGCGATGGCATCCAACTCGATGGTTTTGCTGACAGGAGGATGGAGGCCCCCCAGGTCGACCGCCAGCTCCCCATTGATGAAAACCCACACATCATCGTCGCCCGTAAACCGAAAGATTTCGCCCCCTTCGTACTTGAATCGGGTATGCAACTCCGTTGTAAAACCGAAATTGTGGTCATACCCGGGCGTATTCCCCCAGCCTTTGTTGTCCAAAGGGAAAAACGCGCTGCTCATGAAGGTGTACACACCCTCATGGGGAGCGAATTTCAAAAAGAGTTGATATACTTTGTTGACGTTTTCCGTGTAACGATACCACTGGTCAAAGTTATTTTGATTCGTGGTTTGTTGTCCGAAAGGACAAGCTTGGGGATCGAAGGAAGCTTCGCACGCCGAGTGATAGACGGGTTTTCGGTCTGTCCCGAGCGCGCTTGTTACGAGCCCAAGGGTTGCATCAGCTCCCACGAATACGGCGAAGTCTGGGTGACCACCGGGTTCGTTTGCGCCTTTGAAGTCGCGCACAATGGCGAGCATGACTTCACAGCCTTCGCCATCGACCGTGTTCAGGCCCGTATCCCCCGACTCTGCCGCTTTGATGGCTTCCCCAAGGGCATACGAGCCAATATCGGCTTGAACGAAGGAAGATTCCGGGGGAACGACCACCGCGTTTCCGCTAGATCCACCAGTGGATGTTTCCTGGGGGGACGCATCGATGAAATGCCCACCCGTGGACGTCTCCTCGGGGGAGGCGTCGAAGGAATGCCCACCACTGCCTCCCTTGGAACTTGCGTCGTGCGCTGCCGCGGGGCCTGCTGTTCCTCCTTCGTCCGAACTACAGGCCAGAAGAATTCCCAAGGAAAAAGCCAGAAAACCGGGCAGCCACAAACCAAACGGATGATACCGTGAAGTCTGTCCAAACCAGGAACGCAGCGTGGGAACCGAGTGCATCATGGGAGCCTCCGTCGACACGATGAAGAATAATCGGATTCCATGAGGGGATCAATCGAATTGTCGATTTTGGTTGTGTTCCTCAACAATGTCTCAGAGGCTGTTCCACCGACAGGGGTTGCAATCATGGGGTAGTCGAAATGGGGTCAAGGACCAGGTCAAACGCAAAAGCAAGATCCAAGGGATTCTCTGCTCTTATCCTTATCCGTTTCAGGGAAAAATGAGGGGATCTTTTAGGTTCCAAAGACCAACTCCCCCCACCGAGACGAAGCCGTAGGCCCATGCCTCATCGACGTAAAGGGAAGGCGTTGCAGACAACCGTATAACCCTTTGCCCTACGCGACCTCCCCTTCGATGCGGATGGAACCACTAAAAAACGGCTCCGTGCCCTCCTTGGGTGCCACCCCTATGATTCACCGCGAAAGAGAATCCTCCGGCAGCTCTTGCAGAGGACTCAATTCACCATACCGCGCGCGAATGGCCTTGAGCAGGCGACGGCCCGTGGCCGAATCCTCGTCGTCAATCAGCGCGAGCAAACGGCGCGCCGAAAACAGCGCGTCATCCCCGGTTTGCCTCAAAGCCGCTCGTTCGTAATACGTCAAAGCACAGGACCTCAGGGAACTACGCAAAAGGGCGCCATCCGTCACCGTCTCTTCTTCCTCTTCCGGCAAGCTATGCACGGCTCGATCGCACGCCCGCGCGGTCCACGACGCGGTAGGGGGAGTCGATGGCGGATCCCCCAAGGCTTCCAAACGAGATCGCAATACCCGTATGTCTTCGATAAGTGGCAATGGCAAGGCCGCCGCTCCCAACGACGTTTCCACTTCTTGCAAGTAGGACCGTAATTCTTTCAATCCCTCCTGGATTTCCCCTCGCGTCAGACGCACCGCCGCGCGACGGGCCAGGGGCCGCAGACGCCGCGTATGCACGGCATTCCAATCCGAATATCGCAGAGACCAGAGCAGATGAGCGTCTTGCAACTCGTAAAGCACACCACCATACGGAAGAAGGGGATTCGTAGGGAGGCGACGCGGTTGTCGCGAGGACATGCCCCAATCGGGGTCCACCAGGGCCCGCAACCGCGCTTTCCCCTGCACTTTCACCACAACCGGCGAAAAACGTACTTCCGACCGCTTCACCCCTCCTCCCCCCAACACCTCATGCAACGTACCCGACAAATCACCATCCGTTCGTATATCCCCTTGCGTGGGAAACGTGGTTTTGTCGGCAAGAAGGGGCGAGACAGCTTTGGCCGCAGGCTCATCGAGTACGTATCGAATGGCACCCATTTCTACATGAGGCAGATCAACCACGAAAACGCCCGAAGGGTCTCGGACCAGATAGCCCATCAGCACGACCTGTCGCTCGGATTGCTCCGAAGCAGCAAGCGTTTCGCGCATGGCTGGAGATACCTGTTCGGTCCCATGCATCGGCCACAACGGGATAGGCCCACCATCCTCGATGATCATGGGTACTTGGGATCCAAGCACCACGATCACCTGCGGCTCATTGTTGATTCCCGAAGTCATGGCGATGCGAAAACGGTCGTTCCATGCCTGCCAAAGGGCATTGACCGCTGCCGAATCAGGCTTATCCACCGTTCGGACCATCACCAGACCATCACGGGCACGACGCTCCAAAAACACTTGCATGGCTTGCGAGGTCGTCAGATCGGAAAACCCTTGCGTGCCGTCGAAAGCATCGATGACCACCACATCGAAGACGCGAGAATCCGACTTGGCGAAAGCAAGCCCATCTGCCGCAATGGCATGACCTTGATAACTGAAGTAGCGACGTGCAAAATCAATGACCACGGGGTCGAGTTCGACAGCCACGACATCGAGGCCCGCACGCGACAGCGCCGTCGCCGTCGCACCGGTGCCAAGGCCGATGAGCAGCACTGTCCGAGCTTGCGGACGTATCGTTTTGGCAAGGAGCACCAAAGGGTCCTGTTCCGGTAGCAGTCCCGGCTGTTGGCCGCCCTGGACGACCCCATCGATCGTCAACACCCGCGTGGTATCCCGCTGCTCGACCCGCACGATTCCCCGAATCCCTTTCGCTTGTGCGAGCACACCGGCAGGTAGCTCGGAAGATGGCGTAGGGGAAGGGATAGAAGATGAGGCGGAGGACGAGGCCGAGCGAAAGCGCGTGGGCGAGCGTTCGCAACCCGCGGAAACCATAAAAATCATTATAAAAATCAATACGATAAAACAGTAACGGGGGAACATGGGGGCATGGAAACACAGCGACTGCTTTGGTTCAACTCCTTGCGTGTGGTCGGGGCCGAATTCTGCTGGATTCGATGAATGCCCTGCTCCTGCATGGGGTCCTGTTTTCAATGCATACCAGATTCCGCGGAATTTATGGTCTATCGGAGGGTTCGAGATCAACGTTATGGGCCCGGTTCTGTCATTTGTCTCGTGAAGAGGCACCAACGCATGGGCCATGGCATGAAAATGCGCTATACTGAGTACCCCATGATAACTGTCTCTCGGATGAGTTTTCTTACCCTTGGTCTTGTTGCCCTGATGGTGGCCGCTTGTGGCGACGACGATGATTCTTCGTCGTGGTCCTGGGGGGATGCGGGGGGAAGTCCTTCCGCGGGTGGCACCGGGGGTTGGGCGGGAAGTGCTGGAGGCGCGGGGATAGCCGGCGAAGCTGGAGCGTCTGGCGAGGCGGGCTCATCACCCCAGGGCGGCTCGGGTGGTTCGGGAGGTTCAGGAGGCAGCGGTGGTGCAGGCGCCACTGGAGGAAGCAGCGGTTCCGGGGGAACGAGTCAAGGCGGCTCCGGAGGTAGTCCCCCTGCGGGAGATCCCTTCGAGCCCCCCCCTTCCCCACCGTCCATACCCACCGCAAAACGCGAGAGCATCGCTAATTCCGTCGATACCATCCTCGCCTCGGGAACCGTCGCATCCGCCTCCCATTCCATTCTCATTGTCGATCCGGACACCAACACTACCTTATTCGAGCGAAATCCGAACACGGTTCTCAAGCCAGCGTCCAACACCAAGCTATTCACCTCGGCCACCGCTTTCGGCCAGCTTGGGCAGGACCATCGTTTTGCCTCAGGCATTTATGCCGATGCTCCCATCTCGCCTACCGGAACGGTCTCGGGAAAGCTATATCTTGTTGGACAGCATGACTTCACCTGGTCCACCTTCTTTTACGATGACCCCCGATTTGCTCTCGACCGTATCGCGGCCGATTTATACGCGCTTGGGTTGCGCACGGTAACGGGTAATGTGGAAGTGCGCGGCGAGTTCGTTTACGACGGATATCAATTCGATGCTTATGATCCGGCGGCTCATCGCACAACCGTCGCCAACCGCTTTCGTTCCGCGCTTATCGCCAAGGGGATCAGTGTTGGTTCGGCGACGACGAACTCATCGATGGCAGTTCCTGCATCGGGAACATTGCTTACGGAATGGCACGCGCTACCGCTTTCGGTGGCGGCTTCCCCCATCAACCGCACCAGCCATAATGAATTCGCCGACATACTGCTGCGCCACGTCGGTTGGATGCAGAATTCGACATCCTCGTACGATAGTGGAGCCAATGTTGTCCTTTCCTGGCTGCTCACGTTGGGGATGGATACCAGTGGGATCGCGATGCATGACGGCTCGGGCCTATCGCACGACAACCGCTTTTCGGCGCAGCACGTAGTGTCTTTGCTGCAAACCATGGCAAAGCGTCCCGAGGGACAGGCTTGGGAAAGAACCTTCAGTGTCGCGGGCGTTCGCGGCACGCTGTCTTCGCGCATGACAGGAGCGGATACAGTCGGCCGGTTTTTTGGCAAAACCGGTACTCTCAACGGAGTCATCGCTACCAGCGGGTACCTCGACCACCGCCATCTCGGACGCCGGCTCCTTTTTGGAATGCTCATGAACAATGTCGCAAACCAAACCAACGCGCGCACCGCACACGATAAAATCATTCAAGCTTACGCCGCGGACCTGCTCTCGACGGGCTCCCGTCCTTCCGCTCCTGAATTGGAATCGGTCACCAACGATGGCAATGGCGCAACCGTCACGATCCGCTGGACCCCTGCCACGGGCGCATCGGGGTATCTCGTCTGGTCGAGCGCCGACGCCATGCTATGGAAGCGCGAACTGGCACGTCGTGTCACCGGAACCTCCCACGTTTTCGGGGGACTAACCCCCAATGAACGAGTGTATATCCGGGTTAGCGCATTCAATGATTCCGGCGAGAGCGACCCATCGGATGTGTATGGAACCAAAGCCACCAAGACCGCGTCGACCATCTTGATCGTCGACGGAAATGATCGGTGGCAACGTCAGCCGGCTCCGGAAAACACCACGGGTGGAGGGCATGATTTCGTCGCCCTCGTGGCAGAAGCGATTGAGACCCAAGGATATGACACGGTCACCCACGAAGCGGTGATACAAGGACAAGTTCCGCTGAAAAATTACGGTGCAGTGCTTTGGCATCTTGGAGAAGAAGGCAGTGAACACAGAACGTTCGAGCTGGCCGAACAACAGGCGATCACCGCCTATCTGCAGCAAGGCGGAAGTCTTTTCGTCAGCGGCGCCGAGATTGGCTATGACCTAATGACCTCGGGGATCGCGGCGGATCAAACGTTTCTTCAAGAGGTTCTTCGGGCGCAATACCTTGCGGACGACGCCGAAACGTTCGTGGTCAAGGGAAGTGGTGGTATTTTGCAGAATGTCGGAAGACTCGGTTTTTATACACCAGACCGCATGGTCGTATCCTATCCGGACCAAATCGCGCCCACCGGCGGGAGCAAAGCGATCCTGTCGTATGATGGGGGCCTCGGAGGCACGGCCGGCATTCAATATGAAGGGGCCTATCGCTTGGTGTATTTCGGCTTTCCTTTCGAATCCATTGATGCCCGAGAGGAGCGACGCGCCGTCATGAGCCGCGTATTGGGATTTCTCCTCCCGTGACGCCTTCGGCGCCCATGGGCCTGGAAACCTCATCCTGAAATCAAAAATAACGGATACTATAGAGGACTAAGAGAACCGTGCAAGACAGAGGATTGCCCATCGCCAATCGGAAGACAAACCCCAGGGAATACCTAACGAACAACAAGCGTATTACGCAAGGCGCCCCTTGATGAAGCGAGCTTGGAGGAGTTCATGAACCACCTCACCCCAACCCATTTGGCAAGATTATCCGTATTTCTAGTCGTCATCGTCGCTTTCGCCTGCGGGGGAGACGATGCGGATGAGTTGTATCAGCCCAATCCTCCGAAAACCACTTGCAAAACATCGAGTGATTGTGCCGCGCCTTCCGCCGTTTGCGATGTGGAAAACGGCACCTGCGTACAATGCCTCAACGACACGCATTGCGATGGCGGGGCTCGGTGTATTTCGAACCGCTGCGTAGCGCCCACGGGATGCACCAGCAGTCTGGATTGTGTGAACGTGCCCCATGCTCCCATTTGTGATCCTTCCAGCCAAAACTGTGTGCCCTGTGTGGGACCGGAGGATTGTTCGGGAACCGCAGATTGCATCAAGAACCAATGTGTTCCTTACCATGCCTGTCAAACATCGTTGGACTGCCCCCCCAATCAGGTATGTGCTTCGCTGTTAGGGCGTTGTGTCGAATGCGAAACGGACTTCGACTGTCCCACAGATCATGTGTGTTTGGGCAACTCCTGCGAAGTCCGAACCCCTTGCGTATCGGATACTCAGTGTACGCCGCAGGGAAAACTATGCGACAAGAGTCTTGGTTATTGCGTGGAATGCATGACGAACCAACAATGCCATGAGGGCCACCATTGTGCGCAGGGGGTCTGCAGGCCGGATGAGTGCGATGCGGGCGAATCAACCTGCAAGTCCAATGCTCTTTTGATGTGCGACCCGCAAGGTCACCGCTGGATGGATCCCGTTGCGTGCGGTTCTCAGACAACGTGTGTCGTGAAAGGGAAGTCAGCGAGTTGCGAGCCCTGGATCTGCATGGCGGGCACAACGGCATGCGATGGTGACAAGGTGGTGGAATGTTCCAAGGACGGGATGACTATTATTTCCTCGGTCGATTGCTCCGTATTGAAGAAGCATTGCCTCGATGGTGAGTGCAGTGATCTCGCTTGCACGCCCAATTCGAAGTATTGTGTAGGTGCCGAACTGCGCCAATGCAATGCGGCAGGCAGCGATTATTCCGTACTCACCGTCTGTGAACCTAAGCAGGTATGCAATTCGACGGCGGGCGCGTGTGTCAACAAGCTATGTGAACCGGGCCAGCCGGCTTGCGATGGTGAACGAGCCACGAAATGCAATGCGGCGGGGGATGGCTACGAGTCTGGGGGAACGAATTGCGCTTCGTCAGGAAAAAGCTGTAGCCAGGGAGCCTGTGTGGGATGTCCAGCCAATGGGGCGGCTCCCACGCAAGTGCGGATGACCGAGGTATACCTGGGAGTGGACGATTATATCGTATTGAAAAATCAGGGCAGTTGCCCCGCGCAATTGGATACGTTGCGTTTGCGGGTTATGGCGCAATATAGCGAAAACTCGATAGAATTGGATTTACCACCGTTCTTGCTCGGTGCGGGAGCAAGCGTTTATGTGATTGATGAAATGGGCGCGAAACCAGGCGACATCAGTTCGAAGGAGAACATCTATCTGACGGCCGATTCGGGAGAAAACGTCATGTTATGCGAAGGCTCTTGTGCCACTGGCACGGTGCTCGATTTCTTCTCCCATGCCTCTGGAGCCCCACCGCCCGCTCCACCCCCAGGAATCACATTCACCCCAGGCCCTCTCACGGGAATCACCAATTCCACCGAAAACGACAGGGCCTATGTACGGACCGCCTTTTCCGGTTCTTATCCTGCCTTCAAGGCCTCCGATTGGCAAGAGCAAGCCGCCTCGCGAGCCTGGGAGAATCCAACCTCGTGTCCGGCCCTTCCACCCGACAATAGCACACCTTGCTCCGATACGGGACTCGTATGCTCCTACGGAACAGTATTGTGTTATTGTGTTATCATGTGGGTATGTCAGTAGTCCCGCTATCAAACCCATAGGTCGTCGTCCTTGGGGGATAGGAGCAACACCTGCGCCCGACCGATCTCAGGCCTAGAATTCTCCGTGGATCAGCCGAAATCCTCTTCGATGGCGGCGGCAATCTGAGCACGTGGTTTGTTGCGCACGATATCCTGCGCGCACAATTCATCCAAAATCCCCCGGATCATGGCTCGCCGTGCCTGGCGAAGATCGAAGGCGCTCACATATTCCCGCAGCTCCTCGCTGGCATGAGCACGAAGGGTGGCATGGGATAGTACCGTATGGCTGAAAGATACCAGGCCGGAGTCCCGAGCCGCGTCAAGCAAAGCCGTAAACCTTTCGACTACAGGGCTTTGGGGATGCTCTACGACCCAATCCATCATCTCCTGCATAAGAGGCTCGAACGCCATATTGTCGGGATTTTTTCGAATCAAATGAAGGATGGTATCGGCGGCCGCAGCGATGATCGAGGCAGGTGCGGCTGTGAGCAACAATCGCTCGAACGCTTTCCACAGTCGACCCACCGCGGCGCAATCCGGTTTTTTTTCGATGAGTTCTTCGAAGGCAACGACCAACGGATCGACGCTCAACGCTTCCGGCCTGTCGCGCACCATTCCGACGATCACCGCGAGGACTTGCCGCATCTCGGGACTATCTGGCTGTTTTTGCGCCAGCCGCGCGACCAAAGGCGCGAGAACTGTAAAATCGCTTTCCGAAGCTCGCGCCGAGGTAAGTGTCTGATGGGAAGCGGGTTGTTGTTGTGGCGATGATGCCGAAAGCACCTCGATCCAGGCGTCCAATCCGCTCAAATTCCGGGAACAAGCATAATACTTCACCGCGACTTTCGCGACACGACGGGCCTGAGGCGTTCCGATCAGGGAGTCGAGAGCCAGGGTAGCTTGCGTGCGAGCCCAGGGCCCGGCAAACGAATCATTCGAGATTTGGCCAAGGGCCTCCAACGCCGGCTCGAGAATCGACAAGGAATCATCTCCCAGTACCAAGTCTTCCAACGCTCTTTCGATACTGGGACGCCAGCCAGGGTCCCCCACCAATCGAAGGGAGATGAAGATTCTCGTCCACAACCCCTGATCCTCGATGCCGGAACGCTTTACGCGGTCTATCAAATCATGGAGTGCCGAAACCGCCCAAGGCTCGGAAAATCCCAAGGACAAGGCGGGCAACAGATCCATCGCCAAATCCCTTCCGTCTGCCGGTCGATCGACAAGAGCAAACCAGGATTCGATACGCTGCCGCACGTAATCCGGATCGACACGAGCAACCGCGCAGCCCGCCAACACGCGCGCGACCATAACGTCGTCGTCAGCTTCCAGGATGCGCAGGGGAGAACAGGCGGTAAGAACGTGAAGGTCCGTGATGCGAGAACACCCCAGCACGGAAAGGGTGTGAAGGTTGGGGCAATCGCGAATGCTTTGCACCGAAAGCAAGGATGAACATCCGCTCAAATCGAGCGAACTGAGGCTAGGCACGCGAGCCAACGGTGCCAAGTCCGGCAGTTGTGCGCAGTCAGCGAGACCGAGCAAGGAAAGAGTCGAAAGCCCAACCAACGGTTCCAGGCTTTGCAGTCGATCGCATCCTGATAAGTCCAGCGAAATAAGGCTGGTCAACGAGCGGAGAGCCGCTAGGGACTCGATCGCGGAACAATCCGAAAGGTCGAGGTGGGTCAGGGTGGAAAGAGAAGACAAGGCGGCAAGGTCGCTTAGCGAGGAGCATCCTTCCAAATTCAAGCGACGCAACTGGGATAGATTCGCCAACGGTGTGAGGTCCTGGATCGATTCAATCCCGCGCAGGTCGAAGCCTTCCAACTTCGGAAAGGAAGAGGCAAGGCTAGGAGCCCGGGAACCCAACGCTTCGTTGCCGCCCACATCCAGGCTTCGAAGACTGTTTCCCACCTGGCTTGCAGCAAGTTCGAGCGACGACCATGACAATTCGGCGCCTTCAAGGTGCAAAAGACCTTCCGGAAGGCGGCTCATCCGGGGGCCCGCCACCGCGACAACGGGCTTTTCTCCAATCCAGAGCAAGATTCCATCCACCTGCTCGTCGTGTTGAACACGTACCGGCCCTGGCTCGACACCATCGAGAAAATAAAGTGTCGTGGAGATGGAGCCTTCGATACTGATAGCATCGACGGGTTCCTTCCACTCATGGATTTGCGTATCGTTTGCCTGCAATTCCAACAGAGGAAGCCAGCCATCCTGGGTATGCAGCAACAGCGCTACGCCTTCGATGTCGGAAATTTCTTGTAATGCTCGAAGGGTTTCATCGAGGTGCTCCGGAGCTATCGACCATTTGCCGCGAGCCATGATTGATCCTTCCTGCGCTGAACGATGAACAACGTATCAGCGAAGCGGTTTCTTACCGCATCGACGCTACGGGAACAACGAGGGGAGGAAGGTCGGCGAGGTTATTCTTTAACAGCCTTGATTTGCTGTACGAGTTCGGGAATCACCTGGAACAGGTCCGCCACCAGGCCATAGTCAGCCACGGAAAAAATCGGGGCTTCGGGGTCTTTGTTGACGGCAACGATGACCTTGGAGCCTTTCATTCCGGCGAGGTGTTGGATGGCACCGGACAGACCGAACGCAAAGTACAGGTCGGGGGCGACGATCTTTCCAGTTTGCCCGACCTGCAAGTCGCCGGGCGCATAGCCGGCATCGCAAGCAGCGCGGGTTGCGCCGATAGCAGCACCAAAAAGGTCGGCCAGGGGGTTGAGCACTTCGAAAAACTTTTCTTTGCAGGCTCGCCCGCCCGACACGACCACGGAAGCCTCCGTGAGTTCCGGACGTTCGCTTTTCACCTGGTCAAAACTGATGAATTCGACCCGATCGGCTCCCGCGGAAGGAGCCACGGCCGCTACGTTTTCGACGGGCGATGCCCCCCCCGCGGGTTGAGCAGCCGTGAATTCACTCTGCCGAACGGTGACCGCCTGAATCGGGGTGGAGATTTGCACATAACCGAAGGCGTTACCGGCGTAGATGGGGCGTTTGTACATGAGCCCATTTTCGTGACTCACACCTGAGATATCCGCGGCGTATCCCGCGCCCAGTTTGGCGGCAACGCGCGGAATGAGGTCTTTTCCGTATGCGGTGGCCGTGGCGACCACCACGGCGAATTGTTTGGCGAGTTCCGCGACGGTAGGGGCGTAATGCTCGCATACGTAGCCGTTAACGGAAGTAATTTCAGTGGTATAGACCTTGGTGGCTCCGAAGTCGGTGAGCTGTGCGGCTGCGGCGGCAGCGCCTTGACCGATGACCAAGATGGAAAACCCGCCACCAAGATGGCCCGCGGCCTCGCGGGCGAACGTGATTGCCGAGTGAGTCGCCTTTCGGATCTGACCACCGGCGAGCTCTGCAACTACCAATACGTCTGCCATATCTGTCGCTCCTTCCAGAAGTCAGATGACCTTCGCTTCGTTCTTTAGCTTATCGACCAACTCCGCCACATCCTTGACTTTGACGCCCGCTTTGCGGCCTTGAGGAGGTTCGAACTTCTTGTAGATGACACGCAGCGAGGTATCCGCCACGAGATCGCCGAGTTTCAACACATCGAGGGGCTTTTTCTTGGCCTTCATGATCGCGGGCAGAGGCGCAAAACGAACCCCATCATTGTATTTGAAATCCCGCTTGGTTTGCGACGAGTACACGCTGGTCGGCGCGGTGATGCGAAGATCGACTGTCACAAGCCCCGGAGCTTTCACCTTCAGGTTGATGACACCACCGTCCACTTCGCGCCCCACATGCAAGGCGCCGGCCTCTTCCACGATGGTCGCTGCCGCGGTAGCCATCGGCCAACCGAGGTATTCCGCAAGGAATTGACCCACCTGGTTGGTATCGCCATCCACCGCTTGCTTGCCCATGAGCACAAAATCGGGTTTCTCCTTGTCCACGATGGCTTTCAGAGCCAAAGCAACCACGTTGCCGTCGAGTTGATCGTCATCGGCCTCGATTCGAATCGCCCGGTCGGCACCAGTAGCCAGCATGGCGCGGAGCGTGGTTTCGCATTCCTTGGGCCCCAGGGTGACGACAACCACTTCTCCCGCACGAACCTTGTTCTGTGCACCGTTTTCAGTAAGGCGAAGGGCGGCTTCGACTGCGTATTCGTCGAACGGGTTGGGCTTCCATTCGAGACCTGTCGTCTCGACCTTGCTCCCGTCGGCTGGCACTTTGACTTTGTTCGCGTTGTCCGGATCGGCCACACGCTTGAGGGGAACGAGGATCTTCACGAGGGTGACCTCCTTCCAGTGCGCCGTTGGCGCATGGTGGGTAGGGGGGGCAAAAACGCCGCAGTCGTTGCCTTACGACGCTCGTCGCGTTGCGTCAATTGCTCGGTTCAGATACTGTATTCCTTTGGAGCGGTAATCTTTTTTCTCGACGGCCAATATCGTGCCAACCATAAAAAAATCCAATGCCATACAAATAGGGCGAGGAAGCCATCCGATGATAGGGGTCCGAAAAGTGGTTGATGAACCTTGACGACCGACCTTTCGTAGGGAATCCTCACTATTGTCCTTTCTCGTAGAAGAGGTGACAGTATGGATCATTCACTCAAGTACTTGGCGGTCGGTATTGCGGCTTCGTTGCTTGTCTTCGCTTGCTCTAGTGACGACAATAACAAAAAATCGGACGACGGCACCGGTGGCGATTCAGGATCCGGGGGAAGCATAGTCCAGCCGGGCACCGGCGGCGGTAGCCCAACCGGTGGTTCCGGCGGCGGTAGCCCAACTGGTGGCTCCGGTGGTGGTGAGCCCGGTGGCTCCGGTGGTGGCGAGCCCGGTGGCTCCGGTGGTGGCGAGCCCGGTGGCTCCGGTGGTGGCGAGCCCGGTGGTTCTGGCGGTGCTCCGACCGGTGGCTCCGGCGGTGCTCCGACCGGTGGCTCCGGCGGTGGACCAAGCTCCGGGTACGGCAACCTCACAAAGGTCAGCTTCAGCAGCGGATTCATCTTCGACGAGTCCAAACTCAACGATCAATCCTACTTGCAAGCGCACATGTCGGGCATCCAGATGACCCCTGCGTTCACGGGCTCTTATACCTCAGCCAACGCTGCGATTCCTCCCGGTGGAGCACAAACTCTAGCGTTGGCCATCCACTTTGCTCCCAATGGGCTCGGTGTGTTGCAGCAATCGGGACAAGGACAAACCGTCGTGGCGCCCATGATCCAGTTTATGTTCGCGTCCGATGTGGTCGCGAGCGGGCCCGTTGATGTCGGCCTCGAGCAGACCTCTGGCGCCATGTTGCTCGTCATGGATCCAGTCGGTGCCAACGATGCCTGCGTGGCTGCCATTGGTATCGGTCAGGTCCAGGTGACCCAGGCCCAGAACACGAACGCTGCCGATGGCGGCCAGCTAGCGTTCAACGGCTCCAATATCGCTTTGTACCATCCATCCGATACCCCGTACGGCAATATTGAGACTGAACTGGCCCAGCAAATCGCCGTCTGTCCGTTCAAGTAATCTCCCCTACCCCCTGCCCCATGCATTGCGAGGCTACGCAATTTTGCTAGCCTCCGCGCCCATGACCCTTTCCTGTGATTACCTGGTCATCGGCAGCGGTGTGGCCGGGCTCGCGTTCGCCCTCGAAGCCGCCAACCACGGCCACGTCATCGTCGTCACCAAACAACGCGCCGATGAATCCAACACCCGATATGCCCAGGGAGGGATCGCAAGCGTATTATCCCAAAAAGATAGCTTCGCTTCTCATATGCAAGACACGCTGACGGCAGGCGCTGGTCTCTGCCATCCCCTTGCCGTTCAGGTATGTGTAGAAGAAGGGCCCGCGCGCATCGACTGGCTCGTCCAACAAGGGGTTGAATTTTCTACGAAACCAAACGGTACGCAAAAAACGGACCTCGATCTTGGGCGGGAGGGCGGCCATTCCGAGCGACGCGTAGCCCATGCGGGCGACATGACGGGCAAAGAGATCGTTCGTGTCCTCGATGCAGCGGCTCGTGCCCACCCCAATATCCAGTTGCTCGAACACCACACCGCGGTCGACCTCATCATGCTACCGGAATATGGGGGGCCCGATATCTGCGGTGGAGCGTATGTCCTCGATGCTTCCAGCGAGCATGTCCTGACGATCCGCGCTCACGCCACCATGCTTTGCACCGGGGGAAGCGGAAAAGTCTATCTTTATACCTCGAATCCCGATGTCGCCACGGGAGACGGCGTGGCTATGGCTTATCGTGCGGGTGCCGAGATCGCGAACATGGAATTTTATCAATTCCATCCAACGTGCTTGTTCCATTCCCAGGCCAAGAGCTTTCTCATCAGCGAAGCGTTGCGAGGAGAAGGCGCGATCCTTCGTCTGCTGGACGGAACCCCATTCATGAAAAAGCATCATGAACGCGCGGACTTGGCCCCTCGTGACATCGTCGCCCGTTCCATCGACTACGAAATGAAACGAACCGGTTCGGACTACGTTTTGCTCGACATCACCCACCGCCCAGCCTCTTTCGTTCGGGAACGTTTCCCCGGAATCCATGCGACTTGCCAGCAGTGGGGCATCGACATCACCTCGACTCCGATTCCCGTGGTTCCAGCAGCTCATTATATGTGCGGCGGCATTACCACCGACATGCATGGGCGTACGACCATTCCGGGCCTTTGGGCTTTGGGGGAAGTGGCATGCACGGGTCTTCACGGTGCCAATCGACTTGCCTCCAACTCCCTGCTCGAAGGGCTGGTGTTGGCCCATCGCGCAAGCCTCAAACTCAGCAGTCAAATCGATGCGTTGCGGTCGCGCCCCCACGTGACGGTCAAAGATTGGGAAGTGGGTGATGCCGTGTCCAGTGACGAAAAGGTCATTGTATCGCAGAACTGGGATGAGTTGCGACGCTTCATGTGGAATTACGTCGGGATCGTTCGATCGGCAACCCGATTGCAGCGCGCGGCACGCAGGATTGCATTGCTGCAAGACGAAATCCACGAGTACTACTGGCGTTACCTGGTGACCCGAGATCTCATCGAGCTACGAAACATCGCCACCGTGGCGGAACTCATCGTGGCATCCGCCGCATCACGGCAAGAAAGCCGCGGGTTGCACTTCACCCTCGACTATCCGGATAAGGATGATCGCTTCCTCGATGATACGGTGATGAAGCGTGGCGTCTCCGCGCGGTTGCGTGGAGTGTGAAAGCCAGCGCTGAACAGCAACCGCTTATTTGGCGGATGCCCCCCGTTGCGGATAGGCTGAAGCCATGGCGTTGTGGTGTTTGTGTATTGTATCGATGCTGCTTGCTTGCTGCTCCGCGCCTGCTCGCTCCGGGGCTAGTTCTCCAACTTCTCTGAACGCACGTTCGCCCGAGACGACGACTTCCCCACAAGCATCCTCTCCCGCCGCGTCCACGACATCCGGGCCCACGGAGCCCATGCCATCAGAGCCTTCGGTGGTCCTTTCGCCGGAACAGCCAGATTCCCCAAATGAAACGATGGCTATCGCTGCGTCACCCTACGAAGACACGCGTATTCTCGTGCTCATGTATCACGCTTTCGATCGAGGGAAAGAACCGCTCACGGTCGATGGCTGGCAGTTCGAACGGCAATTGCTTTGGCTGCGCGACAACGGCATCGCGATCGTGCCAACCTCTGCCCTGGCAATGTTTTTACGAAAGGAAAAACCTCTTCCGAAACGCGCCGCGGTCATCACCATCGATGATGGGGACAAGAGCGTGCATGCGGTCGCATGGCCGATTCTAAAAAAACTAGAGGTTCCTTTTACCCTCGCGCTGCCCACCAAGCTCATGAATGAAAACAAGAAGCATCGAATGCTGACGTGGGACCAAGTTCGAGAAATGGTGGACTCCGGGCTGTGCGAAGTCGCAAGCCACGGACACGAGCACAAAAGCATCGTCCACTTCTCCAACGAACAAGCTGTCCGACAGCTCGAAACCTCGAGGGATATTCTAGAAAAAGAAACGGGCCAGCGCCCTATCGCTTTTGTGTATCCGTTGGGAGCATTCGACGCTCGCACGAGCGCGCTCGTGGAAAAAGTGGGATACAGTATGGCGTTCAAAGCCTCTGGTGCTCCCATCGGGATGGACTGTTGCGATCCTTATGCGCTTCCCCGCATGGGCATCGTTCATCAAGACACCGTCTGGTCGCTTGGTTGGTACTTTAGTCCAAGTTTTCTCGGACGTATGACGCGCTTGCCTCGAGGCCGTTGAAGCGCTTGCCCTTCGTGATTGAAACGCGATGCGCCGTATCTTACGGACCCACCAGCACCGTTTGTTCGTCTCCCACGATGATAAATGACTCCGGAGCGTTCTGGTTACGATAGCTCGCGGCGATCCAAGCAGCACTTCGCGCCACGTTGCTGATGGATACTTCGTCGATATCACCCTTCCAATAATTCGTCAGCAGTGTCCCCATGGGGCTTCCAATCCAAAGACTATGTCCCGTTCCATCTTCGCCAGTGGTATAGTCCCCCTTACCGTTCTGCACCCCGTCCACATAAAGTATCCACCGTTCGTTGAGACCGACGACATCTTTTTGTTGAGTCCAGACCACGTATCTCCATTGGTTGTCGTTGACGGGTTTCGTGGAACTCAACCACACTCCGAAGCCATTGGTGACGACAACAACGTTGTCGAGCATCCCAAACGCTTTGCTCTCCGGTGGCCATTGCGCGGCAGGAGATTTGGTTACCAGCCCAGCACGTTGATGCGCCTTGGTTCGTATCCAGGCCGATATCGTAACATTTGAATTTCCCAGGGAAATTCCATCGGCTTTCACGATCTGGATGTGCTGATTTTGCCCGTCGAAACGCTGCGCGCGTCCCACTTTTCCCGCAACGGCATGATTACCAGCTTTGGCTCCGTGAAAACGATCGGCAGCCGAATTGACATGCGATGTCGCGGCATCTTCTTCGTCCAGATGCCATACCGCGGAAAAACCATCTGTCCAAACCGGGATAGAAGGCGCTGGTGAAGGCGGCGACGGGTTGCCGTAATACATGAGTATCTTGGTATCGAATAACGCGCTAAGGGCAGGCAGGCGTACCCACGCCACGAGTGCCCCATTTTCCGAGTTCCACGACACGATTTCGTGAGCAAGTACGGTCGTACTGCCCCCCAGGGTGAAACGAAAGTCCGCAGATGACGTGACGTGGGCGGCAAGCGACGGGTCCACCACGGTTACGAGTAAGGGGAAGCCCGACAAGGTTTCATCGACGAGCTTGTTCGGAACGGTGATGAGGCGTCGAAAGCGCCATTGAAGATCGCCCCAATCCGCTGAGGGAACGAGGCACTGGCTCTTGTTCAGGGTGCAGTCATTTTTGCAGGACAGCACTCCGGATGCGTAGTGGAAGGTCTCGCATGTCGCTGCTCCCAGCTCGTTCCCATCGCATTCTTCTGGCCCTTCGATGATCCCATCGCCACAAGTATGGCAGCGTGTCGTATCGAACGTGCAATCGTCAGAGCATCTCACTTCGCCGCTTTGTCGACCCACGACAGTTTCACACGTGGCGGTGCTTGGCACAATCACGTCGCATTGTTCGTTTCCTTCGCGAACGCCATTGAGGCACTTGGAGCAGTTCGTAAGATCCCAGCGACATTGGGAAGTGCAACGCAATTCGCCGTCTGCAAGGCCGATCACGGAAGCACAGGTTTGCCCGGCCAGGTCGTTTCCGTCACATTGTTCATTTCCTTCGCGTATTCCATCGCCACAACGACCGCATCTGGACACATCGAATGTGCATGTTTTTGAGCAGCGAAGTTCTCCCCCGGAATATGCCAGCGTCATGCAAGTCATATCGGCAACAAGCGAGCCATCGCATTCTTCGCCTTCCTCGAGGATTTCGTTGCCACACGACACCGAAGACGTTCCGCGACCTTCCGCATCGAGAACACAAGCACCGAAAATGATTCCAATCAGCGGTAGCGATAATCGGAAAGCAATGGTCCGAGCGGCTGACTTATTGCGCAACGACACGACGGCTCATCTTATCATCTTGCTGGGCAGAATGCACAACGACTCCATGGGTTGACCGAACGGAGCCTTCCCACCAAGATTGGGTCGTGATGGGTGTATTTTTCCAATCTGCCACGAGCAACGCGTTTCGGATCGTTCAAGTCGCATTCATAGCGATATCCGCTGCTCTTGCGTATTCCTATGTGGCTTCCGCGCGTGACGGCGAATTGCGCAAGTCCTGCACGAGTCTGTGTACGATGGCCCCTGACTACGCGGGAGAAGACCGAATGGCCCCGGACTTCGAGTTGACCACAACCCGAGGTTCTCGTTTTCGCCTCGCGGATCAACGGGGAAAAACCGTCTTGCTGGTGTTTTGGAACACGGCTTGCGATGCCTGCAAAAAGCAGATGCCAGCCCTGCGACAGCTCGCATCGACCCTGAGCGAAGAACCACGATTCCAGCTTCTTACCGTAGCCGTCGATGAGTCGGCAGCCGAGGTGGTCTCTGTCCTCGAGCAGCATACAGGCAGTAAGGACCCTTTTGCCGTCGCCTTGGATCCGGATGCCAAGGTGGTGACAGGACGTTATGGAACGAAGATGTATCCTGAAACGTGGCTGATTGATCCAGCCGGTAAAATTCGCTTGCGTTTCGATGGACCGAGAGACTGGTCGAGTCCGATCGCCATGGATGTGCTTCGTGGTTTGTCACGTGATGAGTCGTGTCCCATGACGATCGAATCGATGGTGGCCCGGGGTCCTGGCGCGAGGATCTGCCAAGAGATCATGCCGTGATTCTGTGGCAATCGGCCTAGTTTTCACGAAGGGAAGCGAGAAGAACTGCCCTCTGTCGCGATCGCGAATCGTCACCGTTTCAGCGCTTACCAAAGGATAAAAGGGGTGGTATGCCTTGATGGGAGGCATGCCATGACACGAATGCAAGCAATCGGAATGGGAGTCGCGGGGGCTTTGGCTCTGCTCGTGATGAGTTGCGCAGCGGATGAAGGCGAGACATCTCGCGCGTACACGCCGCCTTGTGGACCTTCGAACTGCACCGGCTGTTGTAATGCTGCCGACCAATGCATTACGACACCTTCCGCTTCGTTTTGCGGGCGCCACGGAGCTTATTGTGTTTCTTGTGGACCTGGGCAGTCCTGCTCTTTGGGCACGTGTGTCGACGACGTATGCAGCCCGTCCAATTGTGCGGGGTGTTGTCAAAACGGACAATGTGTGAGTGGAGACTTGGAAAGTGCATGTGGAACGGGCGGGATCGAATGTTCGATTTGCAAAGCGAACGAAAGCTGTGTGACGGGTGCTTGCGTTGCGAGCAGCGTATGTGACGCCAACAACTGTGGAAACGGTTGCTGTATCAAAGGTGTATGCATGCCGGGCCGCACGGGGGAGGCTTGTGGAAAGGGGGGAATCCAGTGTGAGCAATGCTCAGAGGCGCAACAATGTGAGGATCAGGTTTGTCGAGCCACGGTTTGCGACGCGGATTCTTGCAAAAACGGTTGTTGTTATCAGGGCAAGTGTATGGCTGGAACGAGTGCCGGAGCATGCGGAACAGGGGGTGTTCCTTGTAAGAAATGCAGCGACGGTGAGCAATGCCCGAAAGGTTCTTGCGTCACGGTGACATGCGATGCTTCGACGTGTTCGGGGTGTTGCGATGCGAACGGCAATTGTCAGCTTGGCGTCAACCAAGCCGCCTGTGGAAAAGGCGGAGAAGCTTGTGTTTCCTGCGATGCCAACCAGGTTTGTATCCAATCGACATGCACGACCCAGACACAGAATTGTGGACCTTCGAATTGTTCAGGATGCTGCAACGAACAGGGTAAGTGCGTGAAGGGAAATACGGCAGCGGAATGCGGAGTGAGTGGCGGTGCCTGCACGGAGTGTGGCTCGGGCCGAGCATGTGTCGATGGCCAATGTACGTGCAATGCATCCTCTTGCCCCACGGGCTGCTGTCAAGGCGACCAATGCCTGTCCGGCTCGCAACAATCCGCATGCGGAAAAAATGGTTCCTCCTGCGCCGTTTGCTCAGGAACGGACAAATGCGTCAACGGCTCTTGCAGTTCAACCTGTGGTCCTTCCAGTTGCGTGGGCTGTTGCCAAGGGAATGAATGCAAAGGGGGAAGCTCAACCTCCGCCTGTGGAACCAATGGTCAAGCCTGCGAAACCTGCGTCAATGACCAGCAGTGCGTAAACGGCACATGCAACAGTGCCACCACGTGCAATGCCGCCAACTGCAACGGATGCTGCAAGTCCGGCGTGTGTCAAGCCGGAACCTCGGACAGCCAATGCGGTTCTGGCGGCAAAGTCTGTTCCGTCTGCAAGTGGTACCAATATTGTTCCGCCAAGAAATGCTCTTTCGACCCCTCCTCGCTGTGGTTCGTCGATATCGTCGAAGTGACCCTCGAACAAACCTCCTACAAATGGGACGTAGGCTCCGCCGAGGAATCCAAACCCGACCTATTCGTGGAATTCAGCACTGGCTCGGTTTCCCACACCACCGCCACCGTTTGGAATTCCTATACGGCCGTTTACAACGAGTACATGTTTCTCGTCCCCGCTTCGGATTTAATGACCGAAATCCATTATGTCGTAAAGGACCGAGACACGGTCTTTCACGACACCGTATGCGACATCACGGAGGTCATCTATCAATCCGAAATCGAAAACGGCTCGGCCACGATCTACACGTCTTGTGTCAATGGCATGGTGACCTTGAAACTCAAATTCTATTGAATCGCAGTTCTGCCGTGACAAAACGCGGTGTCCAAACGTAGTCTGAAGACCATGCAATTCACTTCCTGGATGCGAATGGCAGGGCTCGTATTGCTCGCAGCGGGCTGCTGCAAGAACACATCGGAACAAACACCACAACCTGTACCGGATCCGCCCGTAGGCAGGATAGACAGCCCGATCGTCAACACGGTCGACACACCCGTTCCTCCCTCGCCTCCCCCGCCCACCCCGGCAGGTACGATGACCGATCCCAATCGTCCGGGAAGGGGTCTCGATGGTCTCCCCGCCATCATTCCGCCTCCTAATTCCACCGTGCCGACCATCGCGGAATGGGATGCCGCCCCTTGGGAAATCACCGTCTCCCGATCCACGCCGCTAGGATGTGAAACCAAAATGGTTCGCGAATGGCTTCGTGTCTCCTGCCGCGACGAGAACACGGATGGAGGGAAAGTGCTAGGTCTTTCGATCGAGCAAAAAGGTGGCGTACAGGCCTATGTCTACGAGCGCAAGGGAGTGGCCAGTTTGGTTGTGCAAGTGGTCAAAGGCAAAAAACACGTGACGCGCTTTCGTTGGACCGATCGCACGCAACGGCTGGTGGTGGATTGGACGAGCCTCGGTCCCCGGCCTACGATCGCTTTTACGGATTGAGCACCAAACCTGTAACACACCGTTTTTATTATATTTTTATCACTCCAACCCATCGATCGGTGGTTCCCTATCCTGCATACGCAACGGGCACCCGCCGCGTGATGAGATTGACTACTTTCTATCGACATGCTCGTTCATCGGACGGTCGAAATCATCGCTTCGCTTTGTCGTAAGAAACGAACTCCAGCGCCCAACCCGCCGAACCTCACTCATCTTTCACGTTCTTCGCCACTCGTTCATGCCGAACGTCCTAGGGCAACCTCACCGGATGACCCTTGGCAATACCGTTATCAGACCCCGTCCTTGCCTCATCAGGACATCACCCATCCTTGCCGATGGTCTTTCCCACGGAAAACACGGTACAATTCGAGGGCGCTCATGAGCAAACCTTCAGCGATTCTGACCTTCCCTGACTCGTGCGAATCGGAAAAGTGGGAACCACGTTCGACGCGTATCAACCTCTTCGATGTGGGAGATTGGGTGGCAGGATTGTACGAAGTTCGATCGCTGCTTGGCTCGGGTGGCATGGGACAGGTATTCGAAGCGCAGGACCATGCCTTGGATCGTCGTGTGGCCCTCAAAGCCTGTTGGCCCGACATGCCTGCAGGAGCGTTGCATCAAGAAGCTCGCGCGCTTGCCGCCTTTCGCCATGAAGCGCTTCCTATCGTCCATGGCATCGGGATCCACCGAAGAACCGAGTATATCGTCATGGAACGGATTTATGGCGTGACGCTCGAGGAACATCTTCACCAACGGCAGCGCGTAGGCGAGTCGTTTTCCTCGGAAGAGGTATTGTGGTTGGCGCGAAAAGTTGCCGAAGGGCTTGCTGTCGTTCATGTGGCGGGCATTGCCCATCGAGATGTCAAACCCGCAAACATCATGTTATCGCCGGACCGCCGTGTCGTGCTGATGGACTTCGGACTGATGCTGCCAGAAGTCGTGATGCAGCAACAAAAAGAAATTGCCGGATCGCCTGCCTACATGGCTCCCGAAGCCATCGACAACGACTTGACGCCGGGCGCGGGCAAGCTGCTCGATGTATTCGGTTTGGGTGTCACCATCTTCGAACTGCTAACCGCACGATTGCCTTTCGATGGGTCCACACTCGATGAAATCCGCGAACAGCAATCCCGGGGGGCTCCTGATATTCGAACCTTTCGTCCCGATATCGAGCAGGGGTTTGCCGCGCTCATCACGCAAATGCTCTCTCCTGTTGCTGACGATCGCCCCGACAACGCAGAGACCTTGGTTTGGCGATTTCGCGACTTGCAACAACGAAAACCCATCAGTCAGGGACCGCTTCGGGTGTTGGTCGTCGACGATGATCCCGCCCTTACCAAACTCGTGGAAATGATTGTGCGATCCGTGGTCCCCCGCGTGGAGGTAGCAGCGGTGAATGACGCGGAATCAGCGGTCAAACGGCTTCGGGAGGATCCTCCCGACGCGATGTTTTTGGACTTGCACATGCCTCGTATGAATGGCGTCGAAGTGTGCATGTACATGCGCGGCGCGGGAATTGCCCGAAGAACCACCGTTTTTGCCATGAGCGCGGGCGCGCAAGATGATGATCAACAACTGTTGCATCATCTCGGCGTTCGAGACTTCATTCCCAAAGGCCGCGACTTGCGTTCTCAAATCACTTCCGTTCTTGCGCGAACCTTTCCGGATCATATTCAGCGAGTCTAGGGGCTCGCCGTAAGTTGTTTGCCGGACAGTCGCTGCTCTTCGGCGATGAGTTGCTCCATCCACTGAATGAATCGTTGGGATTCTCGCTCGGACCACCCCGGTTTGATCAGGAGCAGCGGAACACAGCACAACAACGTCGTTCCGAGCGCAGTGGCTGCCCTGCATGCCATCGTTTTTCGCGACGACCCCATTTTCGGCCAAAGCACAACGATAACGACCGCCAGCATGAGCAGTACGGCCAAGGGCAACAGGCTCGCAAAGCCCTTCCATCCGATCCATTTCGTGCAGAGATTCGGAGAAACGACCCCCGCTCGCCATGCCGGAACAATCACATCTTTGAACGGATGCGTAGCGCTTTCCGGAAGCTCAGGAAATACCGCATGAACGGTTTGATGGTAGAGGATTCCCACAATCAAAAGCCCTCTCCCTAACCCGTCGAGAACAGGGATCTTGCCCATCCCATGAAAGCAATAGGCAATGGGAATCATCACCCAGCCCATGACTGGCACGAGCAATCGAGGACCGAAAGACCAACCCGCAAACCATATTTGGGTACTCGATATGAACAGCAAAAAATAGAGCCACGTCATTCCCACCAAGATGGCCAATCGAACTCGTCGTCGAAGAACCATGATGATGAGACCTGGCACAGCAAGTCCAAATACGGGTGAAGTGGTAAACAGACCTCGATGCAAGCTGAACAATCCGCCGTACGCGTATTGCCATTGCGGAGCAGCCACGCCACCGATTCCTTTGCCGTGTAGCTCTCGCAACGACGGGTCGATCAGATGGTGGTACGACAATTCAAACGGGCCACCGAAAGCCAGAGTGTTGTATCCAAACAGCATAACCATGAAGGGAAACGCGCCCAAGGCCACGGCCAGCCATAGCGAACCATGCCGACGCATCGGTCCAAAGACAACGTACACGAGCAGGCATGCGGTTGGGATTCCCGCTTGATATTCGGTAAGACCGGCCAGTCCGGCCATCATCCCCGCGCCCCAAGCCGGCCCCAGGGCGCTGGAAGCGGGCAACGAATCCGCCAGGCGTTGCTCGGCCATCAAGATGAGATCGAGAGCGCCAATCATACAGACGGCAACGATCTGATGGCCATAAAACGCTGTGCTGTAATGAAAGGCGGACGTGCCAACGATCCACCCGACGGCAGTGATATCCGTGGATGGTGGGTCCAGGCCCAATCGTCTCAAAAGCCTGCGCAACCAAAGAAAACCGATCAGCCCAAGGGGCAACATGACGCATGTGCGCATCAAGTTGATGAGTTCATGGATCTTCCAATCTTGCGGATTCGAGAAGCATCGGACGAGCCCGTACACCACTGCCCCAAGCAAGCTCGAACCAGGTGCTTTGTCGGTGTAATAGTGATCCTCGTATCTTGCCCAATCGTTGATTTTTCCAAAGCGACGGACGGGTTCATCGATGGTGAGGGTATGATGGTCGATCAACGCCACGGTGAGGTACAGGCGGGATCGTTCGTTGGGCACGGAGATGGAACTGAACATCCATGAGTAACTGAGAATGGCAAGGATGAGCAGAGAAAGGGGTAGATCCCATCGCCATAACGAGGCGAGGCGCCTGGAAAAAGCCTTTTCTTTGGCGAGCCGAATTGCTTTCCAAAGCGCAAACCACATGAGGGGCATCCTAGCAGCATGTGCTTTGGCTGATCGAGGCTCCGCAGGACAAAGCGAAGAACGGATTTCGCTACGGATAGCGCCCGAAGGCGGAAACCCTCGCCTCAAGCTTCATCGTCCAAAGTCATAATCCGTGCACAAAGCACACGCAACGACAGGGGTAAGCTCGGTTCCGTCTGCTGTAATGCCGCTTTGTAAAACAACAACAAATCCGGATCGTAGCGAATCTCTTTTCGACGCAGTTTACACAGATCATCGATGAGGTCGGCAGTCATGGGTTTTCGAAGGTTGAGATGGATTTCGAGGACGTAATCCACCCATTTGGGATCGTGTTTGGCCTCCGCGAATTCCATGGCGAAGCGACAAGCCGCCTCTACGATGCCGACACTCACGGTTCGTCCTTCCCTTGCCGCATGCAACATCTTGTCGAAATACCCGGACAATAAATGAATCGCCCCATCGGTTTCTCCGATGTCCATCATGCTTCGCGCAAGAATCGAAAGTTGGGTAAACGCTTCTGTTTTTTCCGTGGGAGAAAAACCGCGATCGTCGTCGTCCTCTGTAAGCTCGAACGTAGGGTTGTGCGAAGGCGGAGGGATAGAGCTATTCGTAACAACCGGCCTGGAACTTCGGGACGAGCTGCCTACACGCACGGCAAACACGGACAATTCTTTCGTTCCCACCAAGATGCGATCACCGTCTCGCAACGGCGTTGGCAAGTCGATCCGAGCGGCATTTACATAAACGCCATTGGTGCTTCCCGCATCCCGAAGCACGACCATGCCTTCGGTTACGGAAATTCTCGCATGAACCCTCGACACGAGCATATCGTCGACGACGATGTCGCACGAAGGACTACGTCCGAGCAGGTATTCACCGTCGTCGAGAACGAATTCTTCGCCTTCCAGAAACAGCGAGAGAGATCGTTTGGCCCGAAGCGAAGAGCTAGACGATCTTCGCGTAACACCGGGCCAAGTCGGTCGAGAATCATCCACGCCACAAGTGTACGTCACGAGCGAAAAAAACGCGAACTTCGGGGCGATGATTAGAATTCCACGGAATCCAAGACTCGCGTCACACCGGTTTTGAAAGCCGCTTTTTCGACCGCCTGGGCCACCGCTTCATGAACACGTTTGTCCAAGATATTCGGAATGAGTTCCGTTTCCGTGGCAAATTCCGCAATTTTTTTGGCCGCGGCGATTCGCATGGCATCGTTGATTTTCGTGGCTCGGGCTTGCAAAGCCCCTTTGAACAGTCCGGGGAAAGCCATGGCATTGTTGACGGACTTACCGTCCATTGCGAAAACCGCACCCGCTTGTACCGCTTCGTCCGGGTCGATCTCGGGATCGGGATTCGACAACGCAAGGACCACTTGTTGGGGTTGCACCATCTCTGGCTTGATCAAGCCTGGCACGCCGGTGGTGGCGATGACGATCTTGGATTTTGCCATGACACCCTCGAGGCTCTCGGGAATGCCTCCAAAGGATTCGAAGCGCGATGTCATCACCTCGTTGATATCGGCGCCGTAGACCTGCTCCACACCGTAGGCGCGTAAAAGGCGAAAGATGCCACTTCCCGCGGCACCAAGCCCAACGATTCCCACCGCAGAACGTTTGAGATTGATATAGGTGCTCGCCGCAATGTTGAGCAACGCGGCCAACACGACGACGGCGGTGCCATGCTGGTCGTCATGCATGACCGGGATATCCAGAGCCGCATCGAGCCGTTCCTCGATCTCGAAGCATTCCGGAGCGCGAATATCCTCCAACTTGATGGCACCAAACGTCGGAGCGATGGCTCGGACGGTTTGGATGATGACTTCCGGGTCCTTGCTGTCGATCAAGATAGGATAGCCGTTGATATCCGCAAGCACCCGAAACAGAAGGGCTTTGCCTTCCATGACGGGCATTCCCGCCACCGGGCCGATGTCACCCAAGCCGAGGATCGCCGTGCCATTGGTCACAATCGCCACGTTGTTGGGGATAGACGTATATTCGAGGGCCAATTCCGGTTTTTCGTGAATCTTGTTGCACACCGAGGCCACTCCCGGGGTGTACACGATGCTCAAGTCATCGATTGACTCCACCGGCACCCTCGACGTCACCTCAATTTTTCCTTTTCGATGCATTTCCAGCACGACGTCTTGTGTTGCCAATAAGTCGATCCCATCCATTTTTCGAATGGCATCGCAAAGACGATCGAAGGAAGCCTCATCGGGGGTGTGGATATCGACGTCTCGTATCTTGGCTTTTTTTCCAAGCTGTACCGTCGTGATCTGCCCGAACCGTCCGCGATGCTCCCCCACGAGCATGGCAAACCTTCCCAGGCACTCTGGCATATCGCCAATTCGAATGCGTATCCGCTTGATGATGCGAGCTTTCGCTTCGTGCTTCATCGACGTCTCCCATGGCTGTTTTCGTCGTCTGTCCGATGCCGAAAGCACATCCACGGTTGCCCAACCCGATGCGCCCACGGCCTCTTTTTCCTTGCCCGGGGAGTTGGCACAATCGACCAGCGAGGTAAAGCGTCGCCGCGCGAGACGCACAACGCCATGGCAAGCGGCCGATTCGTTCACGTCAAGTGTACGCCAACCTTGCAAAGCATTTCTCTAGGCATGTCCGAGGAGCCGACAGCGCCGACCGCTTGACGAACCTCGGTGGGCGCCCAATCCAACACTGCGAACGACAGTATGTATTGGAAAGGGCCATACCATGGAACCGGTACAGGGGTTTGATGTCCAGCGAATGCCTCTCGGATTGACCGCACGGGAGTTGGCGCAAGACGAAATGATTCTGAGAGCCGCGATCGAACAAGATCCCACCAATGTTCAGAATCACCTGACGCTTGGGAAAACCTATTATTGGCACGGTCAAATCGACGAGGCCATCGACTCGTTTCAGCGGGCATTACAAATCGACGACCGCGATCCGGCCGCGTTTTACCACCTGGGAATCTGCCATTTTCGCGCGGCTCGATTCACCCAAGCAGAAAAAGCCCTCGCCAAAGCGATTGCCTTGCACCCTCGTTTTGTCATGGCGCACTATTGGCTCGGTATCACCGCGTATCACCAAGGAAAATATGAAGAGGCGCTTGGTTGTTTCGAGACAATCTGCCGGGAAAGCCCCGAGTCGATGATCGCTCACTACCACGCAGCCCTCGCGTGCATGTCTATGGGCAACTGGGCTCTGGTCCGACAACACCTGGAGATCCTTAGGGAAAACGGTAATACGAGCACGCGAGTGTTTCTCTATCTCGGTCGTGCCTATCGGCGTATGAATCGCCCGACGGAAGCCATCCAGGTGCTGCGAAAAGGATTGTCCCTATATCCACGAGACGAATTGCTCAAGGAAGCCTTGGCCGAGCTGACGGATGTCCAGGACCCCTAGCCGTTGCGCGACCGTCCAACCATTCATCTCCATGCTTTGCATGCGAACGATGATATCCCGATGGTTAGCGACCGTTTCAGCTCTTGCACCGCATATCTCGCTAGCGTGACATTCGCTTCCCGCACGATCCGTTTCCCGAACTCAGCAACATAATGTGGACGAAAATAGACTCGTCGCATCAAGGCTCGCTTCGCCGCCACCAAATCCTCACGGCCATTCGTCCACGGTAATCTTATCCAGGGAACTTCCGAAGATGACGCGGACCAATCGCCCTCGAGCGTGCCTTGCCGCTTGGCCTGTTCGTATACATCGGTTCCCGGGTAAGGAATCAAGATGGAAACCCCGGCGGTCGTCGGCTTTAGTTCGATAATGAGATCCGCCGTTTGAGCGATGGTTTGCCGTGTTTCCCCGGGATACCCCACGATCCAGCTCGTGTGACAAGCCATTCCTTCATCGAGTATCAGACGGACAGCGCGACGGATTTGCGCTGGCGTGATTCTTTTGTTCATGGCTTTCAGCAGGGACGCCGAACCCGATTCAGCGCCAAGACTGACCTGATACACTCCTGCTCGACGACAGGCCGCCATCAACTTCTCCGTGACGGCATCGGCGCGAGACTTGATTCGAAGGGCCAATCCGAAACGTTGCAGGCGAATTCGATCGAGTAGCTCGAACGCACGAGCCTCCGACGCCGTGAAGTTGTCATCGAGGATCTCGACGGTTCGAACGCCCCTGGAGCGAAGCCGCTCCAGTTCATCGAGACAGGCATCGATGCCGCGATAACGAATACGATTCGTCGCATTCGAACAAAACTTGCATTGATGGGGACAACCGCGGCTCGTGATCAAGCAATCGATGTGTCGATCGGCAACGAGCAAAGCGTAGTACCGATGCCGCGCATAGAGATCTTCGAGCCGATGACGAGCGGGCAATGGTAAGCTATCGAGCTTATTGATATTTTCTACGGGAAGGCACGTGGTCGACGATCTTGTCCAAAGCCCAGGAATGGTCGTGCAACGCAAAGCATCGTCGACGATCGCGCGCGCAAGCGACACGATCGAGCGCTCTGCTTCGCCAGCGAGAACGAAGTCCACCGACGGTATTTCTCGAAACACCCATGATGGAGATACCGTGGCTTGCGGGCCTCCAGCGACAATCGGGATATGCGGACAACGATTTCGGATAGTGGCCAAACATCGGGCACAGCTTTCGGCTGTTTCCGCGTAGATCGGCATCCCCACCAGGTCGGGGGCGAAGGCTTCCACACGCTTTGCGCAGGCATCGTGCGACAGCCCCGCCGCGTTAGCATCCATGACGTCGACCTGCGCACCTGCCGATTCGAGGCTGGCTGCGAGATACAACAGCCCCATGGGAGGAAAGCACTTCTGTGGGATCTGCTGCGCATAGGTGGCTGGAGGATTCACAAGGGTCACACGAGGCGTTTTCATCGAAGAACCTTGGAAAGATCGATACCTTCAGCACGACGAGAAAAAATCGCTCGCATTCCGAAAGGCACCTCGAGCTTGATCGCCCCATGAGGGCAAGCCGCGCGGCACGCAAAGCAACGAATGCATTGTGAGGTAATTTCGATACGTTTACCGACGATACGCATGGCGTCGGTAGGACAAACGTCGATGCACGCTCGCGTACCGTGGCATCTCCGTGGATCGTGCCAAGGCCTCACGATCCGTTCGCGAAACCAATAATGGCCCGTGTGGACGGGCCAGTACTTGTCTTTCCACCCAGCCACCGCGGACTCCAGGGGGACAGCAGCGTGGATTGCATTCCTGTCGCCTACGATTTCCACATCCTCCAGATGACAAGGCCCCAAACGTCGCTGAAAAGCGGCGAGAACGGTGGACAGACTGTGACGATCGGCGTCGATCAATTGGCTACAAACGAGATCCGTGGCGAATAGATCACGCGAGGCGATGATGAGACCAAGATCCCGCCGTCGTGGCCCCTCGCTCGCGCCTTTTCGCTCTTGTGCCCACACGGCATCGACCACGGTGCCCGACAAGTGAACTCCTTTGCGTACCAAGGTCTCCGCGAGGTCCAGCAGCGCATGCGACAATGGCAACGCGGAAGGACGACGAACGTGAAGGGCGCATTTGGTCGCGCCGGGCAACAACCCCATCAAGTTTTTGATGGAGCACGACATCCCCGTCAGCGAGTGTGTTTTGAGCTTGGGAACCTGCACGACGTGCTGCACGTCGAACAGAATGCGGGGCACCCAGATTTCATGAGTTGCCGATCCTGTTGAGCTGATCTTCTCGAAAGGCCCCGCATCCAGGTTGATCGTTTTGCCTCCCACGGCACGAACCGCCGGGGCCATACCTGACCCTTCGAGCACTTCCGCCGTAAGCCCCAGCAATCCCGATGAATCCCCCACCCATACTTCGCACCCCATCGCCATCAACACGCGGGTCAGACTTGCCACGATCGACGGATGGGTAGCATCCGCTCGATCGGCAGCGGTTGCCTTCATCATATTCGGCTTCAGCAGCACGCGACTGTTACGCAGAACATCAGAAAGCCCCGTGTCCGTCAGCAGTTGACTCAACACGCCGTCGCAATCGTCGTACGACGAGCATCGTCGTACAGCCACGCGGAAAGGCGATGTTGGCGAATCCTGCGTCATCCATCTTGTTGCTATCATGCGATGAATTGCGGTGCAATTCGCCCTACGAAGCCGCGTCGCCCGCAGCGTTCGCTTTCAGTTCCACGGCACGAAGACGACGACCGGCCTATGATCGGAGGTTTTCGTGGTCGGAACATGCGCTTGCGTAGGGGACGGCCAGTTGTTTCCCAGAAAGATATAATCGATTCGCTTGGTGGGGGTATCCACGGGAAATGTGAAGCCTTGGCCACTGGATTCGAGCCATGCATCGTTCATTGCCGAAGCCAGAGACTTCATTTCCTCATCACCTGGTTGCGCGTTCATGTCGCCCATGAGCACTGCGAATCCCTCCGACCCGAGGTCCTCGAGGATCTCGCTGACCTGAGTTTTTCGTTCGCCTGCCGTAAGACCAAGATGCGTCACCCCCACGGGCAGCAAGGCATGCTCTGTCAGCACATCGACGCGCATGAGGATACGCTGCTCGCCAGTGGATGACAGCAAGCGTTTGCTGGTCGACACGATGGGAAAACGGCTGAGAACGGCAAGGCCATAGTAGCCACCGCTCGAAAACGTGAGGGAAAATTGAAAAGCAGCCGCCATTCCCGTACGCTGGGACAGCACGCGAGGCTGGTCGACATGGCCGCTTCGTTGCGCATCGACATCGACTTCTTGCAGTCCGACGATGTCCGGATTCTCATTTCGAATCGCTTCCGCAATCGCATCGAGACTCGCGTTAGCCCCATGTTGGATATTGAACGTCATGAAGCGCAGCCCATCGGGTGATGAGGCTTCCGGCAAGGCTGACTCCGCGGGAGCGTCTGATCCCGACGCGGCTTCGCCTCCCTCCGAGGTATCCGTATCCGGACTTGCTTCTATCGACGTTTCATACGATGAATCCGTTGGATCCACCTGCGAATCGTATGTACTTGCTTCGGGAGACACGCACGAGGGAGCTGCGGAACATTGGGGATCGTTATCCGAGGAGCAAGCGCCTAAGCCAAACGATGACAGAAGCAAGATGGAAAGCAGGCACGAAGGTTTTCGCATCATGTTTTCATCATGCCTCGCTTTGATGTGAGGTCAATACAAGGATACGAGCCATACCTACGACCGAACGGCGATGGTATGCTGGGCCATGCCCTCCAGGGATCGCCCGGATATGAATGATAAGAGCGAAGGTGCGCCACGGAGGGATATCGTCCGTTCCCCAAGGCCGTGGGCTGGATTTGCCACGAGCATCGTTTTGTCGATCGCGATTTTGTTGTGGCTGTGGCATCGCCATGCGCTGGTCTGGACATCGCTGAAGACGCGCTGGGCAACGGCGGATCATGCGTTATTGGTTGCCGTATTCGGAGGTTCCGCAGCGTTTCACATTGCGGCTGGTGCCTTCAAGCTACATCGAGTTCTCCGTTCGATGGGCGTTGACATACGGTGGAATGAGACATTGAGGGTACGCCTCGGCGCGGGTCCGGTTCGCGCATTCCTCCCCTTTTCCACCGGTGAAATCATCCACGTGCTGTATTTTCGCGCCCGGAAGCGAATGACCGTGGCCGACACATCAGGGATTATGATCTTCGACAAGAGCATGAACCTGATCGGATCTTTGTGGTGGTTGGCGCTAGGAATTTTCCTCGCCTCCGAACCTCGGATTCAGCTCGGAATCTTACGGCAAGCTTCATCAGTTCCCGTAGCATTGATAGCGGCGTTGCTTGCTGTCAGCTTCATCATCGTTTTCATTCCTTCCATCCATCGCCATGTCGCGGATGCAGCCATGATCATTCACCCGCGGGTGGGCGAGATCGTATCCGGAATGCTTTCTCCTTTTCGTCAGCTCCACACCGTGCAAAAAATCGAGTTATTGATTTACGGCGTTGTGTTTCAGCTACGTCCTATTGTCGTCTGCTTTTTTTTGCTTCGAAGTCTTGCTGTGCCGGTTCGGTGGGTGGATACGTTGCTTGCCGCGAGCGCTGCGGTTTGCGCCGGGTATTTGCCGGGATTTGTCGTGGGATCAGGACCTCGGGAAACTGTGCTCGTCGAAGCTTTCGGCGCGGCTTACGGTCCCGTGGAGGCAATATTTTTGGGGGGACTGCTGATGACTTTCGCGGTCAATGTCTTCCCTGCCCTGCTCGGCCTTCCTTGGACAGTCTGGTTCCTGCGGCGCTTGCGACGCTCTGATGTGACAGGGAGGAAGGGGTGAATCTGCGAGCACGAGCGGCTTTGGGTCGTGCTGTCTTACGCTACCGATTTCTTGGTATTCGTACCCCCATCGCCATTGCCTGGTTGGTGACAGGCCGATGCACCGCCTGCCGTAGCTATTGTCGTTGGAAAAGCGAGCGCGACACGAACGAACTGGGTACGACCGCCGCCCTGGAACTCATCGAAGAGATGGCCGAAGCCGGTGTGCTCATGATCTCGTTTACGGGCGGCGAGCCGTTGCTGCGTGACGATATTGGGCTGCTGATTCATCGGGTCAAATCCAAGGGGATCGTTTGCAAGCTCAATACCAACGGTGATCTCGTGTTGCGCCGTATCGACTCGTTACGCTCCCTCGATTTGCTGCAAATTAGTCTTGATGGGCCCGCTAAGCTGCACGACCCGTTGCGGGGAAGAGGAAGCGCCGACCGGGCTTCGAACGCGGTACGGCGCGCGCATCAAGAAGGCATTCCGGTTCAGGTCATTACATGCCTCACGCGTTACAATCTCGATCGGCTGGATGAGGTGCTTGCCTACGCAAAGGCCCTGGATGTTCGTCTACACGTCCAACCCCTTGCCTGAACGCAAGAAGGCAAAAACTTTCCCACGACACGACAGCTAGTCGATGCGTTGGACTCTTTGATCAGGACGCGAAAACAACGCCATCATTTGGCAGATTATCTAGCCACCACGTCGAGTGAGCTTCGGCACTACCGGGCGATGTACTCTCAGGGCTTGCGAGGTTGCCACTGCGCCGTGGTTACCGCCACGCTGCTGCCCGATGGCAGCATGATATTTTGTAGCAGCGGGCGGGAGTTCACCGCTTATGACACGAAAACACTTGGGTTTTCCGGAGCGTTTGCGAAGCTGAGGCCGCCGATTTGCGATGGATGCACCTGTGTGGGAAAGCTTCGCATATCCAAGGTATGCGACCTCGACCCCGCCGTGATTTGGGATCTCGTCGTACAACGAGGGTTGAAAGCCTCGCAGCAAGGTAAAAAGGGAAGATGGGACTGATTGCGCTCGATCTGAATCCGACACCGAAGCAGGTTCGCATTTTTGGAAGCGTGGGAATCCCTTTGACCCTGGGCATTCTTGGGTTGGCCGGTGGAACACATTTCGAGAGTTCATCTAATGCTCTATTTCTTGGGGTCCTTGCCGTGGGGGCGATCGGCTCGAGCTGGCTTTATCCACCCGTCATACGAATTCTGCTCCTTGGATTTCGCCTATCGACCTATCCCATCGCGCTGGTTTTCGCCCATATTACGCTCGCCGCTTTTTTTTTCTTGGTCCTTACGCCCTTGGGTCTACTCGTTCGATGGCTCCACGGCGATCCGTTGTCCCGACGATGGGATCCTTCGAGTTCGAGCTATTGGACGGCTTGTACGTCATCGGCACCGCGCCGTTATCTTCGTCCTTATTGAACCGTTTTTTTCTGCGCCTTGCGATCGACGGCGCAGCGAGCATCCGCCACAAACGCTATGCTGATCGAGTCATGTCGGATCCCAATAACGATTTCGAGGCGCTTTCCCGGCAATCCCGCGGAGGCTTTTTGTCGGACGTGTGGGATCTGTTGCGACACAGCAAGCGCTGGTGGCTCACTCCCATCGTTTTCATTCTGGTCCTTTTCGGCGCCATTCTGGCTCTTGGCGCGTCGGGCGCCGCGCCATTCCTCTACACATTGTTTTGAGCATGGGCCTGCATCATCACCATAAGCGTCACAAACTGCTCCTAGCGATGATCGCAGGATTGATCACCCTGCTGGGGGTTGAAGCAATCAGCAGGTGGTGGCTTGAAGGCAACGTGATAAAAACCATCGAAATACCAACGGAAAAGGGACCAATCCGACCAGACGACCGCTTCGGATTCGTTCTTGCTCCTGGCGATTACGATGGCACGCACATCAATCGTATCGGTCTTCGAGGTCCGGAGATCGAGGAACACAAACGCGCGGAATGCATCCGCATTCTGATGCTTGGCGGTTCCACCACCTATGGCAATACCGTATCGACCGAAGAAGCCTACCCGGCCGTCGTGCAACATCTATTGCGGCAAACGAATCCCCACCGCTGCATCGAAGTCATCAATGCTGGGGTATCTGGCGCTTACTCTTATCATCACCTGGTTCGCTACCAGCATCTTTACAGCGCGCTTCGTCCAGACATCGTGACGATGTACATCGGATGGAACGACTACGCGGGTTATCTTTGGCAGCGAGGAGATTGGAAAGCCGATAGTCTGGCCGTCAACTCGCTCATCATCGATGTCGGTTCGATACCGATGGCGTTGCTACGGCGCAGTTCCGCCGCTCGAATCGCGTATACGTCCTACAAGCGGGCAAGCTTTCGTCAGGCGCTATCCGAACTATCCTCCTGTACGGATGTGGCAGCAGCTCTTCGTCCGGCAACCGAAGGGTTGCATCACAACCTGGCGCGTCTCATCGAGCTAGTACAACGCGATGGCGCGAAGGTGCTTCTGATCAAGTTTCCTTATGTGCTTCGGGACGACCAGATCAAGCAAGACCTGGAACTTCTTTCGACGATGGACGTGCCTGGCAGGATCGAATCGATGCTTCCGATGGTACGTTTCGAGCCTAGCATGCCGACACTGGCGGCCTCGGTCATGGATCGACTCGCGCAGGAAAAACGAGTGGGTGTGGTGGATTGTCGGACCGTGTTTTACGATCTATCGCTAGAAGAACGCCTCGATCGATTCGATGATGCGATACATCCGAACGCCAAGGGATACGCGTTGATCGGCAAGTGTGTGGCGGACGCGATCGAGCCTTGGATCGCCGTTCCCTGAGGGATTCTCATTCTTGCCTCGAATCGATGCGCCGACTCGTGCATGATCGATGGCGTTCATGAATGCGCCGAATCTTCTCGGTGAATGGCTACCCTGGGTATGGGTGGTGTGGTTTGCAGCCCTCCTTGCGCTTACGGCTCGTATATGGCGGCGCGAGGTGCTGCCGATTCGACCACGCCGCCACGCTGCAATCGTGTTGGTTGTCGTAAGCCTCGGGCTACTCATCGCATCGTTTCTGGTACCGTTTCGGGTAGACGCAAGCGGTTTGATGGAGCTTTTCGCAGGAACGGAACCGTGGAAAGGGGTGGTAGGAAAAAGCGTCTTGGAATTGATCCGTCCGCTGTCGCCTCTGGATCCGATGCGAATCATTCTGCTGACACGTGTTTTCGCGCTTGGATCGACTGCCGTGGCCATTGCCGTGGTGACGTCGATATGGCGAGCACATCATCACATCGAAAAGGAAACCGAGCGAATCGATCTCGTTCTTCTATCCACGGTTGGCTGCCTGCTTCTCACACCAAGTTACGCCTCGGGATTGTTGGGTGTCTTCAACTTCTGGTTCTTTCCTTTCGTCATGCTCGGGATGCTGTTGGCCCTTGTCGATCTTGAACGAAGGCCTTCGTGGCTTGGTCGCATATTGTTTTGGACGAGCTTGCCTTTGCTCGCTTACTCGAGGCCCGAAACGCTGGTGGCTACGTTGTCGATGACGTTTCTGGTCATCCTTTCTTTCCGCAAACGTGGTGATCGACTGACGTGGGTAAGCACGGCGGTGCTTGCCTTTGCCATGACCGCCATCGCCCCGTCGGTATTCGCGTATCTCGATGATCGCGTACGAAATCAGCCATTGTTGATGGGCGGAGATGCCGCGGGCGACAGTTCGTCCTGGGCCACGGGATGGATCTTATTCCGACGTATTATCCAGCACTTACCGATAAACGGGCTAGCTGTCGGCGTGGCGATGCATGGGATGGGTTTGCTGGCGATGGTCGGGATGGTGCGGCGGGTGCGTGCGCGACAAGCGAGCGTGGGCCAAGTCGCGGCGTTTGTTTTTTTCCTTGTGGAATTCGTAGCCATCGGTGTTCATCGGGAAGGCTTTCTTCGCTACGACAAATACGGATTGCTGGTGGTGTCCGCGATTTGGTTTTTGGCTTTGTCGACATTGCCAGAGTATCGAGCGAGCACACGGCGAGTGTTACTACGTATAGGCTTGATTGGTTCCGCCCTATTATTTGTGTTTCACGTTACGTTGGGCATGCTGGGCGTTGGTCGATGTGTGTTGCCGCATGAACCCGTCCGAGACGCTAAGCTTCGGGATATGACATTGTTGTGGGAGGATACACCTCGGTGGGTTCGCGCCAAGTGCGACCATGGAACAACGAATCGCGTCGTTGTCGTGATGCTCGATGAACGCGGCGAGATGCCCGAGCAACTGGACAAGCGGGCGGATGGGGCGAAGAGGTGTGAGCCGGAACGCTGGCCTTTGGTGCATCAATGGAAGCGCGCTGGATGCGCGACGGATCTTTTCATTCCCGACAGGGTCGAATCGATAGACGAAATCCTATGCGAGCCGTCTGATGGAAAACACGGCAACCCACTATATTCACGACGGACATCAGATCATCCAACGTTGGGGATCATCAGTTTCCACAGGCGAGAGCACGTCGATTGGGTGCGAGAATTTTTGCATCGGCGGGCGGATTGCGGTTGGCAAATGGAAGAGGAATCCGGTGCTGCCCTGCTATTGCGTCGCGCCCATGGTCGATGAGATCGAAACGCCGTTGGGATAAGGAATGGCGGAAGGGTTGAAGGTGAGGCATGGCTCCGTTCGCGGCGCTGGTATAGTCTCATCCCGTGGCAAGCCTTGCGGAGAGTGTAGCGAGCTGGTTAGGACGTGTGGAGCTTCTTGCGCGAGGGGTGGACGAGCAACGTCGCGCCGCGTTGCGAAGTCTAGAACGAGGGGATCCGCTGGCTGCACGAGAGCATGCGCTGGCGTTGTTGCGGGAGGTACCCAATTCACCCGCGGGGCTGGCCATTTTGGTGGATGCTTGTGAGGCGCTATGGTTGGACGACGAGGCGGTCGAGGCATTGCAAAAGCTGTGTGAATCCGCGCCGTGGCGAGGGGAACTATGGGTTCGTCTTGCCGAAGGGCTGTTGCGGCTGAAGGCTCCGGCATCCGAGGTAACGAAAGCCCTCGAGAACGCCCTGGAACCGGATATGGATCCATCCTCTCGTCGTCGCGCCTTGCTTCTTCTGGCTGACATGGATTTGGAGAGAGAGGATGCGTGGCGGGCCACGCGATGGCTCGATGCGCTTCGTTTTCATGACAGCGATCCGGAGATTGGACTTCGAAGGTTGGAGCTTGCGCTGATGCTAGGCGACCGTAATGGGATAGCGGAGTCGCTTCGAAGCGTGGGGCAGCCCGGCACGCTCGACGGGCGAGGGTCGTTAGCGGTGGGCCGAGGCCGCTGGCAACTTGGTGAGCCGATGGCTTTGGATTTGTTGATTCGTGCGCTTCTTCTCGAAGCGCGGGGAGCCGAGGAAGCGCTGGCAGCGCTTCTGGCAGGTTCCCATGACGTGGTGGAGGTCAAGCGAATTCGTGAAGTATTACAGGCACTTGGAATCATCGAGGAGCCTCGTTTCTCGTTCTCCTTGGCGATGGCCGAAGGGCGCGAACAGGATGCGCGTCGAGAATTGGTTCGCATCGCGCGAGCGGGAGACATAGGCGCGGCGCGAACGTTGGTGGACGTAGCTTTGGAGCGAAAAGACGTCGAGGCGTTAGCGGCGGCCGTGGACGTATTGGGCGCGCGTGCTCCGAGTGTTGCGGCCGCGATTGTCGGGGCTTACCAAGCATGGCGGGAGGGCCGGGGACAAGAGGCTCTCACGACGCTCGATTCGGTCACCGAGGAGGAAACATCGGCGGGCAAGATGGCGCATTGGCTTCGCGTGCAGGTGTTTGGGATGTGGTTACGAGATGGTGAGGACGGGTCGTTTCAGCGGCTGATCGATGAACTTCGAAAGGCAGCGTCCTTCATGGATCGGTTGGATCTGGTGGGGGCTTGTGAAGCCTTGGTGGTGGAATCGAAAAGGCCGTTGCGTGTTGCGGTTGTGGGAGAGTTCAACGCTGGCAAGAGTTCGTTCATCAATGCGGTGGTGGGAGCGGATGTGGCGCCGACGGGTGTTTTACCGACGACAGCCTCTTTGCATTGGCTGAGTTGGGCACCGGATCCTTACGCGCGCATTGTAACGCGGGAGGATACGGATCGAATCGTCACGCACGAGGGATTGAAAGGGGCTCTGGCGGCTCTTCAAAAGTCCGATACGCCGATTCGGGAGGTGCATATTTGTGCGCCGATCGAGCGTCTTTATCGTATCGAGATCCTTGACACTCCCGGGTTCAATGCGCCGGATATGGATCATGTGGCGGCCGCTACGCGAGCGGTGCATGAGGCGCACGTGGCCATTTGGGTGCTCGATGCTACGCAAGCATTGAAAGACAGTGAAAGAAAAGTGCTTGCGCGCATTGCCGACGTGGGAACGCCCGTTCAGATTTTGATCAACAAGCTCGATCGTTTGACGCCGGAAAAACTGCAGCAGGTGATGGGCCATGTGCAGACGGGGCTGGCATCGATCGGTTTGGAATCCATGGCGGGGATTGTCGCGTTTTCGGCGCGACTGGCGCTGGCAGGTCGATTGGGTGACGTTCAGTCCATGCAAGCATCGCGGTGGCAAGATGTAGAAACCTTGTTGTCGCAGCAAATCGAGAACCGTAGCGGAACCTTACGAGCCCGCGCCTTGCGTCGAAAGGCCAGTCGCATTGCGACAGAGCTGAGCGAACTCATGCAACAGCAAGATGCGGCACCGAAAAGCCATAGGGAAGCAAGGGAGTGGGAGGCGAGCGCCTCGCGTTTGTTGAGCCTTGAACGAACGCAATACGAGCGAATCGTACAGCGGTTGGAGCCAGCGACCGCGCGAGTTCGCGAGGACCTGCGTCCGATTCGTGTCGCGGGCATGTCCATGGACGACATCAATGCGTCGGCGTATGCAGAAGCGCGTTTGCTGGTGCGCATGACGCAACCGATGGCTAGCGCCATCGCGGAGGTTGCGGAAGTACATCAACGGTTTGAGCCGGAGATACGCGATGCGGTGGGGTTGGTATTGCGCGGAACGTTTGCGTCGGCAAAAAGCATTGATGACTTCCTGCAATTCCCTTCCTGGCGCGTGGTTCGGGCGTGTGCGCTGGCGTCGCATGAACGGATCGTCGTGGCTGGTGAGCGCGCGGCAGGGGCGGTGGCGGCTCATCCGCGATGGATGCGATTGCAAGCGTTGCGGGAGTCTTTGACGCGGGACTGAAGCGATAGACGAATCAAACGTACCCATGGGCTGTTTCGTGGTGCTTTCACACCCCAACGCCAACAACACCATGAGGGCTCCTACATGCGGTCCCATGAGCCATAGTACGGGATGGGCCGCGGCAGCTTCCTTGCTCTCTTCTCCCCCGGGTGGATAAGAAAGCGTAGGGCAGGTGGAACGGCTATAGCCGTCAACGGCAGCGCGCGTGGGAATACGAGCCAAAGGTGTTGCATGTGCAATCAACTTCGAAGCGGGGAAGGGCAGATGGATCGAATTTGCTCATGAGGATGGTTTAGGAATGGTAGTATCCGAATACGGATACTTCGGACGCACGAGGAGGGATGTTCGGATCGAGAGGCCGAAGGGGTGAGCATTCGTTTTGGTGAGTGTCGAACGCCGGGCGGACAAGCCGAATCAAAAGGGAAGCATGGGTCGATGGCAATGGACGGTTCTTCGGAGAAACATGGGTTGCGCGGGGCGTGGGATTACGGCACGGTAGGCGCGTGAAGCATCGAGTGTGGTGGATAGGCGGCGCGGTCGGGCTGATATCGACGGGATGGTTGATGGTTCCGTCGGTGCATGCCGAGTCCATTGCGGAGGTAGATGGACAACCGGTGACCGTGGAGGCTGACCGGGTCGAGGTGGATTTGAAAAGCGGCAAGGCGATGCTTGCGGGGGCTGTTCGCGTGCGACGGGGGGAATTGGAGGTCACGTGCAAGGCGTTGGAGGCGTCCTATGACAAGGCGCCTTCGATTCGATGGGCGAAAGCAACGGGTGATGTGCGTGCGCGGATGCGAGACTGGGAAATGCGGTCCGAGCAAGCGGAGTACGAGATGGGTCGTCGCATGGTGCAAGCGCGAGGGGATGTGCAGGTACGTCGAGCTGGGGCGTGGGTTCGGGCGAGTGAAGTATCGTTTGATTGGGCGACGGAGCGGATGACGATGCACAAGGTTCGCGGTTCGATACCGCTGGCGACGGTGATGCCGTTGATACCTTCTTCGTCTGGGGTGAGCACGGCGCGATGAGCGTGGTGTTGGAGGCGCAGGGGGTAGAGGAATATCGAAGTGGCAAGGCTGTGTTGAGAGGGGTGAGCATTCGGCTACATTCGGGGCGCGTAGCGGCGTTGCTAGGGCCGACGGGGGCGGGGAAAACGACTTTATTTGATGTATTGGTGGGCGAGAGGCGGCCTCAGCGCGGGGTGGTTCGATTGATGGGCGAGGATGTCACGAAGCTTCCGATGTGGCGTCGCGCGCGGTTGGGAGTGGGGACGATTCCTCAGGGTCCGACGGTATTGCCGGATATGGATGTGGATGGCAATCTGACGACCTTCGAGCGGCTTGGGGGTGGCGAGCGAAAGGGATCGTTGTATTGGGCGCGGATGGTGGGTTTGGAGCAGCGGCTAGGGGTTCGTGCGGGCCATTTGTCTGGGGGGGAGCGTCGATTGTTGGAGATAGCGCGCAGCATGGTGACGAGGCCGCGGGTATTGATTTGTGACGAACCGTTTTCGGGGATCGATCCGGCTGGGGCGATGCGAATTGCGCAAATGCTGCGAGGACTTGCATTGGAGGGGGTTGCGGTATTGCTATCCGATCACCATGCATCGATAGCATTGCGGATAAGTGATGAAGTGGGCTTGTTATTGGATGGAGAGGTACATTTTTGGGGATCGGCATCGGATTGGATAAAGGAGCCACTCGTTCGGGAGCGATACTTGGGGGGGTCGATGGATGGGTGAGGTGCAATTTGGTCGCGACCTTACGAGCGGCTGGTGCTACCATAGTGAGCGTTCATGCGATGCATGGCGTAAATGCGGGTAACTCGAGGAACACGGCTCGGGATCGGCACTTTGTATTCCGATGGAGATAAAACATCAGCTAACGCAAAAGCAAACGCTCTCTGTGGTCATGACTCCGCAGTTGCAGCAGGCCATTCGGCTTCTGCAACTCAGTCGGATTGAGTTGATCGAAGAAGTGCGCAGGGAGATGGACGCCAACCCGATGTTATCGGACGAGGATATCGAGCCTCGGCATCGGGAAGTGACCGATGCGGAATTACCGAAATCGGTGCCGGGGGAAGCTCCGCCCGAGGAGCGAGTGGGAGAGACGGAGCGTCACGAAGCCAATACGGATTTGCGGGGGCGCGAAGAAGAGCGCAGGGCCAAGGAGGTCGATTGGGACCAATTCCTTGAAAACCGCACGTTGCAGCAGCCAGTACCGGGGGAAGGGCGAAGTGGGTTCGAGGAATTGCCTCCGATCGAGCAGAATCTGACGAAGCCTCGCAGTTTGGCGGACCATTTGCGATGGCAGCTTCAGGTCAGTGATTTCGTGGATGAGGAGAGGCGTTTTGCGGAGTTTGTGATCGGCAATTTGGATGAGAACGGGTATCTCGATCTGAAGGGGGTAGAGCACACGGATGGCACCAAAACACGGGATTGGACGGTGGAGGACCTTGCGGCGGAAGCGGGGCTCCATCCCGATGATGCCGAAGAGGTGCTAAAAATGATCCAGCTTCTCGATCCGGTGGGGGTGGCGTCGCGAGATTTGCGGGAGTGTTTGCTCGTGCAGGCCGAGCATTATGGGTATTCGGATTTGGAATGCGAGATGATCAGCCAGCATCTGCACAATCTTGAAAAACGCGCCTACCAAGCGATCGCGAAGGATCTAAAAATCCCGATTGAGGAAGTCTATGAGGCCGCCAAGGAGATTCAAAAACTCGAGAGTCGTCCAGCGCGCAACTTCACGGACACCGATGACCGAACCATCGGCATCACGCCGGACGTCTACGTGATCAAAGACGGCGATGACTTTGTCGTTCTCGACAACGATCGCGGTCTGCAGCGTTTGTACGTCAATGATGCCCTTGCCAAAAAGCTAAGGCAGGATCCTGCTGCGAAGGACTATATCGACGAAAAGCTTCGCAATGCGCAATGGCTCATTCGCGCAATCGAGCAGCGTCGCAAAACGATCATTCGGGTCACCGAATGCATTGTGAAGATGCAGCGAGAGTTTTTTGAAAACGGTGTGGCGTACCTCAAACCGATGATTCTCAAGGACGTCGCCGAGGAAGTGTCGATGCACGAGTCGACCATTTCGCGTGTGACGACGAACAAGTACGTGCATACACCCCAGGGGCTGTTCGAGTTGAAGTACTTTTTCAACTCGTCCATTCGTAGGGTAGCGGATGAGGACATTGCCAGTGAGAGCGTGAAACAATGGATAAAAAAGATCATCGACGAAGAAAACAAGGAGAAACCGTTGAGTGATCAGACCATTGTGAAAATGCTGAAGGACAAGGAGGGGATACAGATCGCGCGCAGAACAGTGGCAAAGTACAGGGAGATGTTAGGTATTCTCGCCTCTTCGAAGCGGAAGCAATTGTTTTGAAGGGTCCGGCAAGTGGGCGAGGCGAAGAAACGGTGATTACCGGACGATTGCCGTGGATCTAGGAGGACTGTCGATGAACATTGCCATCACATTTCGGCAGCTTGAGGCAAGCGAAGCGGTGAAGCAGTACGCTACGGACAAAGTGGCGAAGCTTCAAAAGTTCCTTCGTAAGCCGCTCAGCGCACAGGTGACGTTGAGCCTGGACAAGCTGGATCACGTTGCCGACATCCATGTGCATGCGGGCAGTGACCACTTTCACGGAAGTGAGCGAAGCGAGGATATGTACGCTTCGATCGATAAGGTGATTGATAAGTTGGACCGTCAGATTCGAGGGTCCAAGGGGGTTCTTCAAACCAAAAAACGGGGCTCCGAGGGGCTCAAGGCCCGCGAAGTCATCGAGCCCAAGGACTGACCGGAAGCGTCCTACATTCCACCATTCATTTTCCTAATCGCATCCTCGACCACTCATCGCGCATGTCGTATGGGTTTGTCAAAGCTCGGGTCGGTGAGCCGAGTAGTTGGTGATCAGCGGCAAAACCAGCCGGTCTGCTGCGAGAACCCGATGGAATCACAGCGACATGCGTCTTACGGATATTTTGACGGAAGACCGCGTGCGAGTGACGCGGCATCAAGACGGCATCAAGGTCAAGAGCGAAGTTCTCGAGGCGCTTTCGCTCCTTCTAGCGTCCGGCACAGGGCAAGCGGCGGAGTTGATTCATAAAACCCTGACGGACCGAGAGAGTCTTCAATCGACGGGAATTGGCGATGGTGTGGCGATCCCGCACGGCTCGCTCGAAGCGCTTGTCACGCAAACCGCGGCCATCGTTCTATGCCCGGATGGGGTCGATTTTCATTCGATCGATGGGCGTCCTGCAAAAATTTTCGTTGGGGTGATTGGACCTCGGGGTTCCACCGGGGAGCATCTACGAATGCTAGCGCGCATTTCCCGTTTGCTCCGGGATGGAAATCTACGAGATCGTTTGCTGGAAGCTTCAGATGGTACCCAAGCATTCGACGTCATCGTCGAGGAAGAAAGGGGGCGGCCATAGATCTTCTCGATCCGCTGGAGCCTTTATCCGTGCGCGAGTTATTCGCCGACGCGAAATTGGGACTGTCCATTGTGGAGATGGTGGGTCGGCAGGGAGACAGCGCGCAGGTCATTCACAACCGCATTCAACGGGTCGGTTTGGCGCTCGCGGGCCATTTCCATGGCGTGGTTCCCTCTCGCGTGCAGGTTTGTGGCGAAACGGAAATCTCCTATCTGAAGACCATGACATCGGAACAACGCTCCGCGGCTCTCGGAGCTTTCCTGGCCCTTCAGGTCTGCAGTGTCGTGGTCACCGGAGGTCTTCCGCTACCCGAGGAAATGATCGAACAGGCCGAACGAAATCGTTGCCTTGTCGTGCGAATTTCCGAACGCACGGGCCATGTGATTCAGGCCATCGAAGGATATCTCGATGAGCGTTTGGCACCACGCATGCAGCTTCACGGTGTGCTCGTGGATGTTTTTGGCGTAGGCATGCTCCTGCTCGGGAAAAGCGGAATCGGAAAAAGTGAATGCGCGCTCGACCTGGTACTACGCGGTCATCGCCTCGTCGCCGATGATTGGGTATTGTGCGACTTCCGGCATCCGGGCCATGTGTTTGGGGCTCCGGCCAGTCTTCTTCGTCATCTCATCGAGGTACGTGGGCTTGGCATTCTCAATGTGAAAACACTGTTCGGAGTCACGGCTGTCCGAGACCGAAAGCGCATCGACATCATTGTTCGATTATGCTCTGCCACGGATGAACCGGAACAGGAGCGGCTAGGAATTGAAGACCGCTTTCATGAGTTGTTGGGCGTAAAAATTCGAGAAATCGCGCTTCCCGTCCGTGCGGGGAGGGACATGGCGGCCATCGTGGAAATCGCCGCCCGCGACGAGTTGTCTCGTCGGGCCGGGCATCATTCCGCCAAGGAGTTTTATGATACGATTGAGCGCAGGCTTCAACACGAAGGTAATTCATGACCAACGATTCCTCTCGCGCTTCTGATTCGAACGGACAACTCGCTGACCCAAAGATTTTCGAGCGTATCGTCATTGTCAGCGGAATGTCTGGCGCGGGAAAATCGACGGCCTTGCATGCTCTGGAAGACCTCGGATACTTCTGTATCGACACGCTTCCCACCACGGTGATCGAGCCGGTTTTGGAAGCTTGTCGAAACGCGTCGGTGAAGTGGATTGCTCTTGGAATCGACGTCCGTGTTCGGATGTTTCTCGAGCATTTCAGTTCCGCGCTCGATCTGATTCAAAGCACACCCAACGTCGATCTTTCGGTGTTATTTCTCGATGCCAGCGACCAGACGTTGCTAAGCCGCTTCAGTGCGACACGTCGTCCTCATCCTCTATCCACCAATGTGCAAGGGCCGGATTGTGGAGCCATGGCCTTGTTGGACGGAATTACTTCCGAGCGCCAGCGGTTGGCGCGGGTTCGGGTTCGCGCAACCGATGTCATCGACACGACGGGAATGACGGTACATGACTTACGGCGTCGCGTCGTGGAGTTGCTCGGCGGTGAAACGTCGCGGGGGCGGATGCGGGTTCGGTTGTTGTCGTTCGGTTTCAAGTACGGGCCGCCGATTGATGCGGATTTGATGCTGGATGTCCGATTCTTACCCAATCCATATTTTGTCGAAGGTCTTCGGCAACAGACAGGATTGGATGAGCCGGTAGAGACGTATGTCATGGGTTTTCCAGATACCAAGGCATTTTTGGACCGAGCGCAGAGCCTCATTTCGTTTTGTATTCCGAGGTATGAACGCGAGGGGAAAGCCTATTTGACGATTGCGGTAGGTTGTACGGGCGGTCGACATCGGTCGGTGGCGACGGCGGTCGAATTGGCACGGAGACTGGAAGAAACGTTGGGAACGGCAATTGGCGTGGCTCATCGTGATATTCATCGCGACGTGTCTTCCGACCGGGCATCGGAACCGGATATCATAGGAGGTGGAGTTCGCGGAATGGGCCGCGCGGTTCGATGAGCATACGAATGCAAGAAGCGCAAGCCAAGTTCGAGATCATCAATGAGTTGGGGCTTCACGCTCGTGCGGCCACGAAGCTCGTTCAACTTGCCGCGCGATTCCCTTGTGAGATTGAGATTACGCGCGACGGTCAGCGCGCCAATGCAAAGAGCGTCATGGGGGTATTGCTCTTATGCGGCGTCAAAGGCGTGGTGCTTGATGTGGTGGCGCGGGGCGAACGTGCTCACGATGCGGTGGAAGCGATTGGTGTATTGATTGCTGACCGATTTGGGGAATCCCAATGAACAGCGAGCGACCGAGCGCGTATCCGGGCGCTTCGGTCACACTTCGCGGGCTTTGCGGTTCTCCTGGGATCTCCATGGGTCCCGCGATTGTATGGAGTCGAGCGGCACCTCGTCGCCATTGGCGACGGGTTGATCAGCACGAGGTGGAGTTCGAGATTCAGCGATTCCACGATGCTGTGCGTGATGGATCGGAACGGATTCGTACCGTCATTGCCGCGGCCAGTCCGCGAGCGAGGGCAGAGACAGCCATTCTTGACGCGTATTTGCTCATGCTTGGCGATCTCGCGTTGCGGCAAGATGTGGAACAAAAAATCCGATTCGAGCGAAAGAGCTGCGAATGGGCGGTTTCGGCAACGATACAGAGCTATGCCAAGCAGCTAGAGGAAACCGCGGATCCGTACCTACGCGAGCGTCGACACGACGTTGAGTTCATTGGAGACCTTTTGCTTCGCGCGCTGGGCGGTGGACGCGAAGAGCGTCCCGGTATCGAGATTGACCGGCCGAGTATTCTGGTGGCTCACGATTTGTCGCCAGCCGACATGGCGGCTTTTAACCATGAGTTCGTTCTTGGCATTGCCACCGAAAGGGGCACGCGAATCGGTCACACCGCGATCATCGCCCGTGCTCTCGAAATTCCGGCGATTGTAGGAACCGTCGAGTTGCTGAACAACGTCAACCAGGGAGATGAGGTCATCATCGACGGGTTCCGTGCTCGTGTCATTGTTCGACCGACCAAAGAACAATCCGAACGCGCGGTTCAGCAAGCCCAATGGCATCGCAAGCGAAAGGATCGACTCAAACAATCGGTGGCGCTGCCGGTAGCGATGGCGTGCGGCACTCCCATCACGGTTCGCGCCAATGTCGAGCTTGCCGCGGAAGTCCCCCTTGCCATCCATCGAGGCGCCCAGGGAGTGGGATTGGTCCGTACCGAGTTTCTTTTCATTGATCGATCGTCGTTACCCTCGGAACAAGAGCAATACGAGACGTATCGGGAGATTGTGCAGTCCGCGGCTCCACAGATGGTGACTTTGCGAACCTTCGATATCGGAGGTGACAAATTCGTATCGTCGTTGTGTATGCCTCCTGAACTCAATCCTGCGCTTGGTTTGCGAGCCATTCGACTTGGCTTATTTCATCCGGAGATCCTTGAAACGCAGCTTACGGCCATGGTTCGTGCCAGCGCTCACGGACCCGTACGAATTCTGTTGCCCATGGTTTCTTGCCTTTCGGAGCTTCGCGACGTCAAGCAGTTGCTTCGGAGTGTCATCGAAACGGTGGATCGTGATGGGCATGCTCGAGCCGAAGAAATCCCGTTGGGTGTCATGGTGGAAGTACCGTCGGCGGTGGTTCTTGCTGACCGTTTTGCCGAGGAATCGGATTTTTTGAGTTTGGGGACCAACGATCTCATTCAATATGTATTCGCGGTGGATCGGACGAATCGTTCTCTGGCATATTTGGCAAGCGCATTTGATCCATCGATATTGCGTTTGGTTCGAGCCGCTTCCCAAGCTGCTTTACGGCACGACAAGCCATTGTCGGTTTGCGGCGAGATGGCGTCCGATCCCCTTGGAGCGATCCTGTTGGTTGGTTTGGGAATACGCGAGCTATCGATGGAGGGCGGTGCGGTGGCGGAAATCAAAGAATGCCTTCGTCGTGTATTTCATCAAGAAGCCGAGCAAGTCGCGTTGGATTGCATGAACCTGGATACGGCGGAGCAAGTGGAACAGCACGTAGCGCGTTCCTTTGCGCCACGTCTCGCGGATTTGTTGCAAGGCGATTACATAAGCGACAAGGCATGAAGCGCGTGAATCATTGACGACGGCCCTGCCAGACTTGGAAGTGGAACGTCCCTGCCCCGCGCGCCACCGAAACTACGAATTTATAATGACCGGCGGAGCTTGGGCAGAATGCGCTTTCGGGACCAAGGATCGGGGCAGAGTCCGAATATGTATCACGCAACAGGATATTTCCTTCGGAGTCCGCAATGGCGGCATCCAAGTCATCAATGCCGCTATCGCCGACAGCAATGAACCGGTAACAGCGGTCCGCGCGCAACTCGATACCGTACACGTCGACATCGTCGCTTTCCCGTTGGCTATCTGATCTGACACTCGAAAACGGGATCATTCCGCAGGGAGCGCCACAACGTTCACCGAGTGCGATGACATCGCGTTCCGAATGGCCGGTGACGCTAAAGCCTTTGTAGCATTCGTCGAAGGCAACGCGCTGCGTGGGAAAGCCGGAACCACTGGAGGAGGCGCCATCTTTTTCCTGCAATCGCACGAGACCTTCCGTTGCTTTTGCACCGCGTGTGACGGCATCTTCTTCTTGTGCAGCGGGGGAGGTGGCGCGCGTTGCGGATTGCTCCAGGTGTTCTTTGGCGTAGGCTCTCTCCGCCGAGGAGGCGACATCACCGTAGCGGTCCAAGAAAGCCTGCCAACACCCTTTGGCTTCCCCGTACTTTTCCTGGTCGACACATCGGTTGAATTCGGATTCTACCGTGCCGCGCCCGGCGTTTTCCGGCGGCGGTTTGGGTCCGCAAGCAACGAAGCCCACCGCGGCAAACGTCCAAACACAAGCCCGAACGAAACGACCGGTCATGGTTGTTTCCCCTTCCTACCTTACTTTTTCTAACGGTTGACTTTCCAAAGCTGAACAGCGTAAGTCCCCGATCCTTTGGCGACCGAGACAAGCAGTTTATGCCGTCCTCCCTGTCGTACACAGAAGGGACCATTGGGATTGAGAATGGGGAAAGCATCATCGAGGATATCCTTGGAAACCCATTCACCAGCGGGGTCTTTGAGACCCGTGTCGAGATCTTCGATCCCACGTCCACCGACCGCGAAGATGCGATAACACGAGCCAGCTTCCACATCGACGCCGTACTCATGCATGGGCTGACCAGCGGATAGCGAATCGATGATGGCGCCACCCACGGGGGACATACCCATGGGGGCTCCGCAGCGCTGGACAATGGCAGCGAGATCGGTGGGGGCATCCCGTGTCAAATCGATACCCACGTAGCAGTTTTCGTGAGTCATCCCGCCCGCGGAACGGTCGGTGGATACGGGTGTTGGCATGACACTGGGAGAAGGGGCTGGGTCATCCCCGCGCGATGAGGGAGCCGGTTTTGGGACGCGTTGAGAGCCAATCGGAACCATCAAAATTTCAAGAGGCATCTGACAGTTCTTAGGGGGCGCATCGGTCGTGGCAGTCGCGCAGGCGTCCAGATCACCCATGCCGACATTGTGTTGACTCATATCGCTGTGACGCCCTCCGACGGAAGGCCCGGTCGTGCTTACTTCCGCACCACCGCCTTTGTCGGTGAGTTCGGAGACTCTGTAAGCGCCCACACTGATCGTCTGAACGAAATGGGTGGCTTCCCCACAAGCTCCTTCATCGGAGATCGAGAAATCGTTGACGAGTTCGAACGAACCTGCTGTTGCAAAACGCACGCGCAATCGTTTTCCTTGAGAAAGATACGTGGAGAAGCTCGCGACGCTCAGAGGCAGCTTCGTTTGAAGGTCGGTTGCGTTTTCGATATACAGTTCCTCCACGGTATTGTCCGCGGGCACGTATCGATAGGTAGCGTCGGTGGGGCAATCGACCCAATAGACCTGGTCCGGTTTGTCGGGATCGTATTTCGCCAGAAATACTTTGCCGTGAAAGTTGAGCGATGAGCGCATGTGTCGGATTTCGCTTGGCGAATATCCAAAAAGGCGGAAAGACACGCGGTTCGATCCGCTTGATTTGGGGACGACGGGATCGAGGGTTGGCCCGCAACCCATCACCGGCAACACCCCAAGGATTATGGATCCTACGATGAAAGCAACCCCCACACGGGAACGTTTCAGCATGGCGTGGATCATGGTGCGAACGGCCCGGCTAACGCAAGTGTTCAACGGGGTGGTACAGAAAAAACGCTCGTACACTACCCTACTACAAGGCGATGGGTGATATCTCTGGTTTCGATTCCCGACTTTTCATGTGCAGACACGATAAGTCCGGCATGCATTCATCACGGAATCACTGCACCATTGCCTTGTTGGCGCAAAATCAATCGACCAACACATCGCTGGGAAGCGATGCCGTGAGGTAAGAGAGCAACCTCAACGCGAATTCTTTTCGTCGTTGGTCTTTTTCCACAGCTCCTACGCACGCTGGGCACCCTTCCCCACACGGGCAACCTTTCATCAGCAATAGGGCGCGTTGCAACAATTCCTCGGCGCGCTCGTAGATTCTCTCTGCCAGCCCAACACCACCGGGAACGTGGTCAAATAGAAACACGGTGGGGTCGAAGCCTGGACGGGGCCCTTGTCCTTGTCGGCTCGGCACGTCTTGTTCGGTTCCTTGGTCTCCGAGCGTTTGGCCCAGATCGCTAGGTTCACATAATAGCGCAAGGCAGGATACCGTCTCGAGCGCTCGCCCGATTCCGCGCGCAGCTTCGATCAGTTCCGCAGGTGCCATCGATATCGCGGCACACAGCGGTTCAGGAAAAGTAAGCAAAAACGAGGTGGTATGCATCTGGATATCCGGCAGATGCACATCACCAAAGCCTACGTTTTCATGGGTGTAGTATTTGATTTTTTTGTAGCCCACCACCTTTTCGATCACACTCACCTCCCCCCAAGCGCACATGGCTCGTCCGAGTGATCGTGTGGCTTCGAGTTCAATCACATTCACCCATCGGTAGGTCATGGCATCCGTGTAATAGTCAGGGATGACCTTTCGAACGAACGCCTTGTGGTTTTCGAAGTCCAAGCGTTCCACCTGGTACTGCTCTCCGTCGTGTTGGTAAATCGCTTGTTCATGCAACATCGTGTGGCTTGCACGCCAATCGAGTTCGGCGATCGTGCGTCCATGTTCCTCATCGACGATCACGAAATTGTCCCATCCGATGCTTCGAAGCGATACGTGATTGGCAGGATACGCGTCCGTGGACCAATGGAATCTCCCCGCGGACTCGTGCAACACACCATGACGAGCAAGAAATAGAAGTGCCTCGCGCGTGTGGATCCCATCGAGGCCGGCATATCGTTCTTTCTCGGAACTATCCGTTTCGGGACAAACGAAAGGTATTTCGAAAGCAGCGCATTTAAGGTGTTGAATCAAGATTTCCACGTTGTCCGGGTCGATGCGTGCTTCTTCCGCGGAGGCGCCCAACAAGAATTCCGGGTCCCGTGCCAAGTACTGATCCAGCGGATCGCTTCTGCCCACGAGAAGGGCCACGGACAATTCATTTCTGCGTCCCGCGCGACCAAACCGCTGCCAGGTTGCTGCCACCGAGCCGGGATATCCCGCGCAGACCACCGCTTGAAGCTCCCCAACATCGATACCTAGCTCCAACGCATTTGTCGCCACCACGCATCGGATGACTCCCTCGCGAAGCCCTTGCTCGATGGCGCGACGATCCGCGGGGAGGTAGCCTCCTCGATACGCCATGATCGCGTCTTTCGGCACTTCCCCGGCAAGTCGATCTCGCAAATACTTGAGCATGAGTTCGACCGAATTGCGGGATTGGCCGAAAACGAGGGTCGACACGTTTGCCCGCAGCAGGTCGGCAGTCAATCGAACCGCTGATTTGAGGTACGAAGCGCGAATGCCAAGCTCCGCGTTGACGACCGGAGGGTTGTAAAAAAAGAAACGCCGAGGTCCTTTCGCGGCTCCCGAGCGGTCGAGAAGAGCCACGTCTGATTCCGCCACGTTCGTGAGCCTGGCGGCATGCGCGCGCGGATTGCCTATGGTGGCGGTCGCGCATAAGAAAACTGGATCGGAACCGTGGAATTGCGCGATACGACGCAATCTCGCGATGACGTGAGCCATGTGGGAACCAAAAACGCCTCGATAGGTATGAAGTTCATCGATGATGACGTAGCGAAGGGCCTGAAAGGTTTTCGCCCAATTCGCGTGGTGCGGAAGGATGCCCGTATGCAGCATATCGGGATTGGTCAAAATGATGGGGGAACGTTCTCGCGCTACTCGACGAGCATCCCCAGGCGTATCGCCGTCATAAACTATCGCGGGGATCGATAGTTGCGCATCGGAGATGAGCCCGTGCAAACTGCTTTCTTGATCTCGCGACAGCGCTTTGGTGGGAAAGACGTACATCGCGCGGGCGGACGGATTCTCTACGATGGCCTGCAAGACTGGCAGATGAAAGCACAGGCTTTTTCCCGAGGCGGTGGGCGTTGCCACCACGATGCATCGGGGACCGGCAGGGTTCTGGGCTTCGGGGTCCGGCAAGCCGCGGGCGAGGGCAAATGCCCCTGCCTGGTGGGTATATAGCTGGACAATCGAACGTTTGGCGAGGGCCTGACGCAAGCAAGGTGCGAGGTCTTCCGGCAAATCGACCGTTTGCGCCTGGCTGGGAGCAAACGAGCGTTCCGCTGCAAAACAGGGTTGAATGATGCGCGATGCCAGCCAGTCTTCGATGACGCAAGCAAGCCCTTCGCGTGATTTCCAGGGAGGATGTGGCATGGTGGTTCTCAGCGTCGCGGCCAGGGATCTCAGAGATATCTCAACCGATTAACCTAGACAAGCGTTCCGTATTGATGTCCTCTGCGATGCTACCGCTTTGCAATCCTGGCGTTGCCACGCAGATTATCGTAAACCATGCCTTCCGCATCGCGACCCTATCCATGAACCGACGTCCTGAACACGAGCCGCCCGTGGAGAGCGAATCCCTCACCCCTGAAGTCCGGGAGGTACCTAACCCTCCCGTCTCCCAAGACACACCCACGCCTTCGGTATCCGTGACGCAAGACCGACCCAAGCCATCCTATGTATTGCTTGGGATCGTGTCGACGGTGGCCCTTGCGCTGGATTTGGGAACCAAGTGGTGGGCGTTGCATACCCTCGAGAAACCCCTAGCTCATGGGGAAGGCATCCCAGCTCCCATCCAGATCAACTCTTGGCTTACCTTCGTGTTGGCCCGTAATCGAGGCGGTGCCTGGGGCTTGTTGCAGACCGCCAACGAGGAGATTCGTAAGCCTTTTTTCCTCGTCATCTCCTTGGTGGCCATCGGCTTCATCGTCTATCTTTTCCGAAGAGTTCATCCCAAACAACATGCTCTCAAGTGGGGATTGCCTCTCGTTTTGGGAGGTGCCATCGGAAATCTCGTAGACCGCATTCGCTATGGTTGGGTCATCGATTTCATCGACTACAGAGCATCCTGGGTTCGCTGGCTCAACGAACGCATTGCTTCCCTATCGCCAACCCATGGCATCACGGACCATTGGCCAACCTTCAACATCGCTGATGTGGCGATCTGCGTGGGTGTTGGTTTGATGGCCATCGATATGTTCACCAGCCGCGCGCACCATCACCGGCGCGACACGACAAAAGTCGTATCTCTCCAACCGGAACAGGGTTCTGCGGTGGAGCCGAATTCGCCAGCGGCATCGTCGAATCCGCCGCCCTCCGATCCCACTTCTTCCGGGCTCGCTGGGCAATCGAAGGTTTGAGGGCATGCAATCGCAGCTTTTCCGGCTGTTCGATCTTGGCGCACCAAGCTACTTCGTGCTGCTCGTCACCGGGTTCCTTTTCGCCGCAACACTAGGAATTCTTTGGGCAAAACGCATTGGTCGCAATCCAGACGTCATCGTCGATCTCGCCCTCGGAATGCTGCTAGCTGGCGTTGCGGGCGCGCGCATCATGCACGTGCTCGTCGATGGCTATTTCTGGGACTATGTTCATCTTTGCACCAATCCCTCTTTGGTAGATTGGCAAATCACCAAAGACGCATGTTTGTCCGATCGTTATGATGGCGTCTGGGATGCGGCCAAAGGGGTATGCCATCCTCAGAAATCCGATTGTTTCGCGTGGGCCGCGTTTTGGGCCGGTGGTTTGACGTATTATGGAGGTTTCATCGGCGCATCCGTCGTTGCGTGGTTCCTCTTGAAACGCGACCGTTTTCCATTTTGGAAAGCCGCGGATATGGCGGGGTTTGCCATCGCCACCGGGCTAGCTTTCGGCCGTATGGGATGTTTGCTCGCGGGATGCTGTTTCGGCGTACACAATGATGGTCCCCTCGCCCTCATCTTTCCTCCAGGAAGCCCTGCAAGCGAATCGCAGTTCAAACTCGGTTTGCTCCCGAGTTCCCGCGTCGCCTCCCTGCCTGTTCTTCCCGCTCAACTCGGCGAAGCCATCGCTTCACTCGCCATCGCCGCTTTCTGTTTGCTCGTCGTTCACCCACGAAAACGCTATGACGGCCATGTATTCGTGGCATTCGTGATGTTGTATGCCCTGGCCAGGTTCCTTCTCGAGTTTTTCCGAGCCGATGATCGGGGCGGACTATGGGCGCTGTCCACATCCCAATGGGTTGGAATCATTCTCATAGCAATTGCCGCAGTGTTTCATGTTCATCGCATAAAAAAATTGCCAGTGATTCCAGAAACGATCGCCGAAGCATGAGCCTGGTGGTTGGCCACTTCATCAGCCGGAGCGTACAGTAAAAGACGATGAACCGAATGCAACTCGGCGGTCTTTGCTTGGCAGTGACAACCCTATGCGCAGGGTGTTCGGGCAACGATGAGCGTCCTCCTGGTGTTGGTGGCTGTACGGATGTCCTCTGTGGCAAACCCGGAGGTGGTACGGTCAATCCACGACCTGATGGTGGGCAGCCAGAGGCTGCCATCGATGGGCAACAGGCGGACGTGGATGCGGCTCCCATCTCGACGGTCGACCTATCCGGATCGATTGTTCGCCTAACCGAAGAGCAATTCTCCCAGGAGGTTCCCTTTTTGGGATGGGGTTATCTTCGCGTGCCCACGGTATCCGGTGATGATCAAGTGAGTTTTGGGGGAGAAGCAGGAGTTGGTTTTTCCGCTACGGGAGTCGTCAGCGGACCTGGTTGGTTTACGGTCGTTCCCGAACCCGCATTTTATGACCTCGTCATCCCCACGCATGCTTACCTGATCGCACCCCAACAAGCTTCTTCGAACTTCACCGTACCCGTCGTGGATCGCGATCTGCTGACCTCGATCTACGCTTCTTTGTCTCCTCCCGCCTTCGTTCGCGCCGATGCTTCTCATGTGATCGTCGTTTTCGAGAAGAACGGTCAACGCGTGGCAGGCGTTAGCATCACAACCCATCCAACCGCGGAAGCCATCGCCTACGATCAAGGGGTAGGATATTCGACGGAAGGCACGGAAACGGGCGTCAACGGCACGGTCCTGCTTGTCAACGTCGTGGGAATGAGTCCTCTTCGGTGGAAAGACAATACTGGAACCGACGGCTCCCTTACGCTCGTACACGTGATTGGACAAGTGAGTTTCGTCCGGATCGACTTGTCTTGAAGAAAGTCTGTCTATCAGTGCGTCTAAGGGGAATCGTTCAACGAATATCCATCGATGACGAAGACGCGAACGAGGCCATCACTTCCTCTGGAATCGAGGAAACGAGTTTTCGTGTTCGCGCATCCACGATCAATTCATCGAAATCCACGTTACCAAAGGGAGCCACGGCTTGCAGAGCGAGCGCTGCTTGACGAACCGTATCGATGGGGACCACCGACCGATCGGCAAGAGCGAGGGCGAGCTGGAAAGCGTTGCGAGTGGTCAGAAGCAACGGGCCAAAGCGTTCGAATTCCACGGGTGACGACTTTTTCTCGAGATGGATGAAGATTTGCCGAACGGACCCAAGGGTTGGGGGCAACGCATCGCGCATGGCGCGAATGCATGCGCGATCGTCAGCTTTTACGCCTTGAGCAGCCAAGGCTTCTTCCATCTTGGCGGATGACAACTCGCCTTTGATGATTTTGGCATACAGCCAATAGGCGACCGCGTCTTTCTCCACATCATCACCAAAGAGATACTCGCTTGCCATGGGCCGTCGCCGTCGCCCCTCGAGCAACGCACAGATCTTGAAGCCTACTTGTTCCTTCAGGCGACCGGGGCGTCGTTGCATGATGGTTTTTGCCCAGTCTTTGAAGGTTATTCCGTCGTATTCCACGCCATCGAGCAACATTTTTCGCGTGATGACGGCGCGCAATTGCGGAGGACTCGCCGAAACGAAGTAAAGAGGCGCGCAAGCAAATGCGGCGGTGGTTCCTCGACGAATACCTCGCAGCACCTCGGGCATTCCAGCGATGGCTTGTTTGTCCACCGCAAACTCGATGGGGATTCTGGCCATGTACTTGGGCTGTGAAAAACGTGTGGCCAGATAGGTTTTGTCGATATCCCAAATGAAAACGGGACCATCATAGTCCAGAGAAAAAATCCGGTCGTCGACGACGCTCAGGGGATAGCAACAAGGGTGGGACTTCATCGGTATCGCAACGTCGACAGTTCGTCGCCGACGGGCAAACGCATCAATTCACCGAACGCGCCAGTCGCATTTTTTCCATCGAAGAGCACTGAATACACAGCCTGACAGATGGGCAAATGAAGACCGGCGGCAGCGGCTCGTCGATGCACTGCATCGGTCGTGGGAACACCTTCAGCGGTGAATTTCAGCTCACGCAAGATCGTGTCGAGGTCCTTGCCTAGAGCCAGACGCTCTCCCACCCGGTGGTTGCGACTCAGCTTGGAATTGCACGTGGCCACCAGGTCTCCGATACCGGCCAGGCCGCCGAAGGTAAATACATCGGCTCCGAGATGAGTGCCCAACCAGGCCATTTCACTGAGTCCTCGCGTGATGACGAGAGAGCGAGCGTTATCTCCGAAACCCAGGCCATCGGCGACTCCCGCGGCAATGGCGATGATGTTTTTGAAAGCGCCTCCCACTTCGACACCCACCACATCGCGACCACCATAGACGCGAAGATGGCTGTGAGAGAACAAAGCTTGCACGCCGTGGACGACTTCATCGTAGGGCGATGCGATCACCGAGCCGGAGGGGTGACCTTGCATGAGTTCCGCGGCGAGATTGGGTCCCGACAGCACTCCGATTTTCAGCGCGCAGGTTTCTTCTCGTAAAATCTGAGACATACGCGCAAAGGTGGCGGCTTCGATCCCTTTGGTGGCATGCACCAAAAGCTGATCTCCTCGAAGATGCTCACCCACGGTCCTTGCCACCTCGCGAAAGGATTTGGAGGGTATCGCCATGAGCACCACGGTTGCTCCCTGCACAGCCAATTGCATATCCGTGGTAGCTTGCAGATGGTCTGGCAACCGCGCCTCCCCCAGGTACGCTCCGTTGGTATGCGCTTGATTGATCTCGTTGGCCTGCTGCTCGCGACGCACCCACATCCGCACGCGATGACCTTGCGCGGCTGCGATCATGGCAAGCGCCGAACCAAAGCTTCCCCCTCCGACGATGCATAAATCGGTAGTCATGGCTGTCATGACAGCTCCGCCTGTAGCTCCGCCACATGCCCATCGAGACGGTTTTGATAGAAATAGATGAGGTTTCGGTCCTCATGAAAGAGCCGATCCCCCCGTCGTTCGATGGCCGCGCGGCGATGATAGGAACTCAAGTGGGCCAAGGCGTAATGAACGAGCGTGGGCGTTTCGAACTCACGCAACGGCAGGTCGAGCCGAACGCGTTCACGGTCCGCGAGGCGTCGAAGGGCCTCTCTCACCTTGTCGATGCGCCCATAGGCTTCGGGAATGGGAATGCTTTCCTCAGCTCCTCCAGTTCGCAACAAGCGATACAGGTCCATTCCCTGGGATTTTTCTTGTAACCAGCGAAACACGACGTGACAAAGCACGTTGGTTGTCTTCAGCATCGTGTGTTTGCGATAGGACTGCACGATCGCATGGGCGAGTTCGCGCGTATATTCTCCGTCCCGTTGCGCATCGAGTTGGACTATTCCGTTTTTGATGACGTAACGCGTTCGATCGATCGGTCGGTCTCGGAAATCGCGGGACACACCATCGTCGTCCACACGGTTTCCGAAAACATCGAGAGGCTCGCCTAACACAACGTGGATTTTCGATTGGAGGGAGAAGAGTTTTTTGGTGAAGTCGAGGATGACCTTGGGCTTGGAAAACTCATCGTCTTCAATGATGTACCGAGCTTTTCCGGCCTCTTTCAGGTAATCCGCGATGAGCGTTTCGGCTTCGAGAACGAGTTCGTAGTTGATGGTGCATGGCACGACGAAGATGTCGGGGCGGACTTTTTTTTCGATGAGGTTGCGCACGTAGGCGTCCAAGCCCATGCCAAGCAGGCCTAGTTTCAAGCCTTGTTCTACACGACCGGACCGACTGCGCGTTCCTCCCGGAAAGAACAGATTGTGATACCCCAGTTCCATGCTGCAGCCGGCATACGCCTTCAGCACATCCTTGTAGATTTTGGCTTTTTTCCGTCGATCGACTCTGTAGGCCCCCAAATTATGCATGAAAAATCCGATCAGCTTGTTGCTGAACAGATTCAATCCCGCACCGTACAAATGCGGGGGAAGGCCCATGCGCCAGATGGCATATCCCATCAGAATCGAGTCCAGATTGCTCGAATGGGTGGGGACCATGACCAACGTTGCTTTTTGTGCGAGGGACTTGACCCGTTGGACGTGGCCCGAAACTTCAAATTGCTCTTCCAAATCCGACATGCCCAGCGGGATGGACTGCACCAACTTGATGGGACTCAACGCATTGAGCAGAAGATTCAACCCCACCGGGACCAAACGCGTGGACAGCGCGTACACCCGGGGATCGAAATGACCCGTCACCTCTTGCACGAATCGATGCGTGATCTGTTTGAGCGCCTTGCGCTGGCTCTGCACATCCATCCGCAACGAACGGGTATGCATCCGCTCATAAAACGCCAACTGCTCGCTTTTGGAAGGGCCGTCCGGCTCGGTTTCGAGACGTTTTCGCTCTTCGTATAGCGTGTCGAATACAGCCTGCTCCACACGTTGCGCATCTGTACCAACCTCGTCGAGGACACGCTGGACAACCTCGACCTGAACCCGTTCCTTGTCTTTCCGGTTCACCTGATAGCCACCCATTCGAGAAGAGTTGGCCTATCACATCACGCAAGTAATCCTTGGTCAACCAAGAGCATGAGCCGCACAGCTTCCCGGCAATCGGCTGTAATATACTGAAATTACAACGAATTTTTTCACGCCTCTTGCTATCCTGTCCCAAGGTTTTCATACAAGATATTGAATCCCTCGGTGCTGTGCCCGCCCTAGCGACCGGAATCCATTCCTCCCAAGCGGGCGCAAGTATTTGTATATAGAAATAAATCGAATTGTCGCCAGGGGATAACCGAAGTCACGGTTTCATCCAGGAGATCAGATGAGCGAGCGCTTTCGAGTCGAGCAGGAATCCCCCGCGGAATCCATGAGACGTCCTGATGAACACCCCTGGGCCCCGGTCCTTGAAAAAGCGTTCGACGCTTGCCCGCACCCTTTGGTGATTTTGCACCGCACAGACCACACGATTCTCGAAATCAATCAGGCGATGAGCCGAGTCACTGGTTTTTCTCGCGATCAAATCGTCGGACGAACCCTAACGGACATAGAGTTGTTCAAGGGAAAGGCCGAGGGGCAAAGCATCGACGACGTCCTTTCCTTCTTCGAAAACTCCGTTGCCAATCATCCTGTTCGCCTGCATGCCGTCGCGGGCAACACCATCGAATGTCTGTTGTCTGCCGCACCTTTCCACGCGAACGATGAGCCCTACGTCGTCATGTCCTTCGAGGACAGCCATGATCGTCTCGACGTGGAAAAAGCGCTGGAAGTCACTCAACAACGCCTCGAATTGGCGTTTGAAGGTTCCTCGACGGCGCTTTGGGAGTGGTCCCTTCCCGACGATACGGGTTTTTCGATTGCGTATTATGAATCGATGCTTGGGTATCCCGAAGGGAGTCTCGCGCGGGGATTGAATCAAGTGCGTGCGTTGATTCATCCGGAAGACGTCGAAGCCGCGATCCAAGCGCTGCGCGAGCATGTCAAAGGGGCGGCAACCTCGTGGTCCGAGGAATTCCGCGTCATGACACGCGCGGGTCGTTGGATATGGGTCCATGCTTCCGGACGCATCGTTGCTTCTTCGCTCGACGGCAAACCGACGCGGTTGGCGGGTACGTTGCGGGACGTAACGATGAGCAAGCAAGTCGAGGAGGCACTTCGTCTCGAAAGCGATCGTTTTCAATCGCTCGTACACAATTCGTTCGACATTGTGTTGGTGGTCGATGCCCGGGGACTCATCAAGTATGTGACACCATCGACGGTTCAGTTGCTTGGCTATGAAGCCGACGCCATCGTTGGCACCAACGCTTTTTCGTATGTTCATCCCGATGATACCGAGTTTCTCATTCGGGAGTTCAACCAAGACGTTCTCACCAAGACGAACAAGGGAATTCCTTCTGCGTTTCGCGCATGGAAAGCCGATGGTCGAGTGATCCAACTGGAAGGATTGGCGACGAATATGTTGGAGAATCCAGCCATCAGCGGGGTGGTCATCGTCGCCCGGGACGTGACGGAACGCCGTCAGATGGAGGCTCGAATCCTTCAGGCGCAGAAGCTCGAGAGCTTGGGGGTATTGGCGGGAGGCGTTGCCCATGATTTCAACAATCTGCTGACATCGATTCTTGGCAACACGAGCCTCGCGGCTCAGACGCTTGGGCAAGACAGTTCCGCGCAGACACTGCTCGACCGGGTGCAAACCGCCGCGCGTCGTGCCGCTGAATTGACCCGCCAACTTCTAACGTTTTCCGGGCATCATTCGGTGCAGGGTCACCCTGTGCATTTGGGTGAGCTAACCCATGAAATCGCGGAACTCATGCGTGTGAGCATCGGCCGCAATCGAACGTTGGACCTTGCTATGCCAGAGGATCTGCCTGCTGTCCTCGCCGATGCCACCCAATTGCGTCAAGTGGTGATGAATCTCATCGTGAATGCGGCTGAGTCTTACGGCGACGCATCAGGACAGGTACGCGTGCAGATCGGTGAGCGCCATTGCGATGACCAATGTCTGCGCTCTTGCAACTTCGTTTCGGACCAAGCCTCCGGTGGACATTACGTATATGTCTCTGTGAGCGACGATGGCAAAGGTATGGCATCGGAGACGGTGGCACGTATTTTCGACCCGTTCTTCACCACCAAATTCACGGGCCGCGGGCTTGGATTGTCGTCTGTGCTCGGCACCATTCGTAGTCATGGTGGAGCGATTTGCGTCCAATCCAAACCCGGACACGGCTCCACGTTTACGGTCCTGCTTCCTGCCGACAAACAGAAAACACCAATTTCAGGCCTCGAAGCCAGACATAACACGCCCGTTGTCGTACCACAGCAAGGTACGATTCTCGTCGTCGACGACGAAGCGGTCATTCGCGATTTTTGCGTAGCTGGACTGAAAACCGCGGGATTACATGCGTTGAGCGCTTCCGATGGTCCCTCTGCCATCGAGACGCTTCACACTCTCGGCGATGACCTCCGTTTGGTATTGCTCGACTTGACCATGCCCAACACCAACACCGATCAGGTGATTGCATCGATTCGGGAACACTCGCCACAGCTTCCCATCCTGTTGACGAGCGGACACGCCGAATCTCATGTTTTGTCTCGAATCAAGAATCTAAACGAAACCCGCTTTCTGCCCAAGCCGTTCTGTTTGCATGAACTACTCGATGCCGTGCGCGACGCATTGCAGGAGCCCACAGGGTAGCGCATCAGTAGCGTGGGGCATTTCGTGCGGCTTCGCAAAGCCAGGAACGGGCGGCATCGGTGGGCAGAGCAGGAGGCGGTTTGGCTTCACAGGCGCACTCCGAACTCCAGGGATTCAACGAAAGTCCACGAAAAAAGGCATATTCCGCACCTACTCCGTCATGGCGCTCTTCCCGCATCCGGCCCAGAAGCGAGAAGGCTTCCGCGTGGGGGGCCATGGGGGGCCCAGCCTGTCGTAGCAGATTCCAAGCGCTATCCACGTCTCCATGACGAAGGCTTGCTTTCGCTAGCAAGTACCGGATTTGCAAGTCATTGGGCCATCGTTCCTCGGCAGTCTGAAGCAAACGAGCCGCCGCAGCGCCGTGTCCTCTTTCCAGCAGCAGACGCCCCAATCGCACATCGCGAAGCACGAGCGCATCCGGTCCGCGCTCACGGGACAGCTCGCTGGGCACGGGTCGTGGTGTCCCTGTTAACCACGCTCGCCATGCCTGTTGCCAAGCTTGTAGGTCGCGCCCGGTCATCGACGCGAGCACTTCCGAAACACCTTCCGATGGACCTGCTTCGCGCAGCCGAGGAATCAGTTCCACCAACATCTGTTCACCGAGTTCGGATAGCAGGAACCGGAGAAAACTCTCCACCTGGGCATAGACCACCAAGGCGTGGGTTGGGGAAGGCAGCAACGCCACGGAAGGACCCAGGTCATCGAAGTCCCGTGCCAGGTTCTTCGAGATTCCCGCAGCCGCAATATCATGGGGAGAAGGATATGGATCGTAGTCGTCGGGGCGACGCCACCGCTTCTCGAAGGTTTTCGCCACTCCTTCTTGCAACCACAAGGGAGCCCGATCCCGTGTTCCCATCCCCAGCGCAATATGAGTAAGCTCATGCGCAAGGGTATCCATCCACGGATAGCCAGCGCTCATCGCGCGAGGAGAAACCATCGTTACCCGTCCCCAATTGGCGATGGCCACCGTTCCGGTCGTGCGCGCGGCATCTTCCGGAAGACCAGTCATTTTTGCCAAGGAAAAATGATCGCGCACGAGTTCCACATACATGGGTCGCGGAAGCTCCACACCAAGTCCTTGTCGCAACGACGATCGTGATGCATCGATGACTTCCGAGATGAACGGGACCAAGGGCTGGTCATGGTCATCCTGCATGCGCACGATGACGTCGTGGTGGATATCATGCACGACGAAGGCGCCCGCGACGGCCTGAGCGCTATCTCGCGCGAGTTGGCCGAGTTGTGCGCCTTGGGCAATTGCGGCGACATCGGGCCGCTCCAGGATGCGCGCGGCTTCTTCGTAACGTGTGGAAAACAGTAGTAATTTCCCGTATTCGAGAGCTGCTTGCGGATCGGACAAGGCACCTTGGAGCCATGGCTCCGCCTCTTTCAGCCGGAGTTCCGAAATGAGAATGCGCGCCCGGTTCGCGGGATGATCCCAAGCCGCCACGGCTTGCGCTCCGATGCATAACGACACCGCGATGCCAATCGCCTGGATGAATCCGATCCAACGCTTGTGGGTCATCGCAACAATCCCTCCGAGTATCGACGAACTGCCTCGCGAAGGGATGGGTCGGCAGGGTGCGAAAGGCCGTCCATCACACGTCGTCGAAAGGATTCCGGACCGGTGAAGGCTTCGGCTTTGGGGATATCGACAGGTCCTTTGGCGATGTTTTTTCCATCCCCCTCGCCATGCGCATCCCGTTGACCTTCGAGGCTTTCGGCGTGGGACGGGTTGGTCTGCGGGGAGGGTGTATTGGAATTGGCGGTATCCTGCATGGATTCGCTAGCCATTTCGAGCCATCGCTGTGCCATGCGTTGCAAGGTCATGGCCTGGTCGCCATCGGCTCTGTCGAGGGCTCGGGCGGCTTCCCGCATGTGCGATTCCGCGCGTTCGATGAGTTCCACGGTGGAAAGAGGGATTGGTTCTTGTCCCGATCGCGCGCGTTTCAACACATCTTTGGCGCGGTCGGCCAACTCCCGCTGCCGCTCGGACTCGGTCTTCAATCGTTGTTTCCCTTGTTCTGATGCGGATTTCCGCATGGCGTCGAGTTGCTCGCGCACCCAGCGTTGTTCACGTTCGAGGGTTTCTCGCGCCCGAACCACCTCCCGGCTCAGGGAAGAAGGTTGACCAAATAGATCTCGTTCTCGCTGACCGAGGAGCACGGCTTGCTCGGCGGCTTTCAAGGCATTGCTTGCCGCTTGGTCCGCTTCCGATAGTGCAGTTCGCTCCAACGCCGCCGCCATACGCTCGGCCTGCTCGCGCAGCACCATGGCGGCCCCTTCGAGCGAAGACATATCGGACGAGGAAGTAGGCAAGCCGCGCACCGAATCTCTCACGATGCGCGCGTGTTCGCGGGCCAGATCGTGAAGCCCTTGCATGTCGATGGATTGCATCGCCTCGGCAATGGCTTGCTGCACTTCCTCCATCCGAGAAGCGTGGTCCTTGGCAAGCTTTTCGATCTCATCGCCTTCTGAGTCGAACGATTCCATGTCTCCGTCGCCCGCGGAAGCGTCATCCAGCCCCGGCATGCCGCCGCTTTCCGTACCAGAACGCCCTCCTCCTCCGGAAAACGATGGGTGGGGAGAGCGTAATCGTGCGGCCAAGTGCAACGCCGCGGATTCAGCGCATTGGGTGTCGTCACGATGCATACACCGTTGAATGTTTCGTACACCCATGGCCACGATTTCGCCCAAGTCGCCTCCCAATCCTCCAAGGCGAAGCATGGAACCGCTTCCTCCACGCAAAACCTCCAAGGATGCATCCAGGCGAACCCTGCCTCGTTGCGATTCGGATTGGCGAATCTGTCTGGCGCCCTCCGCAGCCTCATCCGCTACATCCGCCAGTTTTCGTGCAATGGCGATCGAATCACGAGTCGACAGCGTTCTTGTAGCCACATCGAGGGCCAACGCCACATCACCGGTTACGTCTTGCAATCGCCTAAGACCGCTACGGCAAGCCTGTTCGGAGAGCGTGGGGCATGCGCCATCCGTAGCCTTTCGCAATCGTTCGAGTTGTCCTTGGATGAATGCGCGCATGCGACGAGACACCACGATCCCTCCGTAGGACTGCTGTGAAACCTGATTTGCGGCTTGTTCGAAAGAGGCATGCGCCTTTGTTTCTTTGGTATTCAACGCCGCCCGATCCTCGTGTTGGCTCGGCGCTTCGCGTCGTAGGCGTGACGCCAACAGGTCGAGCAAGTCATTTCGAAGGGATTGCACGGCTTCGAAACGCAATGCTTCTTCTTCACCAACCGCGGGGGGAAGCACGACAATGGGCTGACTTTTCCCCCAAGAAGGCCCTCCCACGGCATTGTTGTCGCGCGCTTCGATGGTGACTTCCACGGGTGTATGAGCTTGCACGAGCACGCGATCCTGACGGTGCAACACCGTGGCACCACGATCGAACGTCAACGTACCATCATGTTTGGCCAGCGATCGTCGTGATTCCTTACCTGCCGTACGCAACACCAATTCCACGTGCGTCAAGCCATGATCGTCAGTGATTTCGTAGCGGATGGGAACTTCTTGGATGTCGAGCAAACGAACGGTCCTCGGAGTATCGTCGACGATCACCTTTGGTGCCTCGTCTTCGAGGGCTACCACGCGCAGGCTGGTGCTTTGGGCGATGAGGACATCGCCGAAACGAGCGGCGATCTCGAGTGTTGCATCATGCTCGACGGTCCAGGTCGCGACGATTCCCCCTTTTGCATCATCCACGAACGGGGTTTCCCGTTTTCCGTCGGTAAGCACGAGCGTGCGTCCATCAAAGCGCGGCCGTGCGTGAACCGAGAGTTTCGTTCCCACGGGTTGGTAGGTCTCGTCGAACGCCATCGCGTGTTGGATCGATTCGCCGAGATAGGCCGGGGGTTGAATATCGACGACCGCGGATTCGACCCAATCGATATCGATGGGCGCGCGACCACGGTACGCGAGCAGAACGTCGACACCTTCCGCCACACGAAGAGGGCTGTAAGCGAAGGCACCGAGGGCGAGAGCGAGGAGGGAAAGCGCTACGATTTTTGCGACATCGGCACGTTTTTTTGCGGCTTTCCACAGGGTTTCGGGGCGAATCTGAGCGAGCAGTCGTTCGAGGTGCAGATGAGCGAGCCCCGCACTCAGCGCGTCATCGGAGCCATGGGTAGTCGTGAGGAGACGCACGGCGCGAGCGGCGCGTTCGCCCAGGGAAGGGTGTTCGAGGGAGCCGAGTTTTTTCGCCAGTCGAATGAGATTACGCGCTTGGCGCTGTGCCATTTTCCGCAGGACCACAGCGATGACGCACGTCACAACGACGATGGCGGCAGCGAGGAGGCGAGAGGATATGGTGCCGTGACGAGCGAGGTGAGCGGCAGCGACGATGATGAGCAAAAGGGAGGCGGCGAAGAGTCGTCCCCGCCATGGGCCGCAAGCGCGCTGCCACAGCGATGCCAGGTGAATGAGGCGGGGGGAAAGGGAAGACACGGTGGCAGCTTGGAGCAAGTTGCGGTTCGGCGCCAGTCTGTCTGATATCGTGTCATGGGGGCATGTTGGCCGCCAAGCGGTTGCGCTCAACGCGCCCCCATCCCTTTTCAAAGCGAAATTTTTAGGGAAATTTAGGTATTTCAAGGAAGCAGATGGCTTCGGGCGCAAGCCCGTCTACACTGCCGGTCAACCAATTACGGAGGGTTTCGAATGCGAAAAACCATCGCCATCGTGTTCGCGGGAGGTCGCGCCGAGGAGATGTCAGTGTTGACCTTCTGGCGCCCAAAATCAGCGGTGCTGTTTGGCGGCGCGTATCGAATGATCGACTTTGCGCTGACCAACCTGGCGAATACCGCGGGTATCGACAATGTCGGCATCCTTTCCCAATACCGTCCATCATCGCTCATCGATCACGTGGGTATTGGTTTGCCCTGGGACTTCGTGGGTAACGAGCGGGGCGTGCGCTTTCTGCCACCGTATATTGGACTTGACCATTCTCAATGGTATCGCGGCACGGCCGACGCCCTCTATCAGAACATCGATTTTCTGGAGTTGCATCGCCCTGATGACGTGCTCATTGTGTCCGGCGATCATGCTTACAGCATGGATTACACACCGCTGCTTCGTTTCCACATGGAGCGCGATGCCGATGTGACACTTGCGTTTACGCCGATGGATGTAGAGCCTTCGCGTTTCGGCATAGCCGAACTCAACGCGGAGGGGCGAATCATCGGCTACATGGAGAAGCCCAAGCATCCGAGGACGAACCTGGCTTCGATGACCGTCTACGTATTTCGCCGTGAAGTCCTCGTGGAGGAGTTACGGCGTCATGCGCATGCGACGCCCGAGGAGCAGAAGACCTATCAAATTTACGATGAAATTCTGCCACACATGATGGCGCACCGCAGAGCGTTTGGTTGGGTCCATTATGGTCAATGGGAGTATGCGCGCACGCTCGACGCCTATCATGCGGCGCACATGGATATGCTCGGTCCATCGCCACGCATTGACCTTTCATCGTGGAACGTTCGTACCAATACGATGATGCGTCGCGCGGCCCCGCCTCCGCCCACACGTTGTTTTTCGGGCGCGGAGGTGGTCGATTCGCTGATCGGGGGAGGATGCAACATTCAGGGGCGTGTCGAGCGTTCGGTCTTGAGTTCGGACGTGCGAATTGGGCGCGGTGCCATCGTTCGCAACAGCGTGTTATGGGAGAAGGTAGTCGTGGAAGACGGGGCAGTGGTCGATGGAGTGATTTGCGACAAGCGTTGCGTGATTGGTCGAGGCGCACGGGTGGGAGCGGACATGGGCAATCTCGTGGCGAACGAGGAGCTTCCTGGTTCCTTGCAGGGGGGAGCGACCGTACTCGGCATGGACGTGCATGTTCCGGCAGGCGGTTTGCTTGGAAAAAACTGCATCATTTATCCCAAAACCAGTTCGGACTTGCTCTGTGATCCCGTGGCATCCGGGCGTACGGTCCGCGGCGCGGCCCATTGATGGAGGAGATGGACGATGAAGGTCACCATCATTTCGAAAGAGTATCCTCCCCATGTCTATGGAGGCGCTGGCGTTCATGTGAAGTTTCTCACGCGCGAGCTTGCCAAGCGGATGCAAGTCGAGGTTCGGTGCTTCGGCGAGCAGCGCATGTCCGATGGAAATCTAACCGTAAAGGGATATCAGGCCTGGGATCGTATGTGGGAAGGGACGGACCGTCGATTCAACTCGACTCTTGGCACGTTCTCCACGGACTTATCCCTGGTCCGTGACCATGTCGATTCGGATGTCGTGCATACACATACCTGGTACGCGGCCATGGCCGGTTATATGGCCAAGGTTCTATACGATATTCCGTTGGTTTGCACGGTACACAGCCTTGAACCGCTTCGCCCTTGGAAAGAGGAACAGCTTGGTAAGTCCTATCACTTATCCACCTGGGTCGAAAAGGTGGCCCTCGAAAACGCCGATCGGATCATCAGCGTTTCGCAAGGATCGAAAAAAGACGTACTCGATCACTTCAACGTCGATCCCGAACGGGTCCGGGTTATCCATAACGGGATAGATCTGGACTTGTATCGTCCGGTGCATGGGGACAGCACGCGCAAGGCCTTCGATATCGATGGTCCCTACATCTTGTTCGTAGGCCGAACCTCGAGGCAAAAAGGCATGACGTATCTCATCGATGCGATGGCGTCGGTGGATCCGGGGGTTCGGCTGGTTTGCTGCACGAGCGCGCCGGATACCAAGGAGGTGGAAGAGGAGATTGCGGAAAAAGTCGCCAAAGAACCTCGGGCGTTGTGGATCAACTCGTTGTTGCGCGAAGAGCAATACGTGGAATTGTACGCAAACGCGTCGGTATTTGCCTGCCCCTCGGTCTACGAGCCCTTCGGTATCATCAACCTCGAAGCGATGGCGTGCGAAACACCGGTGGTGGCGAGTCGGGTAGGAGGAATCCTGGAGACGGTTGTCGATGGAGAAACGGGTTATTTGGTGGAACCAGCAAATCCCCGGGCCATTGCCGATGCCATCAATACGTTGCTCCGCAATCCGGAGATGGCGAAAAAGTTCGGGCGCAATGGGCGAAGACGGGTGGAAGATCATTTTTCCTGGACCCATATCGCCGAAAAAACGGAAGCCTTATATGCTGAGATGGTCGAGGAACGACGCCGCGGTTAGCGGACGGAGGTGGACGTGATTGGACTGGAACTATTGAAAAAGGAACGCGAGCTACTCAAAAATAAGCTTTTGGAGATTGAAGCCGAGAGCAAGGCATTGGACGCCAAAGTTCGCAGCCTCCGGCAAAAGGAGATCCAAACGAAGCGTGAAATCGAAGCGCTTTGTGTGCTCATCGAGTTACAAGAAGAAGCGAAAACGGAATCGTAACCAGGTCTTTGCCTGCGGCTTTGCTCGCATTCTTCTTTCTGTTTTTCAGCCCAGCGCTCCGAATCCGGGAGACGACGACTCATGGCTCATCGCGCACGCTCATCACCTTTCGCAACCTGAGGAGCCCGTGTTCGGCCCACGCTCCAGGCCAACACAAATCACGTCCGCTCACCCGAAAGATGGCTCCCGTTCGCGCCGCGGGGATGTCCAAGGACCGAAAATAATGCACATGTTCCGACCCAAACGGGTATGGGTCGTCCCCCAGCAAGACAACATCCGGCTGAGCTTGTAGCATTTGATCCATCGTCAGACGTGCGTAGCGACTGTCCTTGCCCTGTGCGTCCTCTGAAGGTAAGTGCTCGAAAACATTGACTAATCCTAGCCATCGGAGGACATCACCGATATAGGTTTGCCCGTTGATGGTCATCCAAGGCAAGCGCCAGATGGGAACGAAGCATTTGCGGGTGGACATGGGGCAAGGCGCAGGTCGCGCGATGGCGGGTCTATCGAGGCCGAGACATGCTGCCAACGCTTCGAAATCCTGAAAGCCGTCCTCTACGGTTTTGGGAAAAGTCAACCGAACGTTCAATCCCGCGGCACGAAGCGCCAGCACATCGGATTTACTATTTTCCTCTTGGTTGGCAAGGACGATATCCGGAGCCAAGGCGATGACGTCGCGCACCGAAACGTCTTTGGTTCCGCCGATGACAGGTATTTGTTGCACACCGTCGGGGACAACGCAGTATCGCGTACGTCCGACGAGTTGGTGGAGCAGTCCGAGGCGTGCGAGATTGAAGGTATCGCTGGGCACGAGGGAAATGATTCGTCGAAACCTCACGCCACTTGGACCTCTGCGGCCTGGTCGAGCAGATCGCGTTTGATCGTTCCCAGGTCTGTTTGTGGGTCGGTGAAGGCGATGGCGTGTCGTGTGAAATCGCGTTGCAATGCTTCGAATCGATATTGACGAATGGATCGGAGGGTTTCTCGAAAAGCGATTTCTTCGACTTCCGGTCGATGAAAAATTTTGGCAGGAGCGCCTGCCATCACGCGCATCGTAGCCCCATCGGGTTGGAATAAGTGGAAGGCAACGTGCGGATACATGGCGCGAAGCATGTGGATGGCTCGGTCGAAGCGACCATGAATCAGCGATTTGAGCCCTTGCATGCCGACCATGATGCCGCCTTTTTCGAAGACATGACCGGGCTGATCGTTATGGGTGGGGACCAACGGATCGACGAGGATGACCAGGGTTGCGCCGTTTTCGACAGCGATACGAACATTGGTGGTGCGCGTGAAGGCCCCGTCGACGAAGTATCGATTGTCGATGAGTTCGGGAGCGAAGATGGGTGTGAGGGCGGTAGAAGCGCGGACGGCCTGATGAATGGGAACGTGGTCCCAGCCGGGGCTTCCGAAGACGATGTGTTCGGCGGTATCTTGGTCGGTGGCTCCGATGTACAGGCCATGGGGGAGTTGTCGGAAGTCATCGGTCAAACCGGGCTTTGACAATTGCAATTGCAGGTAGGAGCGCAATCGTTTGCCTGCGAAGATCCCGGTGGGTGCGAGATGAAAAAAGGATTGAAGCAGAGTCGTTCGGCGCCGTGCGAGCGAGCGCGCGGCGCGTCCGAAGCGGGAGGATAATTCTGCATAATTGAGATCGAAAACGCTCGAGCGTTCGATTCGATCCAGGGTTCCTTGCCCGCGGAGCATTCCGCTCATGATGTCGCTAGCGGACAAGCCATTGGCGAGAAACGCGCCGATCACAGCCCCTGCGCTGATGCCGCAAACGATATCGGCATCTTGCAACGCGTACTCGGGTAAGAAGTGCTGCAAGGCCCGAAGCACGCCCAACTCGAAAAACAGACCTTCGAATCCTCCGCCGGCCAAACACAACGCCACCCGGCCCGCTTCACGGCGTCGCAACGTTTTTTCGAGGTTTGTCCAGATCGTACGCCAGGCTTGGTCGGATTGTTCGAGCGCAAGGATTCCCGCGAGGCGGAAAACTCCGGCTTGGAACGAAAGCTCCGTGCCCCATCGATTGGGGGGAACGATGAGCCACGTTTGCTCACGCCCGATGAGATCACCCGCACTGCTTTCGGTAAAAAGCTGGCTCATCAGCACTTGGCTCGAACTCGGCGTCTGCGAGGCCGTTTCTTGACGAGCATCGATCACAAGCACATCGACATCGTGGGAGCGAAGCCGAGCCAGCAAGTGCGAAGCGTTGGTTTCGACGACGATTCGGATACCGCGGGCCAGCCGGGGGGAGAACTGATGAGCGGCTTGTTCGAGGGCGGCTTCGGCCCCTCGCGCGGTGGAGAGTATCGAACTACTGGTAAAAACAACAATTTGATTCATGACACGGTAGTCCGGCGGCCAGGGAAAAACCCGCGGGCCAGCCAGCCGTCTATTTCAAATCGGCGTAAACCATCGGATCATGGGAACGTCGATCATGCTTCTACAACCATAGCGCAGGGTCAGGGTATCGTCTTGCCAACGGTTAATCTTAAGTTATGACAACGAGAATTCAGGGGAAAGACACGAAAGCCTCGGGTGGGTAGCGAGATGGGGAACGAAACGCCTCGGTGTCGTCAACCAGAAAGCCAAACGGACTGTTAGAAGTTCAAAACTAGCGAAATTCGGAAAGAAAGAACAAAGAATCGCTAGCAAAGGTTGCCGTTCCATGAGCAGGCTGGCTACACTATCATCTAGGTGACCTCGACACCCACTGTAAGGACCGTGGCATTACCGATGTGGACACTCACCATCATGGACGACGAAGGCAAGCAGACACAGCTTCCTTTGTCTCGCGGCGAGTATGCCATCGGTCGAGCCGAAGAAAATACCGTTCGCCTGACGGATCGAAACATCTCGCGCAAGCATCTGATGCTTCGTCGCAATGGTGACGATGGGTGGCTCGTCGAGGATCTGGACAGCTACAACGGATGCTTCGTCAACGGGATGCGCGTTTCGGGGACTCATCCGCTTTATCATGGGGACCTGCTGCAGCTCGGGGATTATCGTCTGGAGTTGCGTGACGAGAGCGCGTTGGTCGATGCGTCTGGAGAAAAGACTCAGGAAATCCTGAACGCTCCGGTTTCCACGTTGCTCGATCGACCGGACCGTTTGGTCGTTGTCGATGGTGTTGCAGCCGGAACGGAGTATCCCCTCGAAGGCGAAAGAATCATCATCGGCCGTGCGGAAGAAGCCGATATCAGCATCAATCATAGCTCCGTGAGTCGCACCCACGCCGAAATCGTCAACCTTGGCGCGGGAATATACGAACTATTCGACCGCGGCAGTTCCAATGGCGTCCGTGTCAATGGAACCAGGTTCGAGCGTCGAGTCATTGAAGACGACGACGAGATCGAACTTGGCGACGTTCGGCTTCGATTTGTCGCCCGGGGACGTATTTTCCGTCCTGGGGGTCCGCCGCGAAGTTTCAACTACTCGACAGCCACTTCCTCCGCTCCAGGCGCGGTGCGCCGAAAAGGAAGCATGGGCGTGATGATTGCCGTCGGGGCCGCGTTGGGAGTTGCGGTGGTGATAGGATTTGCCGCACTTCGCTCGTGGGACTCCTCGCCTTCGGGCGCATCTACCGAGCGAGTGGTCGAGGATCAATCGGTGCTCGAAGAAGCCAAACGACTGTTCGAGTCAGGCAATATTGACGGCGCCCATGCGAAGCTCTCGCAACTTCCCGATGGCTCACCGCTTCGCGACAGCAATGTGGTACGTGATATCGAAGGAAAGTGGGCCGATGATGTCTTCGCTCGAGCGGCTACGACATCGGACTTGGTCAGGCGTCGCGCCTGGTTGGAGCAAGTGTCATCGGCTCCGCTCGTGGATGCGGAACGTCGCAAACGCGCGGCGGATATGATCGCTCAGATGGATACGGGAGGAACGGATATCGGCTCACTTCCGGTAGCAGAAGCCAAAGTCAAGGATGCTGGTCGACCGACGGTGCTTGCTGCCAATCCGTTTGATGAGCCCAAAACCCCTGGGACAGCCAAAACGGGGAAACCATCGTCTACTTCTACGGACGTGCCGGCAACACCTCCGACGACGACGAGCACAACCGGGACGGCGGACAACGCGCGTGAAGCCATTTTGACGGACAACGATGGCGAGAGTCGCGCTCGTCGGATGCTGGAGCCGAAAGTTTGGTCGGGACGGGCCACGGTCGACGAGATCAAAATGCTGCGAGCGATCTGCCGTCACCAAAGAGATTCGGCTTGCGTTGCCAAGTGTACGGCATTGCTCAAGCAAAAGCAGGAGTGAAAGCCGGTGGTCTGCCGACCCTACGGGGAATCAGGATTCACGATGGAATTCGCGATCGATCATGTGCCCGTGGAAGCGCGAGCACGCTACACGGAGCTTGGCCGGCAGTTTGGGTGCGTCGATACCTTGGCGCAAGCCAAACTGACGCTCCTTGCTTTCGAGCGCTATGGAGATCAGGTAGCCCGCCATGGTTTCATCCAACTCGACGCGGACCGTCTACGAGAAGTTCGGGATCTGCTGCATCAAATGACGTTGCAAGCCACCGACGAGGACGGTCGCTGCAAAAAAACCTCCCAGGAATATGTGCAGGCCATTCGTGGTGGGAAAGACGCGCGACAGCGGGCGCGTTCCATCCTTTATATCATCGCACAACGTCTTGCATTGTGTGGGGACTTCATCGCGGCGGAAGCCGCCAGGGCCGTGGTGGCAACCCTTCAGCAAACCGAATCCTCCCGTGGTGATCCATTTCGATTGGCAGCGCAACTCGACCAACTTCGGGCAACGCTCACCATCCCTCGTGTCGATAAAGAAGCAGAACGTCGTGGCGGGCCAGATGCGGCCCAAGCTCTTGTTCATGCCGCCGAAAAACTACGGGCCATCGCGAACAGGCATTCAGTCGAGACGCATGTCAGGCAGCCCGACAATGATTTCGACCTTTTGTGTGGCATGATCGTGGAACTCGTTCGTGATGCGCGCCGGGCCGCGCGCTCTGCCGCTCGCGAGCAAAACGCCGAATGTATCGCAGCGGCTTTCGCCTTGACCAAGCTCTACGGCCCTGCTGCAAGCGGCGTCGATTCCGAACGATCTCCGACCCTTCGTTGATCGAGCGCAGTATCCCATCGATCTAGCAGCACCCGCGACGTCGCCAAAAAACCGTCCAGCCCAATAGCATGATTCCCAACATCGCAAGCGCACCTTGCGTCCGATCGCGGCCTGGCACGGAACAACCGCATCCCGCTGGCTTGGCTTTCTTTTCCACCGGTGCAGGGCCCGGCGCCGATTCGGTATCTTCCGGCTCCACATCCTCCGGCACCGTATCCGTCGCTTGTTGCGACGCCTCCCGCGTCGGTTCTTCCGATTCCTTGTCGGGTTCCGCAGGCTTGGTTTCCGGCTTTTTCTTCACATCACCGGTAAATACGATCGAACGTCGATCGACCAATTCATTCTGTCCGTTGAGCGTGATGTTCATCGGACGGCCAAGAACGGCGCCATCGGACGATCGTTTGACGGTCAACGTGTATTCACCAGCGGAAAAACCACGATCCCGTCGCACGGCAAACGAAAACTTCGTCCGCTGCCAAGTTTCGCCCCGCGCATCGGAAAAAGCGATATCCATCTGCTCACGCTGCGGCTCCTGATTGTGCATGGGTTTGCGACGTTGCACCGGAGCCTTGTCGGTGTCCGTGATCGAGTATTCGTAATACACCTTCTGCACGAAGACGAAATCGAACGGGACGTGGCCGAGGTGCGGCTTGCTGCCATAATCGACATCGACATTGAATTTCCATCGCCCATCCGCTTCTTCAACCGCGGTTTGTTTCAGGTTGAACGAACCAAAAGCAAAAGCGGGGGTAGCCCATCCCATCAGCACGGCCGCTACCACGAGAAGTGATCGAAACAGAAAAAACACCCTGGGTACTTGCATGGCGAACAGGATACCCTAACGACTCAAGGCTTTTCCACTGCATCGCCGATTCTTTCCTCCCGATGTTCTGTGCCACTGTGTGACAGCCCATGCCAAATGAGGCATCGCTGCCCGAGGTGAACAGGCCACCTGCCTTCCCGCCTGGAAAAAACAACAGTCCCACGAGGAAAACGCGAAGCGGCACGAGCCTTGCTTGTGGCTCCATCCATGCGAAACACCTACTTTTTCATCCCCGCGTTGTTCGCCGCCTTGGCTGCTTGTGGAGGCGAATCAGACTCACCACAAGACACAGACAACCCGAATAACAATACCGACAAGCCACAAGTTGCCCGTTCGGAACTCGAACGCGCCCCCGCCTCCTCGGTTTCCAGCGATACCGTCGATGCCATCGTACAGGCGGACAATGCGTTTGCTTTCGATCTATTTGCCAAAGCTCGCGCATCGGCCAAGTCCAGCAACACGGTCATGTCCCCGTTGAGTGTATCGATCGCTTTAGGGATGACGTGGGCGGGTGCTCGCAACCAAACCGCCGAGGAAATGGCAAAAACGCTTCACTTCGACAAGCCGGGATTGGACGTTCATGCCGGTCATAATGCATTGACGCAAACCCTCGAATCCCGGGCTGCCGATGCGCTCGCCAACGCCAAAGAAAAAGCCAAACTCATGGGTTCTTCGGCGCCTTCCGAAGACAACTTCCGACTTCATATCGTCAACTCGGTATGGGCAGACGGCAGCTATACGTGGGAAAGGCCCTTTTTGGATACGCTCGCGGTCAACTACGGTGCCGGCGTATTTCTGGCCGACTTCATCCATGAATACGATGCGGAACGAGAGCGGATCAACACCTGGGTCAGTAACGAAACACAGAATAAAATCAACAACTTACTCCCTGACGGCTCCCTCGACGAGAATACCCGCATGGTGCTCGTCAACGCCATTCATCTGAGGATGCCGTGGGAGTTGCCGTTTGAAAAAGACTTTACCAAACCTGGCGATTTCACGACCGCCGATGGTTCGATGGTCACGGCGGAGTTCATGTCTCAGGATGCGCCTTTCGGTTATTACGAGGATGCCGCGGCGCAGGTGGTGTCGCTACCGTTGGTTGGACGCCAGCTATCGTTGGTGGTGGCGTTGCCCAAGGATTCATTGGAGTCTTATGAGGCGGGTTTGACGGCAGCTTCGTGGAAAGCGGTATGGGAAGCGCGCGAAACGAAGCCCGTCGATCTTGCCTTGCCCAAGTTCTCGTTCACCACCGACGCGATCAAGCTGAAGGAAGTCTTCCAGCAATTGGGCATGGTGCAAGCTTTCGAGGCGCCCATGGCCGATTTTTACGGTATGTGCAGCCAGCCGCCGAATGGCGAGCGTCTCTACATCGACGAGATCATGCATAAGGCGATGATGGCGGTCGACGAAAAGGGCGTGGAAGCGGCCGCAGCCACGGCGGTTATCATGGCGGGAGAAACGTCGGCTCCGCCAGAAAGTATCGAAATGAAAGTCAACAAACCGTTCGTCGTGGCGATCATGGACGAACCCACGGGTGCCGTATTGTTCATCGGGCACATTCAAAATCCCCTGTCTGAAGGCATGTAGGCCGCAGGATTCGTTTTTTTCGGCAACCCTTGCTTGTCGTACGCTCGCGGGAGCCATGTAAACAGTTTTTCCCCTCACGACCGCTTGTGACACCGCTGCGAACGATTCTGTTCATCGTATGCTAGGCAAACGCTTGGAACTCGAATAGGCAAGCGGTTGTAACTCGACGGCTGGCAGGTGCGGAACGTGGCTCCATGGATAGCTCCCGTTGCTCGTGAAGCGTTATCATCGAAACCGGTGTTGGCATCGCTGACGGTGCTCGCAATAATCGGTGTGGCATACCTTGTGCCCGGCGCAGAGCGTTTCAGGTTGTTCAATCCCAAAATGGGGGAAGCGAGCCCGCCCGCCGCGGTATCGGATCAAGCGTCGGCTCCTGTAGGGGAAGCGAATCTTGCGGAAGAGACGAAAGACCGTCCCGAGTTGGCGCTTCCTGGCAGTCCGGCGGCTGTGCAGGAAACCCCTGGGCTGCCTCCCCTACCCCACGCCATCCGAGAAAAGGCTCCGCCCGTGCCCATCGTCGATCCGTCGGGCAAGGCACTCGATCCTTTTTTTCACGCGCTCGTAGCCGCCGAACGCAAAGAAAAGGGGGCCATCGTTCGCATCGTTCACTACGGCGATTCGCTGCTCGCGGTCGACTTTGTGACCGGTACGCTTCGACGACAATTGCAGAGCCGGTTTGGTGATGCGGGTCATGGATATATGCCGATCGCCAATCCATGGCCGGGGTATTTTCATAATGATGTCGTTCGACGCGCTTCTCGTGAGTGGAAGGTAAGCCGAGTCGTGGGACCTTTCGCGGCCGATGGGTTGTACGGTCTTGGGGGTGTATCGTTTCAGGGATTCAACCGAGCGGCCTGGGCGCGATATGCCACGACTCAAGAGGGGGAATTCGGGCGTTCGGTATCACGTTTTGGCGTGCAATACCTGGAGCATCCCGGCGGGGGAACGATAGAACTCGAGATCGACAAGGAAAAAACGATCACGATCGAGACGTCGGGAGAAAACGCGGTATTGCGTGAGCATGTGGTGCAGATGGCCGATGGGGCTCATCAGATAGAATTGCGAGTCGCCAAAGGACCCGTACGGGCTTTTGGAACGTGGATGGAACGCGACGTTCCGGGGGTCGTGCTGGATTCCATTGGAATTCAAGGAGGCCGGTTGCGGTTTTTGGATCAATCGAACGATGAGCACTATGCGCAAGCGCTGCAGATGCGAAATCCTCAGCTCATCGTCTTCGAGTTTGGACTCAACGAAAGCGCCGACGGGTTTGCGTATCCGATGGATCGATATCGGGAAACATCGCTGTCCGTGATGCGCAAGATGCGAAAGGCAACGCCCCATGCTGCCTGTCTGGTCGTGGCTCCCAATGATGTGGCGCGCAAAGAAGGGACGCAAATCGTCAGCGCGCGGATCATGCCTGAATTGGTCAAGGCGCAGCGAGAGGTAGCGGCCGAGGTAGGTTGTGCCTTTTTCGACACGCACGAAGCCATGGGCGGTGTGGGTTCGATGCCGACATGGGTCCGTCGCGGTCTCGGTCAACCGGATTTGACGCATCCCACCACGATGGGGGCGGATGTTATCGGGACGTGGATTTACCGAGCGCTGATGGATGCGTACGAACCGTATCGCGCCAAGCATGGGGGGACATCTTCGCCGCCGGCGGCTTCCCGAGAACCGTGAGGTTTTTCCTCCCTTCGCCATATTTTTCCAGCTTTTTCGTTACGGGCATCTATAATTACCCTTCCTTCGGAGGTTATTGCCATGAATCGAGTCTTGATCAGCGTGCTGGCTGGATTTCTATGTTGTGCTTGCTCCAAGAGCGAAAATGTCGAAGAGGCGACGGGTGATCAATCCGGCGCCAGCCCGGTGGTAGGGGAAGAAGCTCCCAAAGCCGACACGCCCGCGGCACAGCCCGCCGATTCCAGCAAGGCGGAGAAGCCAAGTGTCGCAAACCGAGAAGGCGCCAGCGGCAACTTGAACGCGAACAAGGATGAGGTGACGGCCGGGGATGTGAAGGTCAAGAAGGATGGGGTGACGACCGGAGATGTGAAGGTAGACAAGGATGGAGTGACAACCGGTGGGGTGAAGGTCGATAAAGATGGGGTGACAACCGGTGGGGTGAAGGTGGGCAAAGACGGGAAGATTTCCGTTCCTGGCTTGCGTTAGGTCTGCGAGCCAAGGCCTCACCACAGACCGAATTGAAAAACAGCATACCGTTGCCCTTTCCCCCCTGAGCCATCCCCTCATTTTTCCCCGAGCCTTTCCGTCACGGTCACGGCAGACGCAAAGCGCTCACAATCATCCCATGTTGATCACCGCAGTGCGCCAGTCCAATGCGAGGCACATACCACGGCGTACAGCAAGTACCCAGAAACAGAGAGCCCGAACCTGTCCTTCGGTTCATCGATGCCTGCTCCATCGGACGGCCGGAGGTTGACACGCGCAGAGGCGAAGTTCGCGTCCTGCCGACCCTTTTTGCCGGAAGAGGAGGGGTTTCGCTCCGACACGGAGGGGTTTCGCTCCGACACGGAGGGGTTTCGCTCAAACGGGGAGGGGGTTTGCAGAATCGCGGAGGCATGGCGCTCCGCAACGGTGACCTGTTGCCTTCCGGCGATGGTTTTGCGATTTGCGGCGATGGCTGCCACGTCGCGGACTCGAAGCTCGGGATGATTGACTCCTTGACCCTGGTCGGATTCAGCGGATTTGGCATGAAACGGCATGATCGCATCCTTTTGGCCTCTCCTCCCGTCCGATGGTCGCGAGGTTGAAGACGTCTCGCAGATGCTCTGTGCAGGACAATGGCATCAGCGCAGGGACAAAATCAGGGCGAACCCCCGTTACGCGTCAGAAGCACGGGCGTAACGCAACGGTGGGGTAAAGACGGCGGCCGATATCTGCCCCATCTTGGCCCCTTTCCTTCCCGGGCCTTTCCTTCACCCTACGTCAGCTCGAAACAACTTCCTGCCATCGCTTGGCCACGGTCACGGCACACGGCACACGGCACACGCAAACCGGTCACGGTCATCCCATATTGTTCACCGCAAAACGCCAGTCCAATGTTTAGTAGCCCAGGGCAATTGTTGGGGGTGTTCCAAGGGGGGGGTAAAGGACCGAGTAATATCGAGACACAGGAATCCTCAACTCGTATCCCTTTCCAATTCAGGAAAAACAAGGGGATCTTTCAGGCCATGAACCGCTCTCAAGGATGGATTCGCGGCGCTCCGTCAACCAACGCCCCCCACTTCGCCTCGATCTCACTGAGACGCTGAGAAAACCGCTGCTCCGCCACCGCCGGGTCGATGATCTCATTATCCGCCGCGTCGACCAGGGGATCCGCCTTGAACTGGAAACTATGGGCCCGATTACCATGTACGTAATTGCCGGAAGCAAGCCCTTGCTTCTCCCCCAACATCACCCACGGCTTCACCTTGCCGTCGCCCCACCGCGTATACGCCACATTGTTCACGATCCGCGCCCCCTGCGCATCATAAAGCGATACACCGTGATAATGGTCGACGAACACCACATTATCCTCGATCACGAAGTCGACCAGCGGCCCATCGAAAAATCCGATCCCTTGCATCTGATTCGGAAAGGCGGGCGACCCCTCATAGTTGAGAATGAGATTGCCCCGCAATGTCACGTTTCGCACGGTTCCCGTACCCTTGTTGAACAAAAAACATTGAATCGCATCATCGTGATTGCTATCCCCGTCGGCATCCGAAACACGTACATTCTTGATGACGTTATCATTCACTACACCGCCGTCCCGCGTCACACGAATGCCATCGGCCGAAAAGTCCTCGATAAGATTGCCCTCTACCGACGAATCGAACGAGGCTATCGTCACCCCGAAACGCACGTTATATACGTGTGTGCCGCGAACCGACAGATTCGTGCCATGACGACCGAGCAACACACCACTGTTGGCTTTGATCCAATCGTCAGGCGTCCAGGCTTGTGCATCGTCCACCGTGTACACTACGCTGTTTTTCAGGACAATATCGCTCGACGCCCCAGATTCCCCCAGCATCACGATATTTCCCTCATACGGCGACGCCGCGAAGGCCGGACTTATCGTCAGCCCGCCAAGATGCCATCCTCTGCCTTTTTTGATCTCGAGACGACCCAGCCGCGGACGCTGTCCCGGTGCCGCACGCAAGATCACAGCCGTGGCATGCTCGCCTTCCCATACCGCCTTGCCGTGATTGCCCTCGTGAAGCACCAGCGTCTTGCCATCCGGCACCCCCGCCAACAGCCCCGCGGCAATGCTGTCCTCGAGACCAGGCCATGGCGCCGCTTCCGTGCCCGGATTGCTCACGTCCCCCGTGGCCGGATTCAGATGGATCGCATCCGGAGGAATCGGTTCCTCCACGGGACCCGCTTCTCCGCTATCCCCACCATCCGCGCCAACCTCACTGCCCTCCTGCCCATCGCTTCCCCCATCGCCGCCCACATCGACACCTACGTCGACACCCCCATCGCCGCCCACGTCGACACCCCCATCGCCGCCCGCATCAATACCACCGTCGGCACCCGGTTTCGACAAACCTCCGGTATCCCCGTCTTCCGTCGAAGAACTCCCGCAAGACGCAAAAACCACACAAGCGACCGACACGATCAGGCGTTGGCGAAGGGAATGCATTCACCAAGAATACCACGGTCATGGCATCCCATCGACGTAACCGGAGGCAACACCACCACCCATAAAAACATCAATTAAATTCGCTATTTATAAACAACGACCCGCGCGAATCGTCAGAGCGTGATGGCAAGTTGATAGCCCGCTTGCGTGGCATGCCAAACATCAGCCGGTTGCACGGCATCGCCTACGACAAGGGTTTTTACCCCCCGCGCGCGCAACGCTCCCGACAACCGGTCCACTGGACGATTGCCCACGGCTACCACGAAAGAATCGAATCGCCCCAGGCTCTCTTCCCGCTCCCCGCCCTGCCGCAGGATGAACGCTTGCCGATCCTCGACACGCATCAGTTTCGCTCCCGTGTGTATCTGCACCCCGTGCTTCTCGAGCCTCGGCAAACTCAGCTTCCGCGTGATCGGTTCCATGTCCCTGGCGATGTCGTCGAGCGCTTCGATCACCACGACATCGACCCCACGCTCCGCCAGATATTCGGCTGTTTCGATTCCCACCAGACCACCGCCCACGATGAGCATCCGCTTTTCAAGCGCCACCTTCCCCGTGAGCACCTCCAGGCCCGAATGGGCAGATTCCAGACCAGGCACAGGGATTTTCGCGGCTTCGGACCCCGTCGCCACCACGACGACATCAGGATTTTGCGAAGCTATCTTCTCTTCGTCCGCCTCCACGCCGATATGCATCTCGACGCCTTCGCGTTTCGCGCGAGCGATGAGCGAAGCATGCATTTTATGCATGGCGGACTTGCCCGGCGCCAACGCACAAGCGGCAAACTGCCCTCCCAACGTCGCTTTTTCGAAGAGCGTCACGCGATGCCCCCGTTGTATTGCCGTGATGCCGACTTGAAGCCCCGCGGGACCGCCACCCACGACAACGATATGTTTGCTTTGCCCCGCCTTTCGCCACGGCTCGTCTTCGTGGCCGATCTCGGGATTGACGATACACCCAATGGGCCCCCCCGCCTTGACACGCTGCAGACATCCCTGCAAGCACGAGCCGCATTTCTGGATGCCATCATCGTTTCCCTGACGCATTTTTAAAACGAAATCAGGGTCCGCCAACAGCGGGCGCCCCAACGCTACCGCATCGATCCCCTTCGCCAACAGCTCACGGATTCGATCGGGTTCGCCCAATCGCCCCGCCGCGATGATAGGCAAATTCGTGTGCGAACGAAGCTCGAGGGCCAGCGATTCATTCACCCCCTCGGGCATGCTCATCTGCTGATAATACCAGGCGGGCGAGTCACAAGCCGATCCGGTAACGACATGCAATGCCGCGCATTTCCATGTATCAGCTCGCTTCGCCAGACGCTCGGCGTCGTCGATCCCAAGCCCTCCTGGCACTCGCTCGTCTGCGGACAATCGAATCGTCCACGGCATGCCAGGCGCGAGATGGTCTATCACCGCCGACGCGATCTCGTCGGCGAATCGCCACGGCTGCCCATACGCGTCGTCGCGCCGATTGGTTCGTGGCGACAGAAACTGCGCCACGAGATAGCCGAGACCGAATTGCACCTCGACCCCATCGAAGCCTGCTTGCACCGCTCGCGCCGTCGCCTTGCCAAACGCTTCCACGATGGCTTGGATGCGCGCTACCGTCAGCTCTTCGGGCATGGCCCCCGTCGATGGGCAAGCGATGGCGCTCGGTGCTTCCGGCACTTGTCCCGAGGCTTTGGGATTGGCGGCTCTACCCGCATGATTGAGGTGTGCGAAGATACGACTTCCCGCCGCATGCACCGCATCCACCACGCTCTTCAAGCCAGCAAGCTTCGCGTCTTCATCGATGCCAAGCTGCTTGGGATGCTCCTTGCCCCGTGAGTCGACATACAATGGCTCGGTGATGATGAGCCCCACGGCCCCTTGCGCTCGCCTTCGATAATAGGCCACATGCTTTGGAGTCGCTTTCCCATCCGCGCCCCCGAGCGCGGTTTTCATGGGAGCAAGCACGATCCGATTGGGTACGGTAAGCGTTCCAAGTTGCCACGGTTGCCATGCGGTTGTCATACGCCTTCCCTCACCTTCGCGTCGTTTCGTAAGAGCCTTCGCAACGCGAAAGGATGCCGATCCGCAGCCATTGTTCTCGATTGAATCGCGGTAAGCGACAACCGCAAAGCAACACCCGAAAGGCTTGTCCGGCATTTACGATTTCATTCACGAGACACGCAAGGTCGCGTCATCTCACGATGGCGGCGACTGCAGGATGCATCGATTCTTCGATGACGGTTTGCGAGAGGGCGAGGGCTACCCCTCTGAAAAACCCGTTGGAATTGGCTTGTGCGCGGATTTATTCGGTCAATTCCATCACGCGTTTTTCGAGTCCTTTTCCCTTGGATACGGACGATATTTTGATTCCGTTTTGCAGAAGGTGCATGAGCACGAGGCTGATGATGTCCTCGGCTTCGCCTTCGTATTGATCGCAATGCACGGTAATGGTGCGGGATTTCCGGTCGTAGTCCGCGCGAGACACGCCCGCGATGGCCTGGATGGCATCCAAGGCGACAGGACCTTTTCGAATTTGGATACGGAATTCTTTTGCTGCGGCCGTCAGTTCTTCCATGGTGCCGGAAGCCACGACCTGACCGTGGTCCAAAATGGCCGCTGCATCACAGATTTCCTCCAATTCATGCAGATTATGGCTGGAGATGATGAGCGTGCAGTGGCCTTTTCGTTTTTTGATCAACTGCCGGATTTCGAAAGCGATGCGTGGGTCGAGGCCAGCGGTTGGCTCATCGAGAAGCACGACTTCGGGATTGCCCAAGAAGGCTTGCGCCAATCCGACACGTTTCGCCATACCGTGAGACAACTTACCGCATCGTCGTCCCCACCACTCGGAACCATCGACATCCTTGAGGGCCAGTCGTGCCTCTGCTTCCGCTTTCGCGCGAGGAATCCCTTGCAGCATTGCGAGATGAACCAAAAATTCCCCCACGGATTCATACGGGGGGAGCATGGCATCTTGGGGCAGCACGGCCAGACGAGCTTTCAGCACATCGGTGGCGCGAGCATCGTGATCGAGCACGAGGGCCATGCCTTCATCGGGATGAAGATAGCCGGCGATGATCGAAAAAGCGGTGGTTTTTCCCGCGCCGTTGGGGCCGATGAGACCAAAACAATCGCCCGCGACGACATCGAAAGTAACGCCGCTCAGCGCCTGGGTGGCCCCAAACGCTTTGCTGATGGTTCGAAGGGAAACCGCATAAGAAGGAGCCACTTCCGTCATCAAATATCCCTCCGATGGATGACCCAGCCGGCGAATGCGGTGGCGCCTACACCATAGGCGAGCAGGATCGCCATGGCCCCCAACATTTGCGGAGCTTTTGGAGTCACGAGCCAGGCCTCGTAATAATCGGGGATGGCGTAACCCACGTATTGAAGCCAGGAGAAGCGTTCGGATTCGGCCATGCGCGCCACGTCGGCGGCGAGATCGAGCACCCAAAAGAGCGAGAAAAAGATGAGGCCCAGAAAAAGGCTGATGACGGGCCGCCGGGTCAGTGAACTGACCAAAATGGTCAATCCCGCGTAAGCCGCCGTATAGATGGCTGACAGCCCCCACATCCGCGGACCCCACACCAACACTTGAGAAAAACTTGCATCCGCGCGAATGAGGGTAACGAACCAAACGAACGCGTGCAGCGCGAACAACAAAACCGCAACCACGCCCCAAATAGCTAGGAACTTTCCAGCCACGATCGATTCACGACGAGCACGAATGGCGGTGTATCGAATCGTGCGATGCTGCAAGTCCCCACAAACCTGTTCGAAGCCGATCATCAGGGTCATGAACGGGATGAACCAGAGGCTTCCTTTGAACAGGGCCACGAAAATAGATGGGGAATCGGCGAGATAACCTCCGATGTCCGCGTTCCACACCTCGGCCCAGACTTTTTGGCGTAGGTCACGAAAGGCTTCCTCAGGCACATCGTGCCCTTGCCGGTTGGGGTTCGTTAGCTCGGATACCGCGGCGTAAATCAAGCTTGCGGCTGCTCCCCCGAGCAGAAATAGCAAGCCCATGACAATACCTTTGGCGCTCCGAAGGTTCCGGCGCATCTCGCGCAAACACGTCAAACCTGCTTCGGATACGGGACTCATGATCGGGCGCTACGCTGACACGACCCGGCACAAAGGTCACGAAAAAGACTCATGGCATCACCCTTCGCCCCTTGGCCGCCAAAACCGTGTTTTGCAACAAATAGGCGATCGTCATCGGCCCTACCCCCCCCGGAACGGGCGTGATCGCCCGGGCCCGACTCATCGCTCCTTCGAAATCCACATCCCCCACCAATCTCCCATCGCCCAACCGATTGATTCCCACATCGATGACAATCGCCCCAGGTTTTACCCAAGACCCTTGAATCATCCGCGGCCGCCCCACCGCGGCCACCAACACGTCCGCCCGACGACATAGGGCGTCGAGATCACGGGTTCTGCTATGCGCCACGGTCACTGTCGCATGTTGCTGCAAGAGCAATTGAGCCATGGGCTTTCCGACGAGCACGCTCCGTCCTACGACCACCGCATCCAACCCCTGTAGCGATACACCCGTCTCCGCAAGCAGACGCATGCACCCTTGGGGCGTGCAAGGCACCAGCGCAGGGCGTCCTGCCGAAAGCAGTCCAGCGTTCACCGCATGGAGCCCATCGACATCTTTTTTGGGGTCGATGAGGTCGAGCACCGCTTGCTCGTTCAAGCCTTTCGGAAGAGGAAGCTGTACCAGGATCCCATCGACCGCGGCATCCTCGTTGAGGTTACGCACCACCGCTTCCACCTGCGCTTGTGGCGTATCCGACGGAAGCTCATGGGTAACCGCATCGATGCCGGTTTTTTTCGCTGCCTTGTTCTTGTTGCGAACGTAGACCTGAGAGGCGGGGTCATCTCCCACGAGCACGACATGCAACGACGGGGCGCGACCGCTCGTGAGGCGGAAGGCCTCCACCTGCTGCTGCACCTCGCTCCTCACCTTCTCGGCGATCGACTTGCCATCCAAGATTCGGCCTTGCATTTCCATGGGCATCAGCCCGTAGCAGGTGCGCTGGCACGGGTGAAGGGTGAACCGGAAGCCAACCAAGGCTAAGGGGGTCGGAACGTAAGGCAGCCAGCCTGGTAGCTATTCACCAACTATTGGATTTAATTATATTTTTCTCTCTTCCGCAAGAAAGCGGCGGAAGCTGCGCCCGTTTGCGGGCCCAAGCGCTTCCAATCCCACGGCATTGTTCAAGCGCACGCCTTGCTTGGGCACGACGACGCCATCGATGGCAAGCGACACGGCATTTTCCCGCATCCTAGCGAGCCCTTGGGCTTTGGCCCCCGACCGGGATGGTACAAGGTTGTCCAAGATATTGACCATTGCCTATCCGGGCTGCGAGGATGCAAAGTCAGCTCGGATCGCAATCTACACCATGCCTGTTTCCGTTCCTCGTTTTCTTGCTTCGCGGATCGTCCGAAGACTTCCTCGTCAGCAGATAAGTCGTCTGATGGGACAGGTGTGCGACAGGCCCTTGTCGCCGCGAGTCTCCCGCTCGATCGTGGGGTTATACCGACGGATTTACGACGTGGACATGTCGGATGTTTTGCCCCGAGCCACACCCTACGAGAGTTTTGACACGTTTTTTACGCGGGCTTTGATACCGGGACGACGACCGATCAGCGATGGGCCCGGGCAGGTAGTGAGCCCTGCGGATGGGATGCTTCAGTCGATGGGTCGGATCGAGGCCGGTTGCCGGATTGTCGTCAAAGGGCGGCCCTATGATGTAGCCCGTCTGATTGGTGATGAGACGGAAGCGTTATCGCTGCTTGGCGGCCAATACGCGGTCGTCTATCTTTCCCCTCGGGACTATCATCGACTTCACGCGCCGGCGACGGGCAAGGTAAGCCTCATTCGCGGGATTTGTGGTGATTTATTTCCCGTCAATGCGCTGGGAGATCATTGCACGCGGGCCTTGTTGGTGGAAAACAAGCGCGTCGTTCTTCGTATTGAAACGCCCGATATGGGTTGGATTGTGTTGGTGCTCGTGGGAGCTTTCATCGTGGGTCGAATTTCCGTGGCCATGCTCTCTTATCGAGATGTACCCGAGGGAATCCATGTTTTGTCTCCTCCGGTCGATATCACTCGAGGCGACGAAGTCGGAGCGTTCCACCTCGGTTCCACGGCGGTCGTGTTGGCTGATCCGCAAGCACCTTGTTGGCAGCGACCGTTAGGATTGATACGAGTTGGAGAATCGCTTGTGAGGTTCGGATGACGGACGACGAACAAGGCAAGGCCCAAGATGCCGAGGAGCAACATCCGCCGATTCCGTCGCCATCACCCGTTCCCTCTCCTCCCGACGTATCCATGCTCGATGCGGCGCTGGGTCCTGACGATGTGGCTAGCTATCTGCAAGCGCCTCCTCCAGAGGAAACGGCTGTCCGTGACAAACTATTGTCAACGCCCAGCGAGGAGGAATTGGACCCCCTCGAAGACGACGAACCCGCGCTGGAACAATCAGACGAGACTATCGACCAGGACAGTACGTCCGACCCGCATGTCCCCGCGGAGCTTCGATCGTCACGGCAGCGCATTACCCTGAAAATACCGGACGACGCCATTCCTAAATCCTCTGCAACTCCCGCGGTGGAAGAAGCAAAACCGCCGATAACCGAACAGCGAGCGCCGATCGTGCAAGCCATGCGGATCATCGCGGTGGGGGAAGCCTCGGCTCCTGCTCCTGAAAAACAGGTCCAACAGCTTGCGCTCGAGGATCGGCTCGACGACGACACTGAGCAAGGGTTCGAATCGCAGCCTGTTGCATCATCGCGGAATGACGAGGAATTGGAACCGGAATGGGAAGAAGACTTGGTTCGGGCACCACCGGTCATGATCGTGCCGACGCCCAGCGTGCCTTCCGACTCGCCAGCGCCACCCATGGCCACGCCGTTGTCGCCTTCCGCTTCGGCCCCTCCGCCGCCTATCAAAACCGCGGCGCGAGCCGGTGCCGTCGTGCTGCCCGTTCCACAGACCTCTCAGGAGTTGTCGGAGTCACCACCTTCGAAAGAACTCACTCCAGCCGCATCTCAAGACGCACCTGCTGATGAATTGGACGAGGAGTTGGCACCAGTCTCGGACCCATCCGTTTCGCCCACACCACCCACGGCCGCTACGTCCAACGAAATTCCCGAAGAACGACCCCTAGGTGTCACGCCCCCTGTTGCGGTGTCGGTACCATTGCCCGCCGCGCCAGCCCCTTCCGCCGAGCCGGCCAACGATATTCCCCCCGCACCCATTCGTCCTGCCAAGGCACCTCCACCTCCCAAGGTCAAACCGCAAGAACGAGAAAAACGTCCTCGAAAAGGACGCGCGGGATGGGAGGAGGCATTTACCGACGAATTCGTTCGTGCTTACCCGCGCTTGACTCCCGGGCAAGTAAAAGCAGAAGTGTCCTTCATCGAAGAGAGCTTGGGAATCCAGTACGGTGGCGTGGTGTTGGACCTTGGTTGCGGTTCCGGACAACACGCCGTGGAATTGGCCTCTCGCGGATTCAACGTCGTGGGCTACGACTTATCTCTCACCATGTTGGCCATGGCCGCGGATGAAGCGCAAGAACGCGGCCAGAAGATCAACTTCCTGCAAGGCGACATGAGAGAAATGGCTTTCGAAGAGGTATTCGACGGCGTCTTTTCGTGGGCGACCAGCTTCGGCTTCTTCGATGACGAAATCAACGCTTCCGTGATTCAACGCGTGCATCGCGCCCTACGCAAAGGCGGAATGTTCTTACTCGACCTGATAAACCGAGACTATATCTGCTCTCGTCTTCCTTCTCTCGTTTGGTTCGAAGGCGATGGTTGTGTGTGTATCGACGATGCGCAGTTCAACTCGATCACCAGCCGTCTTCGTGTCAAACGAACCATCATGATCGAGGACGGCACGTCCAAAGAGGTGGAGTATTCCATTCGGCTGTACAGCTTGCACGAGATTGGTCGAATTCTGCACGACACAGGCTTCAAGGTCGTGGAAGTCAGCGGGCATCCCGCCACCCACGGCGCTTTTTTCGATGCGGATTCTCCTCGCGTGATCACCCTTGCGGTCCGACGATGAACGCGAGGTGATTGACCACGCATCATCGTGCAGTGCATCGTTTCACGCGGTCGGTTGTATTCGGTCCCCTCAAGGCGAGCACGTGACGAAGGCATGCCCATCCCGTTCTTCACAGGAGCAGGACGAATCGGCACCTGCGACCGACGCGAGACAGGCGCAATTGGCCCGTTTCGCACACGGTCCATTCCACGCACAACCGCTCGTCGCTCCTATCTTCTCGCAGTAGTACCCGCGCAAACACACGGTATCACCGCAAGCAAAACAGGATCCATCTTCGCAAGAAGGAAGGGAAGGCCCGGATGAACGATGGGAATCGGATGAGGAATCCGAAACGCCCGCGGGCGTAGCGTGGGAACCGGCTGTTGATGACGCCGATCCAGCGCAGCCTATCGTGAGGAGGAGAGCAAGAAACGAAAGCTTCCGCACGGCTGAGGGCATACCACGATGCCAACGGATGAACCAGCGCTTCGAGCTGTCCGAGATTCGATCGAATTGCAGAAAACTGGGCCCTTGGGCTGAATATCTGCTTGGTTGCCAACCGATGAGACACGCGCTGCTCAACCTACGGACACTCGCCCTGCTTGTAGTGGGAACCACGATTTTCGCTTGTGGAGGAGAAGAAGAGGCCGCACCGGACCCAGAGGCCACCGTAGCCGAAGAGGGGGATGGCCAGGCGCCCGCCGAAGATCGTATCGAAACCCCGATGCCGCCCGAGGATGGGCCGAAACTCGTGGCCACCTCCCTTGCCACCGTCATCTATTCCCAACCCTCCTCGAACTCAGAAAAAATTGGATATCTCCGTGTCGGTGAGGTGGTCGCGCGAAGCAAAACCGCAATTTCTTACGATGGTTGCGAACACGGTTGGTATCGGATTCGACCGGTGGGATATGTATGCATCGGAGACAAGGCATCCACCTACTTACAGCATCCGATTGCGCGTGCGCTCGGTAAGCTTCCGGATTTAAGCAAACCCTTGCCGTATCGGTATGCCTTCGCACGAGCCATCGCTCCCAACTATCTTCGCGTTCCGACCAAGGCCGAGCAGCATCAATACGAATTCCAACTCGACAAGCATCTACGCTCCTACAACAAGCTCAAAGATTCTTGGCAGGCCATCGACGTAGGAGCCAACGACATTCCGTTGGATGAAAACGGTGTGGCAAGCGGTCCAGCACCCAGCGAACCGCCTCATACGGATCTGTCCACGGTATTCGGTGGAGATGGCAACGACATGGTGCCCTGGTGGCTCGATGGTGGAAGAAAAATACCGCATCTTGCCGCTTATAAAGCACCGCAATATGCGGTCATCGCCGGACGAGTCAAACGATTCACGGGGGTCGCCGTTATCGGCACGTTCGTGCCGGGAGAGGGTGCGCAGCAGCGTCGCATGGCGATTACCGCGGATGGTCGCCTCATTCCCGTGAGCAAGTTGAAACCCAATACCGGTTCCACGTGGCATGGCGTGGCCTTGGGACAGAAATCAGGACTGAGTTTGCCTCTTGGTTTCGTGACCAATCGCAGTGGAGCCGCGGTATTCGAACTATCGGATACCGAAACCAAGCGTGTGGGGGAGATCCCTTTCCGCACCACCATCAACCTCAATGGGAAAGTAAGAAATCGCCAAGGAAAGCGCTTCGTTCAACTCCACAACGACACGTGGGTATTGTCCGATGACGCGGCCATTGCCGCACTGCCGTCCAAGCTTCCCGCGTTTGCCAAAGGCCAGCAGAAGTGGATCGACTTGAGCATCGTGAGTCAGACGATGGTGGCCTGGGAGGGGCGTACGCCCGTATATGTCACGATGGTATCCACGGGGAAAGACGGCTTGGGGGACCCGAAAACGTCGCATTCGACTCCGCGAGGAACATTTCGAATTCGCGAAAAGCATGTCACTACGACCATGGACTCGACGGATGTGGGGCATGAGTTTGAGTTGAGGGATGTGCCTTGGGTGCAGTATTTTCACCATGGTTACGCGATTCACGCCGCGTATTGGCATGATGATTATGGCAAGGTGCGAAGCCATGGCTGCGTGAATTTATCGCCGATCGATGCGCGATTTTTCTTCTTTTGGGCGACGCCCACATTGCCGACGGCATGGCATGGCGCTTATGCGTCGAGGGACCTGGGCGAAGGAACGATCGTCTACATCCATCCGTAGGCGGCAGGGGGCTGATCGGCACTACGAAAATCGACAAAAACGCGGTGGATTTCCAGTCTTTCGCGATCTGTCGGCGAGAGGCTGCTATGCTCTTTGGTTCGTGAAACCTCGGCTCATCACGAGTCGCGGGCAAGGTGGAGAGCTGGCATGACGACAGCACCAAGCGCGATGATCGACTTGCGTTCCGACACGGTCACACAACCGACGCCGTCGATGCGTCAAGCGATGCAACGAGCTTGCGTGGGGGACGACGTTTTCGGGGAGGACCCTTCGGTGCGATTGCTGGAAGAAGAGGTCGCGGATCGATTGGGCACACAAGCGGCGCTTTTCGTTCCGAGTGGGACCATGGGCAATCAACTCGCCATTGGCGTCCAAACCCGCAAGGGCGATGAGATCATCGTCGGGCAAGGCGCCCATTGTGCGTGGTATGAATCGGGAGCGGCCAGCGCGTTATGGGGTGTACAAGCGGTATCGGTTGGGCACGACGGATGTTTCGATGGGGAGCATGTGAGCGCGGCGGTGAAGCCACGAGCGGATTGGTATCCGCAAACGCGATTGGTTGCGGTGGAGAACACGCATAATCGAGCGGGGGGACGAGTATGGCGGTTGGAGCAACTGGCTTCGGTGCTCGAGGCGTCGCGTCGTCATGGCCTGTCGTGTCATATGGATGGGGCGAGGATATGGAATGCGGCGGTGGCGCTCGGCGTAACGGAAAAGCGAATTGCGACGGGCTTTGATACCGTAAGTGTTTGTTTTTCAAAAGGATTAGGCGCACCCGTCGGCTCTGCTCTTTGCGCATCTCATGCGTTGATCGAGCAGGCTCGTCGGTTGCGCAAGCGGTTGGGTGGAGGGATGCGGCAAGCGGGTTTTCTTGCCGCGGCGGCGCGATTTGCATTGCAGCAACACCGCGAGCGACTCGTGCGAGACCATGACAATGCGAAGGCTCTGGCACGGATCGTGGCGAGTGCAAAAGGCGCGCAGGTTGATCTCGAAGCGGTGCAAACCAACATCGTCATGGTGGATACGCCCACGATTGCCGCCGAGCAAATAGAGGTCGCCGCGCGAGCCAAAGGTGTGCTCGTCGCGGTCTTCGGTGCGCATCGTATCCGGCTCGTTACCCACCTCGACGTCGAGGAAACGGCACAGCGTGGAGGACAGATTGTGGCGGAAGTGATCGAAACGTTACAACGTCTCCACGGAGAATGATTATGAGCAAGGTAATCGCCTACGCGATCTGCGCCTGTTGTTTATTGGGTTGCGCGCCATCGATACCGCGGCCCTACCTGGAGGCCAAAGCGGCGGGACACCGGGCGTACTCTTCGGGCCGGTATGAGCAAGCTGCGGAGCACTTCCATCAAGCGGCAGGCAAGGCGGATCGTCGAAAGGATCGCGACGAGGCATTGTATTTGGAAGCGTCATCGTATCTTCGTGCGGGACGATATCGGGAGGCGAAGACGGTTTTCGAGGCGATGGTTTCGATCTCGCCCGACGGTTTACGAGCGGCGCGAGCAGCCCATGAAGCAGCGAAAATCGAGATACGACATGGCGATGCGGCGAAGGGCTGGCAGATGCTTCACGCGGCGATCGTTCGGTATCCGGCTAGTGGTTTGAGTCGTGCGGCGCTTCAGCGCTATCTTCAGTACTTGGATGAAACGATCGGCCCGTTGCGTGTGATCGACTATTTGGACGCGAGCATGGATTGGTATCGTGCTCATGATCTGGGTGAGCGGGCGTTATATGAAAAAGCAAAACGGTTGGAACGGCTGGGACGGCTTCGGGAGGCGGTGGACACCTTGCTCATTTGTGCGAAGGACTATCCGTATCCGGTTGGTAGTTTAAGGGACAACGCGCTCTATTTGGCTTCGGAACTCGAAGAGCGGCTTGGACGTCCTCGCCAGGCGGTAGCTCACTTGCGCACGTTGCTCGAAGACCGGGAGCAGTCGCTCATCCACGGCAGTTACGAAAGGCCGCTCTATGCGCCAGCGCAGATGCGTCTTGCCGTGTTGTACCGCGATGCCTTGGCGGAGCCTGATGTGGCGCGAAAAGAGTTCCGCAAGCTATTCGACGCTTTCCCGACCTCGACGCTACGGGACGATGCTTTGTGGGCGGAGGCTTTGGTGGCCAGAAAGCAGAAGGATACCGAAGGCGCTTGTGCAGCGGTTTCGCTGCTCGTCAAGCACATACCGCAATCCCGCTATGCGCACTGCGCAACGCTACTATGCGACAAGGCTCCGACACCTGGCCAGGCCGGAACATGCCGGGAATATATTGCGCGAGACATCGCTCCCTGACCCCCTACGGTCGAGAGCGCATCTTCCGTGGTGAAAGCGACTATCCCAACACGGATAATCGCTCGACTTCAATCGTCGTCGACTTCGTCTTCATCCGGATCGAAATCCTCATCGTCATCGTCGGGATCCGGATCGTCGTCATCATCTTCCGCGGGTAAGGCGTATTTCAGGTCGATGTTGAGTTCACCAAGACTCGTTTCGAGAATCTCGAAGAGTTCGTCGACGTCATCGCCGCCCCACTCCTCGAGCATGTCCGTGAGGAATTCAAAAAAGTCGCCGTTGTCGAGCAGGCGTTCGATATCTTCGATCTGTTCTTCCGAAAAGGATTCGAAAATGTCTTCACGCAGGGTTTCGGTGTCACCCTCTTCGGTCGCATCCTCGGCAGAAAGACGAATCTGTCGCACGGCGCGTTTATCGAGGTAGATCTCCATTCGGTCTTGCCTCCAGAGCCAGAGCTTGAGGGGCTTTATGCGATACAACGCCAAGGCGTCAAGAAGACTGCGCTAGGAATTGTTTTCTGATGATAAAACAATGGACGTTTCCAGGTGAGGAGAACCGATGATTCGGAAACGCTCGAACGTTGCGGTCCTGGGCTATGTGGCGATAAGTGCGACACTCGCCGTGAGTTCAGCACTTGGCCAACAGCCACCGCAACCCCAACCACCGGCTCCGAAGCATCCACCGGCCGGCCCGGTGCAGCCTCCGCCCTTGAATGTCGACTATTTACAATTCGGCACGGCCCTTCACGTACAGTTTAGCTTGAATCCAGGTCCTGTCTGCCCAAGCCATGCCCGTGTCCCGTGCATTCTCGGCTCCGGAGCCGGTTTGGTAGCCCGCGCCGGCTATCGTTCCCGAGGTCCCTGGTACATCGGTGGAGCCTATTCTCTCGCGAAATTGGATACGCAAGGGTTGATGCGTCTGGGGGTGTTGCAACAACTCGGTGGAGAGATGCGTTACCTGCTCAACTTCGGCCTGCGAACCGAGCCATACCTCACGGCGGGGCTTGGGGGTCTTGCCTTTGGTAACGAATGGCATGCGGAAGCCTGGGGGCTCGCGTCGTTCGGCGGTGCGGGCTTTGAAGTGCAGCTTTCGAGAACGACCATCGTCGGACTGGCCGCAACCTATCGACCGATGTTGTTTTTCGAGTGGACGGATCGCGCCGGACAACATCGTGACACTGGAGTTGCCCATTTCTGGGGACTTGCCCTCACCCTCGAGGCGCGGGAGCCGTTAGGAAGCCACGGGATGCGCTTGCGCTGAGAACCTCACGACACGCGGGGGTTCAAGCATACAAAACGGCAAAAAAGGCCATCCGATCGAAATGGGGTCTTGACTCCGAGCACGTTGCGGGGTCCCCTTTCGAACCGTGATTTGCGACCGCTGTGGACGGGACAATCCGACATCCCTCATCTTCTGCCAAGATTGCGGCCGACGGCTTCAGGCCGTTGCGCCCCCCGCGATCTCTCGCCCTGCGCCCGAAAACAGCGAATCTTCCGCAAAACACGTCGTCTGTGAACGATGTCAAACGCGCAACCCTGCGGAAGGGAAATACTGCGTCACCTGCGGCGCCCCGCTGCACCCTAGCCCTCCCATCGCGAATCTCTCACCGATTCCCCCTGCTGGCGTCATCCAAGTCTCCCCCCCCGATCCTCCGACGGCGTCACCCCAGCCCATCATCTGCGACCGTTGTCAAGGAATATGTGATGGGGGTATGCGCTTTTGCAAGTATTGTGGGGCTCCTTTACCCAACCCATCCTTTCAAGAAGGCCCCCCACAACAAGTTGCCGAACCTTCTCCCGCGCTAAACTCACCGTCGGCTGGTGCGCAAGACTACGTTTTTCAACAACAAAACAACATTTCGGAATCCGCGCGAGCCGCGGTTGCCCCACCAACTCCTCCCCCAGGCGCGCCGAACATGCGCGCCGAATCGACCGACCGCTCGCGAACGCGCCCCTCTACTTCCCAAGGCCTGGCACAACCCCATCCGCTGCTGGCCGATCAACCCGCCGGAACCAAAACCGGCCAATACATTCCCTTTTCCGGCTCTTCGACCATCCCCGCTGGCCGCCTCGTCGTCGTGGGAAGCGATGGACGAGAAGGCCCTAGCTTCCCATTGGTCGGCGACCAAGTCGACATCGGACGCTCCGAAGGGGCCATCGTCCTATCCGAAGATCACTATATGTCCCCGAGACATGCCCGACTGCTTCGCGTGAACGGCTCGTGGTTCGTTCGCGACTTGAACTCGACCAACGGCGTATTCGTCCGACTCCGCTCCCCTCACCCGCTCCAGCACGGAGACTTGCTCTTACTCGGGGTGGAAGTGCTAAAGTTTGAAACCGCCATGGATGCGGAACTCGACCTCGGGCCTGCCGTACAGCATGGAACGCTCGTGTTCGGTTCCCCAGCACTCGCTCGTTGTGCCCGACTTGTGCAACGAACGGTGGAGGGAGTCGCCAGAGACGTGTACCATCTACACCGACTCGAGACCGTTCTGGGTCGAGAGTCAGGTGATATCGTGTTTACAGACGATCCTTACTTATCCAGAAGACACGCTGTCATTCGACGGTCCAGCTCTTCTGGCACCTTCACACTCGAAGATTTGAACTCGTCGAACGGCTCGTTCGTCGCGATTCGCGGTGATTGCGCCCTGCAGGATGGCGATTCCATCCGCGTGGGGCAGCACTTGTTCCGCGTGGAGCTCGCATAAGGGTGACTGAACTCGAAGGTCAAATGACTGAGGCTTCTCCATCCCAGCCTGGAGACATCCGTTTCCATGTCTTCGGTCGTACCGATGTCGGACGCATCCGCGAGCACAACGAGGACAGCTATATCATCGCTAACCTCACCGAAAAAACGTGCGGCACCGAAGACCAAAACCATCTGCATGTCGTCGGTCCCCACGGCTCCTTGTTGGCCGTCTGCGACGGCATGGGCGGAGCCGCCGCCGGAGAGGTCGCCAGCGCCCTCGCCGTCAGCATCATCTATGAAAAACTCGCCGAAGGGGCCCCCCCCACCGATCACGACGAACTCGCCAGACGAATGGTGCGCGCCATCGAAACCGCCGGCCTTCGCATCTACAGCGAAGCCAAACTCGACCGACACCATCGAGGCATGGGCACCACCGCCACCGTCGCCGTCATGCTCGACTCCTTTCTTTTCCTCGGACAAGTCGGGGATAGTCGAGCCTACATCTTACGAAATCAGCATCTCGTCCAAGTCACCAGCGACCAATCCCTCGTCAATCAACTCATCAAAGCCGGCCAGCTCACCGAAGAAGAAGCCGAAAACTTCGAACACAACAATATCATCCTCCAAGCCCTCGGCACCGCAGACACCGTTCAAGTCGACCTCACCTTCGTCCCCCTGCGGCAAGGCGATGTTCTGCTCATGTGCTCCGACGGGCTCAGCAGCATGGTTCGGTACGACGACATCCGACAAACGATGCTCGATCACCCCGATATCACCGAAGCTTGCCAAACGCTGATCGAAAAAGCCAACGACGCTGGCGGCCATGACAACATCACCGTCGTCTTGGCTCGCTTCGAGGGAGAAGGCCTGCCGGAGCCGGCCGATGACGATCCTCGGCTGGAGTATACCAACTACGTGCTCCCTGAAAATTCGACTTCCGAGCGTGCCATGCCCGGACGACGGGGAGCTGTCAAAGAGCTTGATGAACCGATGATCGGCTCCGAGGTCAAAGACCGGTTCATCGATCCTAGCCAACCGCGAGCATCGTCTTCCAATAACTTCAACGCCTCGCCCAAAAACCTCGACGATGAGGTGGTTCTTCCCATCGAAAACACGCCCCTGTGGGTGCTCGCCGCTCTGGTCATCGCTGTTTTCGGAGGGCTGGCGTTCGCTGCCTACTACTTCGTCCACCGACAATAGGACGGAGTTCTGTTCTCGATGCTGCGCAACGCCCTCCGACGAAGCGTATGGTTCGTTCCCGCACTGTTGCTCGCCTCTTTCCTGTTTTTCTGGCTGCTTACCCTCGTCGCCCCCACGCCCGATCCCTCCCTGCCACGGTTTTTCAATCTCTATCCCCGGGACATCAAAACACTCACCGATCGCGCGGTCCGTTCGTTGGCAGAAGGCCCCAATGAAGGCGCCCAGCGCGAACTGGTTCGATTGGGAGGCGCCGCTTTCCCACACATCCTGCCGCTTCTTCATCCACAACCCCCTGTACGCCAACCCATCGATACCTCCCCCTCGCCCCTCGATTCGCAAACGCAAGGCAGAATCGCCATGGCCCTCGAGCCCGTCGCCAAACGCATGGGACTCACCGACCCCTCCGCTTTCTCCTCTCCCAGCAACGCCATCGCCTTCTGGAATCGCTTCTGGGAAGAACGATCCGTGGAATTCCAACCCGCCGCTGTCCGACGCGCCGTCCATCGACAAGCAGCCCATGGCTCCCCAGCACGACTCACCACCCTCATCGAACTCGATACCTTCGCGCTCCAGGGCATCATGCAAGCCCTGGACACCTGCCACACCCCCGATGACGTCGCTCGCTCCGTGCGATTGCTGAGCGTCGCAGCCCATGTCACCCAACGCGATGCCTGTATCCACCCTCGCATGGACCCACATCAAGCCAATCGCTGCATCCTCGTATGGCGCGATTGGTGGCTCTCCTCCCGATTCGATTATGAACCCCTATCCGGCCCAGAACGCCTCTTCGCCATCCTTACCGAAACACAATATGGCCGCTGGGCCCTCGAGGCCTCCACGTTTCAACTCGGTGTCGATGCCAATGGGATGACCACCTTTGCGCGTTTTCGCTACCAAGGTCCCAGCACTTTCGCTCTCGCCTTTTTCGGCCTCTGGCTCGCCTACGCCCTCGCCTTCCCCATGAGCCTCGCGGGCGCCCTGCACCACGAACGCACTGTCGACAAAATCAGCTCTGGTGTGTTGCTCGCACTTCTCACCGCCCCCGTTGCCCTTATCTGCTTCATCCTTGCTTGGATCATATCCAATCCCATCGCCATCGCCATCACAGCGATCGGCACGACGCTCGTGGTAGCACCCGCACGGCATCAACGCATCGCCGCCCTCGACTCTTTGTCAAACCCTTGTTTGCAATATGCTGCCGCCAGAGGGATCCCTCGCTCCCAGATCGTGTTATTCCATATCGGAAAACCCAGCCTCGCCCTTGCCGTAACCCTATTTGCTTTCGACTTCCCCATCGCCCTATCCGCCGCATGTGTCGCAGAGCAAGCCCTCGGTCTTCCCGGCCTCGGCCACCACCTGATTGATGCCGTCATCGAACGCGATATCCCCTTGCTGATGGCCATGGGACTCATCGGCATGACCGTTCATGCCCTCATGATGTTCCTGGGTTCCTTGCTTGGAAACTGGCTCGACCCGCGTCTCGACCGCTCCGTCCATGGAGAATACCCATGAATCGAGCGAAAACCGCAAATCGGCTCGATGTAGGATTGGCGTTGACGCTGCTGGTCATCGCATGGCTCATGGCCTTGACCGCTCCCGATGAACTTCGAGGCCCGTGGGACCTACTGTCCCATGGAGCACGATCCTGGACCGTCGTAGTCCTCCCCGCCGCATCGTTGGCAACCATCCTCGGAATCCCTCTGGGTATCGTCTCGACACTCATCACTCGCACCCATGCACGCCTCATCACCTGGCTGCTCGAAATCCTCGGAGGATTCCCCAGTATCATCCTCGTTGCCCTGCTCCGATCTCTGACCATACAATCCGACTACGCCCTGCCCATATCGATTATCGCCTTGATGGCCGTCCGCATCCCCGAAACCGTTTGCTACGTTCGCACACAAAGCCTTCGCTTTCGCTCCTCCGAATCATACTTGGCAACCTACGCCCTCGGCGCCGGACCCGCTCGTCTGCTCTTCAATCACTTGTTGCCATCCAACGCTCCAGCCCTGATCAGCATGACATTCATCAATGTCGGCGTTCTGACAGGCATTGAATCCGCGATGGCCTTCGTCGGACTCGATGCAACCCAATCGTCGTGGGGCACACAAATCGGACATGCCATCGCCCAAGGCCATATCCGCGAAACCCTCACCCCTATGATCGCCCTCATGGCCACCTTATTCGCTACCTATCGCCTCGCGGAAACAGCACGCCGTAGGATGTCCCCAAACACAATGCGCCCCACCGATGGTTGAAACACCACTGCGCCAATTCTCCCCCATCACCCCCAGCCATCGCCCCCTTTCCCAACATCAACTCCAAGGACTGGTAAACCGTATGCCCTTCCACCGCTCGCCGGTTTCTTTTCCAATCCTTCAAGCCAAACGAGCATTTCAAGATGGCCGGGGCGCGAATCGAGGCGTCGAAGAGAATGGAACAACAACATCAACCCTCTATAACTATTTGATTTTATTATTTTAAATCTCAAGCCCTCGGCGTGTGGTCGTCATGACCGCTATGGCTCGAATAGACCGTCCCACGCAATCGCCTCTTATCGAACCCCACACCATTTGGCCGCCCTTGATGCTCTCCCCCGTCCGCCCATGGACGACCCCCCAGTTCGACAATCACGCTGTCAGCGACGTCGTGGTGGGTTGCGTATCAGGAGTTGACGAGCATCAAAGCCGTGCCGTCTTTCCCGCAAAAAGTGGCTTCCACTCCGTAACGGGAGCCGCAGGTCGGGCAGACTTTGCCTTGCTTCACCTCGACACCCGCACGCTTCAAGCTTGAAGCGTTGAACAACGGAGCTGGTATCAAAGGTTGTTGATGTTGTGGGCAGTTTTTTTGCTCCAAGGGAAAAGCGCGTTCGCACGTTGGACAAATTCCCGTGGCTGCCTTCGGGGCCCCGCTGATCGCGGCAACCTTGACCAACCGCGTTCCATCGTTTGGGCAAAACAGACTTCCCGCGGGATACTCTTGTTTACACAAGGGGCACACAACCGGCGGTGGTTTGTCTTGAACCGCACGGTCTACTTCGAATACCTCATGCCGTTGTCTCGACCTGGCTTCTGGTGGAGCGCCAACGACCATGCGTTCGGATAGCGGCACTTTCGGCACGACCCGTGGCGCCATTGGCTCGTCGCTTTCAACGCGCCGGTTTCGAGTTCCCCTTCGCAAAAAGAACAAACCGACCAGCACGACCAACAAGGCGCCCCCCCCTACGACCACCGCGAAAATCGTCTTTCGCTTCTTCGCCGTATCTTCCGCCACGGCAGTTCCACTTCCCAAGCTCGTCGTGGCAATCATCGCGGTCGCTACTTCATCGGTTTCTCCCAATTCGTTGAGCCCACGAATTTCCAACAACGATTCGTAGCGTTCTCGCGAAGCGACTTCGACGGAAACCCGAACGCTTTTGCCGCCCACACTGACCTGGATATCAGCGGTTCCCTCCGGTGAGTTTTCCTCTGCCGTTACTTTTCCGGTGGAGGAGACGGAGAGTTTGGCGGTTCCTTGCACCACACGCCACGTGGGTACGACGGAAGCGGGGCATCCTTGTTCATCGACCACCCTTGCGGAAAAAGAAAAGGAATCGCCTGCTCGAAGCAGCTTGCGCGCCGGACGCACTTCGAGACGGGCGGGCTCACCAGGCGAGGCGCAGTTTTTGATTCCATCGTCGACCGTTTTCGCAACCGCAGGTGGGGTAGCAGAAGTCGTGGGCGGCGCAGAAGCAACGGATGAAGCCGCCGGAGGCGTCGCGCCCACAGCAGCTTCCCCTTGTCGCTGTATCAGGCGAAACGAGCGTGTACGACGTACCGAGGCAGTACATGCTTGGCCTTCGAGCATGAATTGGTACGAGCCGGTTTCGTCGAAATGGATCGCGTCATCCGTTGCGGAAATCGTTGTAACGACCGTGGCTTGTCGAGGATCATTGGCCGCCGTCGCACATCGATTGGACCATCCTCGGGCGGAGGCGGAATGCGATACCCGTTGAAGCCCCGGCGCCTGTTCCCAACAGTTGGTCGTACTGTAGGAGCGTCCCGCGCCTCGAATGTCCAGTTCATTACCCTGTTGCGTGATGGTAACCGTACCGCCCGGAGCGCCTTGGCCTCCCGGACGAGGACCGCACTTCGGTCCCCATTCGCCGACGTTGAATCGCTCCGTCATGGCCGTCGCAGACCATGTTCCGCTCAATGTTTTGCGCTGTGCCCAGGCTTGGTGAAAATGACAGGTCAGCAAGCCCAACACGGTAAGAAGGGCAAATGCCTGAGCCATGGCACGTGGCGACAACGGACGAGACACAACGGAGCGCACGATCCAAGCCTACCAAAAAATGTTTCGGCAAGGCCGAAGCAAAAGGTTGAACCTCAGTCTGGACGGTCCACCGGAAGCCCTTCGGCTTCCCAACCAAGCACCCCTCCTTCGAGGAACCCAACCCCGATCCCGTCGTTGGCCAGCTCCTCGGCTAGCGCTTTGGATTTATCGCCGCCACGACAATACAACACGGGCACGCCCGCTAGCATGTGCAGTTCCGCCAGTCGCCCTCGGATCTCTTCGAGCGGCATGTTGACCGCGCCAGGAAGATGCGCGCGAGCATACACAGGAGCCTCCCGCGTATCCACGAGGACGATCTGCCCTTGTTGCAGGAGTTGAGCCGCTTCGACAGGGGAAAGGGCCCCTTGCGCGCGCGGAAGAAAAGGCTCGATGAGTTGCATGAGCTGCGCTTTTCGCATCGCTCCCACCTTGCCGTTCACCAATCGCCCCCCCGCGAACACCATCGTGGTCGGCACCGACTGTATTCTGAGTTGACCCGCAAGTGCCGGTGAACGGTCGATATCGACCTTGACCAATTTCGCCTTGCCCTCCAATTCCCGAGCCAACGCCTCGAACTCGGGAGCCATGGTCTTGCACGGCCCACACCACGTCGCCATGAAGTCCACCATCACCGGCAACTCGCATAACAGCACTTCTTCCTCGAAGTTGCGCTCATCCACCGTCGGGATCGAATCGTTCAATGCCATCGGATCTCCTTCCAGAATCGAGCCTCCATTTGGTCATCCACCGTGCCAAATGCAAGGGGAAGCCGTGATCGAGCCAGGGAAAGCCTCTCACCACGCCCGACAAGCCGTGCCGTCACAACTGTCCCACAGGGTCTTGCGATACGAGGATATCTCCCCCATCCCGTTGTCCCACGGCGCTTTCCATGCCCCATTCGATGATTCGAGCAACCGATGGCATGGCTCGAAATGCTGCTCCAACAGTTCGCGCGTCTCTCGCCCCTGGTAAAACCACCGGTACATCTCCGCGAAATTCTCGGTTCCGGAGGCATACCCAAACCCCGTGCAATACGACGTCACGCAAAAGGCTTCCCGCTGCGCAGGCTTCAACTCCGCACAGTTCTTATGATCCCCACACATATAGGCACAAGGCGGACACGATGGATCCGCCGCCGAGCCGTTGACTACCGAGTAGTTGACCAGATGCCCAACCTCGTGAAGCAGCACCGGACTGAATAAGTCATGCTCCGGCACCTGACCATGCGCGCGCTGCCCATCTCGATTCACCCGATATGCCCAGTACTTTCCGTAGTTTCCGGGCCCCCACCCATTCGGTTCCAAAAATAACCGCTTGTTCAACCATATCGTATGCCCATCACGAGCATCATGCGAAGGGTCCTCGCGACTAAACGATGCTACCCCATGCAAAATCGGACGATCATCGATCACGAACGCATGCACGACCTGAAGATGATGCCAAGGCAATCGATTCAACGAGTTTTCGATCAACCGGTACCAAGAAGGGCCTATCCATTCGGAAACACGAACTTTTTTCCCTTCCCGGGAACGCTCCCGGGGATGATACACGCGAACACAATGCGTCCTTTGCTCACCCCCGATCGTCCGGCGAATCGCCACGCGTCGAAATAAATAACCATCGTAACCAAAGACGCGTTTGGGGCCATGAGGGTCTTCGTACACCTCCGCCCATCGCGCCACCCGGTAATCTTCACAGGAATCAACACTCCTATGATTGTCGGTCCATGTCTCCTCGTCGCTCGACGAGGCGATGGACTCGTCGGAGGCGGTGTCGGCTTGCGCGTCTTTGCAGCTTTCGACTCCATCGAAAGGCTCGGATGGCAGCCGCGAAGACATGACCGTGGAGGTCACGGGCGAAGGGAAAGTCGATGGGGCCTCCGCAGGCGAATTCGCCGGTCCCGAACCACCCCCGGAATTGGTGCAGGCCACCACGATACACATGCTCCCCAACGCCCCAAGGCATCGACAATCCACAGGTCGATCAAAACGCGGAAGCATGACTCGGAAGTGTGCGGCGGTCGTCAAATCCGCGCAACACCCAAAAACGTGGCATGCAAAGCCACGACAACAACGATGAACACCGACCGCGCCCTATCTCCCCGCAACCCAAAGACGCGATATTCTAGGAATTTTCCGTGGCAGGCGCGAAAGCAGTCGCCACACAACGTGCAGGACCAGCCAGGGCGCCGTTTTCGGATGTCATCCATCGATAGAGCATCGTAACGACAGAAGTGAGTGCAAGCACCACAATGATCGCAGCCGATGGCAATACGAACCCGAAACGGCGATAGCTTTCCCATGACCGTCGCGATCCAACCCATCGGGCAATACGACAAACAATGGGTCATGCTGCCGGTTTTTCGCGACCACATCACCATGATGGCTACGCCCACGAACCCGAATACAATACCGAATCCAGCGGCAATCGTACCGTGTAGGCCAACCCAACGCAGCACGAGGGCTACGCAAACCACCAGCGCAAGGATAGCCACCCGTGACCATCGTCGCCATTTCGGCAACGCCATCGGGCGTTTTCGAAGATGGGCCAAGCCGCTATCCCAAGCCCCGATATAGCAGAGGTAACTACACCAGGCAGGTCCGACGATCACAACCGTGATGGTAAACAAGATGGGCATGAACAAGCCCGAACCGCGATACACCGGTCCCGCAACGATCATGGCTGGCACGGGGATATGCAGCGCCCCGGTCATTAAAAACCTCTCGATTCCCGCCAGCCCAATAGCCAGTTGAAGAAAAAACACGAGCGAAAACAACCCCCAAAGCCGTCGACGCCACAGCGCGGATTTCCGAACGTCGAGCACGCGGGACGTCATCCATCCCGCATACGCCGAAAGAAGGGCGATCTCCACCCAACCGGCTCCGGCAAGGAAACGTTCCGCGAGCAACATCGGTCGTGTCACCTTGACTTGCACGATGGAAAGCAAGACCGCGGTGAGAACGGCCGCAGCACCCATCGTGCCGATACCTCGGCTTTTTTTGGCATCAGAACTCATCGTACGTCCTCTCGACAGCGGTTCATCCAAGGTGAGTCCTGAGCGCTTCGCATCGAATGGAACAGCGGATTATGCATCACCAAAGTCGGCTTGCGGCCGTCGGTTGTGGATAGCCGGAACAAGGCCGATGCACCTTGTCGAAACTTGTGATGGCGAACAAGTCGAGAGTGGCAAAAGGTTCGTTTGGGAACTCGTTGAGCACTCACGGTTTCAGAATGGAAAAACGTCCGGATTCAATAGCCCCATTCCGACGGTCCTTCTTCCTTTCCCTTTGGCTTATTATTTTCCTTATCCCGTGAGGGAACGGATCGAGGGGGGAGATTGGGTTGCGGGCTCGTGGAGTTCGAACGCATATTCGAACCGGTAGACGGCGTGGGTTCCGTAGGAAGTTCTGTCACGGCAATGGAAGGTTCATCGGAATGAGGGGTGGATGTCGGAGAGGCCGAGACATCTTGTGTCGCGGAGGCCACCGGCACGGTATCGGCTGCGTTGGCAGAAGCCTTCGAGTCAGCCGATACACTCAATTCCGCGGGTTTGCTGGATGTCGGGGGCGGACGAAAAGTTCTCGACAGATACCAGGCGCCAACACCAACCCCACCCATCGCGGTCACGACAAGCAGCACTGCCACGCCTTTTCCCATCCACGACGAGCGAGCGACGGGTTGCGCTGGCATGATGGGCTGTGGCTGAACCGCATGGGCTGGTTGTTCCGCCATGGTTGCGGGTTTGGCGGGCAAAGAGACATCGGGAAGCTCGTGAATAGAAATCGAATCGACGCTGGAAGAGGATAAATGGACGGGCGGCACGGAGACTTCCGAACTTCCCCGTTTGAGCGACACGTTGTGCATGGTGGACATGAGGCCGTCTTCGGTGAAGTACGGCAGCTCATTGGCAGCCATTTCCAAACGCCATTGCTCGAGTTCGGCAAGGAATTCATCCGCGGATTGAAAGCGACGTTCGACATCCCGCTGGGTCGCTTTGTCCAATATGCGCAAAAAACCAGCATCAATTCCCGCAACCCAACGAGTGGCGGGGGTGGGAGCGGTGGTCGTAAGCTTGACCAACAGTTCTTTTACCGACTGCGCATGATAAGGGACGTGTCCCGTGACGGCTTTGTAAAGGATGATACCGACGGAGTACAAGTCTGCCCGGGCATCGACCGTTCCACTTCGTCGGAGCTGTTCCGGCGCCATATAGTGCGGTGTGCCGAGCACGGCATTGGCGTGGGATTCATCCAAGACTTGGCTTTCTTGACTCATCAAGAACTTGGAGACACCAAAGTCGATGATTTTCACGAAGTCCCGCTGCCCGAGTTTTTCCCAAAGAATGAATACGTTCCCTGGCTTCAAATCACGGTGAACGATCCCGGCCCGATGGGCGGCGGACAACCCGACGAGCACCTGACGAACGATATGGACAGCTTGCATCGGGGTTAGGCGACCGACACGTTTGACTCGTTCTTTGAGGGTTTCTCCTTCGAGGAATTCCAACACGATGAACCGGGCACCATCTTCCAGCGTGCCGAGGTCGAGAACCTCATTGATATGATCGTTCTGAATTCGTCCCGCCGCTTGCGCCTCGAGTTCAAAACGCGTCGCAACATCGCGTTTTTTCAGCAGTTCCGGCAGCAATACCTTGATGGCCACGCGACGAGAAATCAGGGTGTTTTCCCCCTCATACACGGCTCCCATGCCCCCTTTTCCGAGCACGCGAACCACACGGTATTTCCCGTCGAGAAGCTGACCGATACGCACGGTCATCGCAGCACCATATCCTCGATCGCTTGTATCACTCGCGTTGCGTGGCCGCAAGCCAACGGCTGCCGTTAGACCCCTGTCTTCGCCTCTTTCCTGGATTCAAAATAGGAAGCGGCGTAAGAGCCTGCTACCATGCGAGCAGGATGCAATTCGCCGTATTGAAACGTTCCATTCTCACAGGATCGCTACTGTTGGCCATGGTCGCTTCCGCTTCTTTGGCGGAGGGACAACTCACCGATGCGCAGCGCAAGGCCGCACGAACCGCCGCCAACGAAGGGTTGCAAGCCTTCGAATCGGGCGATTTCCCCCACGCCATCGAGCAGTTCGAGCAAGCCAACCAAATCATCCGCGCCCCTACCCATACGCTGTACATCGCTCGCGCCTACGCAAAACTCGGCCAATGGCTGAAAGCCAGGGAACTGTATTCCGAGATTGTACAGGAACCCCTTGCTGCGGAGGCTCCCCCTGCTTTCGTGCAAGCCCGCAAAGACGCGGAAAATGAGTTGGAAACGCTGGAAGCGCTCATCCCTCGTATCACCATCGAAATCTCGGGGCATGCCGACGAAACCGTCCAGGTGACGATGAATGACAAACCGATCGCCGCCGAAGCGATTGGTGTTGCCCAACGGGTCGAGCCTGGCACCTACCTTTTTCGCGCAACCTCAGGTCAATTCCGGGCTCGGTCCGTGAAGATCACGATCGCGGAAAAAGAACGTAAGACCGTCAATCTCGAACTCGAAGCCGAACCCCCACCATCGCCTTCGCCCACCGAACCCGTCGCCCCCGTGTCGACATCGGCGAACCAAACGACTGTCTATCCGTATCTGGGCTACGGCGCTCTGGGAATCGGAGTCGCGGGCATCGCCTTGGGGTTTTACTTCAACAAACAACACGCGGACCGTCTTGAAGAGGGAGATTCCCTCTTCGATAAATGCAATCCGCGCGTTTGTACCGTAGAAGAGCGCAATCGCATCAGCGATATCGACGACGAGGCATCCTCGAACAAACAGATGTCCACCATTTCATTTGTCGCCGGTGGGGTAGCGATCGTCGGCGGTGCCGCGCTTTTGCTTTTCGCCCCTTCGCAAAGCGGATCCTCGGATACATCCTCGTCGGTTCGACCCTGGCTCGGATTGAATTCTGCCGGTATTTCGGGATCATTTTGATCCTTGCTCATCGCTGACTTGCCCGGCTCCGCTCGAGAAGCGTACAAAACACTTGCTCGACATGGCCGACCAGCCTTCACGCCCGTCATGACATTGAATCAGGAGCCAACGATGAATCGGTTCTATCGGTATGCTTCCCATTCCGCCGCTTTCATGAGCCTCGCTGCTGCCCTAGGTGCTTGCAACCCCTCCAAACCCTCTCCCAGCCAAACCGTGACCTCGGCATCTTCGGTCCCGTCCGGTTCGGTGGGCGCAACCCATGCAAAACAGGAAGCGAATGCCTTGTTGAACACCTATCTTCTCGAACTGGCGAAACTCGAAAAGGCACAAGCCTTGGCGTATTGGACCGCGGCCAACTCAGGGAAAAAAGAGGACTTCGACGCAGCCGCGCGGGCCGAGTTGGAACTCAAAAAATTGCACTCGAGTGCCGACCGTTACCGGCAGATCGTCTCGTTACTCGAACGAAAATCCGAACTTGAACCCCTTACCGTACGATCGCTCGAAATCGCCGAACTCGCCTTCAAAGGCAATCAGCTTCCGCCCGAACTGCTCGAAAAAATGGTGAATGCCAGCAGCGAAATCGAAAAAACTTTCAACACCTTTCGCGCACAACTCGAGGGCAAAAAATACTCGAACAATGAATTGCTCGACATGCTTGCCAAGCAGAAAGATTCGAAAAAACGCCAAGCCATTTGGGAGGGACTCAAACAAGTCGGCGAACGAGTCGGACCCCAGATCATTGCCCTTGCCAAAATCCGAAACGAAGCCGCTACGAAACTCGGCTACGCCAACTACTGGGACATGCAAGTGCGCCTGCAAGAACACGACCCCGAACGTCTGATGACCCTCTTTCAAGAACTAGAAAATCTCACCAACGCCCCCTTTGCCGCCATGAAAACCAAGCTCGATGAAGAGCTGGCCCAAAAGCTCCATGTCCGTCCCGAGGAAATGATGCCTTGGCATTACGATAACCCGTTTTTTCAAGACGCCCCCCCCTCGTCGAACGTGGACCTCGATGACTTCTACCAAGGCAAAAAAAAGGAAGATATCGTCGCCATCGCCAAGCAGTTCTACAGCGATATCGGTATCGATATCACTCCCGTTCTCGACAAAAGTGATTTGTACGAACGAGACGGCAAAGACCAACATGCGTTTTGTATCGCCATCGATCGCGAGGGAGACGTTCGCACCTTATTGAATATCAAGCCGAAAGCCGAATGGATGGATACGATGCTTCACGAGCAAGGACACGCCGTGTACTACCGGCTGCTCGACCACGAACTCCCTTACAACTTGAGAGAAGCGGCCCATATTTTCACCACCGAGGCGATCGCCATGATGTTCGGCGCTCTCGCCAAAAACCCCACGTGGATGACCCACTACGTGGGAGCGGACAAAAAGAAAGTCAAAGCCGCGGAAGCAGATATCCTCGAACAGCGCAGACGCGAGCAGCTCATCTTCACACGCTGGACCCTGGTGATGCTGCACTTCGAAAAAGCCTTGTACGAAAACCCCGACCAAGACCTCAACCAACTCTGGTGGGATATCGTCGAAAAGTACCAGTCGTTGCGTCGCCCCCCCCACCGTCACGCCGCGGATTGGGCCTCGAAACCGCATTTCACCATCGCTCCCGTCTATTACCACAACTACATGCTCGGAGAACTTTTCGCGTCGCAGTTGCGAGCCTCGCTCGCCACCTTCGCACGACACGAAGGCCCAACCTCCACCCTTTCGTTCAATGGTCGCAAGGAGTTCGGTGAGTTTTTGACGAACAAAGTCTTCAAACCCGGCATGCGGATGAAATGGCCCCAATTCGTTCGAGCGGCCACGGGTGAAGAACTGACGGCCAAGTATTTCGCTCGTGAGGTGGCCAGGTAACACGATCCGCCAGCTTCCCGTTGCTCTTCCACTCTTTCGTTGTGTCTCACCCGCCAGGCTCATTACACTGGCGCTCATGCGCGCTTTCAAGACCCCCGTCTCCACGTTCGTGGCACGTCGAAACGCTTTGCATGCAACGATCCGCACGCCAGCCTTGCTTGCCGCCGGTGCGCTTCGGGCCCGCAACTATCCCGCGAACGGCTATCCGTTTCGAGCCAGCAGCCACTTCCTCTATCTGGTGGGAGCCGCCCTACCGTCCGCCGTACTATGGCTAAGTGATGGGAAATCAACGCTTTTTATCGAACCCGAGGAACCAGGGGCCGACCTTTGGGATGGCCCCAAACCATCGTTCGACTCCTTACGAGAAACACTTGGAATGGACCAGGTGCGGGACCTGTCCGAACTCGAGTCCGCCATCGAAGCACAACGCAACTCGATCGCGACTCTCCCCACGCAAGACGCCGCTTCCTGTGAGCTTCTTTCCCGGTGCCTGGGACGACAAATACAACCAGGTTCCGGTGCCAGCCTAAAGGATGGAGCGCCGGACGCTGCCTTGGCGGATGCGATGATCGCGTTGCGGTTGCGTCATGACGATGCGGCACTCGAACAGCTTCGGTGGGCCGCCAGCGTCACGGCGCAAGCTCACTTGGCGGGTATGCGCGCCACCCGGACGGCTCGCTCGGAAACGGAAATTTTCGGCGCGATGATGGGCGTATTGCGCACCGCGGGCCACGAAGACTCGTTTGGCCCCATCGTGAGCAAAAACGGCGAGGTGCTGCACAATATCCGCCATGACAATGCCTTGGCGGACGGGGACCTGGTTCTCGCCGATGTCGGAGGGGAGACTCCCGAAGGGTGGGCGGGGGATATCACGCGGGTATGGCCCGTGTCCGGAACGTTTTCTCCCACCCAGCGGGCGATTTACGATGTCGTTCTCGCGGCACAATGCAAAGCCATCGAGCGAGTTCGCATAGGGGTTCGGTATCGTGACATTCATGAGACGGCCAAACGCGTCATGGTGCAGGGGGTCCGGGACCTTGGGATTTTTCGCGGCGAGGTCGATGGTCTGCTCGAACGGGGTGCCGCGGCGATCTTCTTTCCCCATGGAATCGGCCACCTGTTAGGGCTCGACGTCCACGACATGGAAGACCTGGGGGATCGCGCGGGATATGCTGCGGGAAGAACGCGTTCCAAAGCCTTTGGAGACTGCTACCTGCGGCTCGACCGGGATCTCGAACCGCGTATGGCTGTCACCATCGAGCCTGGTTTCTATCAAGTGCCAGCCATCCTGGCGAGTCCCGCGTACACCGCCGCCGTAGGAAACGACTTGCGTCGCGATGTGTTGGCCAAGTACGCCGACGTTCGGGGAATACGCATCGAAGACGACGTCGTCGTCACGCAAGGCGATCCGGAGGTTCTGACCAAGGAAGTTCCGAAAACAGCCGAAGAAGTGGAGGCCATCGTTCAGTCGGGCCGTTGACGGCAAATCCACAACCCCGCGGATCCGACCGGTGGTTGACAGGTATCCATACTCGGACACCTTTTCATCCATCCGTGGTGCCGTACAAACCGCCTGCCCGATGGAGATAGCCAATGCGACGGTCGAGGCGGCACCAGCTCATTTCAATCCACGATGCACGGCATGGCTCGACGGCCAACGAGAACCAATTTGCTGCCGTGGGAGATGCATCGAAGCGGCTGGCAGAGAGAGCCCCAACTGTCGTTTCCACGCTTCCGAACGGGTGACGGATGTGGATGGTTCAGACGGTCTCCTCGGTAACGACGGAAACAGCGAATTGACTTTCGCGCACGTATCCAAAGACCTCAGACTGTTGTTAGAAAACGTTCACTACATCATTATCAGACAAACAGACGGAACGAGCGTCGGCCTGGGGGTATCGGCATCATCGGGAACGACCTGCGCCGCGGTAGAATGGCAACGCACTCCGATCTTCGGAAAACTCGCATCGAAGACCAAACCATCGTCGAGCCAAGGGGATCGAGGGTTCTGCCCAAGGAGGTTCCGAAAGCAGCCACGATGGTGGAGGTTGTCATGCAGGGGGGCTGTCGATGACAAGCTGGACCAACACGAAACAGGCCGTTGTTTACCGCCCATCCAGGCTTGGGTATCCTACCATACCAGCGGTATTGCTCTGTCTCCATTTTCAATTGCATAGAGGCTACTCAATGAACATGAAGCGAATGCTGGGAATTGGCTTTTCGGTGGGGCTGCTATGGTTCGTGGGTTGCACCCCTTCCAAGGTACGCTGGGAACCGCGACAACCATCCCCCCGCCCGATGGAGAGGCGTGCGCAATCGAGTGTCGAAATATTTGACGGCCAAGCTCCCAATCGACCCAATCTTGAAGTGGGTGTACTGACAGCCGGCCAATCGCGCCCCAAAAGCGACGCGGCGGCCAGTCAATTGAAGGCAAAATTCATCAAACGCGCGGCAGAAATAGGTTGTGACGCCATTGTCATACGGGATGCATCGGGTGCGGTTTCTTCAAAAGGAGGTGCCTTGGAAGCCGGCTGCTTGATGTGGACAGAAGATGCGCCAGCCGCGGTGGCAGGGACACCATCCGGGCCGAATTGCACGAGAGACTACGATTGCCAAGGAGAGCAAGTTTGTAACAACGGAACATGTACGGAACCGGCTGGCGCTACGGATCCCAACGGTGCTTCGGAACGTTCCGGATGCAAGACGGATTTGGATTGCAAAGGGGATCGCATTTGTGAAGACGGAAAATGCACAGCCCCCGAAAAAGAACCCAAGCAAGATGGTGGTACCTAACGCGCTCTAGCGGTTTGGGCGGTGGCACGTGGATGTCCGGCCTTTTCCACGTTGGGCACAAGAAGCATAACGTCCCCACTGACGGCGAGTTCTTGCCTCAGGTACGGAGCGGCGGATGATCTACCTTGCCGTGATCGGAGCCGAGTCGCATGGCTCATGCACAAATGGGTGAGCCGTGCGACCCCACGGCTTGACTATAGGTGATATCTGTCGCCAGGTCAGAGAGTCCTTCGCGAACTAAGGAAAACGTCTCTATTTTTTCCACTGCGGAGGCGCATTGCCTGTCGCGCCCGGCCCGGAGAAAATGGGTGCGAAAACAAATATCTTGAACGAAAAAAACGTACATGCGCGAGCATCTGGCCCCGGGTCCCGTAGGGTGCTCTCTTGCAAGCCACAAGCGTTCTGGTAGGTTCCGCTCACTTCATCGGCACGGGGCATATCGCCTCGAGGAGAGCGGAATGGTTCGTCGGCTCGACATGGTACTGTCGTCGATTGGGAAAAAGGAGTTGATGGCCCTATCGGGATTGGGGTTCATCGGATTCCTGGTCGCGCATTTGGCGGGCAACTTCACGATCCTATCTGGGGCAGAGGCGCTGGATGGGTACGCGGCCAAACTCGAGGCTCTTGGGCCGCTCGTTTGGGTTGCGGAAGCGGGAATGGTTACGATGGCCTTGGTCCACGTACTGGTGGGCATCACGCTGGTGGTGCGCAATCTTCAAGCGCGGGGACAGCGCTATGCGATGAAAAAGTCCGAGGGCGGCCGGACAATCGGGTCACGAACGATGTGGTTGACCGGGCCGTGGATTCTCGTGTTCGTGGGGATTCACCTGGCGCAGTTCACGTTTCCCCACAAGTTGACAGAGGAAGCGCCTGCGCTTTCCAAACTGGTTGCCGAGCAGTTGTCGGACCCCATTTGGGCCGGGTATTACGTCGTGACGATGCTTATTTTGGCGTTGCACGTGAGCCATGGATTTTGGAGCGCGTTTCAAACGCTCGGAGCGGCGCCGTCACGCAGTGGATACCTTCGAGACACGGCCGTTCTGTTGGCATTCGTATTTGGAGCAGGATTTTCACTGCTTGCGTTTATGGTTTTCAACGTCCCCGACTTGTTGAAGTAGGCCACAGGAGAGATTCGACATGACGCAACTCGATGCCAAAATCCCCGGTGGTCCTCTCGAGCAGAAGTGGGAGCGCCACCAATTCGAACTCAAGCTGGTCAATCCCGCGAACAAGCGAAAATTCGAGGTGATCGTGGTGGGCACGGGACTCGCCGGCGCCTCCGCCGCGGCCACCCTCGCGGAACTCGGCTACAAGGTCAAATGCTTCGGAATCCACGATAGCCCACGACGGGCTCATTCGATCGCTGCCCAAGGTGGCATCAACGCCGCCAAAAACTACCAAAACGATGGCGATAGCATCTATCGGCTCTTTTATGACACGGTCAAAGGGGGCGATTACCGCGCCAGGGAGGCCAATGTCTATCGGCTCGCCACCGTCAGCAACCTCATTATCGACCATTGTGTGGCGCAAGGAATCCCCTTCGCGCGGGATTATGGCGGAACCCTTGCCAATCGCTCCTTCGGAGGCGCGCAGGTTTCTCGTACGTTCTACGCCCGCGGCCAGACCGGACAGCAGCTTTTGCTCGGCGCCTACGCCTCCCTGAACCGACAAATCCACCTTGGCGGCGTAACAATGTTCACCCGCCGAGAAATGCTCGATCTTATCGTCGTGCAGGGCCACGCCCGAGGCATCCTGGTGCGTAACCTGTTGACCGGAGAATACGAACGACACGTTGCCGACGCGGTCATTCTCGCCACCGGCGGTTATGCGAACGTGTTTTTCCTGTCCACCAACGCGATCAATTCCAATGTGAGCGCCGCGTGGCGCTGTCACAAACGCGGCGCCTTTTTCGCCAACCCTTGCTACACGCAAATTCATCCGACCTGCATTCCGGTCCACGGCGACAAGCAGTCCAAACTCACCTTGATGAGCGAAAGTCTTCGCAATGATGGAAGAGTCTGGACTTCGAAAAAGAAAGGCGACAAGCGCACTCCCAACGATATCGACGAATCCGAAAGGGATTATTACCTCGAGCGTCGTTATCCGAGTTTCGGCAACCTCGTGCCTCGCGACGTTGCCTCTCGCGCGGCCAAAGAGCGAGTCGACGCTGGGCATGGTGTTGGGTCGACGGGCGTGGCCGTTTACCTCGACTTCAAGGATGCCATCGAGAGGGTGGGCCGCGAGGCCATCGAAAAAAAATACGGAAACCTCTTCGAGATGTACGAAAGAATCACGGGAGAGGATCCGTATACCACGCCCATGATGATCTATCCCGCCCTTCATTACACGATGGGAGGATTGTGGGTCGACTACGACTTGATGAGCACCATCCCCGGCCTATTCGTTCTTGGGGAAGCGAACTTTTCCGACCACGGAGCCAATCGTCTCGGCGCCAGCGCTCTGATGCAAGGCTTGGCGGACGGCTACTTCGTCATTCCCTACACCTTGGGTGGCTATCTTGGGAGCACGAAACTGCCGAAGGTCAACGACACGGATGATGCTTTCAAGCAGGCTCAAGACACTGCGGAGAAGCGAGTCAATAAACTCATGACGGCCAAAGGCAAGCGTACTCCGGCGGATTTCCACAAGGAATTGGGACTGCTTCTGTGGGAAAAATGCGGCATGGCCCGCAACGAACAGGGATTGAAAGAAGCCCTTTCGAAAATTCCAAAAATCCGCGAGGAATTTTGGGAAAACGTGATCGTTCCGGGAGATGCCAAAGACCTGAATCAGACGCTCGAACGCGCCAACCGAGTCGCGGACTACCTGGAATTCGCTGAACTTCTCGTTCGCGATGCGCTCGAACGCAAAGAATCGTGTGGCGGTCACTTCCGCGAAGAACATCAAACGGAGGAAGGGGAAGCCTTACGCGACGACGATAACTTCTGCCATGTCGCCGCCTGGGAGCATATCGGTGACGATCAATCTCCGACGCGGCATATCGAACCTCTGACCTTTGAGCGCGTTCCACTGACGCAGAGGAGCTATAAATAGATGGAACTCACGCTTCGAGTTTGGCGTCAGGCTGGTCCCAACGCCCCTGGGAAGTTCGAAGACTATCAGGCAAAAGATGTGTCTCCGGACATGTCTTTTCTCGAGATGCTCGACTTCGTCAACGAAGACCTGATTCGGCAGGGCAAAGAACCCATTACGTTCGAGCATGATTGCCGCGAAGGCATTTGCGGATGCTGCGGCACCATGGTCAACGGCAAAGCCCACGGCGGTTTTGAGGGCACCACGCTTTGCCAGGTACACATGCGCCACTTCAAAAACGGCGACACCATCATCGTGGAACCCTGGCGTTCTCGTGTTTTTCCCGTTCTCAAAGACCTGATGGTGGACCGTTCCCCCTTCGACAAAATCCTCCATGCCGGCGGATATGTCTCGGTCAACGTGGGCGGCGCTCCCGACGCCAACGCCATCCCCATCAGTCCCAATGCCCAGGATACGGCCATGGACGCGGCGCAATGCATCGGTTGCGGAGCCTGTGTCGCCGCCTGCCCCAATGGTTCCGCCATGCTATTCGTCAGCGCCAAGGTCTCTCATCTCGACGTCCTTCCCCAAGGCAAAGTCGAAACCGTTCGTCGCACGCGAGCCATGATTGCCAAGATGGACGAACTCGGTTTTGGCAACTGCACCAACCATGCGGAATGCGAAATGGCTTGCCCGAAGAAAATTTCCATCAGCCATATCGCGAGAGCCAACCGCAGTTTTTGGCGCGCCTTGTTCTCCCACGAAAGCTGAACCTTCGTGGGCGTGCCGACCGATGCTCACCGCGATCTTGCCCGCGAATCTCGGTTCCTCCCACCATAAGCGATACCAAGCCCCTACCACGACGCCGCTTCAAGAGCGCGTGTTGCGAACACCGCGGCCTTCACGTTCTGCACTGCAGAAACGTCCGCCATCTTTCGAACGATAGCGGTCTGTTGTCCATCACCGACTTCATAGCCGCAGACCCCAGTCACAGATCGGATGACCGCCTGGGGAAAAAGTAGGTCTCCCTTTCTCGCTGCTTTCTCACAATTCGGGATATCAGGGGATTGCTGCCAGGGCTCTACCCCCAGCTTCAGGCGTCTTACCGGTAGGGAGCCCCGGTCCTCAGCAGAAACGTTGAAGTCGCGCGAAGGAGGTCCTCGAAGGCGCCGTCGAGTTCCTCTCCGGTCAAGAGCCAACGAAGCTTGTCGTCCACTCGCTCCTCCCGATGGTGCGATGGGAGTTGGGCCAGTTCCTCCGGCGAGCCGGTCAGATCGACCAAGAGCCACCGCTGCGGGAGAAAGCGGATTTCCGAGGCTACCCCTTCAGGCCAACGGATCTCGCATAAGTCTGCTTCAAGGGTCACACCATGCTTTGATGATGAGGCTTTGACGCGACTGACGGCTAGAGGGGCAGTTCCCTCGTCGAGCTTCAGATCCACCCCCCAACGGACCCCTCAATCCAAAGGCAAGGGGACCGTGTGGTCGGGACCCGTCGACAGAAATTTTTTCCACAACCCAGCTTGGATTAATAATGAGAGCAGGTCCGCCATGGTGGCGACCAGGAAGACGGATAGGAAGTGGCCCGCCGTCGCTAGCACCGACGCGGGCCGTGGAGGGTGCAACTACTTTTCAAGTGCAATCAAACCCTCGAGCAATATGTAGCACAGCAGGGGTGGAAATCGGCAACTTTGTTGTCGTGTCCAATGCATCCCGAAGGGGGCTGTTCGCTGCAGCGTTGGGGCACATACACCAGGCTCGTTCCGGTCGAGTGCGAGATCGCTCGGTACTACTGCCCTGAATCCCGCACGACATTCAGCCTTTTGCCGGACTTTTTCGCAGCCCGGATGCCGGGGACCCTGAAGCAAGCTCAGCAGGCTGCGCAAGGGCTGGAGCGAGCAAAGACCGACGGTTCGTTGGAAAAACAAGCTGAGCAGCTCAGGCAGCTATCCAAAAACGCCGACCCAATCGAGCCCCGCTCCGCTGTGGCCTGGATGCAGCGTCGGCATCGAGCGGTGAGCCGGGGCTTGGCGGTGGTGGTCACGCTGATGCCGATGGTCTTTGGCGGCTGTGAGCCGACAGTAACAAGCGTCGGTGCGGTGCTGGGCAACGTGGATGCCGTTCTTGTCCAGGTCCGCCATTTGGCCCAGGACAAGCTCGGCCAGATTCCGAGTCCCATCGGCTTTTCGACACCAAAGTCCGAAACCAACAAGGCCCATGGGCGAGCACCGGCAAGGTCTGTGGTTTGCTCGGTACACGCAGCAACCAGCAGCGTAGACAAGGGCTCTAAACCATGGATAAAACGGAAACAATTGAAACAACGCTCGCCCCCAACGTAGTGCAAAGCGACACAATTCCGTACGAAAAGGGGCAAGGAGGCACAGATGCATCTTCGGCAAGTGGATCCAAACAGCTTGAGTTTGGTACTTCGACGTCTTCGGCAAGTGCGCAGCTCGGCCGTGCAGGCGAAGGTGACATCGATGCGCACCAACGGTCAGCTCAGCGCCCTTGTGGTGGCCGAGCACGAAGGACAGTTGGTGTTGATCGATGGGTTTGCCAGGCAGGCGGCGGCTGTGCAGTTGGGCATGGCCCAGGTGACGGTCGAGGTGTTGGTCCTGACCCCGGTGCAGATGAAGGCGCAGATGTACCTTCGCAATCACAAGCGGGGGCTTTTGCTGATAGAGGAATGCCGATTGGTACAGGAGTTGTGCGAGCAGGAAGGGTTGAGCCAGGTGGACGTGGGCGCCCTATTGGACAGGCACAAGAGCTGGGTGAGTCGAAGGTTATCGATGTACAAGGCGCTCAGTGTCCGGCTCGTGCAACAGGGGGTGATCGACCCATTGGATCCGGGGACCCTGAGGAAGTTGTCGCTGTTGCCAGCGCGCAACCAGGAGGAGTTGATGGCGATAAGCCAACACGAAGGCCTTGGGAGCCAAGACACGAAGAGATTGCTGGAGTTGTGGCGACGGGCGCCGGATATGCAAGCGAAAAGATACGTGATGGAGCAGCCTCGCGAGGCGTTGCAGTTGTCCCGAGCGGGCAAAAGCAACACCGATCCCCGCTTGGGACCGACCGGCACCAAGGTCTACGAGATGCTGATGGTGATGCGGCAGGCGGCCCTGCGCATCGGGCGTCAGACCAAGCAATCGTCGGGGGTTATGGGCGAGCAGGGAGCGAAGTTACTGGAACAACTGAGGGAAAAGACCCAACGCGATTGCCTGTGGGCACTGGGGCAAGTGCGTCAATGGAGCGGCCTACAATCCCCGCCGTAAAAACCAAGTTGAGCAACGATGACAGACGGCGTCGGCGCGTTCTTGTGTGTTACGAGACGGAACGAAGCATCAAGGGGGTATCACGCAAGCTCAAGATGAGTCCGAAGACTGTGCGCAAAGTGCTTCGGGGCCAACCGTTGGGCAGACAGGCCGTGCAAGTGACCCGGCCGCGCCGCAGCAAGCTCGAGCCTTTTATTCCTGTGTTGCATCGGCTGCTTATCGACGAGCAATTGACGGTCGTGCTGGCGTTAGAGGAGCTTCGTTCGCTTGGTTACACCGGTGGAAAGACCACCGTGTACAACTACGCCAGTGAGCTGCGAGCTTCGCCCAAGCGCAAGCCCACGACCGTGGTGGAGCATACCCCAGGCGTCGAAGCACAAGTGGATTGGTCACCATACCGGGTCAAGCTTGCCGGGCAGGATTGTGTCGTGCATGCCTTTTCGATGGTACTTCCGTGGTCGCGGTACATTTTCCTTCGCTTTGCCCTCGATGAGCAATTGGACACGCTGCTTGCCTTACACGAGGAAGCATTCGAGGACATCCAAGCCATTGCGCCGCTGATGACCTACGACAACATGACCACAGTGGGACGGCATCAGGGGTCGGGCAAGATATGGCTCAATCCTCGATTCGAGCATTATGCCAAGCAGTGCGGATTCGAGATTCGGCTCATCGCCCCGGGCAAACCCAATCAACATGCTTCGGTGGAAAGACACTTCGACTATGTGGAAAACAATTGCCTGAGGCGGCGTCGATTCTGCTTTGACGACTTCGACGATTTGCAGCGCCATGCGCGCTGGTGGTGCCGCGAAGTCGCCAACGTTCGAATCCATCGAACAACCCATGAAAGCCCCATCGACCGGCTGATACGCGAACGGCCCCTGATGCTTCCTTTACCGAGCAGTCGCGCCCAAACCTACCAGCAGCTCGAGCGCAAGATCAACCGGGACTTTTGCGTGCTCATCGACAAGAACCGTTATAGCGTTAGTCCCAAGTTTGTCGGTAAAAACGCTAAGATTCATCTGTACGATAACAGGTTGGAGGTTTTCGTCGACAACCAGCTTGTGGCCCAGCACGACCGTCGTTTCCAGCCAGGTGGACGGCATGTGCTGCCGGAGCATGAAGAGCAATTCAAGCGCATCACCCCGAGCCGACGGCTTTTAGAGCAGGCTTTCCTGCGTTTGGGGCACGCCGCCCAGTCCTACCATCAAGGACTGATGGCAGAGCGAGGCAAGGGGGCCGGATATCATATC
>MWCO01000005.1 GCA_002070115.1 Deltaproteobacteria bacterium ADurb.Bin207
GCCATATCGTGAAGTCCCCAGGCATTCGGACGTTTCAAGCCTGCTTCCATGGCCGATTTGGAGGAGAAATTGCCCTGGTACCAGGCGTACTCCCCGATCTTCCCGGCGTCGGGGTCCTCTCCCCAATAAAAGCGTGTTGTGGTACCGGCGCGGTACGCATATTCCCATTCCGCCTCCGAAGGCAGCCGGAAGCCGATTCCGGGGTTGGCTTGATTGAGACGCTCCAGGTACCCTTGGGGGCCGCGAATGTCGTCCAACGAAACATAGTAAGCCGGATACCTGTCCCCCAGTCCGCGCAGTGCTGACGGTTCCACGCCGGGCCACCCGCCCATCACCGCAAGCCATTGGGCTTGGGTGACCTCATATTTCCCCATCCAAAACCCTCGTGTTAGTGTCACATCATGGCGGGGTTCCTCGCTGATCAGGCCGTACGTATCCTCCGGAGCGCGTCCCATTGAAAACGCGCCGGGGGGAATCCAGCAAAAAGGAACACCGCCGAATTCGCGGGTCTTTCCAAAGAGTTGGATCAGCTTGAAATGGCTACCTTGGGAGCGCTCACGGGGGGAGGAACGGCTACGGCGGGAGTATTGGGAAGCGGGGAAGTTCCTACGGGAGCGCTGGAGGCCGCGGCCGCTTCGGGAGCGGGAATTGGCTCTTCCGGCGGATCAGGCTTGAACATTGGAGGAGGCGGCGGTGGTGCCATTCGACCGGGGGCCACGGGAGGAGGAGGTCTCGCAAGCATTGGGCAAACCGGGGGAGGTGGTCCGGCCACGGCGGGAACGACGACGAAGGTGGAGGGACCCAAGCCCGTGGTGGGTGCCAGCGCGGCGGTGGCCGGCGGCTCGGTAGGCAACGCACAAGCCGTGGTGGCCAGAATGTCAGCGGGATTCCGTCGCTGCTATATGCAGGGCTTGAGTTCAAATCCCGAAATGTCCGGCAGGGTCAACGTTTCGGCGAGAATCGGTCCTGGGGGGGAAGTGCAGTCCGTGACGGCAACGCCAAGCGGCAGCATCTCCGCTGATGTGGCCAATTGCATTGCCGCTAGAGTTCGTTCCGCCCAATTCGATCCTCCTGAAGGCGGAGCGGCCACCATCAACATCCCCGTCACCTTGGTTCAGCAAAAATAGATTTCTTCGGAGCGATCCGCGCCATCGGCTGAACGGTGCGCCCCGTTGCCGCATCCAACCGTATCGTCGAAAGGCATACCGCGAGCCTGAAATTCGCTTTTATCGGTCTTGTGTTGACACCTGAAACGCTGTTTCTTATAGTCTGTCTCCACCCGGGAGGGCATTGATGCGACTGCAGAGATTCTTCAAATTTAGTTGGATATTAGCTCTTGCCGCTGGTGGGGTATTCGGAGCTGCTCAGGCCCAAGAAGCAACGGCACCCGCCCAACCCGCGAGCCCATCGGTCGAAAGCCCCCGCGAGCCGCAACTCAGCATGGACGAGATGGCGAAGGAAGCCAAAAGTATCCTGCGGGCGATGGATGCGGACTTGGTCGTGGTCAGCAAAATGCTCGGCAAAGCAAGGGAAGAGCGGGATATCGTCAAGGTGTTGTGCCTTGAAGACAAGCTTTCACAAATGGAAGTGACGCGAAAAAATGCGGGGGAGCGTTCTGAATCGTTGCAGGGGGCTGTCCGGGCCCAAGATAAGGAACTTGCGAAACACGCGTTTACTCTTTTGACCGTCCTCAAAGAGCGTATGGCGCAGTTGTCGGCCGAGGCCAATCAGTGTATTGGCGTGGAAGCGGGATTCGTGGGCGATTCGCAAGTGACGGTGGATGTGGATCCAACCTTGCCGGAGGATCCTTCCGAGTATCCTTCAAGCCCTATCATAATGATTCCGCCAAGTTGTGTGAGTTGCGTGCTGTAGCTTGGTCCAATCCGTGACAGGTGGTTAGGGGTAACCCCCGCCGCAGAGGCAAATGATGAGGCCAATACATTGTGCGGCTGTTCTTATCGGTTGTTTATGCTTGACCGTCACCGGTGTGGCTTCTGCCCAGAACCAACCGTGGTTGGCCGATAAAGGCTACGGTCAGGGAATTGGCTACGAGGTCGGAAACTTCGTTCTCCACCCTGGGATCGCTGGCGAGTTCGGCTACGACTCGAATATGTTCAATCGCGCGCCCAACGAGAACGTCGCGGAAGTATGGCGCCTGCGCTTTACGCCTTCGCTTTCGCTGACGAATGAAACTCGGGAGAAAACGCCACAGAAAGTTCGGGTTCAAGCGGGCGTTTCCGCGGCGTACAACGAATACATCCCGGCCGGTAATACCAGCGATGATGTGTCTGATTTCAGAAATGTCGGCGTGAACACGAATGCGGATGTGACGTTCAATCCGGAAGGTCGTTTTGGGGGGCGCCTTTTCGGTGACATCATTCGAACGATCCAACCATCGAACTTATCCGATACCTCGTCCGCGTACAACCGAATCAATCTGCGCGGAGGAGGGGAGTTCATTTGGAAACCTGGGGGTGGCATGTTCGATTGGCGGTTGGGCTATGAATACGGTGCCGTCCTTTTCGAAGAAGACCAATTCGATTCGTTGAACAACGCGACGCATAAGATTTTCACGCGGGGTCGCTGGAAGTTTTTGCCACGAACCGCGTTGCTATTCGATGCCAATACTGCGTTCGTTCGCTACCCTCACGTCGATGCGAACAGTTACTTGCTGGGGTCCAATCCGTTGCGAGCGAGAGTTGGCTTCAACGGGCTCATGACCGATCGGTTAGCTTTGCTTGCGATGGTCGGCTGGGGAGCCAGTTTCCATCGGACCGGGTCGGTTCCTGTGGAAAACTTCGATAGCGTCATCGGCCAAGCGCAACTTACTTTCTACCCCACGCTTGCGCCCACCGATGGAAGCGGACAAGCAGAAGCCGCTTATACCCTATCGTCGGTGGCCTTGGGATATGTGCGAGACTTCGAAAACAGCTACTTTGGAAGCTTTTATGGACGCGATCGCGGCTATCTTCGAGCATCTGCTTTCATTGTTCAACGCGTAGTCATCGAAGGGGAAGGAGGCCTTTCCCGAGTTGGTTTCCCCAACTTATACTTCGCCGATGGCACACAGCGTTCGGGGGCTTTTCATGAAACACGCTACGATGCTTCCTTCCATACCGAATATCGCGTTTTGCCAACCGTCGGCATCAATGCAACCGTAACCTATGACAAAAACGATAGCGTTTCGCTGCTGACGGCCGCGGGATCAACGATCGAAGACGATCTCAGTAATGATCGTTTGCAAGTGTTTGTGGGTGCTCGGTGGTTCATGTAGCCGAAATCAATTCTGCACGAAGGCTCGTGTCGTTTGGATTGTGCGCGCTTTTCGTCAGTTCATGCGCCGCGCCCATGACCAATCGAGTCAATCTCCCGCCTCCCGTGGAAAGCACAACCATAGGACCGGGGGATACCTTCGAGCTATTCATCGTCGGGGAAGACAAAATCCCCACCGCCTATACTGTCTCTCCCGACGGTACGGTGGACTTCCCTTATATTCATCGTCAACGGGTGGTAGGTCTCGAGCCTCAGCAGGTTGTCGATCTGGTTCGAGAACAACTCCAAGCGCAGGGCATTCTTTCCGATCCATCGGTGATGGTGAACATGAAAGAATACCGTTCGAAGTTCGTGAACATCCTTGGTCAGGTCAAGTCTCCGGGAACCTTCCCCTTGGTTCCCGGTTTCACGTTGGTCCAGGCGATTTCGAAAGCGGGCGGTCCGAGTCCCATCGCGGATTCCGACAATGTTCGTCTCACACGAACGACCAACGGAGAGCGTCGGACGCTGCGGGTTTCGTTGCGTTCCATCACGGAGGGGAGAAGTCCGGATATACCGCTTCAATCGGGTGATGTGATTACGATCGCGGAGCGCGTGTTTTAGATCGTCAGCACTTCGGTGAATTCGCCCCATACGCCACGAAGGGCATCGCTGATTTCCCCAACCGTGGCGCCTACTTTCACCGCTTCCAGAATGGGGGGCACCAAGTTGTCGCTTCCTCGTGCGACCGTATCGATGCGTTGAAGCGACGCGGCCCATTGGGTTTCGTCGCGTCGCGCTCGAAACGCTCGAAGTCGTTGGGCTTGTGCTTGTTCTTCTTTGGGATCGACTTTGAGGATGGGAACCGCTTCCGTATCGCTGATGAAATCGTTTTGGCCTACGATGATCCTTCGTTTCTGTTCGATATCGAGTTGGTATTGATAGGCGGAGCTTTGGATTTCTCGCTGGATATACCCTTGTTCGATGGCCGCGACCGCTCCTCCCAGCTCGTCGATTCGTTCAATATATGCTTTGGCTTCTCTTTCTATCGTATGTGTGAGCGATTCCACGGCGTAACTTCCGGCCAGGGCATCGACGAAATCGGCAACGCCAGTTTCATGAGCGATGATCTGCTGTGTTCGCAAGGCGATGGTGGCACTCTGTTGGGTGGGCAGGCCAAGGGCTTCATCGAAGCTATTGGTGTGCAGGGATTGGCAACCTCCAAGCACAGCGGCGAGAGCTTGAATCGCCACGCGCACGGCATTGTTGTGCGGTTGTTGTGCGGTCAGGGTTGCCCCCGCTGTTTGACAATGAAATCGCAGCGCGCGGGCACGCGGGGAGGTAGCCCCGAATCGTTCCTTCATATACGTGGACCATAAACGTCGGGCTGCACGGAATTTTGCGATTTCCTCCAAGAAATTATTGTGCCCATTGAAGAAAAAGCTGAGTTGTTCTCCGAAGGCATTGACATCGAGCCCAGCGGAAACAGCGGTTTTCACATATTCTAGTCCGTTTGCGAGAGTGAAAGCGATCTCCTGAGCGGCATCGCAACCTGCTTCTCGCATGTGGTAACCACTGATCGAAATCGTATTCCATTTGGGTACTTCGGCCCCACAAAACGCAAAAATATCCGAAATCAATCGCAGCGATGGTCGAGGAGGATATACGTACGTCCCGCGCGCGATGTACTCTTTGAGGATATCGTTCTGGATCGTGCCTCGGAGGACATTTCTTGCGATGCCTTTCTCCTCGGCGACAGCGATATAAAGGCAGAGCAGCACGGCAGCGGTGGAGTTGATGGTCATCGATGTGGAGACGCGGTCTTGGGGGACGCCATCGAGCAACACGCGCATGTCTTCGATGGAGTCGATGGCGACGCCGACGCGTCCGACCTCTCCAGCAGCACGAGGGGAGTCCGAATCGATGCCCATTTGGGTAGGCAGATCGAAAGCCACGCTGAGTCCGGTTTGTCCTTGTGCGAGCAGATATCGATACCGTTCGTTGGATTCCTTGGCGGTCCCGAATCCAGCGTATTGTCGCATGGTCCAATAACGACCCCGGTACATATTGGGTTGAACGCCTCGGGTATAAGGAGGCTCACCGGGCATTCCCAGATCTCGCAAAGGATCGAAACCGATGGCTTCCAAATCATCGGGGCCGAATAGATCGGGTGGGTCATAAGAGCGAGCGAGAAGGCCTGGTTCCGGTCGAGGGCGAGCCTTGGCTTTGGCTTTGGCCAAAGGACCTTCTTCCCAGGATTTGAGAGCGTTTTCGTACTGCTTTGCGCTTTCCTTCATACCTCACCTGTCTTTCCATTTTTCCGAACGAAGAACACGAAGCAACGCGGAAGAGGTGGCATGAGCCACTTGTTCCGCCGTTCGTGTTGCCATGAGCGAGTCGAACAATTCCATCGCAACGATGAGCATGGCGGCGCGTCCCAAGATCCGAACCGCAACGATCGCAATCTCCGATCCTGCTGGAGGAGCGATATCGGCAAGCCATTGATGAGCCGCATCGGTCGGGACCGTTCCGAAATACCATCCATGCAGGGCGGCATGAGACAACACCGTATCTCGATGGCGATCGACTCGAATGGTTTTTAAAGCATCGACCGAAGCAAACGATGGTGTGCAAGCCCAACCTGAAAAAACGTCATTTCGCACCGCGAAAATTCCCACGCGATGCGCCACGGCCTCCATCGCACGAAGCGCGGCTCGAACCACCTGATCTCTCGTGGCTGCCTGTTGTAATTCCTCAAGGACGGCCTCGATTTGCGCCACCGACTCTTCGAGCTGGAAAGGCGCTGATACACCCTCGATCGTCGGCAGCGCCGCCGACGGAGGAATGGCGATATGAAATGATTCGACGGTGGGGGGATCGATCCTATTGTCTTGCCAATCGGAGGTTTGGAGACGAGTTGCGGGAAGCGAGCCCGGGCTCAATACGATGGGCTCTGGCGGATTGTATATGTCTTTCGTCCGCGGCTGGTTGCCCATTTTCGGAGCACGGCTTCTTCGAACCAGAGGAATTGGGATATCCGAAGCGGAAGGACGTTCCCGATTTTTTCGTAACGCCTTGATTTGCTCCAAGGCGTTTTCCACCACCAACAAGGGCGAATACACGATGCGAATGGGCGCTTGCAGATGGTGTGCAAACTCTTGCCGGATGTGATCACCAAAGGGATCCGGGGTAGCGACATCGATGGTTCCCGTCATGGGATCTCGTCGAACGGGAACCGCGAGCAAGCCTTCGCACAATCCCTCAGGGAGTTGATAAAACACATCCATGGCTGGCATGATGTGATGCAAGGTTGGGGCGTTGGAACGACGGCATTCGCGGTCGATGGCCTCGAGGCTGACGCCACTGTCGCGAAACGCGCGAACGAGCGAAACGGAATGCTTGACATGCATCGCGAGCGCGGCATGAGCCTGTTGTTCGGTCATGCCGTGGGAAGCGAGCAGTCGGCGTGCAAGCTCATAGGGCACGGGGTTGACGATAGTCTTGCCTGCGGCGCCTGTCACGGTCGAGACGGGAACAGAAAAACCTCTTCGGTATTTCGTACCAAGTCGAGACCATCGCGGGCGATTCGTTCTACGGCCCTGGGATCTCGTTTCAGCATCTCGACTTCCACGCGTAATTGACGGATTTTTTCCGATAACTCCGCGTTCTCCGCTTCAACTCGCGCTTTTTCAGCTTGCAGAGCACGTAATCGCGGGAGCCCTTCTTGAGAGAGCATGAGAGCGGGAGCACCGACGGCAGCGACGCTTAGGATAAGGATGGGCAGGCCACGTTCGAGAAACTGCGACAGGTTAACCACCGGCTAACCATGCCATGAAACGGCGGACAGAGCCAAGGAAGCGGTTCAAGCTCCAAAACGTCTGATCTTGCTTTTTTTCGCGCAAGAGGCGTTCAAACCGCCCCGATTTCCGATAGGATTCGCCACCCTGGTTGCGCTTCCCTACCCGACGCGCGTGGCGGATAACCATGCGAAGAGCAGGACAATGGATAAGGATACTCTGCGCAGTGAACTCGAGCGTTTGTTTGACCTCGAAGAGTTGATGGATGTATCGCGAGACGTTCTCGGCATATCTCCCGACGAGGTTGGTCATACTGCCTCCAAAGCTTTGTTCGCAAAAGCCTTGGTAGACCGTTGTGTCGTGACCGAGCGAGTGGAAGCGCTTTTGGATTCGTTGATCACGCTCCGGCCTACCGTTGACAGGAAAGCCTTACAGAAAGTCTCTTCCAGTCTCGTGGCCGAGCACGAACTTCCGGCCGGTTCTTCGTTCGGTCCTTTCGTGGTTCGTCGAAAGGTCGGTTCAGGTCCCTCGGGGTCGGTATATCTCGTGAAACGTGACGACCGGGAACTGACTCTCAAAGTGTTGCATCCCTTGATGGGGCGAGATCGCGGTTCTTTTGCGAGGTTCGCGGCGGCCACCCGTTTGTTCTCTCGCGTTTCCCATGAGGGTTTGCCGACGGCGATGACGTTGGGCAATGACGAGGGGCTCGATTTCGTTGCTTACGACTATATCGACGGCCAAAGTCTTGCGTCTCGGACGGCGAGAAGCGGGCCGATGCACATCAACGAAGCGCGTTCTTTGCTTCAGAAGTTGCTCGACGTGCTTGTGGCGCTTCACGACCAACGGTTGGTGCATGGGAACATCAAGCTTTCCAACATTCTGGTAGCGCGAGGCTCCGAACCGGGTAAGCAGAAACTCGTATTGCTCGATCCCGCGTTCGATCGTTTACGGCTGCTTCGCTCCTCGTCGTCGAGTGATGATGTGTGTGTCGTATTGTCTCATGCCCGATCGGTATCGCCCGAGCAGCTACGGGGAGTTGGCGCGGACGAAAGGTCCGACGTTTATTCTTTCGGCGCGGTCATGTACGAAATCCTGACGGGTAAGCCCTTATTCTCTGCTGGTTCCGCCCTCGAATATGCGATTGCCACCTGGACGCAGGATCCAGAACCGCCGATCCAGGCAGCCCCGCGCGGTTGGGTAGCCAAGGAGGTTTCTGATTTCATTATGAGCCTGTTGGCTCGTGAACCAAGTCTTCGCCCCAAAGACGCGCGGGCGGTACTCGAGCGTTTCGAGATGTTGGGCAGAGTCGCGACGCAGGATGATTCTACCAACAAGATATCGGACGAAGAGCTTAGCGAACGCATTGATGCCCTGGTCATTTCTCCTGATGACGAAGCGGCGATTGCAGCCCTTGACGAGGCAGCGGAACGTGGCGGGGATGTCGCCAAAATCGCACAAGCCTTGGTCATGGCAGCGGATCAAATCGAGACAACCGATAGTGACGGAGTTGAGCTTCGAAAGAGTCTGCTGTTCCGCTCGGCGCGCTTGTACGAATCCAAGCTCAAGGATTTGCCGGAGGCGGAAAAGCTCTATGTATGGATCAGCGAATTGGATCCCGCCGACGAAATCGCCGACGCAGCGCTCGAGGAGGTTCGTCGCCAACTTGGCAAGACCGAGGAAGTGGTGGAGATGCTATTAGCTCGGATCGAGCGTGCGGCCGACTCCGAGGAGAAGGCGACGGCCATGGCGGAGATCGGCCGATTGTACGCTTCTGAACTCGAAGACGCTTCGCAGGCGGTCGTGGCCTATGCCCAAGCTTTCGTCGAATCGCCCAAACACGTTGAATTCGCGGATGCGATCGAAAGAATCGCGGGCTCGGATGTCAACGTACTCGGCGAGGCGATGGCGATCCTAGCGGAGAGCACCCAAACCGATATCCCTATAGAAAACAAGAACTTACTATTCCTTCGTCTCGGCCATTGGTATGGAAAGCGGCTCGGTCGGTATGACGCGGCCCTTCCTTGTTACCAGGCCGTCATCGCCACCGATCCAGTCAACGATGGCGCGCTCGAGGGAATGGCGGCCTTGTTCAAGGCCAATCAGCAATACATGGAACTGGGCCAAGTGTTGATGCGTCGTGCGGAAGCCGCAAGCACCCCTGCCCGCTCGCGCGAGTTTCGCCTCGATGCGGCGGAGTTGCTCGAAACCCGTCTTGGAGAACCAGCGAAAGCCAAGGAATTGTATGAGCAAGTCCTTGCCGAAGATCCTTCTCACGACAGAGCCACCGAAGCTTTGCTTGGCATTTACGAAAAGGAAGACAACGCCGCCAGCTTGGTAAAAATCCTCACGAACAAAGCGGAGCGTCTCAGCGGATCACAAGCTGCCGACATTTGGGTTCGTGCTGGTGATGTCTACGAAACCAAACTCAAGGACATGACCAATGCCATTCGTTGTTTCGAAAGTGCCGTACAACAGGACGAAACGAACCAACGGGCGCTCGACGCGCTGGACCGACTCCACACCCAAAGCCGTCATTTCAAGGAATTGCTTGCCACCATCGAGCGAAAAATCAACATCGCAACCACGCCGCGACAGAAAATCGTTCATCTCGAGCGAATCAGCAAACTGCATGCAGAAGAGTTCCTCGACCACGTGGCCGCGGCACAATCCTTGGAGAAGATTCTAGAAATCGATCCCGCCCACAGTGCCACTCTCGAAGCCTTGGCGCATCACTATCGCGCGCTTGACCGCTGGAGCGATGTAGCGAACGTGTATGAGAGGGACTTGAATCTACAGACGGACAAAGCCAAGCGACTCGATGTGTTGCTGATGCTTGCGCGTGTGGTGGCCGAACGTCTGAGCGATCCTGCGCGAGCGATGAAGGTATACGAACAAGCGTTGGAGATCGAGCCTGGTCATGCGGGGGCGCTCGAAGCCCTTGCGGCGCTTCGTCAACAGTCTGGCGATTCCCAAGCAGCGTTGCAAGCGATCGAAGCGCTTGCGGAAAAGGCTTCGAGTCCCAATGAAAAAGCAGAGCAATACATTCGCGCGGCCAAGCTTTTGCAGGAGCGCGACGACGTCGAAGGGGCGATGGAGCGGTATCGGCTTGCCTTGGACGCCAACCCTCGAGCGTTCGCCGCGTCTGCGGCACTGCGTGCGTTGTATCTCGATCGTGGCGAGGTCACATCCGCCATCGAACTCATTGCCAAAGAGCGTGAGTATACGGAAGCTCCCAACATAAAAGCCAAGCTTTGTGCGGAAGCAGCCAAGCTGGCGCGCAATCGTCTCAAGGACGCGACCCGCGCCGAGCTTTCGGCCAAAGAGGCCCTTGAATACGATGAAAACCAAGTGGATGCATCGACCATCCTCGGAGACCTCGCCTTCGAAAACGACCGTCCGGTCGAGGCGCTTCATTACTATGGCGCAGTGATTCCGAAACTCGAGCAGCTTCCCAAACAATGGGCGATCTCGACACTGCGTCGATTCATCACCAGTCTTGCTCGAACGCAACAATCGGACAAAGCTCTCGCAGCCTGTGAGCAATTGTTGGAATTCGCGCCCGACGATTTGGAAGCCTCCATCATTGCGGGGCGAATTCTGTTCGAGCACGGTGATGCCAAACGTGCCTTCCAAGTCCACCAGGACATCCTTGACCGATTCGGAGACAAACTCGTTGGCAATGATAAGTCCGGGGTGCTGTATCGTTACGGCGAGTCCGCTCGAAAAGCTGGCGATGCGATCATTGCCATCAAATCCCTAACGGAATCGGCCGACATGGATCCGACGGCAGCGGAGCCGTTGGCCGCTCTTGCCAAAGTCCACGAATCCAAAGGGGAATGGGAAGATGTCATCCGAATCAAGAGCCGTCGTCTCGACGTGGCGGAAGGAGATGAACGAGTTCAACTGCTCGTGGACATCGGTGAGATTTGTTCGAGCAAGCTCGATGATAAAACGCGAGCTGCGAAAAGCTTCATGGCCGCGCTGGAGGAGCGTCCCGATGACCGCAAACTGCTCACGCGGTTGATGCAGCTATATTCCGAAAACAAAGACTGGACCAAGCTTGTCGAGGTCGTGCTCAAGCTCGCCGACTTCGTGGAAGATCCAAAGCAAAAAGCAAAGTACGTCCATACGGCCGCCATGGTAACGGGCCAGCAGATCGGAGATGTGGACAAGGCGCTCGAACTGCTGGACACCGTCCGGCAATTGGACCCGGACCTTGAATCCTCCATCACCGAAGCTATAAAACTACGCGAAAAGAAAGGGGATTTCGAGGGAATCGAAAAACTTCTCAACCTTCGGCTCGAGCGTGCGACGGAAAAGGATGATCGGGATACGGTATTGGCGACCTTCGACGCTCTTGGAGCGTTGTACAAGGACAAGCTTGGCTGGATGACCGAGGCCATCGATGCGTTCGAAGCCGCTCAGATGCTCGATCCTGACAATACCGAGAGAAACTCGGCGCTCGCTGAGATGTATGCCTCCAATCCCACCGATTACCTTGACAAGGCTGTGTCATCACAACATGCCCTGCTTTCCAACAATCCCAACAACCCCGCGCCCTATAAGCTTCTTCGTCGTTTGTATACGGAGGCCAAACGAGCCGACGGCGCGTGGTGTTTGTGCCAGGCCCTTGCGGTTTTGAATCTTGCCGAACCCGATGAGGATAGGTTTTATCGCCGCATGCGGTCCGAAACGGCCGCGCCCGCTCAAGATCGCGTAAGTCCCGAAAGCTGGGCCAAGCATCTCGTACACCCTGATGCGGACCCTGTTTTGACGTCGCTGCTAGCGGTCATCGAACCCGCGGTGCTGGCTACCCGCGCGGATACGCTGGAGAACTTGGGCTATGACCCGCGCTACGCGATTGATCTATCGCTTCATCCTTACCCGATGTCGCAGACGATATATTACGCGGCCGGTGTTCTGGGCATGGACCCGCCGCCAACTTTCCAAAACATCAATGATGAGGGAGGCATCTCGTTCTTACATGCCCAGATCCCATCGATTGTGTTGGGAAGAGCTGCTTTCGAGGTCGAAGTACCCAATCAGGCTGCCGCATTCATCGTCGGTCGCCACTTATCCTATTACCGGCCCGGGATGTACATTCGTCATCTCATTCCGACGGGAACGGGATTGAAGGCCTGGGTGTTTGCCGCCATCAAGATGAATTCGCCCCAATTCCCCATTTCGGCGGATTTGGAAGGGCCGATTGCGGAAAACCTCAACGCGTTGAACGTCCATCTTACAGGCGCCAGTCGTGAACGGTTGGCGAGTCTCGTATCCAAGCTTCTTCAATCCAGTGGAGCCATGAACCTCAAAAAATGGGTCGCTGCGGTAGATCTCACGGCGGACCGCGCTGGACTGCTGGTGGCCCACGACCTGGAAATCGCCGCGGAGATGATCAAAGCCTCTGACGAGTCCATTTCCCCCGTGACCCATAAAGACCGTCTGCGCGAACTTGTTCTATACTCCATTAGCGAGCCGTATTTGGCGCTTCGGCAACAATTGGGCATCGCAATCGATAGCTAACGGCCCCTGTACGGCAACCATTGTTTTGACCACAGTTGACCGCAAAGCGCGTCCACGCAATAGGTAAGCTTCATGGCTAACCAGGGTTGGGCACCTGAAGATCTGGACGATTTCGGCGATGAGCCTCCGCAATGGCTTCGCATTGGTGTGGCGATGTCGTCCTCGTCCGAATCGATTGGCGGTTCACCCACGGGGCCGACACCATCGCAGCTCGACGCGTTATGTCGCGCGTTGGCACCGCGCATTGGCATTGCGGTTACGGCTCAGGCATTTTCCGACTATCGAGCGCTGTTATCCGCCATCAATCGAGGGGATGCGGACTTGGCTTGGCTGCCACCGTTGGTGGCTTTGCGCTCGGCCAGCGCGGGTCGTACCTTGCCGATTGTCCTCCCCATTCGGGGAGGAGCCGCCTGGTATGCCTCGGCTCTATTTGCGCAACCCAATATCACCGTATCGTCGATTCGCGATCTTCGTTCCGTTCGCGTCGCTTGGGTCGATCCCCAAAGCACGGCTGGATTTCTTGTGATTCGAGCTTGGATGCGCGCACAACAAATCGACTTCAATCTCGCCTTTTCGCAGCAAACCTTCTTTGGCTCCCATGCGGCTGTCGTACAAGCTGTCCTTCGTGGTCACGCCGACGTTGGGGCCACGTACGCCCATCTCGATCACAGTCTGAAAAACATTCGTTCCGCAGCCTGGGGGTCAGCACCGGTTCAGGTCATTGCGATGGCGGGACCGATCCCAAACGATGTTCTTTCGGCAAGTATTCGACTTCCTGTTTCCACGATTCGTTCGATACGAGATGCGCTCATCCATCAGGACGACGCTCTGCGAGCGGCAACTTCCGCTTTGCTCAACGCGGAAGGCTTTATCGCCGCGGAAACGGAGCATATGTCACCGCTGATGAAAGTCCTCAAGCACATGGATGACACTGGGCGCCGCTTGACCTCCATCATCCCTCCTCCGCAAAAACCTTGATCCAAAATCCGCTTGCTGCGGGATCGTCGTCACGAACGTTGCGGCACTTCAACGCATCGAGTAATAAGGAGTTTTCTCACTTATGTGTCCATTCTCTAACTCGTGGTGAGGTTTCCGTGCCCGACGATCGCTTTTCCGACTTCGAGTACCCCGTGACTCCTCCTTCCTCCCTATCGTTTGCGCGAAGCCATCTCGCGACAGGAAACCAGGGCCTTGTGCCCGTTCGAATCCACGAAGCCAAGGTGGAGGTTCCGTATGGGACACCCGTTGGAGCCGTTCTCAAAGACCTTCCCATGGATCGAGGGCTCACCGTGCTCGCTGCCATTGTGCATCATCGATGTGTGGATCTTACACATCCGATTTGCGCACCGACGGACATACGCCCCATCACGTATGCACATCGCGAAGGCGTTCTGGTTTATCGTCGATCGGTGTCCTTGCTATTGCTGGAAGCGGCTCGACAGGTTTTTCCTGGAGTTCGCGTAGCCATCGGCCAAGCGCTGGGAAACGGCTACTTCTATCGTCTCCATCTCAACGAAACGTTTACCAAAGAACATGCACGCCTTCTTGAAAACAGAATGCGCGAAATGGTTGCTCGGGACATCCCCCTCGCGACCGAAACCGTAAGCATCGCGGAAGCGCGCGAACAATTCGAGACCCTCGGCTTGAAGGACAAGCTTCGCCTGTTGAAAACGCATTGGGAACCATTTGTCACACTCGTACGATGTGGAAATTTTTGTGATATTCACCGGTATCCTGTGGTCCCGAGCGCCAGGCACCTCACCTCATTCCAAGTCGAGCATTATCCGCCTGGACTTGTCCTTCGCTTTCCGCCTCGAGGCCATCTATCGGCGATGGAACCATTCCACGACACCCCCAAACTCTTTCAAGTCTACCAAGAAACAAGGGAATGGAACCGCATTGTTGGTGTCGAAGATGTGGGGCAACTGAATGACTTGATCATTCGGGGGGAAGCCGCCGATATGATTCGTGTTTCCGAGGGGTTACACGAGAAAAAAATCGCCGAGATCGCGGATCGAATCAGCAGCGCGGACCACCCAGTCCGACTCGTTCTCATCGCGGGCCCGTCTGCTTCAGGAAAGACCACCTTCGCCAAACGGTTGAGTCTTCAACTGCGGGTCAATGGCATCCGTCCCGTCGCCCTCTCGATGGACAACTTCTATGTGAACCGCGAGGACACACCCCGAGGAGAGGATGGAGAATATGACTTCGAAGCCATCGAAGCCATCGATCTTGCGTTGTTCAACGAAGTCCTCTCCAAGTTGCTCGCGGGCGAACGGGTGCTGACACCGAAATTCGACTTTCCGAGCGGCCTGCGCGTGGCCCGTGAACGATGGTCTCCCATGCAACTCGAACCCGGCCAGGTTCTCATGGTCGAGGGAATTCATGGGTTGAACGATCGACTCACGGAAGCGATTCCCCACGCCAGCAAATTCAAGGTCTACGTGAGTGCGTTGACGCAGTTGTGTATCGATGATCACAACCGGATATTCACCTCGGACAGTCGTTTTTTGCGCAGAATCGTACGCGATCGCATGTTCCGCGGATATCCAGCGTCGATGACGATCGAGAGCTGGCCCCGGGTGCGACGTGGGGAGCTTCGGAACATCTTTCCTTTCCAGGAGCAAGCGAATGTGATGTTCAACTCGGCTCTTGTCTATGAGCAAGCGGTGCTTCGATTGTTTGCGGAACGATTCCTCATGGAAGTCCCACAAGATCATCCGAGCTTCAGCGCTGCCTACCGACTTCTCAAATTCGTTCAGAACTTCGCCCCTATCTTCGAAACTTCCGTTCCGCAAATCTCCCTATTGCGAGAATTCATTGGAGGAAGCGGGTTCAAGTACTGAATCCTGCCTTTGGCTTTCGAAGCCCTCAATCCCGACATCTACTTATCGAAGCTACGGAATTGGACATTCCTTCACCTGGTGAAGCCCGTGGCGATCCACTTCAATCTGCCAATAATACGGTCGCGCGCCAGAGCGACAGCCGATCGTCGAGGAAGGGGAACTGAGAAACAGAGGAGCCATGGCAGGATGAAAGCGGTATCCGACGTGCCGATGGCCGTTCATCACCAACCGAAAGCCAAGTTCCTTGAGTTGCGCGTATACCTCTTTTGCATTTCGAAGGCGCATACCCGGTTGGAGCGGGGCGATACCAAGCCCTTTAGCAGGAAAATTGAGTATGTGGTGGTGAAGACAAGCGATCCGAATTCCTTTTCCCGATGCATCGAGTTGCCGCGCCATCTCATGAAGATCGCCCATGGGCACGAGTCCCGAAGCGCTACCGAGGACTCGAGCGCGATGGCAACTATCCAAACAGACGAGCAGCACGCCGCGTTCGAGCACGCGAACATGGCTCCCCGAAGGCGGAAGTCCAAGGCTCGAGGAAAACGTAGCCCAAAGCATCCGCTTGGCCGCTTCCGTTTTTCGATATTTTTTCGCCACCCACAGGGGCGGCGACGGATAGACATCGTGATTGCCCGGTACGATGGAAACGCGGCCAGTTGAGAAAAACGGTTCGAACCCCTCGAGAACCAACTCAAAGCCCTCCGCGTCATCCGTAACGTCTCCCGTCACCACCAAATGGTCGGGCTTAGCTCTTCGAATCGCATGAGCAACCGCACAAAACCGCAAGTTGATATTGTCCGGGTCGAGGGAAAGAAGCCTCTCGAGCTGTCGCGTCGAAGGAAATTTTTGGGCTAACGCCTGGGGCGTCGTACGCTCCCGCGCTTCCAAAAACGTGAGAAGCATATCGATGCTTTCCGTTTTCGACCGGTATCCCCGGCCCACTTTCATCACGCGATGAACCACACCAATATCGTCAACCAACCGCAGGCGATGATGGATATGAAGACGCTTGGGGGGACGCGTTTGAATACGCCAATCACCCACCCTGCGTATCGTCTCCCAGCCCGATTCGCCATTCGCCCGCCAAGCCGCGTCTTGCAGTTGCGTCAATCGAGAACCGTGGCGACTGATGTGAAAATCGGAAAGATGAGCAATGATCATGATGGATCGAGATGCACAGAATCGCAGCTCGACATGACAACCGCAAGGATGGGCCGAAAAGCTCGGGAAGCCAACTGCTTATCAGAACGGAGAACCGTCGGTGCGTAGACCAGCGGAGTGTTTGCGCGAGGGATGAAGAATCCAAGGGGCACTCACGTCGCCGTCGGTCGACCGGACGAGAGAAACGCCACCACCGCCCTCGCTTCCGTATTTCATCTCATCGGCAACTTCGCCCGATTTATCCGTCAAAGTCACGCGGTCGCCGGAGTTATTGAGGCCGAGCTGATTGGAGGAGACGAACACGGATGCACCATCGAAGCTAGAAAACGCGCTTTCGATCCCTCCTCCGAATACGACGACGGCTTTTCCCGGTTCGACGATGGTTCCTGGTGGGAAAGCAAATCGGGTCATAAACGAATCGGCCACCCTCCAGCCTGTCAAATCGACTGCTTTGTTCGTTACGTTGACGATCTCGACGAATTCATCTTCCACAGGATGCGAGATACCGTCACCGTTGGCATCTCCGCCATCGGCCTTGGGAGAAGCGAAAACCTCGTTGAGAATGGCAGCAGGCCCCGAAGGCTCTGGGGGAGGTGCCGTGCAAGTCAAGTTGGTCGGCGCGCAGCGCTTCGACGACATCACCGACCCAGAAGCTGCTGGCATACACTGATATCCTTCCGGACACCCATCATCGTCGGTGCAATCGAAGGTGCAGAATTTCTCGTTGGTGTTCAAACGAGAGCACGAATTGCCCACACCACCGCAATCGGAATTGGAGGAACACGGGCTGCACAGGTTCCCGACAGCGGCAAACGGATGACGATGCGGGTTGTCGTCGATTCCGTGAATCCCGTACATCGTCGAAAACCAATAGGAATTGTCATCCATATCGCGAAGGTACGTCAACACGGTAGCGGGTTCATGTTCTCCGGCCGAATTGGTTCCCACCAACGCTTTGATGCTGTCCTTCACCGCCGCGGCGGTCGAAGCATTGGAAAAACTCGTCGTCGTCACGATATCGATATTCTTGGCGTCAGGCTTGTTCGGATTCATTCGGAATGATTGCCCAAGGGAATAGGTGTCGCATCCTTCCGCGATCACGACTTGATACTTGTCCGCAGGCATATCCAAGCCGGGGATCTCCGAGTCATCCAAATCGCCTTCGTCGGTCTTTTTCCAATTCGCCAGAGCAAAACCATAAAACGGACCGGAGTGACCGGAAAACACGATGACGTCTTTGTCCCGGAACGAGGCTTTCATATCTGCCTCGAGTTGCCTTCCGCCCGCATTCGTATCCGGATCCGTATCGGTACCCACTTTGCCCCAGTACAGGGAGATCTCCACCTGCACGTCTTTACCATTCGCCCGAATCGTTTTGGTCAAAGGCCCAGAATCCCGACGATAATCATCGTAGGAAGCGACCGGTGACTTGTACTTCTGCGAACTGACAAGCCAGTTGTACACCTCACGGGAATGCACCAGGTGGTAGTCGTTGTGGTAATCCCACCCGAAATGGATAGCCATGGTGACCTTGCCGTCTTCCATCAGTCGTTCGGTATCGAACCATGCATCGATGGAGCGCGGCTCCGGCCAAACAGCCATCGTCACCGTATCGAGCCGACTCGGATCCACCTTGGAAGGGTCAAAGCTTGCCCAGGGGGACCTTCGATACCACTCGGCATTCGTTTCGAGCCTGGCCATGTCGGCATTGGAAATCTTGCCAATGGTCAAATCGAAATATCTCCGACCATCCGCCCCCATCGTGGTGGGCAACTTGCTGAGCAAGTCGAGCTTTCCTCCAAACTCCTGACGAAACTTGAATTGGTACGTCGTAGCATCCAACGCCTCAATTCCAAGCTCCTCATACGCACCATTTTTGGTCAGTCCCTTGAACCCACCGTATTGCGCGTTGTCATCGTCATTGCTCTTGTCCACAATGTACGCGTTGAGGAACCATCCAATCACAATCTGCTTGAGCGGAATGAGTTCGTAGACGCGCGCAAGTTTCCTTTCCTCCGATGCATTCGCCAAATTGCTTTCGATCGTGACCGTGCTGATCCCCTCGACCATGTACTCTTGAGCGGTCGCCGATAAGAAATTGTCCTCCTTGCCAGGCGGCACGATCTGTGTGTCTTCCTCGGGCACAGGGCTCTGCTCTTCATCGGTGTTGGAGGAGCATCCAACGGCAAATCCCATCACGATCCCTAGAGTTACAAGCCAGCGGCTGGAACGCATCACTACCTCCACTTAAGTTGTCCCACATCCGACTACCACAGATCGGAAGCGTGTCAATGCAAAGGAAACGGATTTTTTTGATGCCACAATTTCTCGGGATATGCATCACCGAAAAGCCCAAAATACCTACGAACGATTCCCCTGCACACCCCCCAAGCGTCGTAATCTTCATGAATGAACCGCGAACGAACGGCCCGTTGGTTCGTCCTCCTTATCGCTTTGCTCCTCGTTGTTCCCAGCCGAGCCCTTGCCCAAGGCGCCTGTGAAAAACACCATCAACCCTGGCTCCAACGGTGCCAAACGCAAACCGGGGTGCCCATGTCCGTGCTTCGATGCCCCCCAGGTCGCGTCATCGTGATGGTGGGCGAGGGCGAATACGCGACGGCCGTGGATATTGCCCCAGCCTCGAGCCAATCGTTTCGAAAAGCAGGCGAGCTTGGCGCCTCCCCCATCGGGCAGTATGCCGATTGGTCTGCGGAACCGGAAGCGCGAAGACATGCTTTCGATGCGCTGACATCCTGTTTGGAACAAGCACCCACCCTCGATCGGGTCCCTGCCCTCTCCACGCAGAAAAAAGCGCGATGGCCGTGGCTGCTGCTGGCCGCAGGGGCGGTTTTTTCCTTTCGTTTGCTGTTGGGGCGAAAACGCGGACCTGGGCGGATGCGGCTCCGCCGTCAACCATGGCGCGCTTGCGTTCGCGATGCCTGTGTCGGCCGCGGGCCGAGTGCATGGCTTGCCTTTGGTCTTCTGACATTCGTCACCTGGAGCCTGCGCACGTTGTGGATGCCTCCACGTTTTTTCCACCAAAATGGTCAAGGTCCGCTTTGGATCGAAATGGCCCTGACTGGAGGCGAATCTGCCTATGGCCCTGGATTTGCTGAAGTATTTGGCTGGCTGACCCACCTGTCCCCAACCGCTCCCGACAAAATGGTGTTCCTCGCCATGAATGCCGTCTGTGCCTTCATCCCCCTGTTGGTGTGGGTTGTCGCCCGTTGTTCCGGCGGGGACGTGCGCTCATGCTGGGTGCTGGCCGCCTGCACGAGCCTGCATCCGCTGCTTGCTCGTCTCGCTCGGGGAGAGTCGTACCTTGCCGTGCAGCAAGCCCTGTTGTTCGCGGCCGCGGCGGTCTTGGCCTGGGCCGGCCGCAAACGACGTTCCCCCGCTGCATTCCTGTTGGCGGTGATGAGCAGCGGCCTTCTTTTATCTCAAGCTGTCCGTATTCATCCCACGAGTTGGGTGCCCACAATGGTCGTTCCTTTCGTTCTGCTCATTCAACCTTTGCCCATCATTAAACGAATCAAACGAACGGCCGTGGCCTTCACCGCCATCGCTGCCGTGCTCCTTTGCACATCGTTTTCCACGTTGTGGGACGTATACTCGGGCCCCCTTGGACAACAATGGCCGGCGCAAACCATGCTAACGACACCACGGCTTGCCCTCGGGAATGGAGCGCTCGTTGCAGCGTTGGTCGTCATCATCCTTGTCGGACGCTTGCGGATTCATTCCTTGTTGGTCGCGGGCACCGCTGGCGTGTCGATCCTGCTGCTAGCCTCCGCGGATCTACTTGTGCGTGACGTCCCCTGGATTGCGGATGCTTATCGACTTCAGATACTCCCGGTATTCGCCGCTGTTGGCGTGGCCTCCTGTCGTATCCTCATTTCTCCTACCATGCGCGCCAGCCGTATTCTCAACCCACTATTGTTGCTCCTGATCGCCGGGGCTTTCACCGCGGGTCGATGGAAATCATACAGGACAATCCCTACGGACGCGCTGGAGCAGTCCTGGGCGATGCAATGGCGGCAAACACTGCCCGCGGGAGCGACGGTGGCATATCTCAAACGCGCTGAGAACCGAGTCTTCATGCTTCCGCTATTTCCCGATGGACCGGTGAATATCGAGGGATACGACTCGAGGCAAATGGCCTTGGCTTCGCCTCTTCAGCCCGGAATGTTTTACTATCGGAGTTCCTTATGCTCCACCGCGGAAGGGGCCCCCGCTTGCGCCGCGTTAGAGCGCGATGTACTTCTCGAAACGATCGAGGAAAACGAATTTCCTGCCATCGCAAGCCAGCCTTGGGCTCCCTTCCACCAAAGCTCCCTTCGAGCCAGCCTTCATCGTGTCCGAAAGGCAGGTCGGTCCCCCACGGGTTCATAACTAACGAATAATATTACATTTGTTCCGGTATCGAGTTCCGTGGCCTGGGATTTCAAAACACATCCGTCAGTTCTTCCTCCGAAAAAGACACCGGCACCACCGCAAGCATCTCCGCCACATCGACAAGGCCACGCTCCTTGGCCTCTTCGAGCCATCGGCTCAACGTTCCCGGACACACGATATCGAGCCTGTCCTTCGCTCGCGATACGACCGTATAGATATTTCGTTTCCCTTGCTCCGTATCCGGATAGCTCTCATCCGTAGCATCGAGCACAATCACCGCATCAAACTCCAATCCTTTGACTTGACGCATGTTGGTGACCGTCACGCCCGGTCGAAACGCAAACGAGTCGTTGTGCCCGATGCGCACATCCACTCCATCCTTGGACAGCCGGGCGCCGAGGTCTTGCGATAGGCTTTGCACGCTGGCTCGGTGTCGCGCGACGACACAAACGTGTGCCAACGGATGATCTCGGAGCACTGCGCGGATTCTCTCTTCCGCACATTCGCGTTGCCTCTCCTCGCCTTCGGTGAACGTAAGGGTTGGCAAGGTGCCAAAACGTCCGTGATTGCTGGTTTCTCCAAGGATACTGTCAGCCACGCGCATGATACTGCCCGTCGAACGATGGGCCACTTCGAGCCTGGACACCCTTGCTCCCGCGATGCCAAGCTCGGCAATCAACGCGTCCCACCCGATGAAGTCTGCTTCCGGCACGATCTTTTGATTGAGGTCACCCGCAATCGTCACCCCCATTCTCGACCGCACGGCGTCCAATAGCACCTTGAGTTCGACGGCTCCGAAGTCCTGAACCTCATCGATGACGAGATGGTCGTATCGTTCCACGGTATCCAAGTCATGAGCGCTCGGAAGCCCACCGTTTTTGATTTGAATGAGGCGAAGCAGGATCGCGAGATCTTCGAAACCAATATAGGGCCCGGGTCGTCGAGGCGAAGCGTCGCGATGTTGAAGTGTTTTTTGATAGGTAGCCAGCGCTTGAAGGTCTTGCGATGACTCCTCGGGCAAGCATTTTTGCAACAGTCGCATATCCGTGAGGATGGCCATCAACTCCTCTTTGTATTTGCGCACCCGTTCCACGGCGCCATCAAAGATGAGTGCCACTTGTTCGAGACGTTGCCGTTCAAACCCCGACGCCACATCGCGCGCCTGCCTTGCCGCGCGCCGAATTTCCACGAGCGCACGAACGACCGGCTCGTTGGACACGTCGAAACGTTCCGCCCAGGCTTCTCCTTTGTACGGAGCAAGCTTGGTACGAAGCCATTCAGCGATTCGAAGGCGCTGCTCACGAACGAATACCTCGACCGCATGCAGAATACCGAGACGTTTCTTCATCCGCACCGCTTGCTCTTTGCCTGGATAGGGCGAGGAATCGATTTTGATATCCCCTTTGTAGGCGTCAGAAACGCGATGAAGCGCCCACCCGTGAAACGTGTCGAGCACTGCCTGCTGAAGCCCCAACGACGGCAAGATATCGCGTACGAACAAGCTCAAGGCCTTGTTGAACATCACAATGAGAACCCGCGAAGGATCCACCGCAACTTTTCCCTCCATCACCGGATTGGCCATCCACGCTACTCGATACAACGCCACGGAGGTTTTTCCGGAACCCGCGCGCCCCTGAAGGATGATCGGTGAATCGGAATGCTGAGCGATCACACGATACTGCTCTCGCGACAACAACGCGAGAATGTCCGGTAATCCCGTTTGCGCATCGATCTTTCGAGCTGTATCGACGCGAAGCTCAAACCCTTCATGGCCACGAACCACAACCGCTTCGCGCTCCACATCCGAGTAATGCAACACATGAAGCGCTCGTTGTTGCGTCTCCAAACGCCCTTGAATCTCGACCACCCCTTTGATTTGGTTCAGCCCTTCCCGATCCACCTCGAAATCATCCCCTGGCTCGCATTCCATCAAGGCCCGAGCAATAGGATGCGTCACCGGAACGATATGATGCTCGACCGTCCGAAACCTTCCAATCCGATACTCCCGTAGTCGATCGCCACTTCGAAGCGTCACATAACCAAACCACGGATTGTCGTTGTCCAGCAGGGAACAAGACGTTCGAAACTCGTCATCGAGCCGACTCGCGAGCGCAACGGGATCCATTGTCGACGACTCCTAGGTGTGAAGTTGTTTTCGATTCCACCCAGAATACACCAATTGCGTGCCGTTCGGCCTCTCGAGACTCATCGATCCGAACCAGGCTTGGTGACACAAGCCTCACCATCGGTGGAAAGATAACATTGACTGTCGGACTTGCAGTTCTCCGACGCTTTGCACCCCTGTTCCGACGCTCGACACTGGCCGGCCTCGAGCTTGCAACGACCAAGCTTGATACACCACACGGAGCTTCGACAATCCGCTTCCGAAGCCGCTACACACCGTCCATCGCGCTGTACGCAACGCCCCTTGACCTTGCAATCCTCAGAATCCGCGCAATTCAGCCCAATACAACCCCCATCGCGAACCTGACAACGGCCCTCGGTCTTGCATACTTCGGACTGCGTGCAATGCTCGTCGCGACTTGCAATGCACCGATCTTTCTTTTCCGACAAGCTGCAAAGTCCATCGCGACGACACGCCACCGATTGCTGACAGCCTTGCTCGGTATACGTCGAACACCAGCCTTTCTCATCAACACCGCATTTGCCAACTTGCAAACAGCAAGCGGCTTTCGACGGATCGCACACACATACTCCGTCCCGTGCCACACACCGGTCCGTGCTTTTGCACAACGATGCGCAATCCGCATCGCCAGCAACGATGCACTTGCCCTGGCGCGATGAGCATTCACCGTATTCGATGCAGTTCTGCGATTTGGCGCAATCCGCATCTTTTGCCGCCACGCATGTATGAAACGATGCGGAGCACAGCCCCGCCTGCTCGCAAGCTGTTTCGCGCGCACATTGCGCATCGGATTTTGCGACGAGAAAATAGGCGACGACGATCAAAACCGGGAGGGCAGATCCAATGGCCAGAACAAAACCATAGCGTTTCAGGATATGCGGTTTGTTTTGCGCCGAAGCCGTTGAGTCGGTCTTTTGGGGAGGTGGAGTAGGCGCAGGATGTGGCATCGAACTTGGAGCCGTGGAAGGCGGGGGTCCCCAAGGGGCATGACACGCCGAGCAGGTGGTAGCGCCGGGAAATACCGGCTCACCGCAGGATCGACACGGAACGGGTTTGAGCAAAGGTGCCCCGCAATGAGGGCAAACCGCTACTTTTTCAGATACTTTTCCGTGACAGGAAGGACAGGAAGTAAGCACCCATCCACTGTACACGATCCATGGTCATGGGTTCGAACCTTCCGCGATGGGTGGCAAGCTTCAAGCCAGACCCAATCTTTCGATTTCCTCCTCCTCGAGACCAAAAAAGTGCGCTGTTTCGTGAAGCAACGTGACTCGAATCTCCTCGATGAGTTCTTTTCGAGAACCACACATCGACTCCAAATTTCTCTGGTACAGCTTGATCACATTCGGTTCCTCGGGCCCCGCGTCGAGATGGCTTTGTTCATCCCGTGAAGCGCCGCAAAATACGCCAAGAACACGTGGATCGAGACCGTCTTCCACGTCCAAAGCCGACGGCATATCTTCCACGATGATGGGAACGTCCTGAAGCAACACCCGTGCTTTTTCAGGAATCTCCATCAAGGCTTTTTCCGCGTATTCATCGAATTGCCCGGGTGTCAAATGCCAATCCGGAAGTGGACTTTTCTGGTCGAGTTCCAGGGTGCGCAACCAATGCTCGCGCATCTTATCCAGATGCTCGCGTTCCAAACACACCCACCCCATCCCATAATGCGCATCCGCATAATCCGGATCGATGCGAAGAGCCGCGGATAACGCTCCTTCCGCGGTATCCCAGTCTTCGAGCGCTATGGCCATTCCGCCAACCCGCTCCAACAACGCTGGATCACCAACTTCGATCCCCTTGGTCGCCAGCAACGACTGACGCGCTTCGTCTTCACGACCAAGCGCCGTCAAAGCTTGTGCTTTGAAAAGGATTAACTCGAACTGCGCTTCCGGCACGTCCGCCAACGGCAAGGCCCGTTCACACACCTCTACACAGCCTTGCGCATCGCCAAGCCCATCGAGATACACCTCCGCCGCGTTTATCAACGCCACATAATGCGTCGGATTGGAACCCATCGCATCCTCGAACCGTTCAATCGCTTCCGCATACTCCCCTCGCTCGCTCGCAATACAGCCTGCCAGCGTAAGCACCTGCGCGTCACTGCCCGCCCGACTCGCTGCACGAGAATACATCTCCTGGGCTCCCCGCACATCCCCTTTCTCCAGCAATTCATAGGATTGATCGATCCATTCCTCGACCTCCTGCACCCTATCGTTACCATCCAACGTCATGCTTACCTCGCCTTTCTCCGACACTGCTACGCGCTGGTCGGAACAAGGGCAAGGCAAATACGAACGAACCGGATGAGCTGCGAGGCCACCCGTAATAGTGCTGGCGAATGTCGAAAACAACGTGTAGGGACGTCCCATGCAGCGCCAAGAAATCTCCATTGTTTTCCATTGGTTATGGTCTTCTTATCCTTCCCTTCGTGCCAATCACGACGGTCTCATCAACCAGACATTCATCGTTCATGAGAGCGATACCCCCGTGGCCGTGCTTCAACGGCTCAATACCGCCATCTTCATTCCCCAGGTGAATGAAGATATTGAGGCCATCACGACGGCTATCCACCGTGCGGGTCTGCCCACGCCCCGTCTGCTTCGAACCCTTCAAGGTGCGCTGTGGCATCAAGACGAGCAAGGGTCGGTATGGCGCTGCATGACCTATGAAGGAAATCGTACGGTTCACCGGCTGAGTCGGCCGCTGGATGCATGGCAAGCGGGAGGACTGGTGGCTCGATTTCATGCGGCCGTCCACGGCGTGGCGTGGGAGTTTCGAAGCGTACGCCCCGCCGTGCATGACACCCAAGCCCATATGAATCGACTCGAACAGGCCATCGCACGCCACCGAACGCACCGATTGTTCGATGATGTGGCTCCTTTGGCGGAAGAGATTCGAAAGCAATGGGAGACTTGGCATGGAACGGATGATCTTCCTCGACGCATCATCCACGGTGATTTGAAAGTCTCCAATGTTCGGTTCGTGGATGATAGCGCTCACTGCCTGATTGATTTGGACACCATGGGCTGGGGAACCTTCGACATGGAAATGGGCGATGCCATGCGTTCTTGGTGCAACCCCACGTCCGAGGACTCCATGGAAAGCCGATTCGATATTGCGATGTTCGAATCCGCCATGAGCGGCTACGCGGACGCTTGCAGAAAGCTACATACCGACCAGACGCCGACCAGGGCGGAATGGGAATCCGTGGTTGCTGGGGTGGAACGTGTAACCCTCGAGCTGGCATCGCGGTTTGCACGGGATGCGTTGGAAGAAGCCTATTTTGGCTTCAACCCACGATATGGCGGAAGAGGTGAGCACAACCTGTTGCGCGCGCGGGGGCAATTTCATCTGGCGCAGAGGGTTCGCGAGCAAGCAGCCGAGGCGGAGCGCATCCTGCATAACCTCCAAACACGCCTGACCTGACGCTGTCATCCTCCCGGCAAAAACGGCAGCCCACACTCCACACAAAACGAAGTCCCCTCGATGTGCTCGTGTCCACAATGCGAACACACCCATTTGTCCTTTTCCGCATCGAATCGCAGCGGCGCGCGATCGGGGCCCACCACCCCCACAGCCGCATTGGGCAGGGTATCTTCTCGTTCGTCGATTCGCACGATCACGACGGAAATATTGTCTTTTCCCCCAGCTTGATTGGCTCGTTCAATCAGTTCCAAACACGCTATCTCAGGGTCGTCGATCTCATCGACGACTTCGAGCATCGTCGAAGACGAAATCATGCCGCTCAGGCCGTCGGAACAGAGAAGATAAGCATCTCCTGGCAACGTCATCTCAGAACGTATTTCCGGCTCGACGTTCTCTTTGGTCCCCAGCGCACGAGTAATGATGTTTTTGGGAATGCCCGCCATCACATCTTCCGCGATTCCTGGTTGAGACCATCGAACGTCATTGAGAAAGGAATGATCTTGCGTGATTTGCTCGATGTCCCCCACCCCGATCCGATAACACCGACTATCGCCCACGTGGGCCACGTGAATCATCCCGTCCGATGATAACACCACAGCCACGATGGTTGTTCCCATGCCCTTTCGATCTGGGTTTTCCTGCGCCGCCCGAACGACCTGTTCATTGGCATGCCGTATGGCCAACACCAAGCGCACCGCATCCGGCACCAAGTCGGGATACTCGGGAAGAGTAAGCTCACTGTCTGGGCTATCACGAGTGGCTTCAAAAAAATGTTCCACGGAATTCGCCGCCAACGCACTCGCCACATCTCCCGCGGAATGGCCCCCCATCCCGTCGGCAACCAAAAATAGTCCTAGATCCGGCCTGGATAGTACTGTGTCTTCGTTGTGCTTGCGCTTACGCCCAACGTCCGTAACGGCAGCACCATGGAACCTCACCTCCGAGGATTTCTTTCGAGAATCATCTGTCATGAGCGCGTCGATATCAACCGCAAGTCAATAACGCCTCGAAAGGCGGTTTGTCCAGATGTAGGTGGCAATATAGCAAGGGCCCCCCGTCGAGGATAGGTCTTGAAACCACGCGATCGACGCCCATAATCACAAGGCTAGCCAAACGACTGAATCGATCCGTGATACGGTTGTCCCGATGCGAAAAGTTCAGCCTTCCACCGTGACTATCACCCGACCGCGTTCCGATTCCATGCACGTGGAAACCGCAACGTTTCGCCTCACCGTGGTGAGCGGGCCAAACCAAGGACAAGGATTCGAATTGGATGGCTTGGCCCCATCCCGCGTTCTAGCCGGCACGAGCCCAGCCTGTGAGATTCGATTGTCCGACCCTTTGATTTCCCGACGACATTGCGCGATCGAGCAAACCGGACGACGGCTCCGAATCGCTGATCTTGGTTCCACCAATGGCACGTTCGTCAACGGCGTGGAAATCGTCGAGGCATGGCTCGATGGTGGAGAAAACCTGCTCGTGGGCGGCACGACGTTTCATGTTCAGAAAGACCCCACCGCCAAAACAGCCTTGTTGCCCGCACGAACCATGTTCGGCAGCGTGGTGGGAGCCAGCGAAGAGATGCGAAAACTCTATCCGCTGTGCGAGCGACTTGCGGCATCGAGCGTCCCCGTGATCATCGAAGGAGAAACGGGAACAGGCAAAGAAGTGCTGGCGGAGTCATTGCATGCCGAAGGACCGCGAGCCAACGGTCCCTACGTGGTTTTCGATTGCACCGCCACCCCACCGGATCTCATGGAATCCGCTATATTTGGCCATGAAAAGGGGGCGTTTACCGGTGCCACGGACACAAGAGCCGGCGTATTCGAGCAGGCGGATGGGGGAACGCTGCTGTTGGACGAAATTGGCGATCTTCACATCAACCTGCAACCCAAGTTGCTTCGCGTCATTCAAAGCATGGAGGTGCAGCGCGTAGGGGGAGCCCGACGACGAAAAGTCGATGTTCGCGTCTTGGCCGCAACACGCCGTGACTTGGATAGAGAGGTTCAAGCCGGCCGATTTCGCGATGATTTATACTATCGACTGGCCGTGGCTCGCATCGAGCTTCCTCCCCTGCGACGACGTCGAGGTGATATTTCCCTTCTCGCCAAGTACTTTTGGTCCGAAAACGAAAACGCTCTTCCCATCCCCACGGAATTGCTGCAACGGCTCGAAGACTACGAATGGCCGGGAAACGTTCGAGAACTCAGAAATGTCGTCTTGAGACACCAAGCCCTCGGTGACCTGGCTCGATTCGAACGCCCTCTGATCGCCGACAGTCCCGATGCACTCATGGCTTTTTCTGATCCCGTGGGTGAGATCATCCATCGGCTTCTTCCTCTTGCAGAAGCAAGACAAGAGGTCATCCAACTGTTTGAACAGCGCTATCTCGAGCATATACTCGCGGTAAACGATGGAAATGTCACGCGCGCGGCGGCCGCTGCCGGTGTGGCTCGACGTTATTTTCACTTACTTCGCGCCAAATATGCCGCGAAAAACACGCCCCACGAGTGATGCCTCATGAGCAATGATAAACACGGTAGATGATGCCATCCTCCGTACGCTCAGCATAAACCACACCGCCCTCATCCAAGACCACCGCGTCCCGAAATGTCTCGTCTGGCAGTGTATTCGCTGGCATCCATGCGCCGCCCACCGGCGCGCCTTGCGTGGGCTCCAGACAGACCAGTTGAACACGAACATCTCCAGGAGAAAGCTCCGGATTGCCAATGACTGCCGCTACGTAAATCGTCCCATGCTTGTCGGAATCAAGGAGCACCAAGTACATCACCGCTTCTTCAAGACGCAGTTCCCGCGTGAATAGATGGTCTCGCGTGGCCCGCTGAATCGCCGATACGAAAATCCTCCCCGCCTCCGGGTCTATGATTCCCGCCGATAATAGCAACGAACCATCACGCGAAGGCCTCCCAGGTAGCTCCTCCGGCTCCTGCGCGGGCGCCCCATCTTTTGTCCCCACCTTCACAAGAGCACCGTGCTCGCGCTCCACATATACGTCGTCCCCATCCACGAAAACACCCGTGATGCCTCCAGGCTCGTCAATCGACGTTCCCTCGAGCGGAATCTGCCCCACCACGTTTCCGTTGGGATCGAGCACCGTCACGTTCTTATCCTTGAGCCGGTCGAGAACTAGCGTCGTTCCATCACTCGCCACCGTGACGTCCTGGGGGTACAGAGCATCGAGCCGAGTATCAAACGTCCGTCTTCCGTTTTTGTCGTAGCGAGCAAGGCGACCATTGACTTGGTCGAGCACGGTGAGGGTCCCGTTGGGCCCAATAGCAAGGCTCATCGGTCCTTCTGGATTGGCTTCCTCGGGAACATCTCGACCGATTTGATCTTTCCCCCCTCCCCACAAAGCCGATGCAATCACCCCGGCCGAGGGCGCAGAGGCATCCTCACGCACCATCGTCGGCGGAGCCACAGAAAGCACTGGTTCAGGGTTCGACGGCCTATCGACCGTACGCTCCACCGGCTCGGCGGGCCGTCTTGTCGACGTCGTTTTCGGTGGTGACTCCCGAGGCCATAACCACCATGCCGCAATGGCAAGAGCAAGGAGCGACAATACCGCGATGAGCCTAGTTCTATTGGCTTGCATGATCTTTCGGTGACCTACGCCGGAAGAATATCGCCGACGACGATTGGAGGACAGAAGCAAAGGACTGAAGCAAGACCTTGACCAGTGCGGTTCATGGAGGTTGGCGATTTCGTGGCACATAAATCGCATGACAATTCCTTGAAATCCAATCGGAGGAGCTGCTCATGTGGTACAAAGTCGCTGGAAGTAAGTCGTTCTGGGTTACGCTCGCTGCAATGAGCGCGGCGCTCTTGATCATCGTGGGAGCTTGCAGTCCAGCCGCTCCCACTGACTCCTCCAACCTCGAAAGCGTCGACGAAACCGTCGCATCGAGCGAAGAAGGGCTGTCCGGTTCCTTGCCCACCGGCAGCATTCTCAAGACCACCGCGAACCTGAACTTCCGCACGGGACCATCGACCGGAAACAAGGTCATTCGCGTGCTTGCCGCGGGAACCAAGGTCACAGCGGTTGCTTCGACGGCCTCCAACGGGTTTTATAAAGTGAGCCATAACGGCACCACGGGTTGGGCCCACGGTGGCTACATGACCATCGTATCCACTCCATCCGGCAGTTCTGGCGTGTCGGGCTCGATGGCCGTAGGAACGGCATTGGAAACGGTAGCCGATCTCAACCTGCGCTCTGGTCCTTCCACATCCAACAAAATATTGAAGGTGATGTACACGGGCTCGAAGGTGACGACAGTCGCCAAAGACCCGCAAAACGGATTTTATAAAGTAGACCATGCGGGAACCGTCGGGTGGGCCCACGGCGGTTATCTGCGAAAAGCAGGATCTGGTTCTTCGGGCGGGTCTTCGGGCGGGTCTTCGGGCTCCTCCAAAGTCGACGGTGCCATCAGCCGAGCCAAAGCTGGTGTCGGCTTCTCTTACTGGTGGGGACACGCGCGATGGCTCCCCGGTGGCCCCAGCTCATCGACCAAAGGTTCCTGCTCCGGCTCATGCCCAAGCTGCAAACACTCCGGTAACTACGGCGCGGACTGCTCCGGCTACGTGGGCAAAATTTGGCAAGTACCGAGCAATAACAACGACTTGACCCACGACTGGCATCCGTACTCGACCTCCACATTCGTCGGTTCCTCCAGCCTGTGGACCACGGTGTCTCGAAGCAACGTGAAAAAGGCCGACGCCATGGTGTACAACTCCGGGGGGTCTGGACATATCTTCCTGTACGAATCGGGAGATGGCTGGGGCTCGATGTGGGCTTACGAATGCAAAGGCTGCTCGGCAGGATGCGTCCGCAACCTCCGAACCGCGGGAAGCGCCTACAAAGCCATTCGCCGAAGCGGCTACTAATCTCCCCTTTCGTGAGTCCCCGCCGAGTTTTCCCTACACTTACCGACTTTACCACTGTGATATCCCATCGCTCATACGTGATCCCCGAGATCCAGGACTGCGTTTCCACTACCACGCTCAAGCCCACTTTTTCTCACCTGCTCACCTACACTGGGGCTATCGAGACCACATAATCCCTGAGCTTGTTTGCATCCCAACTGTGATCTCCGGGATCAAGATGATCGCGAGCATTTTTCGCGACCAGCCCCGCCTTTTGCGCAAGCTGAGGCAACGACGATTCCCACCCTCATCAATGCAAGGTTGCACACACCGTGTGCCTCCACCATCGTGACGGCCCGTGACTTTCCTCGAACTATGTTTGCTCGCCATCGCATTATCCGTCGACGCGTTTTCCGTCGGCGCGGTGGTGGGACTACGGCATCGAAGTCGGCGACAGGTATTCCGCATTGCTTTTCATTTCGGGCTATTTCAGGCGCTATTTCCATGGTTGAGCGCGCTGGCGAGCCGCCTATTCCTCGACTTCATCGATCCTTGGGACCATTGGATCGTATTTACTGTCCTCGGGATCGTCGGCCTTCGCATGGTGTGGGAAGCGCTTCGAGGGGAAGAACACCGGCGTGAAGCGATCGACCTGACGCGAGGATTCAAACTGATAGGGTTGTCGACCGCGGTGAGTATCGATGCAGCAGCCGCTGGCTTGGTCATCACCACGTCCAACACGCCTCTGCTGCCGTCCGTGGCTTTGATCGGTACAGTGACGATGCTTGCCACGACTCTTGCCATGCTTGGCGCTCGACGACTTTCTTCTTCTTTGGGCAAACGCGCGGAAGTCATGGGAGGAATCGTGTTGATGCTGCTCGGCACGCGGGTGTTGCTCTCTGGTCTGGGAATCATCGCTCCCTGAACGTACACTGGCGTCCATCATCGTAGGGAAGGCGATCATGGGAACGACGACAGGATTTGGGTTTCGATTGGTTTTGGCATTTGCGACCCTTGGGATGGTGGTGGGGTGCGAATCACCAAAACCTTCTCCTTCTCTCGAAGGGCAAGCGAGTGTCGACAAGACAGAACCTGAGCCGCCGTTTGCGCTTCCCGCTGCTCGTGAAGTGCCGCTTCAGCGTGTAGGCGAATGGGTGGATCGCGCGAGGGCCAAACTGCCTGCCAACGAGGTTTCGAAAATCGATGCATGGTTGCGTGAGGCCGTGCGTATGCCTGTGGAAGTGCGAGGGGAGTCCAGAAAAACACTGTCCGACACGACACCTCTGACGTGTGGCTACCAAGAGAAAATGTCATGCGATTTCAGCGGGACGCTCTCCGAAAAGGCGAAGCATTTCGTAGCCTCGACTCTTCTGTGCATGGACAAGGATGACGCCATCCTTCAGCGATCGGATTGGAAGATCGAACCGAATACACCGCGTGGCAAGGTGGTCAAACTGCCGGTCGACGATGGGCTATTGCGGCAATGCTGGGAAAAGGGAGGGGTGTCATTGCGGTTGGAAGTCGTGGGAATGCCATGCGTCGTGCCGTTCCCTCGTCAGGTGCGCTGCGCTGGCGAATACAACACGTGTTTGCATCGCTGCAAAGGCGAGGAACCATGCGAACAGACATGCGATGGGAATCGCCGAAGTTGCCTCGCTGTATGTAAATAATTGTATTTCAAGGCTCAATTCCCCATACGACGTCCTGACTCAGCCAACCGGATAATCCCTGCGCGGACTCGACCAGAACCCATCCTTCACGAATCTGTTTGACTGCGAACGACTCGCTCCATTTGGCGTCGAAAACGGCTGACGCATCGGCTTGTGGTCCATCACGCGCCACTGTTTTCTCAACGATGACGACAATACCTTTTTGTGGTCCCAGCAGACGTTCTGCAATCCATGCGACTTCCCCTTCGAAGTCCTTGACCTTGGCCCATCCGCTTTTTCGCGCGAGAATGCGAACGGGATAATAACGGTCCGCGGTAAACAGGACATCGGCACCATCCGATGGTGCTTCTCGAAAATTCGCGGTTTTGACTCGAACGCTTTTCGTTTCCGCCGATGCGTAGGCGGACAGAAAGAGAGTCTGCACAACGACAAATAGGATCGCGATCCATCGAATCGAGGCGTTGGAAGCGGACAAGAAACGAACGTTGAGCATCCTTATCTCCCGCGAAAATCGCAGCAGCATGAGTTGGATCGAAGTCCATCGACGATATCCACGGAAGCTATCACGCAACGCGGATTCGAAGCCAGCACGCGAGGTTATGATAAGAAAACGGCGACAGGCTCGTTTCGGAGATCAAGGTAGATGGCAGCCGTGCGTTACGGACTTCAATGGCAAGAGCCACCGCAGCCAGCACATGCCGAAGGGCTACAACTCATGGTCGAAGCGAAGATTTCCTCATCCGTTGCTTCACGAGATTCCACGATGGTGACATCGAAATGCAGACGTTGCCCCGCGAGCGGATGATTGAGGTCCACGGTCACGGTGTCTTCTTGAATGGATTTGACTTTGAGGCTCAACGGACCATGCGGGCCGCTGGCACTCAAGTGCATGCCAGGTTCCAATTGCAGATCGTCGGGGAAGCTATCACGGGGCAATTCGCGGAACAGCTCCTCACGAATCGGGCCGTAACCATCTTCCGGCTCGACTGTGATCTGCGCGTTCTGCCCGGCACTCATTCCTTCGAGTTTTTGCTCGAGGCCAGGAATCATCTGGCCTCTGCCGAAAATGAACGACAAGGGTTGGTCGGCCGCGGACTCGTCAAGCACCTCACCCGAATCCGAGGTCAATCGATAGGCAATGGACACGAAACAGTCGTCTTGGATATTCATGCGATGATTCCTACGAAGCAATGGGGCGACTTTGGCATTCGCGCTTGGCATGAGCAAGGGACAGATGGAAGAATTCGTTCCGTGGGTGTTTGCACCGGACTTCGGAGCGCTCGTATCGCTCACCGGCCCGTGGGGTGTTATGGGGTTGGCGGGTGAATATCCAGTGATTTACGAAGAAGCGGGAGATGGGGGTGGCAGCGGGATAGGTTGGGGAGAGGGTTCCGGCCCACCGAGGAGCACGGCAATGAGCACGGCGACGACAAGGAATCCTCCCAGGGCCGCCGCCGCATACACGAGGATAGGGGAACCACGCAGCCCCCGTGCCCATTGGTTTTCGTCAAACCCAGGTTCGGCGATGACATAAGGGTTGCTGGTCGGCGATATTGCTGGTGAAAACTCGTATCCCGTGGGGATTCGTTGTTGAGAAATGGGAGGAACGGGGCCCATGCTTTGGGAAGCGACACTCGGAGCAGGACCAGGCACAGGGGCTCCAAGGATCGCTCCTGAAGCGGGGACATTGAGTTCGGAAGGCATCCGGGCAGGAGCAGGGATTCCGTCTTGCCGGGCGACAATGACTCCCGACGGGGTGAATCCACTGGGAGACGGAACGGGGACAACACCGGAAGGGGTCACGCTGGGCGCGACCGGATGGTGGGGCTGTTGTGGTTGCTGAGGTTGCTGTGGTGCGGGGCGGTTTGCGGCCGATGGCGCTGGTCTACCTTGAGCAAAAAGCCGGTCCTGTTTGAGCGCCACTGCGGGCTCACGCACGATCGTGGCCACCTCATCATCTTCGTCGTCATCCACCAAATCATTGGAGGCGAGGCTGGGCTCGGAAGCGCGTAGCCGCGACGGCGACGGGCGGTTTTGGGCCGTGCTGTCGACGGATTTGGTATCGAACGCGCGCTGCTGAGCCAACGAAGGACTTTTTCCTTTGATGGTTATGGAGTCGGTTTGGCCTCCGGGGGATGGTTTGGGAACGACGGGTCGTTGTGCGGTTTTGGGCCGAGGCACGTCGTGAGTTGCGGGTTTGTCCTTGTTGTACCGGATGGCCTCTTGCCGCATGATGGCGGCGCGAAAAGGTTCTACGACTGTCTCGTCCGCATCGTCATCGTCATCGTCATCGTCATCGGTTTGGCCGGGAATTGGAGGCGGCGGGACGGCTCCCACTTGTTGTCGCGCGGCGTCGACCGACAGTCCAGCAGCGCGGAAAGCAGGACGGAAGTTTTCAAAAGAAAGCGTTTTGGTAACGTCCGCTGCCCACTTGAGTTGCGCTTCCCGCTGCTGAATTCGGTCGCCAAAAAGTTCTCCGATATACGCACTTACTTCTTCGGGACCGATGAATTGGGAGGATTGCAACAAGTATTGCTGCAACGCGCGCGACAGATCTCGGGCCGTCTGAAACCGGTCCTCACGGTTCTTGCGAAGAGCCGTCATCACGATGGACTCGAGTTGCACGGGATAGTCGTACGTGAGCGAAGAAGGCGGAGGAACGACACAATCCTGAACCCGCTCGACCGTTTCCAAATCCGTATCCATCCGAAACAGACGTCGCCCGGTGGTAAGCTCCCATAACACCACCCCCAGCGCGAAGATATCGGCCCTTCGGTCGATATCTTTGCCCCGGATCTGCTCGGGAGCCATGTAGGCAATCTTGCCTTTCAGGGTGCCAGCTTGGGTCGAAGACAAGCGTCCAGCCACCTTGGCAATCCCAAAGTCCACGACTTTCACGACCCCCGCATAGGTGATGAATAGATTGTGCGGGGTGACATCGCGATGGACCAAGTTGAGGGGCCTGCCATCTTTTCCGCGCAGTTCGTGAGCGGCGTGAAGCCCTTCGGCCGCGTCCGCAATGATACGGGCAGCCAGAGGCCCACTGAGAACATCCCCCGTTTCCATGACGTGCCGCAACACTTCTCGAAGAGGCTCGCCGTGTAGGTATTCCATGGCGATCCAATACGTGTTTTCAAAGCTGCCTAGGTCGAAGACCTGAGCCACGTTCGGATGCGAAATACTCGCGGCAATTCGCGCTTCGTCGAGAAACATCTTGATGATTTGTTCATTCTCGACCAGGTGCGGATGAATGCGTTTGATCGCCACCCACTTCTGAAAGCCCCCCGCGCCATCCATTCGCGCCAAATGAACGGTAGCCATGCCCCCAACGCCGATATCATCGACGACACGATAGCGCCCGATGAAGTATGTCCCAGGGTGTGAGGGCTCTGACACAACGCGGCTGCGCCCTTCCATACCTGGCGGACTAGGCGGTGGCTTCGGGGACACGGTACGGCTCATGGAAACGAGGTCGACAAACGGCCGTTCATGACAATAACACAGCCAGAGCCACTGAACGGTCGGAAAGTCGCGGGCAGGCCATGCTCAGGCCTATTGCCAATCATGCCGCACGCTCCACGAGAAAGCCAACTTACCGATCCCGCATGCCAATTTATCTATTTTTCAATTAATTACATACAACAATTTTATTTAATTATATGTAATACATGACATATTTGCATTTACCTTCGTATTGCTCTACGAACATGCCGTTGCTAACCATCGCCAATGCCATTTCTCAGCCGCAAGCAAGAATGTGACAGGATCCTAGGGCAAATCGGCGAGGGCCGAATGCAACCCATCATGGAAATGCTGGATCGTCACTTCAATGTGCTTCATAACCGCGCGCAAGTCATGCTGGGGCTATGCGGGGTCGTCATTACGACAACCGGGTTTTCCGGGCGAATCATCGCAGGCACCAACACCCTTGCCCAATGGCTCATCGTCAGTAGCGTCGCGCTCGTGTTGCTCGCTGCCGCCGTCGTCGTCTGGGGCGTGCTGCACTTGCGTTGGTTGACGCAACAACCTGGTGACAGTGTCCAAGTCTGGCTGATGGAAGCGTTGACCTATCGGGACCACAAAACACAAGCCTACCGTATCGGTATTTCGCTGCTGCTCGTCGGGTTGGCACTCTACGTCGCAGCCATCGCCATCATGCTTCTCCATCCCGATCGAAACGCCGTCCCCCTCAATCGTTGACCGTATTGGCACGAGTCCCAGTACTTCGACCCACCGCCGGCCGGCAACGATTTTGCCTCAATGCTGTATGCCGAGCAGACGAAGGGAGTGGGCAACGGGACGAAAATGCATTTCACAAACGCGCGGCGCTCGCTTTCCGTCGACTTCAACCTGCAGACGCAGCACGATCCTATCGTTCGTTTCAGCGACCTTTCGTGGGATTTGAATTTCGAACGATTCCGTAGCGGGTTCGAATCGTGGAATCCGACTTTGTACGACCCCGCTATCATCGACAATTTCCCCGTGATACTGGACGGACGTCGGCGGGATCAATCCACGGCTGATGGCCTCGTCACGCAGTGTCACTTTCCTTGCTTCGATATGAACCATCTCGGCAGGCGTGACTTGTGAATACCAGAATTTCACGACCGCATGACGACGTTGCAACAGCACGTCGATCAATTTTTTTTCCGCGCTCGGGTCATGAATCCGGGCATGCCGGACTGCTTGAACAATGGTTTTCGTAGGAATCGACGCGATGCGTTTGGCAGCCCAATAGCCGTCGGCAGCCCGCACATGGGTCATGGGTGCATAAGGCGGTGAAGTCGTGAAATCCGCGGGGTCGACGTTTTCGTCGAAGTCCCCAATCGCTAGCCATCTCGTTTGCGTCACGGGGCGCAAAGAACCGGGCCACAATCCCAAAGTGAGGAAGTTGAAGCCCGGACCTCCCCCCAAATCAGTTCTAAGTCCCTGTTTTTTATCTGATTTAACTACACTCGCCGCCCCAAGGGCATCCTCCATCCCCACGACATAATGACGAAGATGACCATACCCCGGGCTTCCGACATAGACGTCTCGCGTCTTGCTTGGATTGATGGAGCTGATACCAAGCCAAGCACCCAGCACTTTCAAAGCGCGCATGGTTCGACGATTTCTGTGCGGAACCACGTCGTTGGGATCGTCATCTCGAGCATCGAACGGATCCGTCACCCCCACATCGATGCCCACGGGCCATCGTGTGGCGCTCATACGAACGATACTGTCAGCGTTCGCGGGGGCCGGAGGAATCAACGCGCGCAACGACGAGTGCAGCGTTCGATCCTCGGTCGGCCATCTGAAATCCTGTTCCGAAAGGAAAACGATATGCACTTCCGGTGACAACAAGCCGACAGCGCGAATCAATCGGCTGGCGATCGCGGCGGCAGAGGTTCGCATTTCAGGACGTTCGGAATCGTCACGGCGAAGTTCGTAGCGATAGTTGCGGGCATCCAAGACGCACAGCCCATCGCTGCGAATCCGAGGAGAATCATGCAACACCGTGAGGGGAAGCATCGGCGGTCCATCTTGCAGGATCGGCGGATCGAGCAGCGCAAGTTCCGCCCCTTCCGGTTGATACCAACTCGATCGTGGGACCTCGTCCACCGCGTTGATATCTCCCGCGTCGTCGGGACGGTTGGGATTGAGCGCATCGAAAAGCGATCTTCGCAAAAAGGCATCCGATAGGTACCAATCCCAATTCAATTCGATGCGTCTTGGCAGGTCGATAGGGGCATCATCGGCGATGTCGGTAACGATGGGGCGATCGGCAAACCGCGCGGGCCGGTGTACGCATGACGTCGCCGAAAGGCAGCCAAGGACAATCACGGCGATGGCAAGCCATCGCGAGGGCATGACATCCCCAGGCAATCTGGAGCCCGGACACAATGGATCGTGACCATCAACCACGAGACTTTTCGATCTTAGCCTTGGGTCCTTGCGAAAAGGAACGTCTTGCCATTTCATGATGCTTCGACAGGGAGACGAACGGAGGGATCGAGCAGGTTTCGATTTCATATAATATCAATAAAACCATATAGTTATGAATTAGCGGTGTTGACGGTCGCCGAAGCCGGAGGGGGCCACTCCAAGGGATAGAAAAAGCCGCATATCTCCCTGGCTGAAAGAAGCCGCGACACGACCGATTTGGGTGCTGGCGCTATGCAGATCGAAACCAAGGCCCCACGCATAACGAGCGTGTTCGAGAGCAAGCGATGAGACCTCCGGGGCCACATTGGTGGCATCGCCGAAAACACGAGCCGCGATATATTGGATGAGCGTCCATCGATAATCGACGGAAGCCACCATCACAACGCGATCGCGTCGGCCATCGAATCCTCGAAAGTCGGCTGCGCTAAGGTAGTCGAAAAACGGTAACGGGGCATCCCCCAGGGGTGTGATGGAATCGATGGTGATTCTGGGGGAGATGACATTGGTGACCCGATAAAGAGGAAGGAAGGCGGCCCAACGCACACCGGACGCCACGGCGCTGGCGCCTTGTGACCGTATGCCGTTGTACACGCCACCATAGGCTTCCATCATGGCACCGGTGGTTGGAGCGCCTCGATTCTCGCGAGAGTCGAACCGTAACGCCGCCTCCGTGTAGACGGTTCGCGTAATCCTGTTGGCACCAGGGATGGAAGATGGCTCGAATACCCTGGACAGTTGGTCACTGCCGGCGTCTGGCGCATCATCCACATGACGCGACTTAAGCCCGTTGGACAGCACGAGTACCCAATCGGGGGCCAAGCGCACGCCAACTCCGGCAATCATACGTTGACGACGCTCGCGATACAATCCATTTCGGGATAATTGCAACGGTCGGAATTGGTTACGAGGGTCCTGCTCTGGAGAAGGGCCGAGCCCCATGAATACCAAGTCGGTGCGTCGGTCCTGAAGCCATTCGATGGAAAGGGACAACGGGATACGACAGCCCGAAGTCATCCGAATCCGAGACTCCACGACCGTCGAATCCGGTCCTCCGTATCCGGCCCGCAGGGTGGATGCGAAGTTATCGATGCTTGCGATCATGCGGGCGCCGATGTTCGGCGTGAACCCAGTTTCCACAAAAGCCGTTGGAAACACACCAATTTCATGGTTCTCGCTGTAAAACGTGTCTTTCAGCCGAGGGACCACTTGCTCGTCTTCGATCAGCCCGCTCGCTGCACCAGTCGTGATGAACAGAAGATCCAGCACGTTGCGTGGCAAGTACAGGGCCACATCCGCCACCGTTCGCCCGGACTCGTCGCTTTCGAACGTTTCTCGCTCACGCCCCGTCGCGCTCTTCGGGGTACCCACCACGGGAACCCGTGCTTCATGCTCCTGCTCGGCGCTGGCCCGCATCGAAATGCATAGTATCCATATTAGGATAGAACAGGAAGACCGGAAGCGACGAAGGGCCATAAGCTGCGCACGATGGGAACCAGCAAAGATAGACGCCAGAAGAATCCTTCAAGAAAAGCTGCACCGTGACAACAGCCAATGCAGCTTGTCTCCACAAACCGTCAATGTCCTGATGAATATGCTTGATTTCATCCCGTACGACCCGGATTCACCTTCACGCTAGGAAATGAGCCCACCCAAAACCCGAGGCACAGCAGGGTCAATCTTGACGTATCCGGGGTTTACTCCCTAGGTATCTGCCACGGCGACCCGTTTCCAGAGCCCTGGTCGACCATCGTTACGCTTTTGATGACGGAGCGGGGCGGACCCTTTCGGTGCTCCCCGCCCTCACGGCTCGCTCCTATCGACCTTCCCATGAAGACATCCACAGCGGTCTTTCAATACCTGAACGCCACCTGCCGGGGTTCTGGACAAGTCGTTTTCATGAACAACCCCATCACAGGGTTGCTCAATGTCGCCGCCTTGCTCTGGGCTGCCTATTTTGGTGGAACCACGATCTTCGTGGCCCTGGGAGCCATCCTTGGCACTTTCGTATCCACCATCACCGCCTATCCCTTGCACGCGGATCGCGAATCCATTCGTTCAGGTCTTTATGGATTCAACGGGATGCTCGTCGGAGCAGCCTTGCCCACGTTTCTCGACAACACTCCGTCGATGTGGGCTCTTTTGCTGCTTGCCACCATCACCGTCACCTTCGTCACCATCGCTCTCGAACGCCTGCTGAGCACATGGAAAATACCGGGTTTGACATTCCCTTTCGTGCTTACCAGTTGGATCGTTCTTCTTGCCACCTATCGGTTTACGGCCGCCGCCCCAGCAGGGTTGCCCAAGGCACAATTGATAGCTCCGGCAGTGGCCGTCGATCATGTCTGGACCCTTGGGGATTTTCTGCACGCTTCGTTGACGAGTGTGTCTCAAGTATTTTTCGTCAACAATCCTGTTTCAGGAGCGATTTTTTTGTTCGCTCTTGCGGTGCATTCTCGTTGGTGTGCGCTGCTTGCCGCCTCAGGCGCTGCACTTGCCGTCGTCACCGCTTGGCTCCTTGGCGCCGACCCAACCCTCATCCTCCATGGTCTGTGGGGCTATTCCGCGGCACTCACCGCACCGGCCATCGGATGTATTTTTTTGAAACCCAGCGCGCGATCACTAGCCTTGAGCGCACTCGCCGTAGGCTTTACCGTACTCGTTCAAGCAGCTACCGCCAGCGTTTCGGAAACGGTAGGTCTACCAGCCCTGACGTTTCCTTTCGTCTTGACGACATGGATCTTTCTCTTGGCGAAACCTGGTGTCGAATCTGAATCGGCCGAGCCAAACGCTTGAGCCCTTGTCGACCTGCAGGATGCGGACGATACCGCCAATGATTATCGTCGCACACGGATGCGGTTGACCTTCTCGCTGGTTCATTCGATGCTTGCGTCGTGTCGAACGAACCGGTGTTCGTGGGCCTTGATTGCTCGACCCATGGTGCCAAAGCGATCGCGTGGTCCCTGCAAGGAGAGCCCAAAGCCCAAGCATCGTCTTCTTTTCCTTTGCACAATCCTCACGCGGGTTTTTGGGAACAAGACCCACGCGATTGGCTCGAGGCGTCTCAGCGGGTATTGTCCCAAATAGCTCGCGAGCTTGGGCCACGAGTGGCTGCGATTGCCATCACCCATCAACGGGAAACCATTGTCGGTGTCGACGATGCGGGAAGTCCCGTTCGCCCTGGCATCGTTTGGATGGATGAGCGTTCCCGCGACGATGTCCAACACCTTCGGCAGGTTGTGGGCGCTGATTCCTTTCATGCCATAACCGGCAAGCCTCTATCTCTCACTCCTTCCATCTCGAAAATTCTCTGGGTGCGAAGGTCGGAACCCGATTTTTTTCAAAGAATTGAACGCTGGCTCGACGTTCATGCTTGGCTCGTTCGACACTTCACGGGACAGGACGTGACGGCCGTAGGTTCCGCGGATCCGATGGGACTCATCGATATTTCTCTCGGGCAGTGGGACGATGGCCTGTTGGCGGTCGCCGGACTCGACCAGCGATCGGTGCCCCGATTGGTTCCTTCGGGCCATATCGTGGGAAAGTTGACGAACCAACAGGCTTCCGTGATGGGATTTCCCTTTCCCATTCCCATCGTGGCGACTGCGGGGGACGGACAAGTAGCAGCGCTTGGGGCTGGTATCCGGGACTTGCGCACGGCGTATATGAATCTGGGTACGGCCATCGTTGCGGGCGTGGTGTCACGAACGGCTTGGAAGGACCTTGCGTTTCGCACGATGGTCGGGGCGGAGTCAGGGACATATTTGTTGGAAAGCGACTTGAAGGGCGGAACGTTCTGTATCGATTGGCTGAGCCACAAGCTGTTGAACGGGCGTGTTGGTGTTCCACAGCTCGAACAAAATGCAGCATCGATTCGCCCCGGTTCCGAAGGGCTGATGTGGGTGCCCTACCTCGCGACAGCTATGAATCCCTATTGGGATGATAATGCGAGCGGGCTTGTCGTGGGACTGCGCGGCGACCACGGACCAGCCCATATCTTTCGGGCCATTCTCGAAGGAATCGCCTTCGAACAACGTCTTCAACTCGAGGGGATCGAACGGGTTTCCCACGAGCGGATAGAGATAGTTCGCGTCCTTGGCGGCGGCGCACAAAGCGATTTATGGTGTCAAATTCTGGCAGATGTACTGAATCGACCGGTCGTACGAACGAAACAACCAGAGACAACATCGTTGGGAGCGGCCATGCTTGCGGCTATCACCCTTTCCGCTCTTCCCTCGCTTTCGGAAGCCATCCACGAAATGAGCAAAGAGGACAAGGCCTTCGAGCCCGGAACCAGCAAAGATCTTTACGCACGGTTGTACTCCGAGGTCTATTCGCACCTCTACCCTTCCGTTCGAACGTCGATGTCCAACCTGACGAAGATCCTTCGTAACCCTTGATCCGTCGTCCCCATCGCCTTCTTGTTCGCCCTACGGAAGACACATAGTCTCGTGCTACCCTAGTCGACATGAGACAGCGGCTATTTCGTCGTTATCGGTGGCTCAAAGGGATCGCTGTCGTTCTCACCATCCTTTTCGTTGGTTGTGACGATGAGGCTGATGGAGCGAAAGACACCGGATCTGGGTTGGGAGGATCGGCAGGCAGTGGTGGGTCGGGAGGAGGTCATGGTGGAACAGGTTCGGCGGGGACCGTACCCACGGAGCCGGTAACGCTCGACCCCTCGGATTTTACCTACCAGCTCGAAGAAAGCAGGGAGGACCTTGTGCTGTGGACGACTCCGGCCACCCACAAGCTTCGAACGATCGATCGTCCTGCTCCCACGATCCGGTCGGGGCTGCATTTGAGCGCGGCTCGTCGGGAATTCGAACCCGTTCAACTCATCGTGGGCCCAGCCAGCGGCACGGTATCGGCGCATGTCGAGCCGTTTTCAACTCTTGGTTCTGGACAACGGGTACAGCTTTCGGTCGTTCGTTACGAAAACGGTTGGGGCGAGTACCTCGATCCGGTCACCGGTGCCATGCCGCTGTCCGAAGGGTACGGCCTTGGCCTCTGGCTTACCGTATATGTGCCCGACGATGCTTCCGCGGGCGACCACACGACTACGCTCACGCTGACACCAAATCATGGCTCGCCGATCGTGGTACCGATTACGCTCCATGTATTTGATTTTGCCATTCCGGAAACGATTCACTTTGCGAGCCAGCTCAATGTCAACATCAGCGCGTTGATTCCCGAAGGCGGCAAGGAACAAGTCGTCAAAGATATGCTGTTCGAGCATCGATTGACGCCAAAAAGCGTGACGTGGCCGAGCGGTTTCAACTGGAACATCACATGGGATTCATCTGCCTCACCCAACCGCTGCGAGATTTTTTTTGATGAGCCGGACGAGGGAGAGGCGTATTCCATCCAGCATCTTGCTAGAAAATACATTCATGGACAGGGATGGAATGGGATTGGATTTCCCAATGCCATGATCTTTCAATTCGTGGACAACGCCACACCTCGTCCCGACACATTCTGCGGCATTGCTCGTGGCGATCATCTTGGAACCGTGGCGTACAACAACGAGTGGTCTCAGTTTCTCTCCGCTCTCGACACCTATCTCGTCAGTCACGGATACGAACAAAAAGCCTATTATTACGTGCAAAATGAACCGCAAAACGACGCGGACCATGCTCTTGCCAACCATCTATGCCGTTTGACGAAAGCGGCGGCGCCTCATTTGCGCATTGCGGTGAGTGACGAACCCAAACCCGAGATCGCCGAACACCCCAACGGTCCCTGCGGATACGATATTTGGATCGCGCACATACGAGAATACAAAGAATCCTACGCGTGGAAGCGGCAACGCGAGTACGGAGAAAAGGTATGGTTCTACAGTTTGGACCACGATCCCGATCCATATTTCAATCCAACGCGAGTCGATGTTCAGGGTATGCATCAGCGGATCATTCCGTGGGCGGCGTGGGTTCATCGGATCACCGGCTGGGCGTATTATGATGGTGGGAGGTTTTTCGACGGCTCTCGGCCTACGATTCGCGCCGAACTATTGCGAGAAGGGTTCGAGGATTACGAGTACTTATTTCTTGCCAATGGCGGCAATCACCCCAGGGTAGATGAAACGAGCAGCGTCGATGCCACGGTCAAAAGTGTGGCTTCGAGCATGTCGAGTTGGAACGACGATGCTGACGCGTTGATGGTGCTGCGTCATGAACTCGGGCGCTATCTCGAGGGATCGCGCGATACGCTCCCCGTGCTTGAAGCACAAGGAAAAGCGCATCCACGAGCTTCGTACTATCTCAACTTCCAGGATCCGGCGGGCCCACCCACTGCCGAGCCATTGGTGGTGGATGGAAAAACTTATCGGAAGGTCGGTTGGAGTCCTTGGGACGACGAGCAAGCGTTCGGCTGGTTTGGAGAGAACATCGGCAATAGCGAAATCCTCCGGTCGGGCTATGACGATGTAGCGGGCTTCAACGAAGTCGAACGAAGCTATATTTACGATGACTACGGGCGAAACAACCGCTTCGAATTCGGTCTGGAAAACGGTGTCTACGAAATCACGATAGGGGTAGGTCGTGCGCGGCGAGGTTATCCGCACGATCCGCATACGGCGATCATCGAGGGGACACGAGTCATCGACGATGAAGTCACGACGGAGGAGGCTCCGATGATCATTCGCAAGCAGAAGGTGACGTTGATGGATGGCAAGCTGACGCTGGAAGTGGGAGGCAAGTCACCGAGCACCAATGATTGGGCTTATACTTTCCTTTCTTTTTTGTGGATCGAGCCCACGCAGTGATCCTCGCTTTCGTTCACCATGTCCGAAGCCAGTGGATGCCAACAATGGCTGGTGATAGGTTCGTTTTCCTTCGAAAATGGATCGTGCGAACGTGAAGGAGGGTGTGGTGGAACCAGCGGAAACAAAACCATCCATTCGGCACTTCTCGCTCATTCGGGACTTCACGGTCGCGGACTTCATCACCTTGGCGAATGCGTCATCGGGTATGGGCTCGGTTCTTGCCGTGATGCAGCACCTCGTCACGGGGGAATCGAAATACTTGTGGGTCGCCTTTGCGCTTCTGCCTTTCGCGTTGGTATTTGATTATCTCGACGGTCGGATTGCACGATGGCGTTGCATGTCTTCCCTATTGGGAACTCAACTCGATTCTCTTTCTGATTTGATCTCCTTTGGCGTAGCGCCCGCGTCGTTGGCATTTGCCGTGGGCATGCGTGGCGGGTGGGATGCGCTCGTATTGCTGTATTTTGTTGCGTGCGGCGTGGGTCGTCTGGCGAGATATAACGCCACCTGTGCCGACCTATCCGACGAGACGGGTAAGGTGCGGTATTTCGAAGGGACGCCGATTCCGACGAGTCTACTTCTCGTCGCGGTGCTCTCTGTGCTCACCGCATACGGATATACATTGGATCGTTTACCGCTGGGCGTGTGGACCTTGGGTCCGATGCAGCTTCATCCCTTGGTCTTGATGTATGCGGTGAGTGGATCGGCCATGATCAGCAAGACGCTTCGTGTTCCGAAGATTTGACATGGGTTGGGTCCATGACGCTTTCCAGCCCTAATTGGCCGCAGGCTGCCCCGACATCCGCACCTCCGGAATAACGGCGAACCACGGGAATGCCGTGGGAAGCGAGACGTTCTCGAAACCGTTCGGCTTGCTCGGGTTCACTAGGAACAAATGGGTCGGAAGGTCCTATGGGGTTATAGGCGATCAAGCTTATTCGTGGCGCCATCCCTGCTTGCTGAACGTACGCGTCGACGAGCGCAAGGAAAGCGTCCGCATCGCTTTCATGATCATTGATTTCCCGCAACAAGGTGTAGGAAAGCATGGTCGCGATACGTGTTGTTTTTGCGTGTTGCGCAACGATTGCAAGCACATTGTGCAGTGGATTGGCGACTTCCACGGGCATCAGAGCACGGCGTTTGATCGGATCGGCATGTCCGATGGAAATGCCGATTCTTGTTCGCGGCAATGCTTGCAACAATACGGGCAAAGGTTTGATCAATCCTGCGGAGCTTACGGTGATCGCTCGCCCATCGATCGCCTGAAGGCTTGGATCGGTCATGACACGAATGGCTTGAACGACTGCACTAACGTTGGCGAGGGGCTCGCCCATGCCTTGGAAGACGACCCCGTGGACTCGTCCATCGGTGGGAAGGTCATCGCGAACTTGACGAACTTGATCGACGATTTCCCAGGCGGCAAGATTTCTGCCCGTGCCGAGTCTGGCGGTGGCGCAAAAGGCGCAACCGAGAGCACAGCCAGTTTGCGACGATACACAAACGACGAAACGGCCTGGTTTCTCGAGGGGAATACGAACCGCCTCCACCAGCAGGCCATCTAGCGTTCGAAATCCATATTTGATGAACGGATCAAGCGCACTTGGACGTCGTGTCACCCGCTCGAGCTGGTGCATGGGAACGGCATCGCGGACGCGTTGGAACGAATCCCGTCGAATCCCCGCGGGAGCATGGGGGGGCAACGAGCCCGTGCGATGAACGATAGACAGCAAACGCCGGGCCTCGGACATCTCGAGGCTTGGAAAACGCGTAATTAAATCCTCGGGCAACACCGACAGCAAAGAAGGTTCCGACACGACGTCGGCAACCATAGCGCAATCGGCGCAATGGGCGGAGCGGATCCTTGGGTCCAAGGCGCCGTTGATTTCAGGTGCCTGGACAGCAGCTCTTGGCTGATTGCCAAATCATCTTTGCGACTAGGGCCATCGCAAGCTAGCTTGCCACCGGTGCTCGGTCTGTCGTTCACAGAAATCGTGGTGGTTCTTCTGGTTGCCGTCGTGGTCATTGGTCCACGCCAGCTCCCAGTCATGCTTAGAACGGCAGGGCGTTGGATCGCGAAGTTGCGACGGATGGCTTTCGACATGCGTACGCAAAGCGGGATCGACGATATTTTGCGCAAGGAGGGGCTCGACAAGGACCTTCGTCAGCTACAAGCGTTGATGCGTAGGGGCAACGTGCTCGATGCGTTAGCCATCGATGTGGATGCGGAGATTGCGCGAGAAAAACCTTCAAAAACGGATTCTGAAAGGTTGCCGTTGCGCGAGCCCGACGACCTGGACATGCGGGATCGGGAGTATCCCGTGGCAGGGGTGGACGCTTATGGCCTCGGAATGGATGATTTGGATCCGTACCGAATGCTCGACGAAAAACGTGGTTTGGATGAAGCGGAACCCGCGGGGCCACAGAGTTTGGATAGCTCGAAGGATTCATCGCACGATTCGTTTTCGGATGACAACATCGACGTGAAACGAGCGGACTCGGATCAGGCGAAAGCATGACGGAAAATAGTGGCGAGAAAACGATGACCTTTTGGGAGCACCTGGACGAACTCCGTGTGCGTGTCCGTCGTGCTCTCATCGCCTTTATTTTGACTTCGGTCGCGGCATGGTACGCCCGCGAATACGTGCTGGCGGTGTTGGTTTATCCTTTTCAAAAGGCGTGGCTCCAACAGAACTTACCGGGCTCTCCGCAGCTTCATTTCGCAGCACCAAGCGATGCATTCGTAGCTTATGTCAAGCAATCGATGATTGCAGGGGCGGTATTCGCGGCGCCCTTCATTTTTTGGCAGTTGTGGGCATTCATTGCACCGGGCCTTTATGCGAAAGAAAAGAAAACGGCGCTGCTATTCGTGGTTTTTTCCACGCTATTGTTTGCGATGGGTGGCGTATTCGGTTGGACCGTGGCGTTTCCTACCGCGTTCGGTTATCTGCTGAGTCTTTCTGGTTCGGTGGGCGCCGATAGCGTCGCGATCACACCCACCGTGATGATGACCGATTACTTGGACTTCGTGGGTCGATTGCTATTGGCGTTCGGAATCATCTTTGAAATACCACTCGTATCCCTGTTTTTATCGATGTCCGGCATCATCAATTACAAACAAATGTGGAAGTTCGGGCGCTGGTTCGTATTGATTGCCTTCACGCTCGGAGCCGTACTCACGCCTCCCGATGTCACGAGCCAGCTCGTCATGGCGATTCCCATGTGCTTGTTGTACCTGGTGTCGATTGGACTCGCCTATGTGTTCGGTCGAAAGCCCGCCGCTTGATGTGTCCAGCCGTCGGCTCGCCATGTCAGACACCCCGTGCCTACCGCTCGTGTCTGTCAAGTCGTTATTGCAAGAATTTGCATAAAGCACGTTTCTGAGGTCGTTGGCCACCAGCATGGCGAAGACTCTGGTATCGTGGTGAGAATACGCATGTCTATTCGCGCCACAGGGGAGTTGCTGAACCACGCATTGGTCGACCGCCTGACAGCGGACATGGCTTCGGCCGTGCGACGACGACCCGCCCATGAGGTGCGTCTCGCGGGCGTCCTTCGAGCGCTAACGCAATACAGCACAGCGCTTCGTGGCGCGGTCGCAGCGGGAATGGAAACGCTCGTTCGTCGCGGCTCCTACGATCGAAGCCTTTATATGGCAGGTATTCGCGCTTTGGGAGAGATCGACGACGAACGCGCGGGTACTTTGCTCAGCAAAGCACTCTTATCGTCAGAAGAGGCGGGTGGCATGGCGACGCTTTGCGCGGCAAGCTTTTCACGCCATCCACTGGCGGCCGACCCCCTTGCCAAAGTGGCCACGAGCCGTCATCCCCATCTTGCATTTCTAGCAGAAGTGGCCCGCGCTGCCCGAGGCGAATGCGATGGAACGCACATGACGGCCATCGCTCCGAAGATCAAAGAAAGCCATCGAATAACCATGTGCGAACGGGTTTTCGTTCCGCTTTCGCGATTCGACCGTTTGCCCGCGACGGTTGCCCCTGCCCTCGCGATACTACGCGATGCCGAACGGCATCTTGGCCGTTGGTTGGTTCTTGCACAAATTGCCACTCGCTGTTCCGATCCCGCGCCATTGGCGGAAGCTCGGGACCGAAGCAAGGCCGGTCCTTCCAGTGCGAGAGCCGCTTGGTCCTTCGTGGCGTGGGCATTGTCGGGAGAGACCGAACCTCCCACGGCGCGCCCCACGGCCGAACTCATTGCCAGACTCAGTGACCGTCCCACCGCGGATCGAGACTCCGCTTTTCTGTTCCGCCTCGCGGCCGTACGGGCCCCCACCTGCCGCAGTATGCTTGAAAACACTGCGAAATCCGCACCCTTAGAAGAGGAAGGGGCCATTCGCGCCGCGTGCTTTCTTGTCAAAGACTATGACCGCAAGGATTTGCGCGACGCTCTCATCGTCACTGCCAAAACCGCAAAACGCGAAGATCTTCGCGGGTTGGCCATGGCGGCCCTTTGGGATGCCGGGGACAAATCTACATCGTTCGCTCTTGCGAAACCCGTCTCTCGTTCACGCTCTCTCCCCACCGCGGCCTGGGCCGGACTCATCCAAGCCGCTCACGAGCATCAGTGGGATCACCAACTCATGGACGAACCCACCTTTCGTCGATTGCAATGGGGATGGTTAGAATAGCTCTTACAACCTCGTTGGCCGCCTTATCTCTTGGCATCGCCGCTGCTCCCGCTTTGGCCGACCAACCGCAATCTGTCGTAGTCATCGTCGACGACGATGACGATGACGGCAACTTTGAGCCAGATCTCCTGCAAAACAAGGCTATTCCTCCCCCAGACCTGGTCGAATTGCCCAACCTATCCGCCTTCAGCGGCAAACCAATTCCATCAACCGATGCCGTTCGTTTCGTTCATCAGGGAAAGCCGTTGGCGGTAGGTACCCCTTTACCTTCCCGTGATGTGAGGTTGCAGGCTCTTGTTCCCGGTCAGCACGTGGTCACGTTTGCCTCCCATCCGCTACACGTTCGAGCCATTCGAATCATGGCTCTCGATGGTGCTTCGAAACCCGTAAGTTTCACCTCCTCCCATGCCTCGTTTCAAAGGACGCCTCCGGATCGCATCGACGACGTAACGCGTCCCCATGGGGATCCTGATGCCTTGCGTTTTGTGCTGGTAGGGATGAAACGAGATCTGCCTGAGCATGTGAGGATTGATTCACGAGCGCAAGACGGCACGCTCGTGGACACGCTTCAACGAGCAAAGCTCGTAGATGTTCCCTGTCCACCGGGCACAGCGCGGGAGTTGCATTGCCGAAGTACATGGCCGGTGCGGGTAGTATCTGATCCCATGGACCAATCACATCCGTTGGTTGTGGATCGTTCGGTCCGGGCGGTTCTTGGAGGAGGTCTTGTCGTTCGGGTGGGGGATCTCGCGCAGCAGATTCGCGTGGGAGGGCCCCGTTCCACTCGTTATGGTCCCATCCAACGGCTCAAAGGAAACCTTCGCATCACCGTTCCGCGCACCTGGCCCGGGGGCGTACCCGTGTTGGATTCGGACTCGGCGGCCGCCATGGACATGGCGCGGGAGCAATTTGCGGGTGCCAGTGCAATCTGGGCGCAGTGTGGCGTTACCTTCGGGGAGCCGGGGCCGGACACGATCCGATTGCTCGACCCGCCTCCTCCTTTTCTACTCGCGATCGGCTGTGGGCTCGGACTTCCCGCTTCGGGCGGAGTCGTGCGTTTTTCGATCGAGGACCAATCGCTGCAAGTGCCTGTGCCAGCAGGATTTTCCCCCGAACAAGCGGCGCGGCGCATCGCCCGTGAAATCGAAGCCATGGGCTTTCGCGTCACTCGCTCTTCCAATGCCAGAATTGGCCCCGGTGCTTTGCCAGAAGTCGATCTTATGGTTTTCCGACAGGATGGCACGCCGGCCCATCTCGCGAGTGTGCAAGGGGAGCCTTTGACGACGGACCCAACGCTGGCCGTTTGTGTGGGGCGCGTGGACTTTGCCCAGGGGCTTCGCCACTTTCTCGACCTGGATTCCATGACGGGTACGGTGGAGGAACGAACCTTATTGAAGTGGTTCGATGACCGGGATCCGCGAACGCTCGACGCGGTCTTCATCCCGGCTTTCGGCAGGGGGGGAGGTCGAATCGGCGAATCGTTCATCGGCACGGACCGTTCCACGCTGCGCAACATGGTGTTGGTGGACCGGGTCGGACTGAGTGCCTCGAACGCCTCTCACACGCTCGCACACGAACTAGGCCATGTTTTGTTAGACGTTCCCGGCCATCCCGACGATTACGGGTTGGACACGCCGACGTTGTTGATGGACTCGGATGCGGCCAATGCTTCTTCTTTTGGCCCACGGCGATTGAGAATCGAAGATTGCGAGCGTATGTGGCAGCAATCGGGCCCCCGAGCACCGGTGGCTCTGTTGCGTCCTTGGCCTTTTCAACCGCTTTCCAAATAAGCGAATGTAGTCAAATAGCAGCCGATTCCAGACACACGCTCTTGCCAATCTCCCAAGGATTTTGCGGGAAAGGCCACACGTTCATCGCCGCTGCGGGGTGAGCCTGGTGGAGCTTCGTTGCTATGATTCGAATCGTTGGTTGCCTAGGGCCGGTGTTCCCCGCTACACTTGCAATATGTGTCCATCGATCCGTGTTGGTGTTGCGAGCCTGTTGACCGCATTCGTCGTGACTGTCGGATCCGTGGCTCATGCGAAAGATGGCGGGCCTGCGTGGCCCGAGGCCGGCACGGATTCCGGTCCATCCACCATCACTCCTGGAGCCATTCTCGCCTATTATTGCGGCGATGCGGACATGCAATGCATGATGGCTCCCATCGAGTTCGAGCATGTCCATGACTTGGCACCGTGGCTTCCGGACTGGGATACAGGGTGGGTTCCCAAGAACTTCGAACAGCTTCAGGTTCGTTTCACGCTGAAAATCCCAGCCGATACGGAAGTCAAGATGGGCGGAAAGTTCCGCGCTACGTGGCCTTCGCCCATCACCATGGCCACGCCAGGAGACCGTTTCAACGGCTTTTTGAAGATTGATTATGGCCTTATCGTGAAAGCCGAGGGCAAGATCGACGTGTCGGTTTTGGGCCAACACATCACGTGGCAAGACCCCTTACCGTATGTGCCTGAGGTCGATTTTCACTTGCTCGGTCAGAATCAATTCGATTCCTGGGCATTCAAACCAGACACGGTCACCGCGAGCGCGTTCACCAAACAGATTCGACTCTTTAGAATCAACGTATTGTACCTCGCCAAAATTCCGAAAGAGATTGCCGAAGGCGGCGTGGAACTCGACGTGCGAGGAGAGCTTCAGGCCACGTATTTCACAGAAAAAATGGTGATTGATCCCACGGTAGCCCCCATCACCACGGCAGGAGGTGAGACGCTCCATAACTTCGTGGGTGGTCCTTACGTTGAAGTGGATGTCCATCCCGAAGGACGGATCGACTACGATGGCATCATCCATCTCATCCCAGCCTTTTACATCGAGGTATTGGGCAAGGATTTCAAGATTCCGTTTTACGATTACCCATTGAATATCACGGACTTGCTCAATCTGAATTTGGCGAGCAAGATCGTTTTCAAAAAGGTCCGGATCCATGTACCGCTTCCCGACATTCCTGCCTTCGAACAGCCTGCGATCATGGACTTTGGTAAGGTCCCCGTGGGTTCCGGAGAAAAGCTTGCCATCGTGATTCCGAATTACGGAGAAGCCAAAGCACGAGCCGTCGGCGAGGTGGAAGCATCCAAAGCCAATATATTCAAGATGCTGTCGTCCGCGACGATGATCAACCCCGGGCAGAGCGGGGAGATGGTCGTCCGGTTCACGCCCAAAAAGATTGGGAAATATGAAGCCAAGCTTACGGTGCGCTCGAATGATCCGGACCTGCCGGAGCAGACTGTGATGCTCAAAGGGCAAGCGCTCGACCCGAATGACCCTGACTTGCCCGAGAAAGATGCCGGTAAGGATACTAAGATTCCGGAGGCTTCCGGTTCGTCTGAGGATGTACAAGACGATGGTGGCTGCGGATGTCGGCTCGCGCCCCACCAAACGTCGACGTCGTGGTTGGGTTTGCTTGGATTGACCGTGCTTGGTGTTGCCAGAAGGCGAAGCCGAGTTCAGAAAATGCAAAGGGTTTAGGAGGCAAAGTTTTTCATGCGCTATTCTTATCGGATGCCGAGGGCCTCACGCACTGCACTGCTTCTTTGGATTACGACCACGTCTGTGCTTGCCGCCTCCTGGTCTTTTGCACAAGACGGCGGAGCGGGAGCCGGCGGAGCGGGGGGCTCCGGCGGTGGAACGAGCTTACCCTGTGATCCAAACACCCTTTGGTGCTCGAACGGTGCCATGGCACAAATCGTCGAGTCTTCCGACCGACTTCAAGGGGATATCGACACCGGCTGGATACCGGCTTGCAAACCCGCCACCTCTACCGGGCATTGCAAAGACGAAAAAATCCAATTCCGTGCCCAGCTTGCCTTCGACAAAATCAAAACTGGCGGGCCCATTTACACCATCGACATGAAGAAGGGGACGAAAGTCGATGCTCGATGGCCGGACACCGATTGGATCGACCTGACGTTACCATCAGGGGGAGCAACCGACGGCACGTTCAAAGTAGCGCATACCCTGACGCCCGAAATCGCACTGTATATCGATACACCCGTATATACCGGCGAGATCAAGATGGATGCCTCCGTGCTCATCAACTATCTGCCAAACGCCCAATTCAACTACACAGCGTTGAACTCAACCAAGTTCCGGCCATGGGCCTTCGACTTGGTAACGCTCAACGTCAAAGGAAGCGATCTCAATAACTCGAAGCTCTTTGGCATTACCTTTGGGCAAATCACCGATATTCTCGGCGTCAACGGTATCGATGATTACGTCGATGGTTCGTTCAGTTTCAATGCCACTACGGACACGGACTTCAAATACCAAACCACGCAAGTCAACATCAGCGGAGCTACCGGCCCGATCACCTACGCCGACGGAAAAACGCAGGTCATGAGTCCCGATGGGGACTACCTCGAGGTGCAAGGCAACACACAAGGCGTCTTGCGATACTCGGGCACCATCGAATTTCTGCCCGTGATCAACATCAATTCGATTGGTGGTGTTGGCGTGAGCCTGAACTTCCCGATCAGTGTCGGAATGAAGTATAAATTCGGCTCCGGCGCCATCCCCGTCTCCTTCCCCAACGAACTCGTTCATATCCCCCTGCCGAACGTTTTCGTTCCCTCGACCCCCAGAAACTTCGGAACCGTATCGACGGGGTCCAAATCCGAGACCCAGAAGGTGACCATCGAAAACTCCGGCGAATTAGGAGCTTTGCTCGAGTTTTCCAGCAGCAGTTCCCAATTCAAAATCGTCGGCGCCAACGCCATGGAACTGGCCCCCGATGGGGATAGCTACGATCTCGAAATCCGTTTTCAACCCACCAAGTCCGGCAAACAAACCGGAAAAATCATCGTAAAAAGCAACGATCCGGATACACCAACCCAAGAGTTCAACGTCACTGGCTATGGTGAAGGCGCGGATTTGCCCGATCCGGATCCAGATCCAGAGGAAGGCACCGGAGGCAAAGGCGGCGGCTCCTCCTCCTCAGGCTCCGTATACGACAATTCTTCGGACGACGGCGGATGCGGATGTCGCGTCCCGTCGCAAGCACAAGGCTCCGCCGCGGCCTCCTTGGCGCTCCTTGGTCTTGTCGCCATTGGCCTTCGGAGGCGTCGACGATAACCCTTCGCGGCCTTTCTCCGCAGATGCGAACGCCACGATTCCTTGATAAGGTTTCGCGGGCACGGGTTCTGCCGTACTGTTTCATCCCATCATGATCGCTTTCAACCCAATACCAGCATTGGCATGGGAGGATGCTTGACTATCAAGGATACGAAAAAACACGGCGCGTCTCACGACAACCCCACGGAACACAGCCCCCGACGAAACGCTCGACCGGTGCTGCGCGTCTCTCATGGCACGAAACAATCCGATGCTCGTCCGGCTCCACCACGAGTTGGCGTTGCCAGGACTTCGACACCACCAGGTCCACAAGACGAACCTTTTCGGCCTCCCCGTCGTAAACGAGCCACCGCCGAACGCCATTCCTCGGATACCGTTCACACAGCCCTTGCCATTGCTCGTGCCGCGCTGGAGAAAAAAGCCCTCAATCTCGAAATCATCGATCTCGTTGGAAAAGCCGATTACGCCGATTACCTCGTTCTCATGTCCGCCAACTCCGATCGGCATGTGCGCGCCATCGCCGAAGAAATCGTGAACGAACTGCGAAAACAAAAAAAACGACCGCTATCCGTAGAAGGATTGAATGTGGGGACCTGGGTTCTTCTCGATTTCGGTGATGTGGTCGTTCACGTATTTCAAAGCGCAACCCGCGCACTATACGACATCGACGGCCTTTGGCTCGATGCCGCTCGCGTCCCTGTTTCCGCGGAGCCAACCGCGGAACAATCCTGATCCGGATAGATCGTGCGATTGCTCATCATCGCGGCTGGAAAAATCAAAGAACGCGGACTTCGCGACCTCATTGATGATTACCTCGATCGAGTCGGACGCCACGTTCGATGTCAAGAAGTAGAACTGCGCGACACCAAAGACATGGAATCCTCCTTCCGATCGTCGATTCCTCCGGATGCGTTCACCATCGCCTTGGAAGTCGATGGCGAAGCGCTCACCAGTGAGCAGTTGTCTCGTCTGATGGTCAAGCGCGGAAGCGAAAACAAAGGAATCGTGGCGTTCTTGATCGGTGGAGCCGATGGGCTTCCCCCTCGCTTGTCCCAACAGGCCCATATGCGTTTGAGCCTGTCGAAGATGACGCTTGCCCACCGCGTGGCTCGGGTCGTGCTTGCAGAACAGCTTTATCGAGCGGTATCCATCTGGAAAGGCGAACCCTACCACCGCCCATGACCCCCCACGAATCATCATCGACGAGGAATCTCATGACAACCCCAGGGCCTGATGAATCCGAAACCCGAGAAGCGTTGGCGGCGGCAGCCCAATGGGTCGCCACCTACCTTCAAGAATCCCATCGCTATCCCGTCCTTTCCACGATTCGTCCCGGGCAGATCGCTCAGAGCCTCGCGCAACATCCACCAGAGCATGGCGAGCGACTCGAAAAGCTGCTGCGCGATGTCGATACGCTCATCATGCCCGGCATCACGCATTGGAATCATCCAGGATTCTTCGCCTACTTCGGCATCACCGGTTCCGCACCTGGCGTGATGGGAGAATTCATTGCCGCAGCGCTCAACGTCAATGCCATGTTGTGGCGAACCTCACCCGCTGCCACGGAACTCGAACAACGCACCCTTCGTTGGGTCGCGCAAATGATGGGCCTCCCTGACACCTTTTTTGGCGAGATCCTCGACACGGCTTCCAGCTCCACGTTCTGCGCTCTTGCCGCCGCACGCGAGGCCGCGGGACTCGATATTCGTAACCGCGGGATGGCCGGCCGTTCCGACCTGCCTCCCCTGGCGATCTACACCTCCTCCGAAGCCCATAGCTCCGTCGACAAAGCCGCCATTGCCCTCGGTTTTGGCCGGGATTTCACCCGGCGTATCGAAGTGGATGACGCCTATCGTATGCGGCCGGACCGTCTATCCCAGGCCATCGAATCCGACCTGGCCAAGGGTATCCGTCCGATTGCCGTGGTGGCCACGACAGGCACGACATCCACGACAAGCGTGGACCCCGTCCGAGCCATCGCAGATATCTGTCAACAACACGACCTTTGGCTACACGTCGATGCCGCTTATGGCGGAAGCGCCGCCATCGTCCCCGAATTGCGCTGGGTCCTCGAGGGTTGCGAGCGCGCCGACTCGCTGGTGACCAATCCGCATAAGTGGATGCTCACGCCCATCGATTGCAGTCTGTTGTACACACGCCACCCCGATGCCTTGAAACGGGCCTTTTCGCTGGTCGCTGATTATCTTGCCACCGACGACGGAGATGTCACCAACCTGATGGACTATGGTCTGGCATTGGGACGTCGTTTTCGATCGCTGAAGCTCTGGTTCGTCATTCGGGCTTATGGTCGATCGGGAATCGCCCACATCATCGAGCGTCACGTGGCGTTGGCGAATGAACTCGCAACGCAAATCGACGATACTCCCGGCTGGGAACGACTGGCCCCTACCCCACTTTCTACCGTGTGTTTTCGCCATGTTCCCCCATCGCTGAAAGACGCGGACGCGCACAACCAGGCGATCGTGAACAAGGTCAATGCCTCGGGGGAGGTGTTCGTATCCTCGACCAAACTGCGAGGTTCTTTCGCCATTCGACTGGCCATCGGCAACGCCTCCACGCGGCGCCAACACGTGCAGCGAGCTTGGGAATTGCTACAAAAGGCCGCGGCCGAAACGTCCTCTCCATGACCGCGACCATTACATAACCTGTTGTTTTTATTATTCTATTCCCTCGGGTTATCACAGGTTGCGATACACCACGATACGAACCACCGAAGCGCGACCTTGATGATAGCGCCCCTCGCGCAACTCCACTTCCTGTTGTTCCAATCGTTCGATGCGACCCATCGCGAAGTCTTGTCGCAAATCGTCGATCCGCACCAGCATGGTAGGGTCCTTGGGTCCCCCCGAAGAAAAGCGGAGTTGATCGCTTGAAAAGTATTCAGCGATGAACACACCGTGGGGACGTAGCGCGCGCAGCGCCGCGTGATGCATCCGGATTCGTTCTTTCGGGGGCAAGTGAACGAAGATGGCGATGACACCATCGTATCGGTTTTCTTCGGGCTCGAACGTTGTCAGGTCCGCGAGGATGGGTTCGACACGCACGCCTTGAGCCCGTGCCAATTCTCGGGTGCGCTGCAGACCAGCGCTCGCATAATCGAGTGCGCTGACGTTCATTCCTCGTTTGGCGAGAAACACGGCATTGCGCCCCTCCCCTTCCCCCAGACACAGCACGTCGGCCGCGGGAACGAAACGGTTTACCTCGGAAACGAGAAAGTCATTCGGTTCGGTCCCATACGCGGGCTCATTTTCAGCGTATCGCTTGTTCCAGAAATCGACGCTCATCGATGGTCGGCGCTCCTTTGGCCCTCCGATGCCGAACGGATGCTCGAGGTTGCCAACCAGCGGCCTCTCCAACACAGACGATGATCGATAGACAAAGGTGCGACGAGCGTTCAACGACGCCATCCCGCGGGCGCTCCGAGGGCGGAAACGATACGAATGGCGCTCGAGCGAGACATCGCCCCTGGGTTCAACCCTGGTTTTCCTTCCGGAACCGGCTCTTTTCGTTTTTCGAAATACGCCTGCCATACCTGATGCGGATAGCTCGAACCGGGTTTTCGAAACGTCATCGGTTGAAGCTCGAACACGGCTTGCCCCGCGTTGGCTTCCACGAAGATGTCGTACAGCAGTTCGGAGCAATAATACGCCCCATTGTTCATCATAAATGCTTCATCGTAGGGCATACCAAGACGCTTTCGCGCAGCTTGGATGGCGGGGGAAATCAAATGACGAAGGGGAGGACGAAGGCGGCCCACCAACACCTTGGGTTGCCCTTGCGCATCATGACTCCTGGACAGCAATTGCTGCACGGGGACTTCCACGACCCCTTGTGCATAAGCCTCGATCACCCATACATCACCGTCTTGCACGCGCGAGACGATGGCCACGTGGGATAGCGATGCTCCGTGAGCGCCCTGCGTGACGGCTTCGATGGCATCGCAAAGGGGGCCGCAATCGAGGTCTTGAAACAAGATATCACCCACTTCGAAGTGAAACGGCTCCGAAGGGGAAACAGGGCGACAGGCAGGCATCATCATCAGGCTCGAGGCAAAGACGATCTCAAACGCCAACGATAAAGCGCGAGACATCCACTGCCGTTTCGACGACCCATTCCCGATCGCGGGCTGAAAGCAGCTTCGAGCGCCCGTCTTCGTTACCCACGGCACGGTTCATCGCTCCCGCGATTTCGAGTCGGCGGCCAAATAGTCGAGCATCTCGGCCCACTCGGCCTCGGAGAGTTTGACGCGCGAACGATGGCGCTTCAGTTCGGCTTCGAGCTCGTCGCGAGGCATCGAACCGGGCTCGATGCGCGTATGACACGATCCGCATTTGGACTTGTGGATGGCGGCGATTTTGGCGAATCGTTCCGGTTTCTCGGCATCGGTTTTCGGTGGAGTCGAGGTTCCGCACCCAAGCGCTGGCAATCCCAGCCCAAGCAAAAACGGCATGCACAAGACGGTCATGACCTTGTTCATAGCTGCAACCCTACGACACTGCGTATCCACACGTGACCATACTTATCATCGGGCTGCACCGCACGCTTCATCCCATCGAGTCGCGCGTAGGCCGCCGTGGACCACCACAATTTTCCCCAGATGAAGGCGAAGGCGGGCCCGACGAAATGGTGCGGATCGGCGTTGAAGCCGTCTTTGCCGAGCTTGGCATGCATCCAATACTCCGCTCCCAATCGAAACACGGGAGTCAACGCATAGCTCGCTCCGAACGTCGGGTTCAGGATGGGATAGACTCGTTCTGAATAGCGCTCTATCTCCTGTTCGAACCATAGATTCGTGATGAGCTGGAGTTGGCCGATATCCTTTTCGAGAATAATTTTTTGCTCGAACTCCAACTCATGCCGTAGTTCAGCGACTTCGAGGTAAAAAGCGACGTCCACCGGCCAATCCCCAGCTTCCGCCAGACGGAAGCGCACCCGCTGCTTGGTGCCATCCAGACCGAGCGCTCCCCCAGGTTTTTGCGAGTATTGAAGGTAAAACGCGAACTCGAACCGGTCGCTCAGACCGTATTCAAATTCCGTCTGAAGCTTGTATCTCGGTTCCCATTGCTTTTTGCCATCGCTGTCCAACATGCGAATCGGAGTCGCATCCACGTATTGTTCGATCTCCAATTCGTCCTCCGATAGCGTTGCGTACGGATACGTAAACGGCAGCGGTCTCGGATTGGCCCGCGCGTCAGGCACCAGCACCAGCGACAAGGTCACGCCCCCCACAACCGCAAAAACTCGTCGAATATGCAGGATGGAGCGGGGTTCGAAGCATGAACTTTTCCTGACTTCTCCCCATAACCGCAGCAATTCAAAAGGCTTTCGTTCGTATTTTCCCATGTCTGTTTTCTCCATGCCGACGACCCATCCCCATGCATGGCGATACGCCGAACGCCTACCAAAGCTGTGAACAGCCCAGTTTGCGCAAGACCGCTTCACAACGGCTTGTCGCGCCTCTGGTGCCGAAAGGTGCGACGTCAACCTCTCGAGGCAGGGAGAAAAATCACCCGAGCGGAATCGTCGAATTGCCTTTGATACTCCAGCTTCGTGACAGTCCGCGAAATCGTTCTTCTTGACCTCGACAAGGAATCACAATCGAAGCCGCAGTCACTGACGTCTCTGTAATATTTTATTAATAATCCTGGTTTCCGAATAAATCCGAGCGTTTCACCGCACAAGACGAAATGCCATCTGGGCCCGACGCGCCGCTTCCCCGTCCGCATCATCCCTATCCCCTACGACTAAACACGCTGCCGGGGCGATACCGAGTCGTCGCGATGCCTCGAGATAACCCGCCGGAGATGGTTTCAACGCACCGGGCCCTGCGGGTTCGCCATTCGCAATCACGACATCGAACAATGCCTCCGCCTCGAGCGCACGAAGCTTGGCTGTGGCTGGATAATCACTCACCAGAGCCGTCTTTCCCCCTGCCGCTCGAAAAGCGGCAATTTCCGCCATCAAATGCTCTCGGCGAAAGCGACGAACCCATCGACAAGGGATCTCGACCATCCACGAATAAGCAAGCTTGCCCACACGCTCCTTGGATTCTCCAAGAATGGCGGCCGTTCGCGCCACCTGTTCCTCCCAGGCCGAGATATCCTCGCTTTCGAATCCTTCTTCACGAAGGCGCTCATGCTGTTTTCGAAACGTATGGACCAACCGCAGCGAACCGGGATGAAATGCCAAATAGGCGGCCATCACGAGCTTGAGCCCCCGCGGATCGTACAAGGTGCCGTCGAGATCGACCAACCAGGCCTGGAAAGAGGCATATTCCATGACACCCGTTCGCTAGCAGATTGTCTTGGCGGACACCTGGAAATAAAACGGCCCTTGTCCCGTCGCCGAACGATACCCACTGGGCACGATCCATTCCCGCTCCAGCGGGATCGATCCGTTCTCAGTCGCTGGCGCCTTCGGCAAGGATTTCGAAAAGGACAACCTTCACCGAAGGAAATATAGGCTCATGTAGGACAATGTCAGAAATTGGCACAGGGTTCGCAGGGAGCGCTCGCACCTCTCGGAGAAAAACAATATGCGATCTACCCTGTGGTTCCCCCTGTGTGCAGCATTTGGAATGGCTTGTATGACCATCGGTTGTTCATCGGCATTCGACGACGAGGAGTCCCCGGAGGCCACCCAAGACGAAATTGAGGCGTGGAACAGCGCTTATGAGGAAAACGCTTCGGGCAAAGCCGATAGTGCTGGGTGCTCGGGAGTCATCGTGCCTGACCGCAATGGTTTCAACAAACGCATCGCTCTTACGTTCGACGATGGGCCTTCCTTGGCGAACACGCAGACTGTGGCGGAGATTTTGGAAGCTCACGGTACGGTGGGAACGTTTTTCGTCAATGGTAAGAACATCAAAACGCAAGAGCATAAAGCCTTGCTCAAGCGCTTGAAGGCCAAGGGGCATATCATCGCCAATCATACGCATACGCATGTCAACATGGCTCAGGCTTCTGCGGCGACGGTGACCTCGGAGATCGAGCGCACGCACAGCCTATTGAAAGAATTGGATCTCAAGCCTCGGTTTTTCCGGTTTCCGTATGGGGCCTCGACGTGTGCCACGGCGGATAAGGTCCGGTCGTATGGCTACGCCGTTACAGGGTGGCATATCGATTCGGCGGATTGGTGTTTTGCGAGTTCCACGGGCGGGGTAGGCACCTGTTCACCGAGCACCTTCAAGCATGTTCCCAATGAATTTCGCTCTGATATCGCGGGGTTCGTATTGTCCCAGGCCCAGGCCAAGGGGGGAGGCGTGTTGCTATTCCACGACATCCACACCTATACGGTCAGCAAGCTCGACACCATCCTTTCGCGCCTGGAGCAGAACGGCTTCAAGTTCGTCCCGCTGAGCGACACATCGACGTTTCCTTTGCTCAACGGCTCGGCACCCAAACCGTCGGCATGGGTCGGCACGCCCTGCACGGATGACTCCCAATGCAACTTCACGGCATCGGGGTCGAGCGGCTTCTGCTGGACTTACGACGATTCCAACCTCGGATTCTGCTCGCTCGAATGCAACGGTTATTGTCCGGACAAATCCGGTACCGCACCCACGTTTTGCACAAGCGTCGATGGCGGCCAGACGGGGCAGTGCGTGTCGAAGGCAAGTGAAGCCAACCACCAATGCAGCGATCTACCCGGTACCGATCCTGTTTCGGCACAGCGTTTCGTGGGAACGAGCACGGCATCGGCCGCGACCGCCCTGGTCTGCCTGCCTTCGCCCTAATCGATAGTCACCATCCTGGCCTCATCGAGCCCCGCTCGCTTTGTCGGGGAAGTCCGGGGCGGCTCCGCCACCGAAGTGGCAATTCACGATTCCCATCTATGTTCCAAGCCTTCCAACACGGGCAGCTTTCCATGGTCTTGGCTTGCGAAAGCCCCCTGCTTGTCCTACAGACCTGCTCCAACGACCGAAGGAGACCATGATGAAGGGCAGATTGGCTGAAAAAATAACGGATCTGACTCTGGAGTTGACGAGCGTTCGAAGCATCGTCGGAACCGCGGGAGAAGTCGATATCGCCAACCGGGTCCACCAAATCTTTCGAAAAATGAAGTATTTCCAACAGCATCCGGAAAATCTCCATTTCGTTCCCGTCCCCCATGATCCCCTCGGAAGAAAAAGCGTCCTGGCTATCGTCAAAGGGGAAAAACGCCAAAACAAAAAAGCGATCGTTCTCATCGGCCATATCGATACGGTGGGGACGTCGGATTACGGCCTGCTCGAGCCGTACGCGACGAAACCTCTTGAGTTGGCGGAGAAATTCAAAGAAGCATCGCTAACCGACGAGGTGAGAACGGATCTGGAGTCCGGAAATTATCTCTTTGGCCGAGGGATATTCGACATGAAGTGCGGGGTATCCACGCTCATGGCTATCATCGAATCGGTGACCGAAGATATCCAGGGGTTCGAAGGCAATCTCGTATTTGCGGCGGTATGCGACGAAGAAGGCAATTCCTCCGGTATGCTGTCGGTGGTGCCAGAATTGATACGACTGCAAGCGCAGGAAGGATTCGAATACCAGGCCCTGCTCGACACCGATTATTCCGCCCCTCGATTTGCGGGAGATACCACCAAGTACGTCTATATCGGAACCGTGGGTAAGCTGATGCCGAGCTTTTATGTCGTGGGTTCCGAAGCCCACGGCGGAGACCCCTTCAAAGGATTGGACTCCAACCACCTGTCGTCCGCCATCATGCAAGAAATCGATTTCAATATGAAATACAGCGATGAGGCGGAAGGAGAGGTGACCGTCCCCCCCATCTCCCTCAAGCAGACGGATTTGAAACAAGAGTATTCCGTGCAAACCCCGAAAACGGGATATCTATATTTCAATTATGGCACCCACGCAAGCGGCCCTCACCAGGTATTGGATAAGGTGATGGCGGGAGCCAAGTTGGCATTCCAAAACCTGGTGGATCGTCTGAACGAAGAACATGAAACCTATTGTAAAGCCAGTGGAATTCCTTTTCACAAGCTTCCGTGGACCGCGAGGGTTCTATCCTACGCCGAGCTGTACGACCGCGTCGTCGCGGAAAAGGGCGTGGCCGCGAAAGAGGTATTGGAAACCCGAAAGAATGAGTTGCTCGCCGATCCAAACGTCGACGAAAGACTTTTCGCCCTTCGTATGGTGGAAACCCTGCACAACCTGTGGTCTGACAATGATCCGGTCGTCATTGCCTACTTCTCGCCCCCCTACTATCCGCACGTTTTCGTCAAAGGCGATTCCCCCTTGGAGAAAAAACTCCTTAGGGTCGTCGACGAACTCATCCAACAAACGTACGCCTCTCATCACGTCAAAATGAAACGATTCTATCCGTATATCTCTGATCTGAGTTACGCTTCTGCCCCCCGAGACCCCTCGGCCATCGAGGCCCTTCAGGCCAATATGCCCGGCTTCGGAACCAAGTACGTGTTGCCGTTGAAAGAAATGCAAGACTTGAACTTGCCCGTCATCAATATCGGACCTTTTGGCAAAGACGCTCATCGCTATACGGAACGGCTCGAAAAACAATACTCCTTCGACATCGTGCCAGGCCTGGTGCGCGAGACGATCATCAAACTTCTACAGTAATACCCGCCATGCCTGCTGCGAGCTGCATCCCCGCGCTTGCATTCCCCCAGGCTCGTCTTGCTTGTTAATCCTCCAACCTTCCCATAGCGATGGCGGGAATCGGAAACGTTCTGGCGACGACCCCACGAAAAAGTCGCTCTCCCTATCGGCCGCTTTGGCGTAACCCATGGAATACACTGAAGGATGCGTTTGCCGGGTGGCAGTCGTCCTGGGGCGTCCTTATGCTGGTCTTCATCTTCCAATCCAGGTCCGTTTCGAAATCATAGGTCGTATGCCATGGCTCCCAATACGCAGGAAACACTGAAGACAATCGCCCGCGAGAGAATCCTTTTGCTCGACGGGGCGATGGGCACGATGGTTCAACGCTTCGAATTGGACGAATCGTCGTTTCGTGGAACGCGTTTTGCCGACCATCCCAGGGACCTGAAGGGCGATAACGATCTGCTGGTGCTCACGGCGCCGTCGATCATTCGACAGATTCACGACGCTTACCTGGAAGCGGGGGCGGACATCATCGAGACCAATACGTTTACCTCAACGTCGATTGGGCAGGCGGATTATGGATTGGAGGGGGTAGTCGAGGAGATGAATCTCGTCGCGGCGCGAATCGCCAGGGAAGCGGCGGACGCCTGGACTGCGAAAACACCAGACAAGCCACGTTTCGTCGCGGGAGCCATTGGTCCGCTGAACAAGATGCTCAGCCTGTCTCCCAATGTCAGCGATCCTGGCTATCGAGCGGTAACGTTCGAGGAAGTAAAAAACGCTTATGCACAACAGATTCGCGCGCTGCTCGAAGGCGGCGTGGATCTATTGCTGGCCGAGACGGTCTTCGACACGTTGAATGTCAAGGCATGCATCGTCGCGATGGAAGAGGTGTTCGAAAGCATGGGTCGTCGCGTGCCGATCATGCTGAGCGCTACCATCACGGACCGTTCCGGTCGAACTCTATCGGGACAGACCATCGATGCGTTTTGGGTCTCGGTGCGCCATGCCAACCCGCTATCCGTCGGCATCAACTGCGCCCTCGGAGCCGACGAAATGCGCCCTTATATCGAGGAGTTATCCAAACGCGGGGATACCCTCGTGAGCTGTTATCCCAACGCCGGTCTGCCCAATGCTTTTGGGCAATACGACGAAACTCCCGCGCATACGGCCTCGGTGTTGCGGTCTTTCGCCGAAGACGGGCTTCTCAACATCGTGGGTGGATGTTGCGGCACCACACCTGATCATATTCGGGCGATCGGGGAAGCGATGAAAGGGCTATCTCCTCGTGTTGTCCCCGAGCACGATGGCAAAACACGGTATGCGGGTTTGGAAACCTTGACGGTCGACGAGACCAGCAACTTCATCATGATTGGGGAGCGCACGAATGTGACGGGAAGTCGTCGATTCGCCAAATTGATCATGAAAGCGGAGTATTCTCGCGCGTTGGAAGTGGCGCTGGAGCAGTCGCGCGGTGGGGCCAATATCCTCGACGTCAACATGGACGAGGCCATGCTGGATGCCGAAGCGGCCATGTCGACGTTTCTGACGTGGGTAGCGAGCGAACCCGAGATCGCGCGTCTTCCCATGATGATCGACAGCTCGAAGTGGAGCGTGATCGAGGCGGGGCTACGGTGCCACCAGGGAAAAGCTATTGTAAATTCGCTGAGTTTGAAAGAAGGGGAGGAGTCATTCGTCGAGCGAGCGCGGCAGGTCCGTCGTTTTGGAGCAGCCGTGGTGGTGATGGCTTTTGATGAACAAGGTCAGGCGGATACGGCGGATCGGAAAGTGGAGATATGCAGCCGTGCCTATCGACTTCTCACCGAACGTGTTGGATTTCCCCCGGAGGACATCATCTTCGATCCGAACGTATTCGCTGTAGCCACCGGAATCGAGGAGCACAATCGCTATGCGATGGAGTTCATCGAGGCGGTTCGACGCATCAAGGCCGAGCTACCCAAAGCCAAGGTAAGTGGAGGGATAAGCAATCTATCCTTTTCCTTTCGCGGCAACGAGCCGGTGCGGGAAGCCTTTCACGCGGCTTTTCTATATCATGCCATTCGCGCGGGCCTGGACATGGGGATTGTCAACGCGGGGCAACTCGCGGTGTATGAGGATATCCCGGAGGAGTTGCTACGTCGTGTCGAGGACGTGTTGTTCGATCGTCGCGCGGACTCGACCGATCGGATGATCGAATTGGCGGAACGGTACAAGGGAACCGGCGCCAAGCGAAGCATCGACACGAGCTGGCGAGAGGCATCGGTGGAAAAGCGGATCGAGCACGCGCTGGTGCTTGGCATCGTGGACCATATCGAAGCGGACGTGGAAGAGGCGCGAGTGAAATATGGTCGTCCGTTGAAGGTGATCGAGGGTCCGATGATGGACGGCATGAACCGGGTTGGGGACTTGTTTGGGGCTGGAAAGATGTTTCTTCCGCAGGTGGTCAAAAGTGCGCGGGTCATGAAAAAAGGCGTGGCGTATTTGCAACCATTTTTGGAAGCCGAAAAGGATGATGCGCAAGCATCGCGCTCCAAAGCCAAACTCGTACTCGCCACGGTCAAGGGCGATGTCCACGACATCGGGAAAAACATCGTTGCGGTGGTGCTTGGCTGCAACAACTACGAAGTCGTGGATCTGGGCGTCATGGTGCCCGCCAATCGGATCGTGGAAGCGGCCATCACCCATAAGGCGGACATGATCGGTTTGAGCGGTTTGATCACACCAAGTTTGGACGAGATGGTGACCGTGGCCAAGGAGATGCAGCGTCGGGAGCTGCAGATTCCCTTGCTCATCGGAGGAGCCACGACGAGTCGGCAGCACACGGCGGTCAAGATTGCACCGGCCCATCAGGGCGTGGTGGCTCATGTGCTCGATGCCTCGAGGGCAGTGGGGGTGGTATCGCAGCTTCGCGATCCGGTGCAGCGCAGAAAGTTCACGGAAGAGACGTTCAGCGAGCAGGATCGTTTGCGTGAGATTTATGGCGCCAAAGCCACCCGGCCCATGTTGTCGTTGCAGCAGGCTCGTGATCGTCGAAAGGTGATCGAGTTTCGCGCGGAAGACCTGGCGCGACCGGATTTTATCGGGCGACGCGTGATCGAGGATGTACCGATTGCGCAGATTGAGCCTTTCATCGATTGGACATTTTTCTTTTTGGCGTGGGAGATGAAGGCCAGTTTTCCCGGGATTCTCAACAGCACGCGGTATGGGAAGGCAGCTCGTGAGTTATTGGATCATGGCAAGGAGATGCTGCGGCAAATGCATGAGCAGCGCTCGGTGCGATGTCGCGCGGTCTATGGTTTTTGGCCGGCGCACGCGGATGGCGACGACATCGTGGTGTATACGGACGAGACACGCCGCGAGGAAAAATTGCGGTTTCTGATGCTTCGTCAGCAGCGGGAGAAAAGCAGGGCCGAGGAGCCTTATCTTTGTCTGTCTGATTTTTTGACCAAGGTGGGCAGTGAGCAGCCTGATTACGTGGGAGCCTTCGCAGTCACCGCGGGAATCGGAGCCGAGGAGTTGGTGCAACGGTATGAGCGTGAGCACGATGATTACCGCGCGATCATGACCAAGGCTTTGACGGATCGACTTGCGGAAGCGCTTGCGGAAAAACTCCATGCGCAAGCACGAAGGGATTGGGGATATGGCGTGGGGGAAAATTTCACGAACGAAGACCTCATCGCGGAACGCTATCGAGGCATTCGACCTGCTTTTGGATACCCTGCTTGCCCCGACCATACGGAGAAGGAAAAGCTATTTTCGCTGCTCGAAGCCTCGGAAATTGGTGTCTCGCTCACCGATAGTTTCATGATGTCGCCTGGGGCGAGCGTGAGCGGCATCTATCTGGCGCACCCGGCCGCCACCTACTTCAGCGTGGGGCGAATTGGAAAAGACCAGGTGCAGGATTATGCAAAACGAAAATCAACGTCCGTGACGGAAGTCGAAAAATGGTTGGGTTCGAGACTATCGTACGACCCTGAAGATCGGCGTTGAGAAGGCTCAGCCAACGGAACCGGGATCGGTAGCCTCCTCATCGAGAAAGTCCAGGAGCTTTCCGACGGAAGGCACGGTCGGCAAGGTGATCCTGGCGTATTCACCATCGGGAGGCGGGGAAGGGACGGTGTCGTGCGCGGAATCTCGTGGCTCGACGCTCGTGTCTTCCACCCAATCGCCCATGGCAGGCAGCTCGTCGGTGGTTCCCAAGTCGATGGGGTCGGATGGTGTTGGAGCAGATGGCGTAAGTCGGTTCATGTGGCCTTACACGAACGCGGGTTTCGAAGGATTCGTTTGAAACACTTCGAACGGGGCGTCAAGGGGCGGCGACACCATCCGTAGACGATTACGTGTTGGAATTTTCCCGTCTGGCGCGAAGTTTGGTGACAAGAAAGAGAATCAAGATGGCGCCAAGGACGATCAAAAGGAATGTGTGTCCCACGGTATGGGAAGCTTTGAGGAGCCACTCTCTTCCATAGCGAGCCGCGAGCGTGCCGAGGGTAAGCCATATGGGGACGCTCACGACGCAGCCGATGAAGTCCCAGAACACGAATCTTGGCAGGGTGACACGCATCACTCCGGCCATGAAAAACGTTACGAAGCGTACCCCCGCGAGCTGTCGTCCCAAAAAAACCGCGGCACCGCCGTATCGTTCGAACCAGGACCGCACGCGCGCCACCCGCTTGTCATCGATCACGCGACGCAAAATCTTGAATCGATCGCGAATCGGCAAACCATATTTTCGCCCGAGCGTCCAGGCACACATATCTCCCAGAAGAATCGGGACGACGACCATGGCGAACGTCAGGCCATAGCGCCACCACACGAATTCATCTCCCGCCTGTTTGAAGGTCGTAAACCCTGCGGCTGACAGAGGGATATCTTCTGGAAGGGGAAGTCCAAGCCCGGAAAGGAACAGAATCACCACGATGCCGACATTGATCACCACCCGATGGGCGGCGTTCCAGGCTGGGTCAAAAACATGCTCGATAATCGAATGAAACACAGTGAACCGGGCGGGACCCTAGTACAGCTTACCGCGACTTGGTACCTACTCTACCGCGTGGCGAAAGGCCCAACCGCTCACATTCCGTGAACAGAATGAGAACATGCTCGAAATAACGACATTTCATCACATCTACTCTTGACCAAATCCCGCCTTAGCCATAGCCGTGTGCCTTCGCGCCACTGAGGAATTCATGAACAAGCTTGGTTGTCTGTGGTTGGGAACCGTATGGCTGATGGCTTGCGCCCCCGTCGAAAACGATAACACCGACCCTTGGCGAGAAGTTACGGCCGCTCCCGTCGTGAAGCCCTCCTGTCCGGCAGGCGAACGGGAATCTGTATCCTTGGGCAATCCGTTCATCTTGGTGGCGCAAACGGTTGTCGAGACATCCTCCGATCACGCGCCTTGCTCGAGTTTTCCACACGTTTGGCTGATGTTGGAAAGCGATGCCTGTGACGTCGTTCTTCGATCGTGGCATGCGTCGATGCCTTGCGATGCGGGTCGATTCGAAGCGCTTACGAGCGTGACGGCGTCGACGGGGGCCGTGCGCGAAGCCTCAGCCAGCCATGTATCATCCGTTCACCGAGTGCCGATACAGGGACAGGATGCCGATGGTATTTCGGAGTTTGTGGTCGATTTGACGGTTGACCTTTCGATCACGCCAGATCGGGTCGCTATCGTGCAAGGAGCAGTGGGCATCCCGTGGGAAAACGACGCGCTGCGTTTTCAAGCGGTGGGTCGGCTCGACGACACATCCGATGCCGTCCCTTCTCGAAGGCTTGGATGTTGGTAGACTATCGCATGGGCTGAAAACACTGCATTTCGCATGCACAACGCATTGCAGCATCCCATCGGGTCGCGTTGCGTCATTCGAGAATCATCACCGAACACGTCGCGTTCCATAGTGAGGCCAGCTATGCTCTTGGCATCGCTCAGTTCGAACAGGAGGCCTCAACGAATGCGCACGAAGCTTACGATCATGACGTCGCTTGCGGTAAGTACCACCCTTGCCATGCTTATGCTTGCGGCCTGTGGGGAAGAAGACAAGGACGGTGCGGGCGGTCCGAGCACAAACACGTGTTGGCCTTCTGGTCCGGGCTGTGGTCTCGATGGTGTGGGTCGGGCTTGCATGGCGTGGCATGACAACGCGGGTTCGAGCACGTTGTCGTTCCGCATGTCGCAACTCGAAGTCATCAAACCGGATGTATTGGCTGGGCAATTTCTTCAGGACAACGTGGTCACCAAGGGTGTGGCGTTGAATCTTCCCCAGTGTTTTCAAGAAGGTTCTGGCCGATTTTCTTGGCTTTTGGAGTTCGACACGGCCAATCAGCGCGTGAAAACGGGCGGAGCGCATGTCCAGCTCAATCCGGCCAATGGCTATTGTTATATCAACCAGGTCGTTGAAGGTTTCCAAACCCAACCTATGGAGGTTCCTCTCAAGCTTTCCAACGAGGGTGGGGAAACGCTGTTCGAGTTGTCTGAAACCATCAAGGACATCACGGTCGCCATTTATCTTACCGATGATGAATCCAGCGCGATCATCTTGCCTCTTCATGAGGTGATGATGTCGGAGGGTAGGATATCGTCGGATGGCAATTGCATTGGTGCCTGGGATGGGGACCATCTGTATTTTGATAACGACTGCAAACCGGACCGCAACGAGGGGCAGAAGATGCAGTGGGTCAACGGCGCGAGGCTCACGGGGTACATCGAACTCGAGGAATCCGACGACGTATGGATTCCGGAAATGACGCAAACGTTATGTGTTGCGCTTTCGGGCAGTGCGCTGACGTATGGGGAGGACTTCAAAGAAGGCGGGCGTGAGGGAAAACGATGCGCGCGAGACGATAGCGGCAAGATCAAAGCAGCGGAAAAGGCAGATTGGTGCGCCGCATCGAATACGGCCTGCTCACAACCGGAGGCCGACGCCTTTCGTCTCGAGGGAAAGTTTGCGGCGAGCGCTGTGAAAGTGCTTGCTTCATGCCCTTGACGCGAATGCCGAAAATGTTGGCGTTGATTTTCTTCGAACACAGGGCATGGCTCCGTGTTCGTTGTCGGGGGGCGTTGCGCCCCTGGTGACCAGGCAGCTACACTTCGTCAGGATAGTGTCAGGATAGTCGTTCGGTGTCGCGTAGGATGGGAGGTACCATGCCTCGTTGGTTCAAGCGTATTCTTGGAACTTTTGCCCTTATGACCGTGGCCGCATGCTCGGGAGCTACCGGAGAAAGCTGTTCTGGTATGCAGCCGCTTCCGGCGGGGTTCGATCCTGCTCTTCGCATCGAAAATGCGGCTTCGGTGCGTGTGACCGAAGCTGGATTTCATTTTTTTGAAACCCATCTCGCACCCCTGGCCACGCAATTGTTGACTACCATGCCCAATGTAGAAAACGGCGTGCTTTCCTATCCCATCGAACGGGTAGACTTGAACCCCGGCGCGGGCACCAACATCACCGTTTGCATCGATGGGCCCAACGAGGCCACGGATACGTGTATCGCCGAAATCGATATCGGCTCCTCCTCGTTCAGCCTTTCGTCCGCCAATCCCTCCCATATCGTTGCCAAAGGAACGGTTCCCCTGCGTCTCAAAGTCCTTCCGATCGAAGGAACGGTTCTTTGGATACCCGGCCTCGGTGTCAAAGGAGCGCTTTCGGGCGGCGGCAAGAACGATTGCAACCCCAACACCATGACGTTTGCCAAGATCCCTCTGCAGGTCGCGATCTCCATTCAAGTCGAGCGAAACCAAAACCACAAAGCTCGTGTTGGCTATTCGAAACTCAGCATCTCCGAAGTGAATATCGACGAAAACGAAATGACCAACGCGCTCCATTTCTGTGGAGGCGGCCGCGATGATGACACGCTCAACGCGCTCAAACCTCTCGTCGGGGGAATGGTTATCGGTGGCTTCAGGGACACCGTCGTCGAAACGATGAACAAAAAGCTATGCCTCGCCACGGACCCCACCAAAACCCCTTCCTGCCCCGATGGAACGACAGACAAGGACGGCATTTGCACCTATGCGGATGGGGCGTGTGCGTCGATGATGCTAGGCCTCGATGGCCATGTCGATCTTGGGGCCTTGCTCGCGTCGTTCTCACCGGGAACGAAAGGCGCGCTGGACGTTTTGTTTGCGGTGGGAGGGCCAGGGGCGCGAAGCGATGATCCCGCATCTTCATGGGGCGATCTCAATCCCGTGGCCAACGGCGCAACCTTGGGAATGTTCGGAGGCGTCGCGCCTCGGCCTGTTTCCAATTGTGTCACACCCGTGGAATTGACGCTTCCCACGGGCATTCCGCAGCCCAATGAGCTTTTTGGCAATGCGGTTCCCGGATGGACTGGTGATGGTCCTCATGTCGGTTTTGCCTTGTCCGAGCGGTTCGTCAACTATGCCTTGGGTGCCGCGTACAATAGCGGTTTGCTCTGTCTCGGAATTTCCACCGAGCAAGTCGGCATGCTTTCCTCAGGCTTGTTCAGCCTCATCATCCCCTCCTTCCCCTACCTAACCCACCAAAAACAAAGCGCATCCGTGGCGCTTGTCGTCCGTCCCCAACAACCACCCACCATCACCTTGGGAGCGGGCTCCGATATCAAAACCGATCCCCTGTTCCGTGTGGCGCTTCCGCAAGCCGTGATCGATTTTTATGTATGGTCTTCCGACCGCTTCGTCAGGGCATTTACCGTACAGTTCGACCTGGATGTGCCCATCAACCTGACCGTCTCCGCCGAAGGACTCACACCCGTTCTCGACAAGATTTACGTCAACAACGCCGTGGTCACCAACACGGACCTGCTCAAAGACGATCCGGCCATGATCGCCTCTTCCCTCGCCAACCTTGTCGAGGGCCTCGCAGGAGATTTTCTTGGCAATATCCCGGCCTTCCAACTCTCTGACATGTTGGCGAGTTTTGGATTGACCTTGGACTTGCAACAAGCGGGAATCAAAAAACTACATAAGGGTAACGACAACTTCCTCGGTGTGTTTGCCGGGCTCGGCATCGCGCCAGCCATCACCTCCCAAACCTCCAGTACGTCCGTAGAAATACTTGAAAAATTCACTACTTACGAAGGGTTTCAGCTTGTGGCTTCAAGCCCCTCCCAACGACCTCGGATCGTCGTGCAAGCCTATTCTTCCCTCGATCACGGCTCGAATTCCGTCGAGTATTCCTACAAAGTCGACCGTGGCCTTTGGCATAGCTGGCGCACCTCTTCGCGAATGCTCATCGACGATCCGATTCTCATGTTGCAGGGAAATCATACGATCGCGGTCAAGTCCCGGCTCGTCGACCAGCCTCGAACGGAAGATCCTTCTCCGGTTCTCATCGATGTGCGGCTGGATGTTTTGCCTCCTCGCATCGACATCGATTGGAACGAGGATGGGACGTTGCGGATCGACGGCTCGGATATCGTATCGAGCCGTGGCTCGTTGGTTGCGCGGATTGGATTTGACGACAGGGATTATGGGGCCTGGAGTTCCGTGGAAGCGTTGGCTTCGGTGCAAGTTCCGAAGGGAGCCACGATGGCACGTGTGGAAATGAAAGACGAGGAGGGCAATGTTGCCTCGAAAAAACAAGCGCTGATTCGGGGTCGTGCGAGCAAGATCGCCTCTTCTTCCGAGGGTTGCGGATGCATGGTGCCAAGGCCCGGAGGCTGGAGCCAAACCGTGGCCTGGCTCGTTGGACTCAGCTTGTTTGGCGTGGGCTTGCGTCGGCACGGGCGCCCGATTCGCCGTGCGTTGGCGAGTGTGGCAATCACGGTGCTGGCGGGATCCTGGGTGGGGTGCAGTTGCAGCGATGATACGGAAACGCAAGAGGGAAAACCGGATTCGGGAACGCCAGTCTGCGGCTCGGAGGGGATGGATCCGTGTGTCGTTCTCGAGCCTGGGCTCGTGGGCGCTTATACGTCTGCGGATGTGGCTCCTGACGGCACGCTTTGGGTTTCCGGGTATAACGAAGCGGATTGGGAAGGAAACGCCTCCTACGGCGACCTTGTGGTCGGCCGCTGGAATGGGTCTTCGGTCGATTGGGTTCATGTCGATGGTGTTCCGGATGAAGAAGTGGACAAGTCGGTCTACGATGTGGAGTCTTGGCGTGGGGGGCTCGATTCGCCGGGGCTGGACGTGGGGTTATGGACGAGCTTGAAGGTGGATGGCGCGGGTCTTCCGCGTGTGGCGTACTTCAATTTAACCAATAAATCCCTGGAGTTTGCATCGTTCGACGGAACCGAGTGGACGGTATCCAATGTCTTTCGGAAAGCCGATACGGAAGCGGGACGATATGCGAAGCTACTGATGGTTGGTGGTGTTCCCACGATTGCGTTCCAACTGCTTGAACCGGGGAAAGATGGGTACATCACCTCGCGGGTGGTTCTTGCGCATGCCAATTCCGCCACTCCGACGGGTCCGGGGGATTGGGTTTTCGAAGACGTGGCGCTCGATGCGCAAACGCCTTGCCGTGATCGATTCTGTCTGAACGGCCAAAAATGTTTTGCGGAGACGGGGCAATGCGCGTCGCCTACCAAGGATTGCGACCCGAAGTGTCCATCCGGTGAGGCATGTTTTCAAGGCGCCTGCATGAAGTTGATCGATGGGACCAAGATTGACGCCTATCCGGAAGCCATTGGAGGGTATATTTCGATGGCGCAGGCCCCCGACGGCTCTTTGGGCATCGTGTACTACGACCGTATTCGCGGCAATCTGGTGCAGGCGAAAAAAGGGCAGGATGGGTGGACCAACACGGTGCTCGACGGCCAGAGCACGGATACTCCTCCTGTGGACACGGGCGATGTGGGTATTGGCGCTTCGCTTGCCATCGACAGTGCGGGAGACTGGCATATTGCCTATGTCGATGGAGTGGATGAAACCCTCAAGTACATGCGTTTATCGCAGCACGGCACCACGATTGCGAGTGTGGAAGTGGTGGATGATGGGACGGGAACGGAGGCGGGAAAGTTCACCGATGGGCGTCATATCGTCGGAGATGACGCGAATATCACGATATCGGTGGCGGGAGACGTTCGCATTGCGTACCAGGATGCGACGGCGGGAACGTTGCGATGGGCGGTGGGTGTGCCGTCGGGAAGCGCGGCTCATACCTGGACCCGAAAAATCGTGCAACAGGATGGATTTGCTGGTTTTTTCCCACAACAGGTCGTGTTGGAGGCATCCACGAAGATCGTGAATTGGTGGCGCAAGGGCGGTGCCAAAATCGAGGGTGACGTGCGGGTGGTGACTCCCTGACGGCCGGACGGTGGGTAGGGCAATTGTTTTTGTCGCAAATCCGATGCAAACCTTATCTGGATAGTCGGACCGGGAATCCAAGCCATTTGGGTTTCGCGCAAGGATTCCAGTCGGAAAGGGGTTCGAGCGTAAAAAGTTGATGACGCTCCGAAGCCATGGAATGAAAGAATCGATGTGCTGGAGGGGTACGACGAAGCGGCTGGAAGTCACCCGAGAAGCGACGCCTGTTTGGTGTGTGTGAGATCGTGGCGCGCGAGGAATTATTGAATTGTTGATGAACACACGATGAAAGTCATGGTTCGTTGGTGTTGTCGATCATGACTCCAGCAAATCGTATAGAACGGACAATTTACCCAGTTTCGTTCGAACACGCTTGTTCATAGCGGCGATTTCGCAATTTTTTTGCGGCGCGGCGAACTCTGCTGCGATACACTGCACCCGTTGATTTGCTTCCACGGGTTAATCGTGGACATACGTGACATGCATCAGGATGAGGAGTTGACGATGCGCATTTCTTCTTTAGTAGCATTAGCGGCAGCAGGGCTTGTGATTGGGCTTGTGGCTTGCGGAAGTGACGACGACGAGCCGGGTGGTTCTTCTGGCGGAACGGGAGGAGCCACGGGGGGAACGGGAGGAGCCACTGGAGGAACGGGTGGCTTCATTCCGGGCGGCAGTGGCGGCGAGGAAACCGGCGGAACCGGTGGTGGCCCAACGGGAGGAACCGGTGGTGGTGAGACGGGAGGAACCGGTGGTGGTGAGACGGGAGGAACCGGTGGAGCCGCCGGGCAAGGTGGAGTCGCGGGCTCCGCTGGTACCGCTGGTACCGCTGGTACCGCTGGTACCGCAGGTACCGCTGGTACCGCTGGTACCGCAGGTGCCGCTGGTACCGCAGGTGCCGCAGGTTCCGGTGGGCAAAGCAACTGCACGCTCATTACGTATGAAAACCTCGCGCCCTACCAAGTTGCTCCAGGGCAAGGCGCCGTTTTCTACGCGGAAGTAGACCCCAACATCGAAGGTGCCGATCCGGATTTGGGCTCGCTCGAGTTTTATGAAGAAGCCACAGGGACATTCAACCTGGGAACGGGAGACAACGCAAACTACGAAACATGCTCGCAATGCATGCGAGTTCTCGCGGATGTCACACAGTCTGCGGTGGGCAAGTTCTTCTTCCAGTCCAAAGGCATGATAACCGTAGATGCCAGCGCGGGCCCCACGAGCGGTGGACTCAAAGCAACTCTTACGGGTGTGGAGTTGATTGAGGTCACGATCGATGAAAACACCGCCAAGTCCACTCCGGTTCCGAATGGCGCTTGCCTCGCCCTGCCCGCCTCATTCGAACTCTACATCGAGCCTCCTCCTCCGACATGGACCTGCGACCTCGAGTACTACAGGGATGGGCAGTTCTGCGACTGCACCTGCGGCGCATGGGACCCTGATTGTGACGACCCCGCCAATGACGTTTTTGACTGCGATGATGGGGAAGTCTGCAAGAAAGACGGGAGTGGAGACCCGATTTGCACAAACCCCTGAATCATCCCTGAAAAACACTGACAACGCCGCCCTTCCCCTTCTTTCTTGACAACGCTCGACGTTCGCGCTCACCACTGTGGTGGTGAATCGCTATTTTCCCATTCTCCCTGTCGTTCTGCTGATTGCGGCCGCGTGTGATCGGGCGACCACCGTCCCACCAGCACCCATCCCTGTTGTCGAGTCTTCTTCCTCCCCTACCCCGGTTGCGTCGGCATCTGCATCTGCATCCGCGTCCATGGCTTCGCTACCTGCCGGAGCTACCGCTTGCGGCCCGCTTCGATGCCTTCACTTCGAGACTCCGGAAGATGCGTTTCGCTTCGTGCTCTCCTTTCAGCCTCTCATTCTCGCCATCGGAGAATCCCACGCGAAAAAAGACAAAGCAGCCGTTGCCTCGGCGGCCAAACGGTTTACCGACACGTTGCTTCCCTTCCTCAAAGACAAAGCTTCGGATCTGGTGGTCGAGTTGATGGCGCCCAACCCCTCATGCAAAAAAACCACCCAGCAAGTGAAAAAATCGCATGAAGTCGTCACACAACAACAAGCCCCCACCGCACAAAACGAGTATGTCCTCATGGGAGAGCGAGCGCGAACGCTGGGAGTGGTTCCTGACTTGCTCCGCCCCTCGTGCGAAGACCTCAGCGCCATACAACGCGCTGGTGACGACCCCATCGCGGTCACGCTATCGACAATTGCACGCCTGACGATCGCTCATGTCGAAAAATTGCTGCGTTCTGCCAGCCGCAAGCCCGAAGATGCGGACAAGATGATCGTGACCTACGGAGGGGCTCTTCACAACGATCCGTCGCCTTCCGAAGACCGGGCTTTATGGTCTTTTGGGCCTGATCTTTCGCGTATTTCGAACGGTCACTACGTGGCGCTCGACCTTTTCGTACCCGAGTATATGGATGACACGGAAAGCTGGCGCGCGTTGCCGTGGTTCGCGCATTACGATGCGGACCGCATGGGTGAAAAAACGACCTTATTCCATCTCGATGATGGGAGTTTCGTGCTTATTTTCCCCCGTTCCGACCTTTGATGCCGATGCCCTCGATCATGCGGCGACGGTCGTCTCGATCTCGTCGAGATACACGGAGCGAGTAGCAGGTCCATCGATCACGGCGCGTTGTTGTCGCACGAGCGCCAGCAACTCTTCCCGTGAGGCCAGACCGCTATCCAGCAGCGCTTGCATATAGCCATCGACGACCCCCTGGGCATGGGCCAGACGTGTGTAATCCCCGCCGCGATAGCGCAATTCAAGCAGTTCACGAATCAATCCGTTGAGTTCTTGCATCATCTGGTCTTTGCGGTGCATCACGCGTTTCCTCCGTAGGGACCCAAGCCACGTCGGGTTGTTTTTTGAACCGCTACCGAAGGTGGGAGCCGACGGCCAACTTTCACGGAACAAGATCTTGAAACGCGCGAGATAGCTGCCTAAGTTCGAGCCGTTGCGCAGGTGGACCTGGGCCTCCCAAGCCGCCATTCAGCAACCCGGAAAGAAGCTTGTCGTATGCGTATCAGCATATTCAAGTCCAAGATTCACAGAGCGACGGTGACCCACGCCGACCTCGACTATGAAGGCAGCGTAACGATCGACCGAGATCTGTTGGAAGCCGCGGATATCGTCCCCAACGAGATGGTTCATATCTGGAACGTCACGCGGGGAACACGTTTGGTGACCTATGCTCTCGAAGGGCCCGCTGGCTCCGGCGCGATTTGCGTCAACGGTGCCGCGGCGCATCAAAATCGGCCCGGGGACCTGGTCATTCTCGCCACGTTCGCGGAGATGACTCGGGAAGAAGCTCGCGTTTATGAACCGCGGGTGGTGATGGTCGATCAAAACAACCGCATCATCGACGCGGACGCGAAAGAAAAGCCCGGACCCGTGCTCCATAGTTGGATGGTCTGATCGCCAAAAGCACCGGGCCCACCTTTTCATTTCGCAGAATACTGGCCTCCAACGCCGGGTTCCTTTATGGCGGCAAGGTAGAGTGTTCGAATTCGTTCCTCTGGCCCGGATTGAACCATGACGTCTACCGCTTCTCCGATGCTGAAGGCTATCGCCGCCCATCCCCGTGCCAATGATCTGGCTCGCTTCACACGCGATTGTCTCCTGGATAGCGCCCCGAATCTCCCCGACGCGCCCACGGTGTTGGAACGTGCCGCGGCACGAGGGCTGAGCCCCGACGACGCTGTCGTCGAATCCACTCGCGTAACCGATGCGCTCGTGGCTCCCTCTCGCGTCGAGGATTCTATCCTCCTGGGAACTTTGCTCGCTTACGGCCTCGCCCTGGATGCCGTCGACACCGCCACACAAACCCAGACACGCAAACTCGTGCAACTCGCAACCCATGCCGGCATCGATGCTTGGTCCTCGCTCGACGCCACGATGGGCGAAGCCGCCGTTTCGTATTGGTCAGCGCTTGCCGCATTGCTCCAGGACCATGGGGAAGGAAAAGGAACGATGAGCCGGGCGGAAGCCATCGTCGCCGCATCCGCAATCATGATCAGCGATAATCCAACCGCCCAAAACCTGCGAAAGAATCTCGCCTCCCTTCGCCAAATCCCTTTGTTTGAGCGTCTGCTCGCCACCACACCCACGAACACGGATGCTGCCCTGTCCGGAGAACTTGCGCCGGTTCCTCGCGGTCCTGTAGCCACATTTTTTCTCGGCATGATCGGTTGGCTGCTCATCTCCCACGTCGTTCGGCTCATCGGACGTTTCGCTTTGCAACTTCGCCGACCGGCGGAACTCACCATCACGACCACGGGAATCCACGTGCGTTCCACCACCCAACTGCTCGGAAAAGTGCTCCGTGAATCGGAAACACGAATTCCATGGGAGGGCCTCGTGCGCGCAACCCGAGAAGTCCGCTACCCGCGTCTGGGCACTTACGCCGGCCTGACGGCCCTCGCTCTCGGAAGCTACATCGGGGTGGGATGGTTCATCGATGGGATTCGAGCCCAATCCCTGTCTCTCGCCACCATGGGATTGTTGGTCGTCGTGCTGGGAGTCGCCCTCGACTTCGTCCTCGTCAGCCTATTGCCGGGTCGCAAAGGCAAATGCCGCCTCGTGTTGGTGCCGCGAAAAGGCGCTGCTACGTGCGTAGGATGGGTCGATGCCACGAAAGCCGATGCCTTGCTCCGCCAACTCGACCGCGGGCAACCGTAGCCTATAACCCTTTTTTCCCATCCTCGACACACCACGCTCTCCATCCATCGGTCTCCGATATTTAATAATATATTCAAATACTTACCAAGGCATCATCCTCTTTTTCTTGCCCATGTCCCGCCAGACTCGATGTTCTATCCATAAGCCACTTATTCAAATTTCTACTATATTCCATGATACCGCTTTCGAACAAAAATATTATAACGTGAATTCGTGAACCTCGACATTCGAACTAACTCCATTCGTATCGTTTTGCTTTCGTGCCTCGTCCATTCCCTGGGATGTTCAGGGGACGGAGGTGATGCATCAGCCAGCCTTGGCATCGATGCCTCGGGCTCCGGGGGCGCTGGAGGCACACAAACCGGGGAGGCGTCGACGGATAGCTTTGCCGAAGCATCTATCGATTCACGAGAGGATATGGCTTCGGAGGGTCTGGTCAGCGACTCGTTTGGGGAAGAAGATCCGGACGTTCTTTCCGCTGACGTTTCGGACGCGGAGCACGACTCGACGACGGATGTCATCGATTCGGGCGAGGACACGGCAGAGGATACTGGTGTGGACGCACCAGGGGACTCGGACATGGATTCAGGATTCGACACGGGCACCGATGCGATGGCGGATTCGAGTGTGGATTCAGGGTTCGACACGGGCACCGATGCGATGGCGGACTCGAGTGTGGATTCAGGGTTCGACACGGGCACCGATGCGATGGCGGACTCGAGTGTGGATTCAGGGTTCGACACTGGCACCGATGCGATGGCGGACTCGAGTGCCGATGTTCCCCTCGACATCACGCAAGACGCGCCGCCGCCATGTACTTCCTTGGGTGAATACTGCTCGGCCTCCGCACAATGTTGTTTGCCGGAATCGGGCACGTCCGCGTGTCGTCGCACCATTTGTGCGCTCGGCCCGGGCACGTGTTTGTTGGACGACGCTGCCTGTTTACGGGATTGGGAGTGTTGTTCTGGCGTTTGCGAGAATGGGGTTTGCGCACCGCCATTTTGCCTCGACGATGGGCAGCATTGCTCGGACGACTGGGATTGTTGCTCGAACGTTTGTTACGAAGGGGTATGCATTGCTCCGATGTGTGATGAGAACGGCGTTGCATGCAGCGAGGATGAATCATGTTGTTCGTACTATTGCGGGCCGGGGGGAACGTGTGAAAACGCGCCTTGTCAACCGGTCGGGGCTTCATGCGCTGTGTCTGAGGATTGCTGCTCGTTTTATTGCAATTCAGCGGGGTTATGCGATGAGCAATGCGCCGCACTTGGAAGCTCATGTGTTGCGAACCAGGACTGCTGTTCGAACGTGTGCGAACAAAATCGCTGTGTGCCTCCCCAATGCCTTGCCAACGGGGAGTATTGCATCGATGACGCACAATGCTGTTCGTTTCGCTGCGACGAAACGTATACGTGCGTTCCTTGAGGGCCTGACAGTCAGCGAGATCCCGCTGGACTTGGAGCCTCTTTGTCCACCTGTTCGATTTTCGCGGCCATCAAGCTGAGAATATGGCGCAACTGATTGTCCGTCACGTGAGTTTCGGCTCGAATACGGTCCCCTTCGGCGCGAAACGTGACGGGATCGAGAAGGCGACGCTGGGTAAAGAGCAGGTCTACCACCATCGCCTTGTTGATGATTTTGGTCAATTCGGGTGCATTGGTCGAAGCGGATTCGGCGTCGCGGTCCTTGGCTTCCAGTTTTGCATCAGCTCCTCCGGAAGGGTTGATGCTCAACGAAAAGCGCATCCATTCCACGCTGGTGGGAAGCTTCACGGGCAGGCCACGAAATGCGTTGGCGGGGTAGCGAAGGAAGAGCACGACCGCTTCCTGCCCGCCTTGCGGAAAACGAAGGTTTCTAGGTAGTTGCAACGCTTGTGCGAGGCCATCGGGGGGCACGATCACCAGCATCTGGGGCCCCGTCATGACGAAATATCGTTCCGCCCCATCGACATGCGCTTTGGCCACGGGAACGCTTTTCGTTTCCCATTGCCCCCGATTTCGTTGAACAACGCTATCGATCGCCGAACGAACGCGCTGTTGTGGCACGTTGTAACGAACGACTGCCACGACACGGGAGCTATCGCGCAACTGCGGACCAGCGAGCAAGATGCGGTCAGTATCGCGAATGGGGTCCAAATCCGTACCGCCGAAAAAGTTCCGCCAATTTCGGAGCTTCGTCAGGGTTGGCGCAAACTGAATGGCAAGAGGGTGAGAACGAATGCGCTCCGGATAAATGAGCACGGACACATTGGGATCTCGAGGTGCGATTCGCCTGGCATCTCCCGCGAGACCAATGGGATCTCGAATGGGCCGAGAAACGCGCGCTTCACCACTTCCCCCTTCGATCCCCACGTTTCCTGCCTCGTGGGCCGCATCGGGGGCCGCCATCGCCACGGAAGCGTCAAGCCTATCGGCTCGCGCAATATCCGCGTCTAATGCGCCCGGCATGGGAGAAGCCGCTTCCGAAACAAGCGCCGCATCGTTTTCAGATTTCTCCACGACATCCGCTTCGAGCGCGCCATCCATCCGTTTTGCGTCCAATGCCTCCAATGCGTCGAATGCTTCCGCCGCATCGGACGAGTCCAAAGCAACCAGCACATCGAAACCCGAATCCGCGGAGGATGGAGTATCGGCATCGGTTGATTCGGGAGCTGCATCCACGCTCACCGCGGTTCCAGCATCGACCACGATGGGCATGGTAGGAATCGAGGTGGGGTCGGACTCGAGGGTAAGGGGAGGAAGGGCTTGCGCCACGGTGGCGGGCTCATCTCCTTCACTCAGCATCAGATCAATCGGAATGACGGTTTCGTGATCCTCCAATTCCTCGGCGGCAGGGCCGAAGAAAGAGAACGCTCCGCCCAATAGATACACGGGCAACGGGAGAACATGGATCAACAAAGAGATCACGACAGCGACAAGATGCCCAAGGACAGGCGTGTCCCAAGAACCGCGTCGCTGCGTTTTTTTTTCCACGAACTGGACCATAGCGCGTGTTCGTTGGACGGGCGAACCCCTCTTTGCTTGTTGTTTCCACGATGGCATGAGTTGTGCGATTCGCCGATTTGTGGATCGGCCGGCCCAGTCAGGCTACGAAGACGGGCAACGGGATAATCAGATGAATCGACAATCCCGAGGAATCGATGGCAGGAAACGTGAAACAGACACCCATGGCAAGTCGCGGGCAAAAAACGCCCAATCCTCAGAATAAGACCACGGCATCACCCACGCGACCCCCTTCCGGCTTTCGAGCAAGCCGCGTGCTAGGAACCTTTGCAGCAGTGCTTTTCGTCCTTGCAGGCTCGACCTGGGCCTGGTCCTGTTCGAAAGACAAACCATCCTCTCCTTCTGTCTCCACAACCCCCTCTCATTCACAACCATCTGTTTTTATTCAAGAAAATAAGCCTTCGCCGGTTGCGGTGGCTTCTGCTCCCGCGGACGCCAGTGCTGTGGACGACACCCCGGACGAAGTTCCAGAGGCTCCGTGGGAAGGGCCGTGGGTTGGCGCCTTGGTCCCCACGGCTCCCGTGTATGTCTCCCCATTCCGAACGCGGGAAAATATGATTGGCTACTTGCGTCATGGCACCAAAGCACCCGTAACGTCCACCAAACCCCTTCAGAAAGATAATTGCAAGGAAGGCTGGTACCGTCTTCATCCCTATGGCTTCGTATGCGGCAGCCACGTCACGACGAACCTCAATCACGCAAGATTTCAGGCGGGAATTGTTCCACCGGACTTGGAAGCTCTCGTTCCGTACAAATACGCTTACAACAACCGTAACGGGACACCCTTGTATCGGAGGATACCAACGGCCGAGGAGATGGATACGTACGAACCGGATCGTCGTGCCGAAATCAAAGCCAAGGAAGCGAAAGCCAAAGAAGCCAAAGCCAAGCGAACCGCCGCGGCGCGAGGCGAGCATGCCAACGCATCACCGCCATCGGTATCGTCGGTGGCTTCCGCGGTAGCGTCATCGCACGAATCCGTTCCGTCGCCATCGCATTCGAGCCTTGCGGTTCCACGGTCCGCGGCAGAAGCAACGACGGGCGACGATCTGCCTCTGTTGCCTTTGCCTGGCGAGGTTGTGGCCGATGCGGGATTGGACGACGCGCAAGCGCAGGAACCAGAAGAGAAGCCATGGTGGATGCGTGATGAAATCGACAAGTCGGATTTGACGCTCGATCACATGCACGAGGGTTCTGACGCTGTGCTGGCGAAGCGAATGGCGAGGGGATTTTTTGTCGCTGTGGACAAAACCTTTCGAAAAAACGGGCGATTTTGGTATCACACGACGGAGGGATTGCTTGCGCCTGCGGATCGGATGTCCATCAACGGCCCGCCCACGTTTCAAGGAGTGGAGTTGATTGGACAAGACGCCCCCTCGTTGCCTGTGGGCTGGACGCGTGTGAGCGCGGCCAAGTACACGTTGGGAAACGACGGCAAGACATTTCGTCGGAAAGGGACAGTGGAGCGCTTCACGATGGTTTCGTTGACCGGCAAGCAGATGACGGAGGGGAGCACGCAATACGTGGAAGCGAAAGCGGGATTTTGGCTCCGGGGTTCGCAGGTTGCCTCGACGGCGCCCGGTCCTGCGCCCTCGGGTTTATTGCCCAAGGAAAGATGGATTGACATCAATCTGAGCACACAAACGCTTGTGGCTTTCGAGGGAGACACGCCGGTATTTGCAACGATGGTATCGACGGGAAAGAAGGGTCAGACGAAAAAGACGGATCACAGTACGGTCAAAGGAACCTTTCGCGTTCGAGAAAAGCATGTCGCGGCGACGATGGACGGCGATGGGGCGGCGCCGGGCGAGGGGCCTTATAGCATCCAGGATGTTCCGTACGTGTTGTACTTCGAGCGTTCCTATGCGGTTCACGCCGCATTTTGGCATAACAACTTCGGGACGCGCATGAGTCATGGTTGCGTGAACATGGCTCCCGCAGATGCCAAACGGATTTTCTTTTGGTCCGCCCCTTTGGTTCCACCGGGCTGGCATGGCGCTTGGTCGACAAAAGAGCATCCAGGCTCATTCGTGGTCGTCCACGATTGAAAGAAAGGAGCCCCATTTGTCTTCCAGCGGTTTGTTTTGATGAGCTGCCGTGCTAGGGCCGGAGCCTATGCAAGAGATCCTGACGAAAGAAGCAGCGTCCCAGGGTCTACAGCGCCTTGCCGCCGAAATCGTGGATCGGTTGAGCGGTGCTGAAGAACTCGCTCTCGTGGGCATTCGACGAGGGGGGGCACCGATCGCTGTCCATCTCGCCTCGCTCATCGAAAAAAACACGGGAATTCAAGTACCTATAGGCGCAGTGGACATCACCTTGTACCGTGACGACGCTCCCGCGCCACTTCCCAATCCGCGCATCGGTAAGTCCGACGTGCCTTTCGATGTACGGAGCAAGAAGATCGTGTTGGTCGACGATGTATTGTATACCGGCCGCACGGTTCGCGCGGCGATGCATGCGCTGCTGGATTATGGTCGCTCCCGCGCCATTTTGCTGGCGGTGCTGGTGGATCGAGGGGGCCGAGAACTGCCGATCCAGCCTGATTTCGTCGTGATGAGCACCGAAGTCTCAGCGACCGAACAGGTCGAGGTCCAAGCGTCGAACGATGGTTTTCGGGCCATCGTCGTGGGTGGATGAGAACCGAGTGTTCCCACACCCGCCTCTTCCGGTGTGGGACTCAAACGTGTACCTTATCGGCGCGTTCACCTTCGAGTGAATCTACGAACCCGACACCAAGGAGCACGTCATGCCTGCGTTCATCTACCAGGACCCCTTCCCCCTTTCCCACCAGGATGCCACCTCCTACCGTCTCGTCACCCACGAACACGTATCGGTGACCGACTTCCAAGGAACTCCCATGCTCGTCGTGGCTCCGGAAGCCCTTCGACGCATTGCCAACGAGGCGATGCGTGACGTGTCCTTTCTGCTGCGTCCGAAACACCTTGAACAGGTGGCCGCGATCTTGGACGACCCCGAAGCCTCGCCCAACGATCGGGGAGTTGCCGTAGCCATGCTCCGCAACGCCGAGGTATCCGCCAAAATGCAGCTACCCTTCTGTCAAGACACGGGCACCGCTACGGTCGTTGCGAAAAAAGGTCAGCAAGTTTTCACCGGCGTCAAAGACGAAGCGTATTTGAGCGAAGGCATCTTCGACACCTATGTCAACGAAAACCTGAGGTACTCACAAAACGCGCCGCTCACGCTCTACGACGAGGTCAATACGAAGACCAATCTTCCCGCGCAGATCGACATCTATGCGACGGAGGGGATGGAATACAATTTCTTGTTCATCGCGAAAGGCGGCGGTTCCGCGAACAAGACCTATTTGTTTCAGGAAACCAAAGCCACCCTCAATCCCGGGACGCTCGAGAAGTTTTTGGTGAGCAAGATGATGACCCTCGGGACCGCTGCTTGCCCGCCTTATCATCTGGCGTTTGCCATCGGGGGCACGTCCGCGGAAGCCAATCTCAAAACCGTCAAACTTGCATCGGCCGGATATCTCGACGGGCTTCCTACCCAAGGCAATGAATACGGTCAGGCATTTCGCGATGTGGAATTCGAAAAAACACTGCTCGAAGCCGCGTATCGTTCCGGTTTTGGCGCCCAATTCGGAGGCAAGTATTTCGCTCTCGACGTGCGTGTGATTCGCCTTCCCCGCCATGGGGCTTCCTGTCCGATTGGCATGGGCGTGTCGTGCTCCGCCCATCGAAATATCCTGGCAAAAATCGATGAAAAGGGCATTTGGGTCGAACAGCTCGAGAAAAATCCAGGGCGTTTCATCCCGGATAAGTACCGAGGAAAACACGACCACGGCGCTATCAAGATCGACTTGCAGCGTCCCATGAAAGAAATCCTTGCCGAATTGAGCAAGCACCCCGTTCGTACCCAGCTATCGTTGACGGGCACGATCATCGTCGCCAGGGATATCGCGCATGCCAAGCTCAAGGAGCGAATCGACCGAGGCGAGGGACTTCCGCAATACGTCAAGGATCATCCGATTTATTACGCTGGGCCAGCGAAAACGCCGGCGGGCTTGCCTTCCGGCTCGTTCGGTCCAACCACCGCGGGAAGAATGGATTCGTATGTGGATCTTTTCCAATCCCAGGGTGGGTCGATGGTCATGATCGCCAAGGGCAATCGCAGCAAAGCGGTGACGGAAGCATGCAAAAAATACGGTGGCTTTTATCTAGGTTCGATAGGGGGGCCCGCGGCACTTCTCGCACAAGAGAATATCAAGAAGGTGGAATTGCTCGAGTATCCCGAGCTTGGCATGGAAGCCATTTACCGAATCGAGGTCGTGGACTTTCCCGCGTTCATTTTGGTGGATGACAAGGGCAACGATTTCTTCGAGCAATTGTCCTCGTAAAGCCTTTATTTTCCCTAACACCGCGCGAGACGGCTCATCGCCACGACAGCGATTACCTACACCTACAATCGCCGCCTTATTCACACGAAGCCTATCGGCTGGGGTGAGGCAGCCCGGCTAGTCGGGCAGGCCTTCCATCAGAGGATAATCAAGCCAAGGAACAGGAAGGAAAGGATTGGAGGGGACGAGCGGTTATCGACCGAATCCGCCCTGGTTGTAGCCACCTGGCGGATTGAAGCCGCCGCCGGGGCCGGGGGGAACTGGACCACCAGGTGCGCCGTAGGGGCTGCCAGGAGGGGCAGCAGGAGGCATACCTCCGGGTGGGCCATAGGGTGAGCCGGGAGAGGCACCGCCGCCGGGAGCAGCGCCGTAGGGGCTACCAGGAGGGGCAGCAGGAGGCATTCCTCCGGGTGGGCCATAGGGTGAGCCGGGAGAGGCACCGCCGCCGGGAGCAGCGCCGTAGGGGCTGCCAGGAGGGGCAGCGGGAGGCATACCACCCACGGGACCGGCGGGAGGGGCACCATAAGGACTACCCCCAGCGGGAGTTCCCGCGCCTGGACCACCCACCCCTCCCATCGGAGGGGCTCCCGCACCCTTTTTGGGGGCGAAAATCAAGGCGCCGATCACGCCTCCGATCGTCGTAAGTACGGCAATCGCAATGGCGAAAACAATGCCGGCGAGTATTGATGAGACTATGTTTCCAGCCACATGTCCCATCGGAAGGCTGGTATCCGCGAGGCCTGACATAAGGCCAACGATGATCCCACCCACAAAGATATTCAAAGGGATGCCAATCACGACGTAGATGGCCGCCGCAATTCCTCCGGCAATCGCGCCACAGATCGCCCCATCTGCCATGGGAACGCCTTCTTTATTCAGCGATTTATTATACAAATGCACGGCCAAAACGCCGCCAAGCAAGCTCCACAGACAACAACAATAATTGACGAAGGGAATGATGCCGAGGATGGCCGACAGAAGACCGGCCACCACACCTCCAAGGACCGCTGGTTTGACTTTGCTTGGTTTCATGGACTCCTCATTGGCCCAAGTGGGCTACTGGCTCTTGGCGACAAGACCGATGAACGAGCAGCTCTTGCATCGCGGCCACCATGGCCGGAACAAGATAAAATGCGGTAACGGAACCAAGAAGGCCGCCGGTGACGGTCCTTGATAAAAACGTGTTGGGGATACCCAGCCATCCCACAGCCACATCCACGGCAGAAGGGATGGCAGCGATAAGCAACCAATGCCGTTTCGGAACGGCGGTATCAAGGGAACGAATGATGGGAACCAGCAGCAGCCCGAGTGCGCCCCCGATGAGCAGCGCGGAGCAACGCGAGCAAAGGGCCCATGGGTACTCGTGGTAGTGGAAACTACGGGAAGGAATCTGGTGGCAAACGGGGCGCAGCGCGTCGTACAGGATGCCACTCATGAATTCGAAACCATGAGCGCGAAGCCAGGGAGCACCCACGACGATCAAGACACCGGCCAGGCTGATGACAAGCATGCCCACGTAAGCAAACCATGCAGCCTGTCGATGGGTGAAACGAAAAGCCGCATCGTTGGTTTGCTGCCCATTCGTTTGAGAATCCGCCCAACGCTGCATCGTAGAGATATCACGCTATCAGTCTCGGACCCGCAGGGACAAGCCTCTGATCGATTTAATCGTAAATCGACTCATGGATACCGTTTCCATCGTTCAGACTCGAGCATCCCATGTCATGGGCGTCGGCCAGCAGAGACTGATGCGCAGCAGGATTGGTGGGCGGAACAGGGGTCGAACCTGCGACATCCGGCTTGTAAGGCCGGCGCTCTACCACTGAGCTATCCGCCCAAGGATTCGGCTGCCTCTTCAGGCCTGTACGCCTGTCGAAGGCATCTCGGAGCGCGAATCCGTCGAAGAAGCATCATGACCAACGACCAGTTCGCCGTTCCTATACTCCATCACGTCGCTTCCGGGACCAAAAATCGCAATAGGATGATCAACCATCAGCGCTTCCCGCAAAACGTCGTCCATATGAGAAGCGAGCACGATTCGCATCGAACGCAAGACACGGCGGGGGATTTCGCGAAGATCTTTCCGGTTTTCCTTGGGAATGATGACCGTATCCAACCTTGCCCGATGAGCCGCCAGCAATTTATCCTTGAGCCCACCAATCGGCAAAACGCGTCCACGCAAGGTTATTTCGCCCGTCATCGCGAGATTGTTGCGGACGGGTACTTTCATCAGAGCCGAAGCCAGGCTCGTGGCCATGGTGACTCCCGCGCTCGGCCCATCTTTGGGCACGAACTCCGGGAAATGAACATGCACATCCACCTTTTGATAAAAGTCCGGATCGAGACCAAACGCCTCGGCACGAGAACGAACATAGCTCATCGCCGCCTGAGCGCTTTCTTCCATTCCTTTTTCGAGAAGGCCGGTGATCAGCAGCTTGCCTTTTCCCGTGAGAACGGTCACTTCGCAAGAAAGCAAGTCCCCGCCATAGGAGGTTACGGCAAGACCGTTGGTAAGACCGATCTCGTTTTGTTCTTCCGCTTTCGACAGACGAAATTTGGGAACGCCAAGGAAGAGAGGCACGGCGCGGGCCGCGATTTCATGACGTTTGTCCGGCCCTTCTTTGACGACCTTTCTAGCGATTTTTCGGCATATATTTGCGATCTCTCGTTCGAGGGCGCGAACTCCCGCCTCCTTGGTGTAGTGGTGGATGATGGTGCGGATGGCTCCTTCGGTGAGGTGCATATCCACATTGTCCAGCCCACAATCCTTGCGTTGCCGAGGCAGCAGGTAGCGTTGCGCAATATGTAGTTTTTCGAACTCCGTATATCCTCCCAACTCAATGATTTCCATGCGGTCTTGCAAGGGGATGGGAATGCCTTTGAGGGTGTTGGCGGTGGTGATGAACATCACGTCGGACAGGTCGTAGTCGAGGTCCAGGTAGTGATCGTTGAACGCGTGGTTCTGCTCTGCATCGAGCACTTCGAGCAAGGCAGCGGCGGGATCACCCCGAAAATCCGTGGACATTTTATCCACTTCGTCGAGCAAAAATAGCGGATTATTCGAGCCGGCTTTCTTCAGGCCTTGAATGATTTTTCCGGGCAATGCACCGATATACGTGCGGCGATGTCCCCGAATTTCCGCTTCGTCGCGCACGCCCCCCAAAGAGAGACGAACATATTTTCGGCCCGTGGCTCTGGCGATGCTTTTGGCGAGACTTGTTTTTCCGACGCCGGGAGGGCCCACGAAACAGAGGATGGGGCCTTTGAGTTTGTGAGTCAGGGCCTGAACCGCAAGGTATTCGAGGATACGTTCCTTGATTTTCTTGAGACCATAATGGTCTTCCTCGAGGATTTCCTCGGCCTCATCGAGCTGGAATCGCTCCTCGGTCGTCTCTCCCCAAGGTAGGCCCAAAATCCAATCGATGTAGTTGCGAACGACCGTCGCTTCCGCGCTGGTCGGATGCATCATTCGCAACTTTTTGATTTCTTTTTCCACCCGCGAAGAGGCCTCTTCGCTCATTTTTTTGGCCGCGAGTTGGTCTTCCAGTTCTTGAATTTCGTTCTTGAATTCGTCTCGCTCGCCACCCAATTCCTTCTGGATGGCCTGCATCTGTTCGTTGAGGTAATACTCCTTCTGCGTCTTTTCCATTTGCTTTTTGACGCGCGATCGAATCTTGCGCTCGACCTGAAGGATTTCGATTTCGGCCTGCATGACTTCGAACAGGCGTTCGAGGCGTGATTTGACATCCGCCATCTCGAGCAAGGCTTGACGCTCGGACAGTTTGATGGAGGGCAAATGGGCGAGGATGGTATCCGCCAGCCGACCTTCGTCTTCAATCGACTGGACCGTCATCAGCACCTCGGGCTGCACTTTTTTGTTGAGTTTGACGTAGATATCGAAGCTTGCCTGGATGGAGCGCACGAGAGCCTCGACCTCCACACCGTTGGCTTCGGTTTCAACGATATCTTCGATGCTCACGAGGAAGTAGGGCTCGATTTGCGTGAATTGCTTGATGCACGCACGATGTTTTCCCTCGACCAGAACCTTGACCGTCCCATCAGGCAAACGCAGCATCTGCTGAATGACAGAGACAGTCCCCACCGAATAGATTTCGTCGGGGGCCGGGGTGTTGGTTTTTGCGCTTTTTTGTGCAGCGAGAAAGATCTCTTTGCCGCGCCCCATCGCATCGTCGAGGGCCGCAATGGACCGGTCCCGCCCCACGAAAAGCTGCGAGACCATAGCGGGAAAGACGATGATATCGCGCAGGGGCAGCAGAGGGATGGGCTGTCTCCGGCTGGGAGCGGAGGGGCGATCACCGTCATTCTGGAAGAACATGGGTCACTCCTCGACACGGAGGTCGAAAGAAAGAACAGGGGGAAGGCTCAGGCTAGCTCAGCCTCCTTCTGATACACAATGAGCGGCGGTTCGTGTTTGGTCACGACATCTTCGTTGATGATGACTTCCTTCACGCCCACCTTGGACGGGATCTCGTACATGATATCGAGCATGGCAGCCTCGAGGATGGCGCGAAGTCCGCGCGCGCCAGACTTTCTTTCGAGGGCTTCTCGGGCGACTGCCGTCAGCGCGCCTTTGGTGAACTTGAGTTTGATCCCATCGATATCAAAGAGTTTTTGGTATTGGCGCTGCAAGCTATTGCGCGGTTTGGTCAGGATGTCCACGAGCGCTGCTTCATCCAGTTCATGCAAGGTTGCGATGACCGGCAACCGACCGATGAACTCGGGAATGAGGCCGAATTTGAGCAAGTCCTCGGGCTGCACTTGCTCGAACAACTCCCCGAGCTTCAAGTCCTTGCGGGAATGAATATCCGCGCCAAAGCCAAGGGTATTTTGGCCGATCCGGCGCTGGATGATGCCATCGAGCCCGACGAACGCTCCCCCACAAATGAATAGGATATTGGTGGTATCCACCTGGAGGAAGTCCTGCTGAGGATGCTTACGTCCACCTTTGGGAGGAACATTGGCCACCGTACCTTCGATGACTTTGAGCAAAGCTTGCTGCACACCTTCGCCGGACACATCGCGGGTGATGCTAGGATTGTCGCTCTTTCGGCTGATCTTGTCGATTTCATCGATGTAGACGATGCCCCGTTGTGCCCGCTCCACATCGTGATCGGCGTTTTGCAAAAGCTGAACGATGATGTTTTCCACGTCCTCGCCAACATAACCGGCTTCCGTCAACGTCGTGGCATCCGCAATGGCAAACGGAACGTTGAGCAACTTGGCCAGGGTTTGTGCAAGCAGCGTTTTTCCACAACCGGTTGGACCCAGCAGAAGGATATTGGACTTCTGAAGTTCCACGTCATCGCTGCCGTGGCGTGCTTCGATGCGTTTGTAGTGGTTGTGAACGGCGACAGAGAGGATCTTTTTGGCGCGTTCTTGTCCAATCACGTATTGGTCGAGAACGGTTTTGATTTCAGAAGGCTTCGGCGTGGGTGCAGCCCCTGCGGCGGATTCATCCTTCTCCACCTCTTCATTGATGATATCGTTACAAAGCCCGATACATTCGTCGCAGATGTACACGGTCGGGCCAGCGATGAGTTTTTTCACCTCTTTTTGGGACTTGCCGCAAAAAGAGCAGCTCAAGTTGCCGTTCATTCGATCGTCACGCCGTCGATCCACGTTAACCTCGACAAATCGCGTTGTACGGAAGCCGTCTGCGTCCGCTCGCGTAGTCTAGATCCCCAAGAGCACTGTCGCAAGGGAACGGCATGGCGAGCCCATGCCTCCCTCACCGCCCTACGTTCACCAAAGCCCGAATCAAGCCTTTTTCTTAGGCTGGAAAACCTCGTCGACGATTCCGTATTCCTTGGCTTGTTCCGCCCCCAAATAAAAGTCCCGGTCGATGTCTTTGGCGATTTGTTCTGCCGTTTTTCCCGTAGCGTCGACCAGAATTTGTATGAGGACATCTTTGAGATGACGGATTTCTCTTGCTTGAATCTCGATATCCGAAGCCTGTCCCCGCGCTCCCCCCATGGGTTGATGCAACAACACCCGAGAATGCGGAAGCGCAAATCGTCGCCCCTTTCCACCCGCGCAAAGCAAGACAGCGCCCATGGACGCCGCCTGGCCGATGCAAATGGTGGATACCGGGCACCGGACGTACTGCATGGTATCGAAAATGGCGAGGCCCGCGGTCACGACCCCTCCAGGGCTGTTGATATAAAGCTGCACGTCTTTGTCAGGGTCTTCGCTTTCAAGAAATAGAAGCTGTGCGATGATGATGTTGGCCACATCATCGTTGATTTCGGTGCCAAGAAACACGATGCGGTCCTTGAGCAGACGGCTAAAGATGTCCCAGCTTCGTTCCCCTCTATGGGTCGTTTCCACCACTTGGGGATAAGGGATGAAATCGCGTGCGCGCTCGATCGTGGCGATGGCTTGCGAACGAGTGCTGGGTCGCTGGCTCATGGTACCTCCTCACGACTTACCTTGCGGGAGAGAATCCCGCGAGAGACGAATCCGAATATACCGCGCAAGCCCGCCCATCGCTCCATGGAATGAGGCGAAGAGCGAGCCAGGCGATAAAAAACAAACGCACAATCCAGGAAAGGTGACGCGGTGGGGTCACTCGGCCTCCGGGCCGGTGACCTGCTCGATCTTGGCAGCCTGCTCGATGATGGTCAGGACCTTATCTTCGAGAATCATCCCAATCAACATTTCCCGTTGCTTGGGGTCACGATACTGCACTTTGATTTTGTTGACGTTTTGGCCTGTTTGTTCGGCGAGTTCGACATAGGCTTTCTGGATGTCGTCGTCGGTGATTTGCAGTTTTTGAGCTTTCGCGATTTCGGCCATCAACAGACCGGCGCGGACTTTGATTTCGGCGTCCATCCGGATGCGCTGGCGCATGTCCGGAGAAACGGACTGCACGTTATTTCCCTGGGTTCGAGCACGCTCCAGGATTTCGTTTTCCTGCATCCGGGCCTGTTGATCGACAAGAGAAGGCGGAACGGGGACTGGATTTCGTTTGCACAATTCGACGACGAGCGCTTCGGCCACCTCGTTTTCGGCTCGCTCCGCGTTGGCTTTTTCGATTTTTTGCCGGACGTCTTGGCGCAAGGCATCGAGCGTATCGTAAGAGCCCACATCCTTGGCAAATTCATCGTCAAGCTCAGGCAAGACACGCTGCTTGATTTCCTTGAGGGTAATGTGAAATACGCCTTTCATTCCGCGGAATTCCTGTCGTTGATAGGCTTCCGGGAACGTGAGCGCCACATCGAAACTCGCCCCAGCTTCCTTACCCTCGAACGCCTCGCTCAATTCAGGCAATAGATTGGCGCTGCCCACCTCTGCGGTGGTGTCCACACCACGCCCATCCTGGACTTGCTTTCCCCCCACTTCGAGCACGAAATCGAACGTCACGACGTCTTGTTTTTGCGCTGGACGCGCGGGCTCGGGCACCACCAGGTTGGCGTAGCGCAAACGAAGTTTTTCGATTTCTCGGTCGATCATGGCCTCGGAAACCGGATATGCGGTCCGCTTGACTTCCAACCCCTCGTAATCGACCTTTTCGATGTCAGGAGTCACTTCGAAACGAGCCGTATAAGCAAAATCCTCGGAAGGATTGGGCTTGGGCTTTTCGATCTGAGGACTGGAAATGGGGCGAATGTTTTTGTCCTTCAGCGCCGCATTCAACGTATCTTCCACAAGACGGTTGGAGACATCCGCGGCAATCCGCTCACCAAAAAGATGCTGCAGCACCTCTTGGGGAGCTTTGCCTTTTCGAAAGCCCTTGATGTGAGCCGATCGAGCCAGGTTATCCAAGGCACGCTTCATCGACGCCTTGACCCGCTCGACGGGAACCGTAACGTGGAACTCAATGAGTACTGGGGAAAGTCTCTCTACCGTGACCTGCATCATGGGTCTCCCATCGCAAGCGCAGCGACGGTTATGCGTTCGGCTCATGCCATGACGAGCGAACCCGCCACGCGGGCGGGTGCTCGTGCCACGCTACGGTCACCACGTCAAGCCTTTCGGTCATCATTTGAGGAACGAAGGAACAAAATAGCGAGCCCTGGCGGGAGGCGACCGCCAGGGCTCTCGTCCCGGAAGGACATGCACCGACTCGGAATCGAAAAAAAAGCGATTCAGTTCAATAGATATCGTCCGGATCGAGGAAATCGTCTCCCTCGATATCGTCATAGCGATCACGCTCAAACGCGTGGTCTTCCAAATCCTCAATGGAAAACCCGATTTTGAAACTCGGTCGGATTTCTTCCCGCTCAAATTCTGCCCACGAGCTGTAGCTCCTCGCCATCTCCCTATTCTCCTCCTGCCGTCCTACCCCTAGGTGAACAGCCTCACATCCCTTTGCCTGTCATCAACCCAACGGCCCGGCCTTTGCGCATCCCGTCCAACGACAAGACCTGCGACCGGACTTTATGCCTTGATGTCATCCAGAACACGGTCACCATCGCCCGCTCCGCCCCAGGCGCTAAGCAAGCTTCCTCCAACGCCGCGCTCATTTTGGTGGTTCGTTTTATACCTACCATGTCGCACCTGGTAGGATACTGTACGCACCAGACTGACACTGGCCAAGAATCCCGACGACGAATTTTAAAATCGTCGAACTTCGCTTGATTTCGCGGACTTGAAGCGCCTATCCCACATCGGCCTTGCCGAACCACCGCCTCGAAGGCTAATGCCCTGTTCGCCCCATGACGACCGTGGAACACAAAGCCAACGTCATCGCGATCGCCAACCAAAAGGGCGGCGTCGGCAAAACCACCACCGCCGTCAACCTCGCGGCAAGCGTGGCCGTGGCCGAACGACGAACGCTACTCATCGATTGTGACCCTCAGGCCAATGCATCGAGCGGTGTCGGTGTGACTCCGAGAAGCCTTGAAGTCAGCTTGTATGACACGCTCATCGGAAGAGCCTCCCTACGAGACATCCTCCGTCCCACCGCCGTCGAACACTTATGGGTTGCGCCTGCCACACAGGATTTGGCGGCTGCCGAAGTCGAATTGGTCGACGAGCCGGATCGGGCCATGCGTTTGAAACAAGCCCTCGAAGCCGTGCTTGACGACTACGATTATATTTTCATCGATTGTCCGCCGGCCCTTAGTTTGCTCACCATCAACGCCTTGGTGGCCGCCGACAAGGTCATCGTACCCATGCAGTGTGAGTATTATCCGCTCGAAGGGCTCACGTACTTGATGTCCACGATCGACCGGATACGAGGGGCGTTGAATCCATCGCTCAAGCTCGAGGGCATTTTGCTGACGATGTACGACCCGCGCAATCTACTTGCACGACAAGTCGCGATGGAGATTCGAAGCCACTTTCATGTTTTCGAATCCATCATTCCGCGCAATGTCCGACTGTCGGAAGCCCCTTCCCACGGAACCCCTGCTCTCTTATATGATGCGAGAGCCAAAGGAGCACAAAGCTATCTGAGCCTCGCCCGCGAATTGTTGGGGGATGAAGCATGAGTTCGGAGAAGAAGCGCGCACTCGGAAGGGGGTTGGATGCGCTACTTCCCACCGTCTCCACCATCAGCTCCTCATCCGGAGCAAGCTATGGCGACCGCTCCGTTTTTACATGCCCCATCGAAACGCTCCATCCGCAGCAAGGGCAGCCCCGGCAGCGCATGGATGGCTCCAAGCTCGATGAACTCGCCGCATCTCTCAAAGAACACGGTCTCATCGAACCGCTCGTGGTTCGTCGAAGCCCGAGTTCTCCCGATCGATTCGAAATCATCGCGGGCGAGCGACGATGGCGGGCGGCGCAACGCGCAGGGCTCAAGGAACTGCTCGTCGTCGTCAAAGACGTGTCCCCAAACACGGCTTTCGAACTGGCGCTCATCGAGAACCTTCAGCGCGAGGACCTGGATCCCATCGAGATCGCCGAAGCCATCGAGCGGCTCATCAAAGAATACGGTTACACGCACGAAACCGTCGCCAGTCGCCTTCATAAGGATCGAACAACCATCACGAACGCGCTACGTCTGCTCAAGCTCCCCCCCCGTGTCCGAACGATGGTCGTCGAAGGCAAGCTGTCCGAAGGCCACGCTCGCGCTCTTTTGGGAGCCTTGGATGATGCGTCGATCGAATCGTTGGCGGACAAAGCCGTACGCGGCAGCTTGAGCGTGCGAAAGGTCGAGGCGCTCGTACGCCAGCAACGCCAAGGAAGCGATACCCATGCGCCGACAACGCCACCCCAAGCGAATGGCAGCGCCAACATCCGTGATCTCGAACAACGGTTGACACATCGCCTGGGACATAAGGTGCAAGTCCGGGACCGCGGTGGCAAAGGGGAAATCACAATCCCCTACGCTTCCCTCGATGAATTGGATGAGATTCTCGAACAGCTCGACGTTCGATAGCGTAAGCGACGGCGGGGGCGAAACCGATGCAGGTCGAACGTTTTACCGGCGTGCCTCCTCGGCGGCTTGTTTGCATTTGCTGTCGGGCGCGATTTTCTCGCAGGCTTCGAAAGCTTCGATGGCCGCCTTTTTGTTTTTTTCGACAGTCAGCAAAAATCTTCCAAAAAGAAAGTGGGCGGGCGCGTAGGCGGGATCGGTTTCGATGGCTTTTTTATAATCCGCTTTGGCTCCCGCGTTGTCTTTTTTCATTTGTTTGCAGACGCCCCGGTTCGAAAAAAGCTGAGCCACGGCACGCAAGGCGATGGCTTTGTCGTACGCGACGATACAGTCATCCGGCAGGCGCGCCTTTCGGTACAATTCCGCAGCCATGGTTAGCACTTCCAAGTTTTCGGGTGCTTGCTGAACGGCCCGATCGATATGCGCCTTCGCCTCGTCATATTTTCCACTTTCCACGAGCAAATCGGCCAATCCCAGACGAACATCGGGCGAATCGGCAAGGGCCAGAGCGGATTCAAACGCCGTTTTCGCTCCTTCAATGTCTTTGTTGCCCATGCGCGCATAAGCAAGATTGAGCTGAAGAGCAGCGTCTTTGGGGTTCCGCGACGCCGAAGAGGCGAGCACTTTCTCTGCTTCCTCGAAGCGTTGGGAATCGATGAGCAACGCCGACAGGTTCAACACGGAATCCGTCCACGAAGGCGCGGCAGCAAGCGCGGCGCGATAGTGTTTTTCCGCCCCTTGTGCATCGCCAAGGTTTTCGAGAGCCACCGCTAGGTAATGGTTGGCCTTGGGATGATCTGGTTTACGCGCTACGATCGCCGAAAAAACGGCTTTGGCTTTCACGAAATCTTTCGTTTTGATGGCTTCCTCGCCTTCCGCCATCGCCTCGGCGTCCGCCTCATCGCCCGCTGGATCTTGCACCGTCGTTCCCGTTGGCACCGCGGGTTGCGAAGCAGGCCCGCCACAAGCAAACAACGCCACGAGCCCCAACCATCCCCACCTCTTTCCGACGTTATGCATGTTGATCTCCCTTCCCATGGTCAGCGCAAAGCCTCTTGCAGACGTTGCTCGATCGCGTCGATGCGCGCCGCATCCATCACCTTCGAACCGTCGGTTTCGGACACATAAAACACGTTTGCGGCTCTCGTTCCCTCGGTATTGATTTTTGCGAACTGAATATTCAATCGCAAATCATGAAAGGCGTTGGCAACTGTATACAACAAACCCGGGCGGTCTTCCGAAAAGGTTTCCACGATCGTCCATGACCCGGAAGCTTCGTTGTCCACCACGATTTCCGAACGACCGAAAGCATGAACGGCTCCCTTCTGCCCACGCACGTACTGCTCCGATGAGGTATTCCCGGCCAAGATGTCGCTGATGGTCTTTTCCATTGCGAAAGAAGCCTGGCGTAACGCCTTGATGGTAGCTCCTTCGGGAATCACGACATGAAACATGTCCACGGCTTCCACGCTTGTCGGCGATCGCTTGCGAGAATGAATGAACGCCTCGAGGACGGATAATTGATTGGCCATGAATACAGCAGCGATAACTGCCAGCAATCCAGGCCGATCGTCGGCGATGACCAACACTTCCGCAAGTGAAGAGGCAAAGGCAGTGAATACGGCAACACGCACGGCTTGCGGCTTTCGATTCATCGCCACATGCGCGTGCGCTACCAATTTCGCCTCGTTTTGCCCTAAAATATATCTTTCAGGCATCGTTCGAAGATATTGTCGAAGCGTTTCATCGTTATCCTGCTCCATCACGATGCGTTCGATCTTCGAATGAACCCCGGCGCTTCGGGTGGCAAAATCCGCGCGTTGGCGCAAATGAGCATCGACACGAACGAACAACCGTTCGAGCCATTGCCTTTTCCACACCGTCATGGCGTCGGGCGACGTGGAGCTAATCACCACGAATGACAAAAGCAGCAGTTCGCGCAGACCTTCTCGCCCGTGCGCAACTTGAGCCACTTCTTCCCATACGTTGGGATCATCCACATCACGACGCGAAGCGATCTGGTTCAACAACTTATGGTGTCTGACGAGATGGGCAACTTCATGCGCATCATCGCACGACATGCCGAGCCGATGTGCCACTTCGAAGGCGATCGGGGCTCCACGCATCGCGTGTCGTTTTTCGGCAACGGCCTTCCCAACGTCGTGAAGAAGCGTGGCAAGCAGCACAATCCGAGGCCGCGCCATCTCCATGGCAAGACGTCGAAACAGGCTATGAGACCCCTGTTTTTCTCCGCGCACCAGCTTTCGCAACAGGTCGACGGCCGCAATACAATGCGCATCCACCGTAAGGACATGGTACGCGTCTCGTTGCCTACGGCCCGCGAGTGCTTTGAACTCAGGAATGAACGTGGTGAGCAAGCCGACATCGAGCATGACGCTCAACGGCGAGTCTTGAGGCAGTCTTGTTTCTTGAACGGAACAACACAGGCTCAAAAACGCGTCGCCAGACCGGGGGATGGAACGCACACTCTTCTGGAATCCGCGCATTTTTAACGCACGACGCAGCAGAGAAAGGGTGTCCGAATCCATGCGCATCTGTCGAGCGATGGCGAATTGAAAGATCGTCAAGGCAAGGATTGGATTTTCCGCCAGAGCTTCTACGTCACTGATCGCGATCCGATCGCCGTTGACGCAAAAACCGACAGGCAGTCTTTCGACGATAGAATCCGCAGATGGCGCCGAACGGGCCCGATCGATGATTCGTTCCTTGGCACGCAACACACGATTGACATGAACGTAATGCTCTTTCATCAAGCGCTCTACGGCTTCCGCGCTGTCACCATATCCCAAGCTCGATGCAAGCCGAGGTTGCATGTCGAACGACATCCGATCACTTCTGCACCCGGATAGTAAATGCAGCAGATTGTGAATACGGCATAGGTGCGATCGCGCCAGTTGCAGTTCGGAGATTTCTTCTGGGTTGAAAAGGCCGTGGCGCACCATGTCCGTGAAACCAGTCGCATTCCAGCGAGCTTTGGCTATCCACAGCACGGTTTCGAGATCCCGCATGCCGCCAGCGCCATACTTCACGTGTGGCTCCAGTTGATATGCGGAATGACCGAAGCGCTGGTATCGTCTGGCCCCGTCAGACTCCAATCGACGCAGAAAGCTATCGAAACCATCGTGCGACAACACGCGGTCTCGCACCGTTTTCATGAGTTGAGTGGACATTTTCTCATGGCCAGCGACATGTCGCCAATCAAGGGAAGAAGCGACGCCAAGCCAGTCGTTTTCCGCGAGAACGATCATCGATTCGGCATGATGCACCTGCACGTCGATGGCCACACGGGCGTCCCACAGCGGACGAAACATCGCTCTCACGAATCGATCCACATCGGGATCTCGCGAATCAATGACCAACCGCACATCGATTCCACCATGGAACATCAAAGAGCCGCGAGCATAGCTGCCCACGGCACCAAGGGCGCGTTGCGAAGCGTAGGGCCCAGCCACCATCGCCGAGGCATAGTGAAAAAGCGTATCGAGCAACCCATCGAAAACACGCATACGAAAATGACATGCTTCGATACCACTGGTTCGGCGTCCCGATGTCACGATCGAACAAAGGGTGTGATGATGCCGTTCGAGATAATCGAGCACCTCGATGCGCAGCCGCGGCGCGACATTTTTGATTCGTTCATCAACGGTCAATTCGCGAGACATGAAGACTCTCTGTCATCGTGCATCTATCAAGCATTCCACAGGACAGGGGTAGTAGGCATCCATCATTCGCATTCGCTCATGTCGTATCGTCGGTTGCGCGAACGTCCTGCCGCCAAACCTGGAACTCGTTCTGGAAAACCTTGGCTATCGTCTTTGTGCTAGGACTTGATCCATTGATGGAGGAGACCGTGTACAATCACCGTCAGATTCGCTTGCGTTGCTCGAGTGCGCTTGGCGTAGCCTCATTGAGCGTGTTTTTGATTTGGGGCTGTGCGACAGGAAAAGACACGGAACCGGATAGCTGGACACCGGGGGCGGCGGGAGGGACGAATACCGCGGGAGCCTCGGGGTTCGGAGCAGGAGCCGATGGCGGGGAACAGGGCGGTTCCGCTGGCGAGTCAGGCACCGGGGGTGCGGGAGCCGGGGGAGGAGCGGCTGGCGTAGCCGGACAAGCTGGCGGCACGGGAGGTGGCGGCACGGGAGGTGGCGGCACGGGAGGTGGCGGCGCGGGAGGTGCTGGCGGTTCAGCGCCAACCGGCGGCGCGGCAGGCAGCTCGGGGTCAGGCGGAGCCTCTGGTGGCACCGGCGGCGGTCCTGGAGGAACTGGCGGAACGACAGGTGGTTCAGGTGGAGGCACTCCTGCCCCATCTTGCGACGACCAAATTCAGAACCAAGGGGAGGAAGGCATAGACTGCGGAGGCCCTTGCCCTACCCCTTGCCCAAGTTGTTCCGACCAAATCCAAAACCAAGGGGAAACGGGTATCGATTGTGGAGGGCCTTGCCCCCCTTGCGGATTCACCCACGAAGAATCATTCGACTATTTCCCTAACTGGAGCCCGGATGGCCCCTATTCGACCTCCGGCTCCTGCGCGCAAAGCTCGAAAGTCGATGGCTGGTACGTGACCAACTATGTATCCCCAACGTTCACCTTAGGGGATGGCTACTATGCCGTCATCGACACGGCTTCCTTCTCCTATTTTGGTGTGGACTGCGACGATCTCCTTGTCTCTCCCCCGTTCGATTCCCACGGGGCAACTCAGCTAACTATTGAATTTGACACACATTTTGCCACGTACCTCTCCAGCATTGCCTCCGTTCTTCTCGATGCCGATGGTGCCCTGCAAGTCCTCTGGACCAAGTCCGTGAACGTCGAAAACCAACACATCACCCTTGGACCCATCTCGGTGGCCGGAAAGAAATCACTGCGCGTACTATGGCGCTATCAAGGGACCTACGAGTACCATTGGATGGTGGACAACATAAAAATACAAGGGAAGTAACACCGCGCCTCATCCCTTGGCGCGAATAGCTCTTTCGTGCTCGAGCTTCACGCCCTTGCCAAACGAAAGCGGTGCTGCGCCCATAAACGTCTATTTCTCTTGTGTCACGACGATGGTCTTTGGGTTCGCAATCGTCATCTTTCGACTACACTAGGCTCGTGCCTATTCTTGTAGCGACTGCTTTGAAAAAATCCTTTGGTCCATTGCATGTGCTCGATGGCGTGCATCTGAGTATCGAACAAGGTGAACGAGTCGGACTGGTTGGCATCAACGGTTCCGGAAAGTCCACCTTGGCGCGTATCCTTGCTGGCGTGGACGTGGCCGACAGTGGTTCCCTCGCCTCCCCTCGGGATACCAAAGTCGCCTATTTGCCTCAAAACGTGCTTTTGCCCGATTCGCTTTCCGTTCGTCAAATTGTCTTACAAGGCCTGGGCGCATGGGACGAAGCCTGTCGTCGGCACGAATCGTTGTCCGACGCCATTCGACGGGGCGATGGGGACCTTACGGAATTGGTGGAACGCCAAGCGGCCGCGGCGGCCGACGTGGAGCGGCATGGAGGATGGAACCAAGCGCATCGAGTCGAGTCGATCCTCGGACATATCGGCTTGAAACATCTCGAAGCCCCGGTGGAAACCTTGAGTGGTGGAGATCGGCGACGGGTAGCCCTTGCCCAATTGCTCGTATCCGCACCTCATCTCGCCATTCTCGACGAGCCGAGCAACCACTTGGATGTAAGCACCATTACGTGGTTGGAAAAGTACTTGGTGGAGACATACCAGGGGGCGCTATTGATGATTACCCATGATCGAACCTTGCTCGATCGAGTTGTGACACGCACCCTCGAGATCGAAAATGGAAGGTTACATAGCTACCCAGGAGGTTATGAATCCTTCCTAGAAGCCAAGTCCGAGCGATTGCTTCTCGAAGCGCGGACGGAAGCCAATCGTCAGAATTTTTTGCGTCGCGAGTTGGAATGGCTTCGACGTCAGCCCAAAGCGCGGACCGGCAAGCAGAAGGCTCGCATACAGCGGGTAGAAGAAGCCGTGGCGACGCGTGCTTTGCCGACGGAGCGAACCGTCAAGCTGGCGATCGATAGCATTCGTTCCGGAAAAACGATCCTGGAGTTGCACGATCTTGCGTTGGAAATCGGGGAAAAAACGCTGGCCTCGGGGTTGACCTGGTGGATGACCGCCGGAGACAGGGTGGGCATCATAGGCCCCAATGGTGTGGGAAAGACAACGTTGCTGCGATGCATTCTCGGGCAAATGGCGCCGTCGGCCGGCAAAGTCGTCATGGGCAAGAACACACAGATTGCGTATTTCGATCAGCACCGTTCCGATCTCGACGAAAACGAGTCGGTTTTCGAAAACGTGGCGGGCCCCCGTTCCCATGTGGACCTTGCGGGTCGAAGGGTGGACGTCCACGCTTACCTAGAACGTTTCTTGTTTTCGGGACCGCAAATACGTCAACCGGTCCGTGGGTTATCCGGTGGCGAGCGAGCGCGGGTAGCTCTTGCAAAACTACTGTCCCATGGCGCAAACTTGTTGATTCTCGATGAGCCCACGAACGATCTGGATGTGGCAACCCTCGGCGCGCTCGAGGAATTATTGCTGGAGTTCGATGGCTGCGTCATCGTGGTCACCCACGATCGGTGGTTTCTCAACCGAGTGGCCACCACGATTCTTTCGTTCGAAAGCGACGCAAAGGTCGTGCCTTATGCCGGAAATTACGATGCCTACTGTCTGCAGCGGCAACGACAACAGGCCGACGAAAAAGATCGCTCTGCCATCTCGAAAGCACCACCTCCGATCGTAAGTCGGCCGAAGAAAGGATTGACGTATGCCGAACAAATCGAGTTGGAGGGGTTATTCGATCGGATCACGCTGGCAGAAGAAAAGGTAGAAGCGTTGGAAAAACAACTGGCGGACCCCGCGCTGTATTCGACGCGCCGGGAAGAAATCCCGCAATTGCATGTGCAATTGTCGCAAGCCAAAGAGCAAGTGGGCGCGCTTACCTCGCGTTGGGAGGAGTTGGAACTCAAACGGGAGACGACTGTAGATCCGAAAAGCTGATTCGTTGTGGCCCAACATTGCTTCACTTATATAAGAGCATCAGACGAACCGAGAGCCTTGCCCGCGGATTCAACCACGAAACGGCCGACACGACGGGATTTTTCTCAGAGTTCGCTCGCGGCTTTGGCGATCGCGGCGTTGCGAACGGCATAGCCTTGGGTCGTATGATGGATACCGTCGCTGAACGGCGCGCTTCCCGTTTTCGCGATGCTCGCCCAATCAAACACATGCATATTCGGCCAACGCGCCCGAGCTTTCTCGAGTTCTGCGTTCCATAATTCCATGTTCGCGTTCGACCAATGCCCCTCCGTTTTGGTCGTATAGGTGTTGACCCACATCACCCTGACCTGCGCGCTATCATCGATCGTCTTCATCATGGCATCGATCCGGTCGGCGCGGGAAATCGCCGCTCCCGCCGACACATTGGCGGTATCATTCGTGCCAAGAGCAATCACCCAACACCCCGCGAATCCGGACGCCACCAAACGTTCCGCGGCTTGTTTCCCAGTCGTGTCGTCGCCACAGCAATACTCGTAGATCGCACGGCCACCGTAGGCCTCGATCGTAGCCTCGATACCCACGGCGGCATACGCATCTTTCAGTTCGTCGATCGTATAGGCCGTAAGGCTATCGCCGAGATGCGCGACCTTGGTACATGGAACATGGATGGTCGCGTCGGGTTCGGTAACCGCACTATCGTCCGGTAGGGTGCTCGAATCGGCCGAATCAACCGGAGAATCGTGTTGCGCATCGAAATCCTGGGAGCCATCGGCTTCGGAATTGACGTCATGATTCGCGTTGGATCCACTATCCTGAAGCGAATCCGTACCCGCGTCATGGCTGGATTTGGACCAGTAATCGGGGTTGTTCGGCTCCTCGACACACGATGTGGCGAGCAACACGGCGACAACCATCCCTTTCGTGGCGATCTTTCGAAGCATGCATGAGTATGGCATGAGCGACCTGGACCGGCGCGAATAATCAGCGTCGGGCCGCGTATCGGATGCCAGAACCGTAAGGGCATCGCACCTCCTTGCGGGCACATTCTCACCCATTCGTACCAACCGCAAAGGAGACGTGCAACGGATCCGTTGCGTGAGGACATTGGGGAATGTTTGCGGAATGGAAAAGAGCGTCGAAGCAAGCGGGCCCGGGGAAGAAATATCTGTAATAAAATTCAGCACATAGTCTCATCAAGACGACGTAACTCTGCCGCTTTGGGTGGCAGGCTTATGCGGTTGCCAGGGAGTCTCAAAAAATGCTTCGGCTCATGAAAAGCTGCTTGAGAGGAGCTTGATAAAGGGTACGATTGCTGAATGACAAAATCGCTCCGATGGGCTGGCGTAGTATTTTGGGTAGGGATAGCGGGTGTGCTGAGTTGTTCTTCGGAGGACGACAGTGGCCGCGTTTCCAATGCGGGGACGGGCGGCGGGACTTCCGATGCTTCTGGCTCCGGAGGAGATGCTGGCACGGGGGGGACATTTTTCACGGGTGGTAGTGGGGGAGGAGGGGTTGTCGGCTGCGTCACTTGCTCGGCGGATCTTCGATCTGTGGTGGATTGTGAAACCGGCCAAGTGGTCAAAGAGTGTCCGGAAGACAAAGGTTGCGGTCCCGACGGGGAGTGTGTGGCGCCCTGCGAAAGCGCGAGTGCCAACAAAAGCTCCGTGGGTTGTGAGTACTATCTTGTGACTCCCGATGGCTGGAGTGAGATTCCCGATATGGATCTTCCTTATCCTGCTGGACTAGCGCCAGGCCAGGCCAGCGACGGGAGTTGCTTTGCCGCGTACGTGAACAACACCTGGCCAACTCCGGTCGATGTCACTGTCGAATACAATGGTGTTGTGGTGAACGCGGCACCCCATGCTCGGATTCCGCAAGGTGCAGGCGCTTCGTTGACGTATCTTCCCTTACCCAACGGCCAGATCCCGCCCAACGAGATGGCCATCGTGTTTTTGAGCCACGATGGTGGCATAGGGCCCTACAAAACCGCTTGCCCACAAGGTATTACTCCTGTTTTCACCAAGGACACGGGACAGCATGGCACAGGATTCGGAAAAGCGATCCGACTGGCAACGTCGGCCCCGGCGGTCGTTTATGATATTTATCCTTATGGGGGAGCGATTAGCTATATCACCAGCGCGACGTTACTCCTTCCGACGAGTGCGTGGAATACGAATTATGTAGGGGTGACCACGGACCACGCGACAAGGGGATCTCAGGGCGGTGAAGGCGAAATACGCTCACCCAGCGGCATCACGATCGTGGCACAGAAAGATGGTACCAAGGTCACTTTGCTACCCTCCGCTCCTATTGCTCCTCGAGGTCAAGTCGCGGCCACTCCAGCGAATCAAGCGGTGACCTATTCCCTCAATCGGGGCGAACTATTGCATTTTCTTCAAGTGGACGATCTGACGGGGACTCCGATTGAAGCCTCGGAACCTATCGCCTTGTGGGCGCAGCATTATTGCATGACCATCCCGTTCGGGGTCCCAGCCTGTGATCCCGGCCATCAGCAAATCCCTCCCGTGTCGGCAACCGGCTCGCAATACGCGGCCGTTCGTTACCGAAATCGTATTCCCTCCGGCCCTGAAGAGGCTGTGCCATGGCGTTTCGTGGGAATGGTGGATGGTACGGTCCTTACCTACGATGCGGGTTTTGACCCTGTGGCGGCCGGGGCGCCAACCACGCTACAACAAGGACAACTCGTAACGTTCAACCATACCGGACCTTTTGTGGTTCGCAGCCAAGACGACAGCCATCCATTTTATGTGGCTGCGCATATGTCGGGCGGCGACCCATTCGATGGTATCGGAGATCCCGAAACCGTCAATATCATCCCTACAGCGCAGTGGCTCAAGCAGTATATCTTCTTTGCGGATCCCACCTACGGCAACTCGAACCTCGTCGTGATTCGAAAAAAAGGCCCCGAAGGTTTCGCGCCGGTTACCCTCGATTGTCTCGGCCCTCTCGATGGTTGGACCGCGCTTGGGGAATTTGAATATACGAGGGTCGACCTGCAAGCCAACGGCACTCCCGTGGGCGCTTGCGACAATGGTCGTCATGTCATGGAAAGCGACATACCTTTTGGACTTACCGTCTGGGGATTCGACCAATACGTGAGTTATGCCTACCCCGCGGGTGCCAGTGTCAAGCCAATCAATACCGTGAAAGTACCTCCCGTCCCGAAATAGGCGTCAGCGTTAGCGTATCCAACGCGCCCGCCAACAACACCGTCCATTCGATGGTGAGTCATCGAAATATTCGCATATTCGCTTCGACGAAAGGAGCTTTGCGCTACACGGATTCTATCCTTACCGTGGTAGCGCCGCGCTGCTAGTGGTGAGATATGGGAGGAAAACGATCGAGGGGTGAGCGTAAAAATCGTGTAATAACAGGCACCTATGCCCTACGAGGCCTTCGGCCGAGGGGAGTTGAGGTCGCTCCTTGGGTTGAGGATGGGTTTGTCGTGTAAACGCGAGCGGGTTTTGCTAGTCTGCAGGATCGGAAAACGTTCGAACATATAAGGAATGGCTTGCGATGCGCTGGAAATACAGTCTTTCGATGTTCAAGGGAAGCTCGTTGTATCCTTCCATGCTTGGCGTCACGTTGTTGTCTTTGGTCCTCGGGGGGTGTGGCAGCGATGATGAAGCAGCGGGGGGAAGCTCGGAGACAGCCGCCAAGGCGCCCTATGGTCGTGTTTCTCAAAATACGGTCGTACGATACGAACGACCACGTGACGATGGGACTACTCACGAAGCCACGGCGCAGGTCGTGGGAGAAAAGACGATCCAGGGAAAAACCTATTGGCGTGCAAAACTTGGGGACTTTGACTCATCGAACGCCAGCGGAACGGAGCTTTGGGTTCAGCTCCCCGACCCCCATTCGGCGGTCGTGGCGGGAGGTGAATTTTGGTCGCGAAAAGTGCTGCCCAATCCCAATCCATCCCAACCTTCTGCCACGATTGAGTTGGACGAACCGCTCACGCTCAACCTCGATCCTCCGGTCGGACAGCCCGTTGCCGTACAGGCGAAAGGTACGATCGAGCTTTTGGGGCAGCCTCTTTCCATCGACCTTTCCGGCTCTTATACCGCCGTTAGTCACAACGCCAGCGTCTTGACTTCCGGTGGTTCCTTGCACGGATGTCATGAGTTTTCGTTCCAGGGCACGGCATCGAACAACGAATTTCTCAGTGTTCTTGGGGTCAACGAAATCAGCGGGCAAGCCTGGTACCATCCAAGTTTCGGCCTGGTGCGCGCTGTGATGCACATTCCCGGAAAGAAGGACTATGAACTCGACTTCACGGGCGCCGACGAAATGGGAAAAGCAACCACCGGCACCAACCGTATTCAAGGTCTGCGTATCCTGGGACCTTCTGAAACGTTTGAACTCAATACCTATGCGGTGCATGGCGACCTCGATGCCGACAAGGACCAGCACGCCAAAATGCTCGTGGAAGCGCGTTTTGCGGATGATTCGAAAGCGCAATCCTCGGATCGTCCACCCATCGACACACAGATCGGAACGACGATGGGCGTCTTTCCACACCAACTCGTTGCATCCCCCATCAGCTTTTTCCATCCGGAAGAAAACGGCAAAGGCTTTACGTTTTGGGTGGGATACGTAGACCAGGCGGCGAAAAATGAATCGGTCAACGGTATTTCCTACCATATCACGGCAAAGGTGCCTAACGACGCATCGAATTCGGTGCGGGTGACGAGCCGGATCATCTATTCGCTCTACAAGCCTTGATGCCAACCGCGTTTTTCGACGGTATACGCGGCACGGGCGATGCCCATTGTCACCGAGTGTTTTCCGGCAGGGCGCCTTGCTGTCGTCGTTGTCCGCGACGGGGTTTGCGTAGGGACAATATCGTGGATGGACGAACGCTCGAGCCTTGACAAGCAAACCAGTTCAAGACCCTTGCCCAACGTTGTGACACCTTGATCGATTACTTCAACAATGCCTGGAGCAACGCGAAGTGCTCGGCCTCTTCCGGTGCCACCATCCCGTCGGCAGCAATCGTTGCACGCACCACATCCAGGAACAATTCGCGGTGTTTCAAGGGAACCCTCGCGGGGTCGACGTCTTCAGGGCGCGGTGGTCGTTGCAACATCAACTCCACTTCTTGCTTTTCGTCATCATCGAGTTGGAGTTGACGGACAAGCTTGGCGATGAAGGCCTTTTCTTCTTTTTGGACTTCGAAATCCGCCCAGGCGAAGGAGCAAACAAAGCGCATGAGTCGCATTCGGTCTTGCTTGTTCAAGCGATGCATGGGCCAACCGTAGCAGTGGATGAAGTCCTTCGAAAGAGGGGGACAGGGGCATGGTCAACCATCCAACCAATCCAGCAGCGAATCGGTGGTACTTCCAGCGATTGCCCAACGAACACCTGACATTGGTTCCCCCGGCAAATCATGAAGCATCGTACAATTCATGAGACAATCCCACCTTAGCCCCAACATCCAACACGGTCGACCCCTTCGACAACGAATGATAAGGGTAGTGGTATGCTTAGGCACCCCGTGTCAACTGTCGTGTTTGCTGTTGGCCTATGGGTTGTGTCGTTGTGGGCGATGGCGGCAAGCGCTCAGCCTGCGGTGGATACGGCGGCGAAGCGATTGACCGATGGATCGTCCTTTCAGGTGAGGGTGCAAGCGGCTTTGGCGCTTGGAGCTTCCGGTTCCGAAAGAGCGGTGGGGCCGTTGTGTGGGGCTTTGGACGATGAAACGGCCAGTGTGCGTGCGGCGGCCGCAGCGGCTTTGGCGCGTTTACGTAAGCCGTCGGGGCTATCGTGCCTCAAAGCCCGAGCAGGCAAAGAAACCAATGGGGCGGTGAAGACGCAGATCGAAAAGGCGAGCGCACGCATCGAAAAGGATGCCGAGCACCAAAGAAACGCGAAGGCCTCCCGGCAGCCCACGCGGGCCAGTCGATTGTACGTAGCCGTGGAAGCCACCAAAACCAAGCATGGTCGTCGCAAAGGCGAGATTGAGTTGTTGGTGCAGGCAACGATCCGCAGGCTGCTGCTCGCGGATGCCAAAGTGGCGTTGGCACCCTCGGGGCAGAGTCCGCAAGACTTCGACAACGCTGCCAAGGGAAATCGCGTGCAGGGCTACCTGCTTCGTCCCACCGTGGAATCGGTGGATTACGATGGTGCCAAACTATCCGTAGCCCTGCGAGTGACCCTATTCAGCTATCCATCGATGGCATTACAAGGAGAGTTTTTTCCGAAGCTATCGATGTCGGGCACACCCCAACGGGATCCCGAAGCAGAAGACGAGCTTCTTCAGATGGCAGCGCAAAAAGCCGTGGAAAAGTTTTTGGCAACCACACGTTGATGATCTCATGACGGGCGCTGCGCACTCCATGCTTTTGTTCGGAGCAGAGAGGGTACGATGACGGCAAGTCCTTTGGTGACCATCTCATCGAACCTCGATGAGGTGATAAAAGGGATCGCCGTTGCCGCGCGCATCGATTCCCGATCCGCGTCGATGGTTCCCATGATTCGTATCTCTTCGATGACGACAGCAGGGGCGTAAGGGTCGCCGACGTGAAACGCTCTCGCGCTGTGCGAGCATCGCCACACTCAATGCCGATCGGATGTTGGCCACGGGAGTCGCGAACTTGCGTTGTCATTTGGACGGTGACTTGTAATATGGAAATATGCTGTTGTTCGCCGTCCCGATTGAGAACTCCATCGTCGGCACCATGAGGGTGGATATACATGCCTAGCGGTCCTGCCTCTCGATCTCAGTCGGAAAACGCACTCGCCGCTGATCCTTTGCTTGGCACGGTTCTCAACGATAAGTATCACGTTCTTGCCGTTGTCGGCAGCGGAGGAATGGGAAAGATCTATCGAGCGGAGCAGATTCCGCTTGGGCGACCCGTGGCGCTGAAGGTTTTGCATCCAGCACACACGTCCACTGCGAAGGAAGGAAATTTCCAGCAGCGTTTTTTCTTGGAAGCGAGCATTTTGTCTCGCCTACAGCATCCTAACGTCGTCACCGTTTTTGATTATGGGTACATAGAAGGAACCCATCCCGAAATGTACTTCATGGCGATGGAATACCTCGCGGGTGAGACGCTGGAGCATCGGATTCGTCGTCAAGGATTCTTATCGCCCGAGGAGCTATTGCCCATCGTCCGTCAGATCTCCCGAGGTTTACAGGATGCGCATCGCCAGGGGGTAGTGCATCGAGATCTCAAGCCATCGAACGTGATGCTCGTGGCGCGATCGGATGGTTCCATGCTGGTCAAAATCGTCGATTTTGGTCTGGTCAAAGTGCTCGGAACGGACTCGGATCAGATCACGCGAGAAGGAACGTTTCTCGGGTCGGCCCGCTACATGTCTCCCGAACAGATCGTGCATGGCGGGGTCGATCATCGCACGGACGTCTACGCCCTTGGTGTTCTCATGTTCGAGGCTTTGTGCGGTGTGCCTCCGTTTCAACGTGAGGACCTCATCCAAACCCTGATGGCGCATGTGCATGAACCGATTCCGGAAATGGCTTCCGTGGCTCCGAACGTTCATGTTCCCCTCGCTGTCGAAGCGATGGTTCGTCGTTGTATGTCCAAGGAACCGAGTGAACGTCCACCGGATATGGATAGTGTTCTTGCGGAGATCGATGTCTGTGCCCGAGCCCTTGGATTTCCTGTTGCGCCTTCGGACCGTTATGATGTCGAATCCGGAGAACTCATGCGCGGCGATCACGTCGTCACCCGTTCCGACGCATTGACGCGAGCGGAGGGGCGTTCTCCTTCCCTGAGCATCACGAAATCCGAAAATGCTCCTCTTGTATTTTCTCCCGAAAACCCGGATACGAAAACACTAGCCCGAGCCAAGTCCAGCAGGAAGCTGTTGATCGTCATAGCGCTATTGCTGCTGCCAATCTCGGCGGGAGCACTATTTGTGCTGTTTCGACACACGAGCACAACCGAGGCATCCCGCGCGTCCGACCAACCGGGGGCCGCCGAGCCGTCGACACCTTCCCATGCGTTTGTGTTGTGGATCGATTCGACTCCTTCGGGAGCCGAGGTGTTGGAAGGTGATACGGTACTTGGAACGACGCCCATGCAATTGTCGATCGACAACGATACGGTTCGTGATTTGCCCAAGCGCTTGACGCTTCGGGCCCCAGGGCATCGTCCGTATTCGCTCGTACAAGGCCCATCGAAGGACAATGTTCGCGTGGCCGTCGCGCTCCAGCCAGTGCCTGCAGAGGATAGCGATAGTGCTCCCAAGCCACTTCCTAGAAAACCGTCGGGCCCCTCGACGCCTCCTCATTCCCCACCGACCGCCGATCCCGGCATTCGACTCCACCGATGAATCCTATTTTCAAAGCATGGGTCCGTGTATTCACGGCGCTATTCCTGGTGACTATCCCTTTTCGGATATACGCCGACGATTTGGCTGACGAGGCGGATTTGCACTTTCAAATCGGGGCGGAACGGTATCGTGCCCGCGACTTCCGGGGCGCTCTCGAGCACTTCTTGCTCTCGAATCGTCTCGTGGCCAACCGCAATGTCGTCTTCAACATCGCGCGAACCCACGAGCAGCTTCGTCAGTATTCGCACGCCTTTCGGTACTACCAACAAGCGCGGGAGGGAGAAACCAACCCAGAAGAAATCGCCAAGATCGATGCGGCCATCGACAAGATCCTTCCGCAGGTAGCCGTACTTCACGTCATCACCGATCCTCCTGGTGCCACCGTCTATGTGGAGCGAAAAGACCTTGGTCCTCGTGGCACGACTCCTCGCATGTTGGCTTATGAACCGGGAGATCACACGCTCATCGTGGAACTACCGGGTTATCGTTCCCAGATCCTCGAATCGGTTCATCTCGAAGTCGGGCACCCCAAAACCGTCCATCTCGCCTTGGAAAAAATCGTTGGCACCATCGTTATCGGAGGCATTCCCGCGTCAGCGGAGGTTCGAACGGATGATCCTACCGCACCTGCCTCATGCCAAGGACCTTGCCGACTCGAAGTATCCGCGGGTCGACATACTTTGTACATCAACGACCCGGCTCATGAATCATGGATGCGTGAGATCGATGTCGTGGAAGGCAAGTTCGTCTCGCTTCGTCCCACCTTGACTCCGCAGCTTGGCTCGTTGGTCGTTCGTGCCGACGAACGCGAGGCCATCATCGAAATTGATGGCAAACCGGTTGGATTCACACCGGCTGTCATCGATGTCGGTGTTGGGTTACGAACGGTTCGGGTGAGCAAGAAGGGGTTTGTACCTGTCGAGCGCACGGTTCAGATTCGATTGAAGGAGCGTGTTCGATTGCAGGTCGAACTTGAAGCCGTCGAGGAAGTCATCGCGGCATCTCGACGCGCGGAAGCGGTCGAAGACGCGCCGGGGTCGGTGACTCTTGTTTCCCATCGGGAGCTTCGTGCGATGGGCTATCCAACGATTGCGGAGGCCATTCGTGGTGTACGAGGGGTGTATGTGGGAGATGATCGCTCCTATCAAGGAGTAGGCATTCGTGGATTGTTCATGCCTGGAAGCTACGGCAACCGCGTGCTCGTTCTCTTGGACGGCCATCCTATGAATGACAATTGGATCGGTTCTTCCTATGTCGGCTACGACGCGCGTACGGACATCGAGGACATCGATCGTCTCGAGGTGATTCGTGGACCGGGTTCGGTGTTGTATGGCACCAATGCGTTTTCGGGTGTCATCAATATGGTGTCGCGCGCAAGGCAGTTGCCATCTTCCGGAAGCGTAGGGATGTCCAGCAGTGGATCGGGTGTGGCCAGAGCGCGAGCGAGAGCAACTCTTCGATTGGGAGATGATGCGGGGTTTTGGATGTCGGTGGCGGGGGCGCGTTCGGAAGGTAGGGATTTTTATTTTCAAGAGTACGACCAGCCCAATGATGTGCCAGCAACCGATGGGGTCGTTCGTGGTCTGGACGGCTTTCAGTCGGGAACGATGACAGGTCAAGCGTGGTGGGGACCGATCACGTGGCTGGGCTTCGTTCATTCGCGGGAAAAAGACTTACCGACAGGAGCCTATGACACCATTTTTGCCGATCCTCGTGCTCGTCAAAAAGACACCCGCGGCATGACGGAATTGCGTGTGGAGCCGTCGATTTCCGACGACGTTCATGTGCTGCTGCGCGCCCATCTCGATATGTATCGCTTCGAAGGACGGTATCCGTACGAAGAGGTCAACGGTGGGTTGGGGGTCGATCGTTATCAAGGCACGTGGGCGGGAGGAGAAGGAAGGCTCATCCTTTCGCCGTGGTCCCCGCTTAGTGTGACGTTGGGAGGCGAGGGTCAGCGCCACTTTCGAGTCCACCAAACGGCCGAGCGCAACGACGGAACCCACATGGATCGTTCCGATCCGTATTCGGTTGCTGCTGGCTATGGGTCGGTGGATGTGCTTCCCATGACTGAACTGCGAATATCGGCGGGCTCTCGGTTCGACTGGTATTCGACGTTTGGCACGTCGGTAAATCCTCGGTTCGCGGTGATCGTCAAACCCTATGAAGCGGGGAATTTGAAACTCTTTGCAGGCAAAGCGTTTCGGGCACCCTCCATTTACGAGCTTTATTACAACGACGGGGGACGAACGCAGGTCGAGAGTCCCGATCTTCGTCCGGAAACCATCTACTCGCCGGAGCTTCAATTCACTCATCGAATCACCGAATCATGGTCGGCCCTGGTGACTGGATACGCAAATTACGTCCAGGATCTCATCGCGGTACAAGGAGATGCCACCGCTGCCTCTCCCGCCCATTACGAAAACTCCCCCTCAGCGATTCTCACACTTGGTGCAGAAGCTTCCGTGCGGCGAGAATGGCGTCATGGGTGGATGCTCGAGTTATCCTATGCGTATCAGCATTCGGAGTATCGTCAGCCATCGGCGACGTCGGTCCCTATGCGCCATGTCCCCAACGTGCCCGAGCAAATGGGCTCGATTCGCACTTCGGCTCCGATTGTGCAAGGTGCTCTTCATGCCATGACTCGATTGTCGGTAGAGGGGCCGCGCTACGATCGTTACGACCGACCTGGAGAACCAGAACAACGCAGGACCGAAGGAGCGGCCATCTGGGATGTCGTGCTATCCGGGCAAGAGCAAGAACTCGGCCTTCGTTACGCGATAGGCATCTACAACGTCTTCGATTCCCGTCATCGGGTGCCTGTCAGCCGTGAGTTTCGTCAGCGATCCATCTTACAAAACGGACGAACACTACTTCTATCTTCGACCGTTGATTTTTAGTGATGAGCGAAGTGGCTGGATTCCCCTGAATCGAGCGTACCTGTCCACGTTTCGAAGCTGGGCATGCCTTCGCTGTTGCGTTCTTCGGGGGAGTACACGATCACGTATGACATTTGTTTCCAAACGATGAATCCGCTTTTGTCCGCGCAGCGATGATGGCAGGGGCGCCACGTTCCGGTGTTCAGATACACGCGTCGGACAGGGGAGGCCGCTTGGGAGGGCTGCAGTCCGAGCGCTTGTTGTTTCGGGGCATGCGTGTGCCCCATAACCACGAACGGCGCGCCTGATTGCCTCGACAATTGCTGTGCGGCTATCACGTACGGGTCCGCGGTTTGCAACGCCGTGAGCATTCGTTCGACGGCAGGCCCTAGTCGGGATGCGGTTTGAAGCGAGACATGCCCGGCAATCCACATCACCCATTGCAAACGGTCCGCCGCGTCATCCCATTTCGTCCACGTATCATGGGAATCGAGCCACCAGCGTACGAAAGGCAAATCTCGGAACATGCGGAGCGCTTCATCCAATCCCCGGTACATGGCCTGTTCGAGGGCGGGCGCGTGGCGCACGAAGCTCAATAGCCAATCGACCACCGCAAACACGGGGCGAACGTCTTCGATCCTTTCAAGAGCCTTTTGAATCTGCTCGGTCTCCTCGTCGGAAAGGACAATGCTTTGCCGCTCGATTTCTTTTAAAACACATGCGGGAATCCGCGCCACCAATTCCGTGGTAATCGGATCACCAATCGGAACGCCCCATCGGTTGGCGTCGCTCACCGATTCATGGTTATACACATCGAACTGGTGGCCATGCAGGGCAACGACACCGTGTCGTTGGCACACGAAACGTTCTTCGAACGGATCGTCGATCGGGGTTTCTCCAAGAACATCGCGGATACGGCGTCGAACGACGGGCGAAATATTGGCCAGTCGGTCATGATTCCCAACCACGAACGTCACGTTGGTTGGAATTGATTTTCGGAGCGAGGCAACACCCTGACGAATGGATTCGAACGTGTTTCTGTTTTTGTCGATGATCTTGTCGAGCACTATCTTCGTATGCATGGCAAGGGGTGCAAGCGAATCCTGCTTCCATCCCCATGGCCGGTGTTCTTGGTCAACATCGAACCAATAAGACGTTCGCAGCAGATCAATCGTGTCCCCAAGCAGCACGATGCGAAGCTCCTTGACGGAGCGTCGCTTCCCCAAGCGCTGCAGATGTTCGAAAAAGATGGGGAAAGCATCCGCGGAGACGTTGTGTTTTCCTACGCTTTCATCTTCGATATGCAAATCGCTCAAGAACACGATCATGACGACACGCTCCAGGACCCAAAGGAACGACAGGCAAACCATACGCATTTTGGTCGCGTTGGCATGATCATTGGAAAAAATCAGGGTGGTACTTGCCGAGGAAGGATGATTTCGGCTCTCCTACCATCCGTCCAGGACCGCGGAGTATCCGACCGCTAGGTTCCATGGTATGCGACCGCCCGAGGGCTTCGGAAACATCGTCATGCCGCCACAGACAAGGCTTGACGAGCCTCGGTATCAAGGAAAAGCTGGCGACATGACGGCCGAGCAAGTCGAATACGTCATTCAACAAGAGGATGCAGGTGAACGGCTTGACGTTGTCGTCGTCCGAGCGTTGCGGGGTCGAGCGGGGCGGGCGCGGGTTCGAGATCTTTTCGAGTCTCGATCGGTACTCGTGCAGGGTCGCGAAGCCACCAAAGGATGGCGCGCAAGACCCGGGGACGTGCTTACCATCCGTCTTGCATCCATCGATCCCAAAGCGGTTCCGGAACCGGCAGCGGCATTGGACATTCGCCTCGAAAGATCTGATTTGGTGGTTGTCAACAAGCCTGCGGGACAACCTTCTTGTCCCCTTCGTCCCAAAGAGATTGGCACGTTGGCTAACGCTCTGGTCGGAAGGTATCCGGAAATGGCTGACATCGGATATGACCCCAGAGAGCCGGGGCTCATTCACCGACTGGACACGGGAACATCCGGTTTGTTGCTCGCTGCAAGAACACCTTCCGCTTTCGATTATCTGACCAGAGACCTTCGCGCGGGGAAAATAGAAAAGCACTATCTTGCCATTTGTGAAAGCGATGGGATGGCTGATTCTGGCATCATCGATATACCGATCGGGATAGATCCGAAACATCCCAAACGCGTGGTTGCCTGCCTGCGAGCAGAAGAGTTGCGACGTTACGACCCTCGGCCCGCGCGAACGAAGTATTCGGTCAAGCAACGGTTGGGACGATGGGCCCTTTTGATGGTGCAAGCGCCCAAAGCCGTTCGCCACCAAATCCGCGCTCACTTCGCCGCCATCGACCATCCGCTCGCGGGCGATGCTCAATACGGTGGAGATACACGGATTTTGAAACGTCACGCCTTACATGCCGTTTCGATCGCTTGGAACGGTCGGCAAGACGTTCAGGGCTTCGAGGTGAGTTGTGGTATGCCGGAGGACTTGTCAGCCTTCCTTCAAGACGCCTCGATCCCAATTCCCGAGCATGACTCCTGATCCCGAACCTACCCTCTAAGAGAGGTCCATTGGGGTGGCGTCACGTCCGTCGCCGTGCAGTGGGCGAGGCAAGCTGTGGCGTTTCCGTTGAAACGATCCTTCGGCGACTATCCGATTAGGGTTATGACTTTCGCCTGGAGTCTTGCGGCGCGTGTTGGTTTGCACTCTCCTACGAATCGAGGCTCGAGGGTAATTCGACAGGCAAGCGACTCGCGGCATCACCGAGCGCTTCCCGCACGGGTCGGATATCGTCCCACACGTCCACCACGTCGACTCCCGCATCGAGAGCGGCCAAAAGGCAGGCACGCGCCGCGACAAATCGGTGGCGGAGGCGAAAAGCCCTAGCAAGCCGCGGTTGAACTCGTTTCGGATCCGCGCCGAGAGCCAAGGCCCGTCGAAGAAGTCCAATGGCCTCCCCAGGGCGCCCATCCATCAACAAGGCTTCTCCAAACTGGGTGAATATTTCGGCTGACACGGGTCCTTCTTGCCCATATTGAACGCCCAACCGGTAGATTTCTTCGGCCCGCTCGATCTCGCCAAGATGAACACAAGCACTACCGAGCAATCCCAAACCCTTTGCGATCAGCGAGCTGGTCTCTGGGGCTATCATCTGTCCTTCCGGCGTGCGCAAAAAAATCGCAAGCGGTGCAGGCCATGTCCCCAATAGCTTCGTGACCCTCCTCCAATCCCCTTCCTTCGAAGCCAATTCCGCTTCCGCTACCTTCGCCAAATCGATGGTCGAACGCTGTCCGGAGGAAACCCGTTCGAGTTCATCCCGCACGTGCGCGCGAAGTCGCTGTTGAAACAACATCAAATCGAACGTGCTCTCGCGGCCATCGACCAATACACGCAACATCGATCGATCGTTTTCGATCACGAGCGACTGCAGGCTGTAACCATACAGGGGAGCCAACAGCAGATAACGAACACCCACATGAAGTTGAAGCGCTTCCACATCCGTATCGCGCATCGGCGGGGGTGCCGGAGGCCCCTCGATCAACAATGCCGCTACCAACCGTCTTCGAAAATCCCCAAGAGGAAGCCGTTGCGCATCCGTGTCGCCGTCATCCCCTTCACCGCCAACGACAAAATCCACCAGCGTGTCGTCGGGATTTCTTCTATCCACCGTCAGGGCCGTAATGCGGGCACCCGTGATCATCGAGAACGCAAAAAAACGATCTCCTACGATGTCACACAACGCTCGGAAGCTGCCAATCCCCTGACCTATGCGCTCGAACCAGCCGTCCGTGCGAACCGCATCCAGGGAAAATTCTCGGAACTGCGACATGGGTGATGCTCGAAGAGCCCCAGGATTGCACGCATAGAGATGGTTGTCACGCCACGTGATGGCCCGTCGACGAAAACCCTACCGACATCCAAGGGGTTACGCTCGAGCGGCCGCACGCTATCCCCGGCCCTTCCGAGTATGCTTACCCCTTCAATCTTATGTTTCCGACGGATCGACGAGTTTTGTCCCTCCGAACGACGACGAAAACCGCAGAAATTCGCGGTTTGGTTCAGCGCAACCTCGTTGGACGGCGCGAGTTTTCGCGGTCAATTCCCGGAAAAGCCACGACAGAACCGCCGTTTGTTCGTGAGGGATTGCCCTCTTCGCCGCGCTTTCCCATACCATGGTCACCATGGAACAGGTAGGAGCGCTCACCGAACGGATCAAGCAGCTCAAGACAATCGCCGCCTCGATGCACGAAGGCGCGTTTCATACACGCCTTATCCCCGAGATCGACAAAATTCTCGCTCTTCCTGATGAGTTGAGCAGCGCTTCGGTCGGCGAACGAGAAGCCGTTACAAGACAGGTTCGAGAGTACGAACAAACGTTCGACCGTCTCGGATACACCCTGCTCGAACAACTCATGCCCTCCGTGGGCGTATCCCCTGTCTTTCAAATCGTCCAAGCCGCTGATTCATTCAAAAGCTGGTTACGCGCGCGGGTTGGACAAAGCTACCAACGCGACGGCACCTCCGCGATTTTTGATCAACACGCTTTCGAAACCCTGACTCGTCCAAGTCTATCCATTGGAACACCACCAGTCACCGCCGGTACCCAACGCCTTGTGTCGCGCATCGTTTTCGGACGAGAAGTTACCGGGCTCGTCAATCATATCGAAACGGTTTCTTCCGATCCCGACTCCATGCGCGACCTATTGGCCATGGTGGACGATATTCTTTGCGGAAGTTTGCACTATTGCACGGCCGCGGAAGAAGCTGCCTTCCTTCGAGACGCCGCCGATTTCACTGGCTTCGAAGGCGGTCGCATCCTCAATCGAGTCGTCATCACCGAAAGCCCAGACCGCGTCGTCGAACTCCTTCGCGATCACGTTTTCGATAAGTTCAATCCGGGAAGCTCCTCTCCCGTGCATGTCGTCGAAGGCGTCGACCGTCTCGATGCACAACTCGTCGCCCACATGCAAGCCGAGCCCAATCACGTTTTCGTCGTCAAGGTCACAGGTATTGCGCACTGGCTATTTCAGCCACCATCCGGCGAAAACATCTGGCGAAGCGTATTGGGTCGATTGGTTCTCGTGGACGCGTCCGAACGCGCGCGCCGGTCGAATGCGACGATGGTGTATACGTTGTTTCCGCACGTCGCCAAGACGTTGCGAAACGTCCAAACGGGCTTCGCGGGTCGCCCCGCCAACACCCAGCTTCAGTTACGAAAAATTCTCGAACGCTTCGATTCGACCACCCTGCATACCTTTGGCAACGACCTCGACCAACGAATCGCCTTTCTCGAACGAGAAGGAGTTCGACAAGGTTCCCTCGATGCCATGCGTACGCTGGAATGGAAGCGCGATGGCTTGCTGGACTATTTGACGCTCCGAAAGCTCCGCCGGTTCGTCCATCTGCTCGAGACCGTTAGTGATGGGACCGATTCCCAGCGCGAACACATGGCCACGCAGATGCGCACTGCCGTATCGAGCCACTGGCTTCACGCCTTTTATGGAGGTCTTCCCGAAGATCGATACGAACCGGTCGTGCTGCCCGGAGGAGGCCGTGGTGCGTTGGCGATCGTGGGGGATTATCATTTCGACCGGGTGCAACGCGCCGTGGATGCCTTTCGCTCGGAATCCTTGCCTGAATGCATCGCACGATTGAAGGATCTCAAACAACGTCTCGCCATTCCTGGAGGAAGCACAGACGAAATCGAAGCAGCGATGAAACAATCGCAGATGCGCTCTATGTCCCCCACCCAGCGGGTGACGACTGACGCCGGAATCAGCCTGCCCGAGCATCTATCCCGATCCGTATTGTATCGTGCAATTGATACGGCGCGCAAGGTAACGGCGCGAACGCGAGCAAGCATCGACCGTGTTACGTATGGCAATGTCACCGGCGGACTCGCTTCCGTCGTCAAACATACCATGTCTCAAGCGGGATTTGGCGCTCTGCACGGGCACCTGGAACAGCTCGTTGGCGAACACGTCCAGCGGGCGGACCATAATCTTCGCAATTACTTGCTGCCTATCCAGGACATCATCCGTGCTGTTCACAAGGCTACCGACGAACTCAAAGGAGAACTCGACCCCATCGCCATCGGCGATATCGAGGGCATGCTCAAGTCCATCGATCAAGCAAGCTTCTTCCCCACGTTGATCCTGCCAGAGCTGTCTTGGACGTATGGGGACGTCTTTCCGGAAAAACACTTTCCCATACGATGGACCAAACGCATCCCCTTGAACCGAAGGCATGAGATGGATCCGCTTGCATTGCTGCAGTGGATCGAGGAATTGCGATATCTCCTCCGACGCTTTCCTGAAGTGTTTTCCTTGGCTTGCGAAAGCATGCTGCTGGTCATCAACTCGCCCCACAATCCCACGGGCGTCGTGTATCGACGTGAAACCACGCTCCGGTTGCTGCAGATTGCCGCCGAATACGGCATCACCGTCGTCGATGACAATGCCTATCACAAAGTGGTCACGTCCAAGGTCAAAGCGCGCGAAGGGGATGCTTGTGCCGCACAACTGTATGAGCGTCATTGGCACCAATTCACCCAACCCGTTTCGCTCATCACCGTGGGAGCCACCACCAAAGCACTGCAAGGGTCTGGAGATCGCACGGGATTTGTGGTCTCCAACATGCCGCAAGTCATCGAGTATGCGCAACGACGTGCCTCCGAACCACATTTGATGTCTTTGTACTTGACGCAACTCAAGCTCGAATCCGGATTGGCCGTGAAACGATGGACGAGCGCGCTTGAACAGATCTCCGGTGATTTGCTGAGCCCTACGGCCTCCCAACCTCCTACACAACGCTTTCACTCGTTGCTCGAACAACAACTCCAACAGGCCGACCAGGATGACTTTCCCATCCCTCTTTTCGAAGAACTTCTCGACGCCTACGAACAGATGCTTCGTCTTCAGCGTCGCGGCGCCACGGTCACCGACCTGTCCCGCCACATGAGTAGCACCGTGTCTCGGATCAAAAATCTGCGGCTCGAACGAGCTTTGCGGTCAGATGTGGAGCTTCGGATCAAACAGGTTCGCGAAGCCAAGCGCCGCGCATGGCCCGAAGCTCCCGATATCGTCCCCGAAGGCGCTTTTTATTACTGCATACGCTTATGCCCTTCGGATGATGATCGCGGCCTGCTTGCCTTTCTTCGTTCCCTCAGCGCGTTTACCAAAGTGGACGTCACGTATGCCGGAAAAGGGCTTGTGCGCCTTTCCCTCGGCGGCGCCATCGATGGCTCCCCGTCGAGTTACGAACGTCTCGGTCGCTCCGTGCAGGTGTACATCGAAATTCTACGAAAACATTGGACAGCCTATGACTCCCAAGGCCGAACCCCCTCCGCGCTGCAGACAATATTTGCACCGGGCAACATGAACCTGGACCGCGTCGTTGCCGACTTACACCCCCTTGTCGACATCTACCCCTCCACCAGCTCCTCACGACACGGGCACGTCATTTCTCGCGACGAACGCGGAACCGTCTACTGTATCGAAGAAGGCCGGTCCGTTGCCGACAAGTTTTTTGTCGAAGTCGTTCCATGCCAGTCCGTACGCGAACTGATGACGAGCCGAGCCTTCCACGTTGTCTACCGAAGACTGCTGCGCAAGGTCGTCCATCGCCATCCCGCGCTTGCCGACTTGAGCTTCGAACGTGTCGAGAGTCAATATGGCCCTCATGCATGCCAACGGGCTTATCAGGACCGTCAGTATATCGACGATCTATTTCGCACCCTGATGCGCGAAATGTATGAACTCTGGCATAGCGGAAGCTCGTGCAAAGTGCTTACCGTGCGACTCGAAGCTACTCACCCCACGGAAAAAGTCGCCGCGCTGCATGGCATCGACCGTCGCCTCAACGAACTCATCAACGAACTCATGCACGCCTTCGAAGTGCCAGATGAAGTCGTTTCCGATAGCGCTTCGTTCGACATCGGTTACGAAGTCATCTCGTCGATTCGCGCTCACCGCGACATGCCTGACTACGCGAAAACACTGATAGAACGCTGCTGCTTCGCGGTCGCTACCACAGCCCTGAACCCCAGTCCCAACGTTGTCACGGGCGCATCCAAACGCGTAGCCGATCCCCGCTACGGTTTTACACGCCGCGATGGCGATGGACACCTGGCGCCTGGCCTCGACCACTTCCGCGCAAGACTCGAACGCTTTAGCCGTCGCGCAGACCTGCGGGACTACATAAGCAAAGCGGTGCAAGTCGGTCCTTTCCAAATGCTCCTTCAGATTCATAAATCTTGCGTGCATCTATTGAGCGACGAACTCAGGCTCTTCCCGCAAATCGTCGAAATTCAATCCCAACAAGCGTTGCAGGACGTGCCATGGGACGGAATTTTGCTGTTTGGACTGCCCTCCAAGGTATTGGGCGATGCTTATCGCACGGGCTATATTTTGGATCGGGATCGGGCTGGTCATCTTCTTCCCGTGGCGTGGGTTTCGAGAGAAGACGCCACCGATTACGTCGGGTTTCTAAAAAAATCCTTGCTCACCATTCATAACGAACGAGTCAAGGCGATGGGCGGGATGCCGGTCCACGGTGCGATGTTCACCATCACATTCAAAAATGGTCTCAGAAAAACCCTTGTATTTTCAGCAGATAGCGGAACCGGGAAGTCCGAAACCATCACGGCCATGATGGAGCAGATCATTGCCGCTACCGGAAACGCTTCCGAAGTGCGACGTGTCGACATTCTCGCCAGCGATATGCTGTCGCTTTGGCAAGGTTCCGACCGGCAAGTTTATGCGTTTGGCACCGAAACCGGTGACTTTCTTCGCCTCAATGACATTACCGAAGGATGGAAAGCACATTTCGGAGATCTGCTCAAACGCGGCGCCTATTCCAATGCAGACCATCCCAAAAACGCCCGTGTCACCATCGGCGGATTATGCGATGTTCGAGACGTGCTGTCCCCCACACGGGTCAATGGTTTCTTTTATATCAACAACTACGAAGCACCTCTCACTAGCGCCGTCGAGCTTTCCGCGGACCCGCACCACGTGCTCAAAAATGTTCTCGTCCGCGGTCTGCGCAAAAACAAAGGAACGAGTGGCGATCAACCAAGTTTGCGCGCCGGCCTCGAATTCGCCCATCAATCTCCGTTGGTCGTCCGCTTTCGCCACGATATCGATGCCCTGATCGACTTCGAAGAACGGGTTTCCCATGGGATTTCTCGCACGTTTCTCGTGATTCACGACAGCGCATCCGATGCGTTTGCGGCTCGTGAACTGGTGCGTTCTGCCTTTCAAGGCAAATGGATCAAACACAACAACCAATCACTTCGGATCGATGATGTCAGCTACGATGTGCTGCATAACACCTTTTGGATCGATACGGACGACGGCAAACTCCCTTTGGATCGCACGGTTTACGATCAAGTCTATGAACCGTTGACCAGCACGTTCTGCGGCAATCCGTTCATGGAACCCGCGGGAGTCGACAAGATCCTCGAAACTTTCGCGGAGCTTATGTACCAGGCCAAGGTACATACCGGAGTGATTCGAACACAACTCGCTCGCTCGGGCTTCGAGCACGCTGGTCCCGCCCGTGCCGCCGAAGATATCATCACCTTCTTGCTCGAAGACGAAGAAGTCAACGAGCGCTTCCAACGAAACAAAGAAAAAGTCCACCGCGCCATGCAGCGCACGTTCGCCGGGGTGCTCGAAGCCGGAAGCAACTTGCCCGTCGAACTCGAAGGATACAACCTGCTCTTGCTCGAAGAACATGAAAGCACCCATGTCGCCTTTCTCGATCAAGACGACCACCCCTTCACCCTGTCCACCCCTTTCTACCAGGTCGACTCCCAAGACGGTTCGCCCATGGGTTCGTTCATCCCCACCATGACACTGCCAGAAAACGGCAATGTCCTTCGAGACATCTGTCTTCACCGCGATCATGCATCGCGCGCTCATGACTTTTCCGCCGACCTTTCCGCTTACCACGGCATCAAGTACTGGGGAAGCCTCGAAGAACTCACCTTTCAAGTCTTGATGATCAACGGAGTCGTGGGAATCGGATCCACCGATGATGAAGTCGCGAGATTTCCGATCGAAGTGATCAAGGCCCGAAGGGTAGCAGAGCATATCGCAAGCGAACGATCACCCCGCATCCACGAAGACGAAAACACGCCATGAATGAAGAACGCCTGCCCCTGGTAGACGAAAATGGAGTCGTTCTGGGCTCGGCGAAACGATCGCAAGTACACGGAAATCCGTCACTTTTACATCCCGTGGTCCATTGCATCGTGACGGATCGAAAGGGGAGAATCCTGCTACAGCTCCGTTCTCGAACCAAAGATATTCAGCCCGGCAAATGGGACACGTCCGTGGGCGGCCATGTGTTGGTGGACGAATCGATCGAGCAAGCGCTTTTTCGGGAACTCGAGGAGGAAATCGGAATCTGCCACGCCCACGTTCGCTTCCTATATCGATACATCATGCGCAACGCCATCGAGAGTGAACTCATCTCGACCTTCCTATGCGAATCCGAGGGTCCGTTCACACCACAAGCGTCCGAAATCGATGCGCTACGTTTCTGGTCCGCGCAGGAGATTCAAAACGCCTTGGGAACCGGCGTGTTTTCTCCCAACTTCGAACAGGAGTTCCAACGCTTCCGCCAGGGCTGTCTTCTTGGCTGAGCGCCCAACACCGTCCGTCAATCGCCGCATTACTCCTTGAACGCCTGACGCTTACACGGTTGATGCGGTACGGTTTCGAGGGAATCGAGAACGGGTTTTGCCTTCTCTATCCAGGCCTCCGCCTCTTTGCGAGAAAGGGGGTTCTTTTCTTTTGGGTCCGCTTCGAGATCGTACACGATCCACTTGGGGCCGGACTTGATGACTTTGATCTTGTCCATCACTACGGCTTGAAGGGCGGGCAGGTTCATCAGTTCCGGTACATCGATGATCACTGGACGTTGTGGCGGCGGCGCTGTCCCCAGGTCTTCCAATAGCGAATGACCCCGCCACCTTGCCGGCGCTGGCACATTCAGCAGCGCGGCAATCGTTCGCGGAATATCCATGCTCGAACGGGGTACCTCGATTCGCTTGGCCGCTTGTCCCGGAATCCGAAGCATCAGCGGCACCCTCACCTCCTCTTCGAATACCGTAAATCCATGGCGATAACGCTCATGCTCCCCAAACGCCTCCCCATGGTCAGCGGATACGATGACAGCCGTACGATCTTTCATATCCGATGCGTCGATGGCGGCAAGCACTTTGCCAATCTGATCGTCCACGAAGGCTACTTCACCGTCATAAACGCCGCGCCGAGGGTCCGAACTCGGCGGAAAATCCTTGTGGTAAACGTAGGAATCATGCGGTTCGAGATAATGGGCCCACAAAAACGACGGCTTGTCCGTCGGCGCATCTTTCAAAAGAGCAAGCATCAACTCTGTCACCTCCGGCCCCGTCACCGCTCCTCGTGTCGCCATCTTCCCACCGACGTTGTCGATGACACGCCAGTCTTCAAATCCTCCCTTTGGCGCTGTAGAGCCGCCAAAATAGGCGTGACCGTGAGCAGCCCCCGTCCATACTCCCGCCGAGGACAACACGGGCCCCACCCCCTCGCCAATCGTAAAGCCCGCGAGCGGACAGTTGTCCCGATCCGTTTCCGTAGGATAGCGCACCGCAAGAAGGCCTGAAATCGCAGGTCCCGTGGTGTTGGCGATCGCATAGTTGCGCGTATACACGATGCCTCGTTCGGCAAACTCCGAAAGCACAGGCGTCTTGGCAAGCGTATACCCCGTCCACGGTTGATCTCCACGCAACGCATCGATCGTGATTAAAACCACTCGGTTGATTTTCGAAACCGTCGAAGGTTTTCCGGAATCGGCAGTCGATGCGCTCGGAGCCGCGGCAACCGTGGGCTGGGCAGGAGATATCGTAGAAGCCTCGGAAGATACCGAAGCAGCAGGGTCTTTGCACCCAAAGACGCTCACGCAACACACAAGGGCGATATCTCGGATACGCATGAAAGCCGATGTAGCAAGACATGCCAAGGGCGTCACTTGCAAATCGAGGAAACGAGCGTTCTATGCGCGATGGCTCGAACCATCAGCAGCAATGGCATCCACGCATGCGCGTGGCGTGAACGTTCGGATCACGTTTGCAGATGTTTCGTGCGATCCTATCGCATGGCGCAAGCTATCCCGATAGGGTCAATATATTCACATGGAGGAGGTTGATGAGGAGATTGACAGGCACACGCTCCTTTGGCGCATGCCCATCATTCGACTTCTTACGAATGGCGGCGACGACGCATCACAGCGACAGCACCGAGAGCGAAGAGACCCGCGAGCCAGCCCGTTTCGGAACCATTGCGCTTCGCGGGGCTTGCCGCACACAGGATACCGTTGCCTTCGGCCGCGTAATTTTCAGCATTGAAGACCGTGGATCCACCCTTGCCACCCGTGCCGGACGTTCCACCTGAACCAGCAGTGCCACCGGTTCCAGCCGTTCCACCACCGGTTCCAGCCGTTCCACCACCGGTACCAGCTTCTCCGCCAGTGCCGGAAGAACCGCCAGCGCCACCGGATCCACCCGTGCCTCCAGTTCCCTCACAGGTCCCGATGCTGGTGTCCGTCGACGTACATTCTTCGCCAGAAGGACAGCCATTGCCCTCTTCCCCACGGCAACCATCCACACAGACCTTGGTGGTATCGTGGCAAACCCGGCCGCTATCCACGGCTCCGCAATCGCTATCCGTCATGCACTCGGCGCAGATACCCATCGTTTTGTCCGACGACGTGCAGGTGAGTCCCGACGGACAACCATTGCCGTCTTCTCCTCGGCAACCGTCGATGCAGGCCTTGGTTTCATCATGGCAAATCTTGCCGCTATCCACGGCTCCGCAATCGCTATCCGTCATGCACTCGGCGCAGATACCCATCGTTTTGTCCGACGACGTGCAGGTGAGTCCCGACGGGCAACCGTTGCCGTCTTCTCCTCGGCAACCGTCGATGCAGGCCTTGGTTTCATCATGGCAAATCTTGCCGCTGTCCAACGCTCCGCAATCGCTATCCTTGAAGCATTGCGCACACGTTCCCATGCTGCTGTCCGTCGAAGAGCACGTCAGACCCGATGCACAACCGTTGCCATTCTCTCCTCGGCAACCATCCACACAGGCATGGTCCGTATCATGGCAAATTTTGCCACTGTCCGCCGCACCGCATTGGCTATCCGTCATGCATCCCACGCAAGATCCCACCGTGGAATCACTCGAGGAACACACAAGCGGGTCGGGACATCCTTCCCCAACGTTGCCCGTGCAACCAGCAACACATGTGTTCGTCGAACTGCAAAGTTGCCCGCTGTTCGGTCCTCCACAATCGTTGTGAACCACACATTCGACGCAAGAACCCACCGTGTCGTCGTCCGAAGTGCATACCTTGCCGGCGGGACAACCATTGTCTTTTTCGCCGTTGCATCCCGCAAAACAAGTGTACGTGTCGAGATCACATAGCTGTCCGCTATTCGGACCACCGCAATGGTTGTCCTCCACACAGGCAACGCACTGTCCGATCGCCAAGCCTTGGGACGTACAATGCAATCCACTGGGACAACCGTTGTCCGTCTCGCTATTGCATCCCTCGATGCATGTGTGAGTGTTGGAATCACAAAGCTGTCCGCTATTCGGACCCCCGCAATCGTTATCGGCAAGACACTCGACACAGGTATTGGGTGTGCTCGCCGTATTGCACAGCAAGCTCCCATCGCAATCCGCATCGGTCGCGCATTCGTCGATGTGAATACCCGTGGGAGGCGTTCCCGGTTGTGTACCGTTACCATCGGTAGGCGTCGTGGTTTCAGGAGCCCCTTGCTGCCCTTCCGCGGTGATTTCCGCCTGGTTTTCGAGCAATCCGGTCGACCCGGGCTTGATTCTAACCTTGAAGCTGATCGTGGAAGATTCGCCAATCCCCAAGTCACCACCAGCCGTGTCCGTTGCGCCATCGCCCAACCGAACCGTCACCAGATGCTGGGCCGCATCATACTCCGCCACATCAGTATCGACCGCCGCCGTTCTTGCAACACCATCCACGGTGATCGAGGTTCCGTAAAACTCCACGCCGTCGGGCAACGGATCGTTGAGCACCGTATTCACCGCAATGTCATTACCGGTGTTTTTCACCGTGATGGTATACGTCAGGATATCGCCCACCATGACCGCGCCACCGTTGTCGTCAGTCACGGTTTTTTCCGATGTGGTAAAGTCCGGCTTGAACGTGGAAATCGACGTTACCCATATCCCCGGGAAGTAGACGTCACCATTGGTCGTCGCGGTTACCCAAGCTTCCGTTTGTCCCGCGGTAAGCTTAGACCTCACATCGACGACATCATGATCCATGCCCACGAAACTCTGAGGTCCTCCGGTGGTCTGCGGAAGATCGCCAACGTTGCTCACCAAGTCTCCTAGCCAGGTTCGAGTTCCGTTGAAGAAGTTGTCGATGGGATTATTCGTCGTCGACAACGCCTGGTTATTCGGTGGCACCGTGGACGTCGAGTGGAAGAAAAGTCGATCGCCGGTCAGACTGGCGTCCCCTTCGTAAGCAACGATGCCTAATTTCCCATCGAAACCGGCGTTGGGAACCAAAAAGCCGCTCAGCTTGACGGTTCTGTTGTTTCCCGAGGACACCCGCTCGAGTCCGTCGAATACTGCCAAATTGCGCGGAGGCTCCGTGGCAAGCCGATACAGCACGACCATCGACCAACCACCAAAAACCACGTCATTGTTTACCCCGTAGAACTCGGGTGTCGCAATGCCACTTACCTCATAAGGACCGCTACCTTTGGCCTGCACCAAGTCGGTCACGTCGGCAACCGCCTGATAGGCTGCATATGATACGGTGATTGTCGACGAATCCGTGGCTGTGATGGTGGTGGGCAGCGTCTCCGTACCGAAACGGACCTGCACCTCATTGTCGACGGTAGTCTGAGCGCCCGCCCAATACAGGTACGCATGCGTCACGGTCGCGCCGCTGGGAATCGTGAGATAGGCGGTGGTGCGCGCATCACTCACTTTCCCCGCTTCGCCCATCAAGGTGTCGTTGTTCCAAAACGCATCCGGCGAACTATCGTTTCTTTGAGCTGCCGTTTGCGAAGAGCAAGCCGTATCAATCGCTCCCTTCACCGGAGTGGGGGTTCCCGATAGGCACTCATGGCCCATCGTATTGCCAATGAGCAAAAAATCGCCCCGTTGATCCACTTGTATCCGCAGTTTCGGTTCCGCGGAGGCAACCCCAACCGACGTGAGGGCCAAGGTCGCCACAAGGCCTGTGAAAATATAATTCTTTCGCACGGTTAGCCTCCTTGAGCCTTATTTGGTGCCTTCAGTCTTGGGTTGTCGTTCGATGATCTGGAACTGCACGCGACGGTTCTTCTGACGTCCTTCGTCCGTGCCGTTGTCGGCGATGGGCTGTTCTTGGCCGTAGCCCTTGCCCACGAGACGCGCGCGGTCGATGCCTCGCTTGACGAGAGCAGCAACGACAGCATCAGCGCGACGCTGCGACAGGCCCTTGTTGTATCCGGGCGCTCCGGTGTTATCCGTATGACCTTGAACCTCGACCTTGAGGATCTCGGGATGGTCTTTGAAGACGGCAGCCACTTTGTCGAGCAACTCATCGCTCACCGCCCGGATGGTGGCCTTGTTCGTGTCGAACTGAACCTGTTCGAGGATGACGATTTCCTTATCCGTTACGTGAACCGTCGGGCATCCGTTCTTCTTTGGATCGGGATCCCGCGGCCCCGCCTCGGTCGGACAAGCATCCTCACTATCGATGATGCCATCGCCATCGGTGTCAGGCGGACAACCGTTTTTCTGCGGATCGTCGCTCGCCACACCAGGCACATCCGGACATGCATCCTGCGCATCGAAAATGCCGTCCCCATCGCGATCGGGCGGACAACCGTTGGTCTTCGGATCATCCGTAGCCACGCCCGGAACATCCGGACAAGCATCCAAAGAATCGATGATGCCATCGCCATCTCGATCGGGCGGACAACCGTTGGTCTTCGGATCATCCGTAGCCACACCCGGCACATCAGGGCAGGCGTCGTTGATATCCAAAATACCGTCTCCATCCCGGTCCGCCGGACATCCATGCTTGGCCGGATCGTCGCTCGGCACCCCAGGAACATTGGGGCACGCATCCAAATCGTCGGTGATACCATCGCCGTCGGTATCGTAAGGGCCGGCCGCCTTTTCCTGGGAAGGCGTGAAACCAAGCATGAACACCCCTCGGAACGAAGGCGTTCCAAGCCCTGTCGTCAGCCCGGGCCCTACCCCGAGGCCGGCTTCAAAGTGTTCGAGAAAACGCCAGCGACCGTCCAGAAGTAGCTCCACGTTCGAGTTTCGGGCCGCATCGTCGTGCAACGCTTTGTCATCCGTGGAGAGAGTAAACGCCGCATATACTTCCGGCCCCACCTGGAACTGTTTTTTGTCGCCGAACAAGAATCCCACGCCAGCGCCCGCATTGAGTTGCGTACCATCGCTCACGTTGGCAAAGCTCTGCCCCGCGCGAAACTGAGGCCCCGCCGCCGCGGACCAGACCACGCTCTCCGAGCGCCCCCCCACTACGAGCTGGGGCATCCCACGCACTTTGCCGTTGCCGACATAGCCATCGGAAGGTCCCGTCGGCAACCATGCATAACCAGCCAATCCGAGTTGGAAAGCATCGTGGTATTCGCCGAGAAGGCGAAGACGCAAGCCAGCGCGCACTTCGCCCATTTGAGCGCCGCTGGCGGAAGGCAAGGAACCGGCCTCGGAAGGGTTTTCGCCATCTTGGTAAAGCGCGAAGGGCACATCGACATTGAGATGGAGACGTTCGAACAGGGGTAACGTTCCGTTTAAATGGGCAAATAGCTGCCCAGTAACGATATTACCGGTTTTATCGTCTGTCTCGGTATTACGCAATACAAGAGGATTATGCGCATAATCGAGAATCAGACCGACATGTGGTGTCAAATGCCCCGCTACATAGGGCGACTGAACGCCGAACATACGGTCGCCCATGGGCGCTGGGTCGAACCGATTGAGCGGAAGACCATCCGCTCGTGCCTCATGCCCAGTGGCGAACCAACTCGCTCCGAGCACACCCATCGTCACGATGCTCTTTAGTCGCAAAGCCATGTTATCAAGCCACTCCCTGCTTTGGCGTGACGCCAAAGCCGCCAATTGCCCGCTGCCCACCTTCTCGCCCATCGAGACGGTGGATACAGCGAGAATTATTATGCATACCTCTCCCTATCTGCAAACGATAGCTTCGGTCAATCGATGATCTCGTCGATTTATTTTGTGTAAAATGTAAAATATGAATAAAATGGTGAGCCGATTTCAGTATCTTCGGCCAACATGCCCACCGCGCGATGCTTCCATCCTCCTGTCCACGTCGATTGTCATGGGTGAGCCTCCTCACCTAGACACCGAACCGATAACACTCCGGAAATATTACGTATTTTCTCGATCCTCTCCTCAGGACAAGGCTTGTCGAGGTCGATCAACGTCACCGCAATCTCCCCCCGAGAACGATTCAACATATCGAGAATATTGAGCCCAACCGCCGCCAATTCCGTGGAAATCTGACCCACCATGTTGGGCACGTTGCTGTTGACGATCGCCATCCGATACCCGCTGTTGCGAGGAAGAAAGGCATTGGGGAAATTGACCGAGTTATTCACGGTACCGTGTTCCAAATACTCCCGAACCTGATCGGCAACCATGATGGCGCAGTTGTCCTCCGCCTCCTTGGTCGACGCTCCAAGATGAGGAAAAGTCACGACTTTGGGATGGTTTTTTAGCAGGTTGCTCGGGAAATCACAGACATAGGCGTGCAAATGCCCTTCGTTCAAGGCGGCGACCACCGCCGTATCGTCGACGATTCCTGCACGCGAAAAGTTAAGCAACACCGTTCCTGGCCTCATCGCTTTGATGCGCGTTGCATCAATTAGGTGTCGCGTTTCATCAGAAAAAGGAACATGCACCGTCACCATATCCGAAAGCCCCAGCAATTCCTCGATGCTGCCGGCGGATAAAACGTCCGTATCAAGCTGCCACGCCCGCTGCACCGTGATGGTAGGATCATATCCTACCGCACGCATGCCCAGCGCCCTCGCCACGTTGGCCACCTTCACCCCAATCGCCCCCAATCCCACGACGCCCAACGTGCGCCCAGGTAATTCAAATCCGCTGAATTGCTTTTTCCCCGCCTCCACCGCTTTCGAAATCTCGGCATCACTGCCCTCGAGCCCCCGCGCAAATAGCCAGCCGGAACCAAGATTGCGCGCCGCCATCAACAAACTCGCTACCACAAGCTCCTTGACCGCATTGGCATTCGCCCCCGGCGTGTTGAAGACCGCAATCCCCCGCGCCGTCATCAACGACACCGGGATGTTGTTCGTCCCAGCCCCAGCTCGACCTATCGCTTTGACTGAATCCGGTATTTCCAGATCATGCATTTTCGCCGATCGAACCAGAATCGCGTCCGGTCCGTCCATTTGCGAAGCCACCACATAACGGTCCTTCGGTAGCTTCTCCAACCCTGCAGCCGAAATATTGTTCAATGTCTGAATCTTGTACATGCCGCTTTCCCCTAAGCCTGTCGAATCGACCTTGCAAGCCCACATCGACGATTCTTCCCCGATATTCCGTAAGTGGTTGAATTAATATAAAGATATCCCCATATCCCTGCCACGAGACATTCTGGCATATTTGATTTATCTGTAAATAGTTAATGGTTAGAAAAACAGGGAGGCCCCCGCCGACAAATACGGCCACCCCAACCGAATCGTCATCCCCACGCTCTGGCTGAAATGCAATCGAACCCCCGCATGAAAAATGAGCGGCTCCAAATCCAAATCCGCTTCCGTATCCTTGCACCACCCCCCTGGACACGGAACGTAATACTCCCAACTCCGACGAACGATCGACGGCCCCAACTCCGCCATGGCGCTCACAAAATCCGTGAAGAAAAAGTTCCACTGCAGCACCACGGGAACCCAAATTTCGTTCGCGGAGCACTTCTCATACCAATAATGATAATAGGGATCGTTGGGGGACGGACGTACCCGCCATGCGGGACTCCAACAATGCCCCTTGAAGTGAGCCCAATCCAACCCAAAACCAATCGCCAGCGAGTTGTTGATCGTATTGATCGGACCATCTTCGATAATCGGAACCGATAACCGCACCCCCGGGCCCCACCCATCATCATCACCATACCAACTATGCCCGTCGTGCATGAATAGCAAATGAGGTTCCACCTCCACACCGTATCGAAGGTGAGTGCCTGGTTGTTTGATCTGTGCATCCGCAGGATGAATCCCCCCCAGCCACGCCGTCATCCCCGCGCACCACGCCGCAACCCACAAAGACCAACGAATACAGCAACCATACCTGCCAGAATCACCGGCTCGCTTCATCTCTCCACCATACGCCGGGGCGCTTCCCACTGTAAATCCCCCCGTGAAGCTTGTGACCCCACGAACCTCGTTTTATCCCGTGTTTGCACGGACCATTTCCAAACTTTCTCCATCTCAGCCCCAACTTGCTCAACCCCAACTCGCCCCGAAACCCACACATGGCTCTTTTGCTCAACCCGCACCACACAACCGCGCCGCTCTACCCCTCCCGAAAGAACCAACAACACTGACTTCCTCGATTTTCCTTCTCGTCCCCCATCAATCCGATGTCGGCAACTCGACCCATTGCCCCGCTCGAACCCCGTGGCGCCGCGTCCATCCCGCATTGACCTCGAGCACGTACCGGACAGGACACGGCACCGAACGCGATGCTTCGTTGAGGGTAGGGACGTTCTCCACAATCCCCGCAATGAACCCATCCTCCTCGATGAACAACATATCGAGAGGAATACAGGTGTTGCGCATCCAAAAGCTTTGCACCTCCGGTCTGCCAGGAAAATCAAATAGCATGCCCGCGTTTTCCGCCATATGCGTCCGATACATCAACCCCCGCTGCCTTTCCCGCGGAGAACGCGCAAGCTCCACCTCGAGCACAGGGGCGTCTTGCGCCTGCGGGAAAGATACCTGCGCCTTTTCCAACGTCACTCCCCCAAACACCGGGTCGATCGGGCAAGACTCGGCGGGACCAACTGGCGGGGGCCCTTGTTGCGGCGTGGGAATCATACAGCGGTTCGCCGATTCACGACCCCCAGCCTCGGACGATGGCCCATGATTCGAACCCACGGTTCGCAGCGGTGCTCGTGGCCGATCGACAAGCGCCCCCTCGGGACGCCTATCACAACCGGCCGCGCATACGCCCATCACGGACAAAAAACCGATCATCCAACGCATGGGAAGGACATATCACGAACTCAACCCGACACGCATGGGCTACTCGCTTACCCAAGGCAAGAAATTCACGTCGCGGATTCGGCACCCTCGAAGCCTCGGTCAGACCCGCACCCGAAAATGCTCCCAAGCCGCAAAACGCAGTTCATCGCGATGGTCCGGATGCGCGACCGAAATCACGGCTCGGATGAAACCCGATTGGCTATTGCCGGAAATTCGCGCCACTCCATGCTCGGTCACCAAGTAAAAACGAGCCCCTTCCCTCCCCCCCATCAAATCGGGTCCCACGTGACTGATGGGTGTTCCTTCCGGCATGAACGGCACGATCGAAGACCGTTGACTACCATCGAGCCCACGATACGTGGACTTCAAACAAAGATAGCCGATTCCACCCCGTGACAATCCCCGCCAAATGATCGCACCGCCACCGATTCCGGAATGGTGATTCGAAAAACGCCCCCCGGAATTCACGTGACCGTGAAAATCAACCGCCAGACAATTGTTGATCCCAAGCCCGAAATAAAACCCTTCGGGAATGACCACCCGATGCGCCGGCCCCATCACCACCGCCGGGTTCTCATGCAGCCGCTCATAAAACCCATCCCCCTTTTCCCCCACCGAAAATGTCGCCACCATCTTGCCGTCGAGACAAGTGCGACGACCATCTCGCTCGATGAAATGGGAACCCTCTATCTTGCCCGCGTCGAATAAATCCATCGTATAGGGTTCAAGCATCTCCGTGTAGCTGCGTCCGCGCCACTGCGTCTCTCGAAGCGCCCGAATCGCAAGCACACCCGTGCCCCCGAACCCCACCTGAATCGCCCGCCCATACGTGCTTTGAGCATGCAATTCGATATGGTTCACCACATGTTGAGCGATCGCCAACTCGACCGGCGATGGGTTCGAAAAACTATCCTTGGGCAACGATGGAACCGGTGTCTCATCTTCCACCACCACCAACCGGCCTTTTCGCGCAAGATCCCGGAATCGGTCCACGTGAATGGTGTTGGAGGCATCCCCATATCCCCACGTAAACGGATACCGAGGATTGACGTATACCATCAGATCAACGTCTCCCCCTTCAAGCACCCGATCGAGCAACTCACCGTTGGCACCATTGGCTGGACCGTGGCTCATCTGCCCATGTTCATCCGGCGGCGTCATCACACACACAAATGCGTCGATAACAGGCTTGCCTTCCGGATACCCAATCGGATCGACGGCTTCCGGAAAGTGAACCGACTGCATGTCCGTAATCCCCATGCGCGTCGTGTTGCGCCCCACAAGCTCAGGAAACGCCAGACGCGTCATTGCGTTGTCCGGGATGATCATGTTGACGGTCGCACCAATGAACGGGCTCGTGAAACGAATTCGTCGCTCCCGCAGTTCGGCGTAATGCGCCACAAGCTTTTGTAATCCTTCGATTTTTTTGGTAATGGCCTGCGCTTTTCTCGCCAGGCCCGAAAACATCCCCATTCCTGATTTCTCAGCCATGCCATCAAACAATCCGCGGCACGTCAGCGCGTCACCCAAGCACAAACGATGCGGCGCCATGAACAACGACTGCCGAATATCAAGGTCGGTAATGTCCTCGTTTTGAATGTAATCCCATAGAATGTCGTACAACGCCGATGGCTCCGAGGTCGCGAACCCCGACGCAATGGTTCGACCCGAGCGAACGATTCGTCGGATCGCATCGTGATGCGGCATCACACACTCGGCCATGAAAGAGGGAATCGGATGGATGGTCATACGGGGTCTCCAGGCCCGCTGCTCTGGCACAACCTCAAAAAAATGTCGATTTCGCGAATACACCAGCCGATCGCACGCTTGGCCAACGACCGCCACAACCCATGCCCCCACCAACGACGCCACCGTCGGGCTTCGAAAGACGCGTTTCGTTGTTCGTCATTCCGCCTCGACCGCGCCCCCCCGGCACCATCGTCAATATTTATATAATAACTTCAAGATGTTACACACATCTGAAGGAATCAAAGAAACAAGCGACGACATAAATGCCGTGCTCGGACGGTCCTGGCAACTCAAGGTTGGTGTATACGCCATAGCTTGCGAAAGCTTGATGAGGGCTCAGCCATCGAAAACGGCTCCTTGCCTCGAAGGAGAATGTCCGCCATGGGGTACCGTATTCCAGGAACCATTGGATTGATTGTCCTTTTCGCCGCGTTGGTGCGTTGCGGAAGCGACGGCGATGAGGGAAATGCCGGTTCCGCGGGACAAAGCGGCGTGGGGGGAAAAGCAGGTGGCGATTCCACGGGAGGAAACGCGGGCAGCGGGGCCGCCGCGGGAAGCGCCGGCAGTGGTGCCGGTCCGATCGAGATCGAAAACTCAGGATGCCCCCAGGCCCTGCAACCTCTTGCGGCACGCGGAAAGGTGAGCCGCGTGGGCGACGGTACCCCGGCTTCCTGCACGGAGGCTTCCCTGAAAAATGCCATCGATTCGAGCATCTCGAAGGAACAATGGACCACCATCGAATTCGACTGTGGGAAAGAGACACATACGATCGTTGTCGAACGGGCCCTGCGGTACCAAGGCAAACTGATGATCGACGGGGGTGGTCGGATCGTTTTGCAAGGGGCCGGCAAGGATCGTTTGCTTGACATGGATCATCATTCCGAACTCGTGGTGCAGCGATTGACCTTGCGCGACGGGGTTACCGATGCATCCGGAGGTGCCATTCACCATCCGTGGTACGGGACGTTGGTTGCGGTGGATGTGAGATTCGAGAACAATCGAGCGAGTCTCGATGCGGGTGAGATTGGCGGAGGCGCGATTTTTGCCGGTGGGTTGCGGGAGGTCATCATTTCTGGCTGCTCGTTCCTTGGCAATCGCGCTTCCAACGGTGGCGCCCTTCTCAACCGCGGTTCAACGCTCACGGTCGTCGACAGCCTCTTCGAAAACAACGAGGCCACCAGCTACAACTCCTCCGGGCAATTTGGCAATGGAGGCGGATTGTATATCGATGGGATGGCCTACGAGGATGTGGGACCCGCGGGGGACTTTCATTTATGCGGTTCCGTATTTCACGCCAACCGTGCCAAACAACATGGCAGCGCCGTCTTCGGCTATTTTTATGCGGGAACCACCGCCTATATCGATCGCTGCCAGATGAGCAACAACTCCTTTGAAGCAAGCCCCGGAGGCTCAGGGGGGCTTTATCATGGTGGTGGAATCCCGCTACACCTGACCAATTCGACGTTCTCCGGCAACACCGCTCGTCAAGGCCATGGCGCCGCCATTCAGGTCGAATCGTCCCAGGGAACCGTTTTGCATCTGACGAGCAGCACGTTTGTCGATAATGAAGCCAAAGGAAACGCCGGAGCCATTTTTGCGGGCAGTCCTGTGCATGTCCTCAATTGTACGTTTGCGCGCAACAAAGCCGATTATGCCCCCGCCATTTTCCGAGGGGGCAACGCCACCGTATCGCTCAAGAACACCATCTTTTTCGATAATCGAACCGACAACGCTTATAGCGCCCTCGCGTGTCACGAATCTTTTACGGATGAAGGGGGCAACCTTCAATGGCCGGCCATCAAAAAAAGCGGCAAAGAAGACCTTCCCTGCGCGGCGGGAATCCTTTTCGCCGATCCTTTGCTCAGTGATCTCGCGGATTATGGCGGCCCAACGTTGACCATGGCGCTCGAGGCGGGCAGTCCAGCCATCGATTTGGGTTCCGATTGCCCAGAAAAAGACCAGCGGGGGGCCGCTCGGATAGGCCCCTGTGATTCAGGAGCCGTCGAATTCCAACCCTAAATTCGATTCGCCCGTCCCTCCCATCAGACTCCCCATGAAATTCCACCTAGCGTCTGTATGATTCCCGCAGCCACATCCCTTTCGCCGCAGTGCGCCGTTTCAGCCCAGCCAAGATTGCGGATGGTCAACCGGCAAACCGTGGGATAAACTCATTCCTGCAGGTGAGCGGGTCGAAATTGGGGCCGATGGAAAGGAGCGTGGAGGATGGGCAACGTACGGATGATTCGGATCATGACCGGCCTTGTGACGATCCCATTTTTCATCGCTTGTCATGGTGATGAGACGGAAACCCAGGGCCATGGTGGTCCTTCGGTCGATGCAGGCGCGGATATACAAACGGGAGCGGATGCCCACAACGATGCAGGCCTGGGTGGCAGCGGCGGCGAAGGACAAGCAGGCAACGGTGGAACGGCCACGGGAGGTGGCGGTAGCGGCGGATCGACCGGCGGCGGCGCAGGCATGGGTGCAACGGGTGGAAGCGGGGGGAGTACCGACGCCAGCATCGATACCGCGGCTCCCGACGCGATTTCCGACGTGATGGCTGACGGCATAGCCCCTTCCGAAACAGGGCCTCAACCATCATTTCGCGATGACTTCGACGGTACGGAGATCGATTCCGCCGTCTGGCAGGTCGCGACCTGGAACGAGCATGGTGGAAAGACGGGCAAAGAGCGCTGCTACGTGCAAAACGGCCATCTTGTCTTGGAATTCGTTTACGACACGGCTTACTACCAGGCGAACGGCCTTTTCCTCAGTTCCGCCATCCAGACCCGAGAAACCTTTCTTTACGGCAAATGGGAAGCCCGTCTCAAACCCGCCGAGCAACCCGGAATTCTCAACTCCTTTTATACGATTGATTGGGGCGACGGCTCCGGAACCAAAGAGGAAATCGACATCGAGTTTCTCACCAAATCGTTCAAGGGTTCGACGGGCCAGGTGCATTACGCGGTTCATGCAGCAGGAAAGAGCAGTTTCGATACCAATCCGGACGTACCCCTCGCGTTCAACCCCTCCGCTGATTTTCATATCTACGGTTTCGAAATCACCCCCACCGAAATCCGATGGACGGTCGATGGGGTCGTCATGAAAGAATACACGTACGTGGACCCCTACCCTTTCATCACGTCGCCCTATCAATTGAAGCTCAATGCCTGGTCCCAAATGGCCGGTTGGGTGGGCGGGCCCCCAGCCGCCAATACCGTCTGCAAGTACTATATCGACTGGATTCAGTTTACTCCTTATCCTTGAGCCCCATCGTAGCGTTCAACCGGCAGTGGCCGGGGAATAAGGCCGTCACCGAGCACGAAACCTCCGGGGAACCAAGCGCAATCAATGATATGCTTGCCGCATGCTTGGATACTCATATCTTCGCCTTGCGTTGGCGCTACCCCTCGTTGCCGTCATCGGATGCTCTTCTTCGGAGGATTCGTCTCCCGCGGAACAACCCAAGCCTTCGCTGGATGGCTCCGTGCCCACCGATGCATCCGATGCATCCGATGCCTCTACCGACGTCCCGCCGGATTTGCCTATCGACGCCTCCGAGGAGGCGGATGCGCTGGAACAACCGGATACCCAAGCGTGCGAACCTCCCCCCATCTTGCAAATCGACGAGGATTTTTTCGTGGACATCTCGGAGGAAAGCGGCATCCAAGACGAAAATTTCGTGGAAAATCCACCGGTTAGCATTCCCATCAACGACCATAGCCGCCTTGGCTTCGCGGATATCAATGGCGATGGTTTCGACGATATCGTCATGCATAGCCTCTTTCCCAACCCCAAGGCGGGCATTCCTTTCGAACATCTCGTCTTCGTCAACCAGCAAGACGGAACGTTTACCAATGTGAGCGATGCCTCCGGGCTTCGCGACATCCAGGCAGGTTTTTTTGCGTTCGCGGACGTGGACAACGACGGCGATCAAGATGTTTTTGCGGGACTCGACATCACGGACTTGCCCAACATGCGGCACCAATTGCTGCTCAACGACGGCAAGGGTGTATTCACGGTCCTGGCCGACTCGGGGTTGGAAAAAATCACGCAGACGGTAGCCTCCAATGCCGTATTCGGTGACTTCGATGGCGATGGGGATCTCGATCTATTCATCGCCAATGGGCAAACGAGTTACTTGGCGTTGGATCTTTTGTGGCTCAACGACGGCACCGGTGTGTTCACCAACGTGACGGCAACGCATTTGAAAGGAAATCGCGCCGCGCCTTCGAATGGCGCGGTCGCTTGCGACTATGACAACGATGGCGATCTGGACCTTTTTGTATCCGTATATGGTGTGAGCCAAGGTGGAGCCCAGAACTTCCTTTTCGAGAACGATGGTACCGGAAAATTCAAGGATGTTGCGGTGGAACGCGGGTTTGCAAGTCTTCCGACTGGCAATTATTGGACAGAAAGCACGGGCTACGGAACCGAGCCGGAGCCGGGCAAGGGGCCGGGGACCTACGTCGGCGGCAATGGGTTTGGCATCGACTGTGCCGACGTCAACCACGATGGGCTCATGGATATTCTGATCACCAATATTTCCCATCCTTCGTCGACGGATGCTTCGAGAAAATGGTCGGATCCAACGCAACTCTTGATCAACCAGGGGGCCGCGGCGGGCTGGACGTTCAAAAACGAGTTTCTCGAACGCGGACTTCCTTTCAACGAAGGGGATGTGGATGGCGCGTTGATGGATTACGACAACGATGGTCGCATCGATATATCCATTTCCAGAGATAAAAAATACGAGAGTTCGTACACGGAGCCAGACCAGAAGTCCTGGTTTGGACTCATGCATCAACAACCCGATGGAACGTTCAAGAGTGTGGGAGTCAAAAGCGGGATCAACGATCCACAACTCGAATGGCTTCGAATGAAAGGGGCGCAAAATCATGCGTGGTCGGACATCGACCACGATGGTGACCTCGACTTGTTGGTGGGAGGTCGGGACACCGGCGGGGGAAGACCGAATTTTCTGTTCAAAAATATCGTGGGATCCCAAAACCGTTGGTTGGCGATTCGCATGATCGGTGATGGGGTGAAGGTCAACCGCGATGCGATTGGCGCGCGTGTCACCATCCAAGACGACGAGCGCGTTTTCCTGCGTGAAGTGCGCGCCACCCGAGGCATGTACAATTCGATGGATACGCGCGTGCTTCACTTTGGGCTAGGAATCCTCGGTTGTTCCTATCAAATCGAAGCCCGTTGGCCGGATGGAACCACGGTTTCCCTCGACCCCCAAGCCGTGGGCATGAACCGATACGTGACCCTCCGCTACCCCGACGCGATCGAAATTCCTTGATCCCTTCCTCTCGCTTTTCACAACGAAATATCTCGCTCCTTTTCGATGCCCACACCATCGCGTTCGACCCATGAGCAACACCCGTGCTAAGGGCTTCGCAGTCATCCCCTCACGAACCGGAACGAAAAAATGCCAAGCGTCGATTGGTTGCTATCGAAAAAACCCATCATCGCGATGATTCATGTCGGGGCTTTGCCAGGAACGCCACGCGCCACCGAATCGCCAAACGCCCTCGAACGTCGCGCCCGCGAAGAAGCCGAGATGTACCTATCCGCCGGAGTCGATGCCCTGGCGCTAGAAAACATGCATGATATTCCATACTTACGAGGCAGCGGGGGACCGGAAATCGTCGCTTCGATGACGAGAATCGCCTGCGCCCTGCGTCGCCTCACGGACAAACCTCTTGGACTCCAACTCCTGGCAGGAGGAGGAAAAGAGGCCCTCGCCGTCGCCCTCGCCGCCGAACTGCAGTTCATCCGTGTCGAAGGATTCGTCTTCGCCCACGTCGCCGACGAAGGCTATATCGAAGCCTGTGCGGGTGAGTTGCTTCGGTATCGTCGGATGATCGGCGCCGAGGCCATCGCGGTGTTCGCGGATATCAAAAAGAAACACTGTTCCCACGCCATCACGGCAGATCAAGACATCGTGGAGACCGCCCACGCGGCGGAGTTTTTCCTGGCCGATGGGGTGATCGTCACCGGACGTTCGACCGGAGATCCCGCAGATCTCGATGAATTGCGGCGTGTAAAAGCAGCCTCGAATCTTCCCGTACTCGTCGGCTCGGGCGTTACCGTCGACAACGTGCATGAGTACCTGCCGCACGCGGATGCCTTGATCGTCGGTTCCACCTTCAAGCAGCAAGGACACTGGGCACGACCCGTCGATGCCTCTCGCGTCGAAAAATTCATGCGGCGAGTCCATCAAATCCGTCAAAGCTAGCCGCTCATCCAGGCCCCTCGGCAAGCCTCCTGCCTTTGCATCCCTCATTGTCATGCCTTAGGTCCGGTGATAAGGCCACCTGCAACTCTTATGCAATTACTGGCTGCCAGCATCGTTCCCCTTTTGCTCGGACCACCACTGGTTTGGGTTCTGCAGCGCGCTCGCTGGGCTGCCCAGGCCATCGATGCCTTCGTGCTTACTTCCGTGGCGGGGCTCGTCCTTCTCAGCATTCTTCCGGGAGCCATTGCCCATGCCGGTCTCATCGCTGTGGTGGCGGCGGTGCTGGGGGCGATCCTTCCGCTGTTGGGCGGTTCTGTCTTTGCCGCCAATCCCGCGGCGCGAACCATTACCCTGGCGGTGGGTCTGGTAGGCTTGTTCGTCCACGCTTCCCTCGATGGAGTCGCTCTTGCCGCTCACGATCACGGCCAAGAAGAGGGAATGCCCCTTGCCTTCGCGGTGATTCTTCACCGTCTTCCGGTGGGGCTCGCCATCTGGTGGCTCGTGCGTCCCAAGTTGGGGTTGCACATTGCCCTAGCCGCCGTTGCGTCCATAGCTATCGCTTCGGTCGTTGGATTCTTTTGGGCCCATGAGGCCCACGATTGGATGCACGGCACGAGTCTTTCGGCGTTTCAAGCCTTGGTCGCAGGCTCTCTGTTGCATGTGGCGGCAGGACACTCGGTGGCCCCGGAAAAACCGGCGCGCAAAGAGGCCTGGCAACTGGCTTCCGCTGTTGGTGGGCTCATCGGAATCGGCATCGTGATCGTCATCACCACCGCCCATCCTCTTCCCCACGCGGTGGATACATGCATGAGTTTCCAACGAACCTTGCTTTCCCTCGCCAGCGTGAGCGCTCCCCCTCTTCTCGTGGCCTATTGCCTTTCCGCGGTATTTCGCGTGTGTCTTCCGGACCGCCACGGCGCCTGGCTCCGCGGCAACTCCGCGTTATCACAAACGTTTCGGGGCATTAGCGCGGGAGCCTCGGCCAATACTTGCGCATGCACGCTCAACCCCCGCTACGAAAGCCTGGTTCGTCGTGGCATTCCCCCATCGGCGGCCATCGCATTTTTGGTGGCCACGCCAGTTCTTGGCGTCGCTTCCCTGCTCGTTTCTTTCCCTTTGCTTGGAATGGAGTTGACCGTCGTGCGCATCTCGACGGGTGTGTTTCTCGCCGCGGTCATCGGGCTGATTCTTGGCAAAGCTTTGAGCCGAGGCCCCGGTCTTGCCGCATCCGTTCAACCGCTGCCCACGTGGAAACCCCGGCTTCAAGAAGGATTCCATTACGGTTTCGTCGATGTTCCGGACCGTACCTTGCCTTGGTTCGTGGCGGGCATCGTGGCCGCGGCCATGATGGAACCGATGCTCGATCCAGCGGTGTTGGCAAGGCTTCCTTCAGGCCTGGATATCCCGCTGCTTGCCCTATTCGGAACACCTTTTTTCTTTTCCGCCCTGGGAGCCACGCCCGTGGCTGCCGTGCTCCTTCACAAGGGTGTATCGCTAGGGGCCGTGATCGCTCTTTTCTTGACGGGCCCCGCGGCCAATATCTCCACGTTTGCCTTGTTGCGCGCCCTGCACGGACGAAGGGTAGCGATTGCCTTTTTTTTCATCTTGGTTTCTGCGGCGATGGCTATTGGTTACGTCGTACATATCGCGTTTCCAGGAAAAACCGTTTCACTTCACGCGCTGACGCCAAGCCCCGTGCATAACGCAGCTCTCGCGCTGCTCGCCTTGATAGCCGTTTTTTCTCTGCTTCGGCAAGGCGCCCACGGTTTCGTATCCCAGGTGGTCGAACTACGTGACCACCATCATCATGACCATGAGCATCGTGGGCCAGCTCCCCACGGGCATGAGCCGCAACACCATGACCATGCTCATGACCACGAGCATTCATGCGCACACCACCCTGGCCATGAGCATCCGGGCGCGCACGATCATGACCACCAACATTCATGCGGGCACGGACATGAGCATGAGCACGCCGGACCTTGAGCAGTTTCGCAAGCAACGACTTCGTGAGGCGGGTTTACGTGCCACGCCTTCGCGGCTGGCCGTCTTGGAATTGCTCGATCGCTCTTCCGTACCTTTGAGCCATGGGGAGGTCGTGCAGGTTTTTCGCGCAAAACCCTGGGATCGGGCCACGTTGTACCGCAACTTGCTCGATTTGGTACGCGGGAGGCTCGCTCGCCGAATCGACGTGGGTGATCGAATCTGGCGTTTTGAAATCGCCACGCCGCATCCCCACGACACCTCGCATCCCCATTTCGTTTGCACCACGTGCAAGCAGATTTCATGCATGCCCGGGATCGACCTTCGCGTCATTCGGAGCGAAGACATCCCCAAAGCCGTGCAGAATCAAGAAATAGATGTGGAAATTCGCGGACTTTGCGACATTTGCCGTTCGCGTTCGAAACGGTGAACGCGCCTCGGCTCAATGGGCGTGCAAGTCGGGGATACAGTAGTCTTTGCCCGCGATGGACTCCACTTCGCCATCACAGGGGCAGGTTCCTTCCGCCGGACACACGCATGCGCCGTGATGATGATGTTCATGCTCGTCGGCGTGCTCATCGTCATGCTCTTGGCATTCTTCGGTGATGGCATCGGGCGAGACACAAGTCGTGCCATCGAAAAGAAATCCATGATCGCAATGACAATGGCCCGCGTGAGCGCTTCCATGCTCGCCACAATCGATGGGCGCTTCGCCCCCTTTCCCATCCTCGGTAAGGCAAGCGGATAAGGAAACAAGCAGCGACAGCCCCAGCACGCAAGCGCTCTTGGCACCTAGATTCAACCCATTCATCCCATTGTCTCCCTCGGAAAAGCGCCTCGAATCAATACGTATGAGCGCCATGGGCGCCCGCGGAAACCTCGAGTTGGAGAAAGCCGGCGAAACTGGTTCCCAAAAGCTCCGCGTTTTCCAATGAGTATTGCATCCGAACCCGTGAGAAATGGCTCGGCATATAGCTGACCTGCGCGCTGGCTCGTTGCATGTCGAGACCGAAAGCGGCGCGGCCATTGTCGGCGCTGGGCGCATCGCCCCCCACTCTTCGCCATATCTCGCCTCGCACGCCGGTATTCCACTCTTTGGACAGACCGAAAACCAGGTCCGAATATCCGCCGATATCGCGCCATAGGTCCTGGGGAACCTGCACGGCCCGGCTCCAGCCCTCCGCCGTCCACTTGACATACACAAAACCGCTTTCCCCATAGCCAATGGGCCGCCATTTCAACAACAGGTCGGCACCATACGCTTCGCTGCGGTTTTCTTTTTCCGGGGCAAAGGTGGAGGTGCCATGAACGGCGTTGAGCCCAATCTGCAATCCCCAATCATCCCCCACATCGAGAAATTGTACGATGCGAGCTGGGTACACGAAGTCCGCCATGACCGGTGCCCCGTAATCCGTGGACTTGGTGCGAAACACACCGGCTTCGCCGATCTGCAAAGCGCCAACGACCTCGACATACCAGGGCAAGGGCAACAATACCGAGACCTCGCCGCCAGGCAGGGTCAGCCCTCCGCCTCCAAACAAGAATTGGTTCGGCAACGGATGCACCACGAAATCCCAAGTATGCAAATGCGTGGGATTGTGCCGCCCGATCTGTGATTTGAATTGCCCCGCTCGAACCTGCAAGTTCCAGGGCAAGGCCGTGGTTGTCAAAAAGACTTCCTCGATATGCCCATGACTCAGACTATGCGCAAGGTCGATGCGAAAAAATGGATCGATGGGTGCAGAAGCCGCAAGTTCCGCGTTTTGAATGAACGGACCGTTGGTCGTGGGAGCATGTCCTCCGAATCGCAACCGGTTGTCTTTCGAAAATGCGCTGAAAGCCGCATCGAGGATGATCGAGATCGAAGGGTTGGTTTCGTTGCCAATGACCTCCTTTCCAAGATAATTCGCTGGGTCTTGTTGTCGTTGCTCGAACGCGATGGCCGCCGATCCGCGAGACGCATTCAACGAAGAATCGTCTTTGTCGGCGGCTGCCGTCAACTCGGCCATCAATGCGGCATCCCCAGTGGCCGAGCTGGCATCGGACGCGCCAGGGTTCGCTGCCCCTGACCGGGTCGCATCCTCCGAGGAGGCGCTCGGTGGTTTTTGTGGATTGTCTTTCTCACCATCCGGCACGGGTGTCTGCTGCGCCATCGACACCGCGCTCACACTCAACGCCGCGATGATCGTCGCGGCAACCCGTGTTTTCATCGTTCCTCCCAAAGGCGATCGATGATCGCCACGTTCATCCCATCATGGCCCGCACTCATCGCTTCCCTTGCCACAACCGCCCAGCGATGACAGCGGGAAGTAAAAACAAGGCAGTAACCACCGCCATGCATGGTCCCGTCGGCACCGAGCCCACGAAAGAAATCCAATACCCCAAAAAAGCAGAAGCCGCTCCTATCCCCGCCGCGAACAAAAACACCTTTCGCATGTCCGAAAATGCACTCAATCCCGCGGCCGCGGGGAGAACCGCAAACGCAAAAACAGGCATCGCTCCAATCGTTTTGGTAGCCACCGAAATCGTTAGACCGACCGTGAGAAATAGAACCGTATCCAAGACGCGCACGGGCACACCATGAGCTTTGGCCGTGGGGGAATCGAACGATACCAGAAGGAAAGGCCGCATCAGCCAGCCGTGCAGGCTGAGCACCACGCCAGCCACGACCAGCGCCACGACCATCTGCCCTGTTTCGACCGCCACCGCATTGCCAAAAAGAATGTCATTGATGTCATGGCTATCCTGCGGGATTCGATCGCCGATGATGAGCATCAACGCCGAGGCAAGCACATACGCCACACCAATGACCGCATCGCGGCTCAATCGCCGAGGCTCGGGCATCCATCCAAGCAATAGCGAAGCAGCCAACGTCACGACTCCCGCCACCAGTTCCGGAGAAGTCCACGGCGTGCCCTGTTCGAGTCCCAATAGCGTGGGTAGCAAAAACGCGAAAACGACACCGAGCCCCGAGACCTGGGAAAGCGCTGCGGGCAAAAAAACCACGCGTCGCAGAATCATGTACACGCCCACCACGGCACAAGCGGCTCCCACGGCGCAAGCGGCAATGACGGCTTCGAGCCACAAGAAGGAAGAGCCCCAGAAACTCATGCCCTTGCTCCTTGCCCCGCGCATCCACAACGCACGATGACCTGTCCCGCGGCATCGAATACCTGCATCGGTTCGCGATAAAGCGCCGTGAGCGTTTCGGAATTCAAAAGTTCGTTGGCTTCTCCCACGGCAAATAGCGGAATATCCTTGTTGATGAGCGCCATTCGATTCGCGCGACCCGCCACCAACGAGATCTGATGAACCACCAACAAAATCGCCGTGCCTTGCACTCGAAGGCCGCTCACGAAATCCAACAACTCCACCTCGGAAGGAATATCCATGCCCGCGGTCGGCTCATCGAGAATCAATAGGTCAGGCTCTCGGACAAGCGCCCGCGCCATGAGCACACGCTGCTGCTGACCTCCCGATAAATCCCGCAAAGGCCGAGTTCCCAACGACTTCATGCCCACGCGGTCGAGAGCCACCATCGCCTCCTGTTGCGAGGCCGATGACAACACCCAGCCAGCCTTTCCTTTCGCTTTCGGCCCCATGGCCCCCGCGCGAACCACCTCGATCGCCGACATCGGAAACAACGGGTCCATCCTCGAACGCTGGGGTACGTAGCCAATTCGCAGGGAAGGACGAGCATGTACCTTTCCCTCGACCGGCGCGACGCTCCCCAACAAAGTCATCAACAGCGTGGACTTGCCCGCACCGTTGGGACCCACGAGGCCAAAAAAATCATGGGCAAAGACCTGGAAGGAAATCCGGTCGACCAGGGCTTTTCCTCCGTAACCAATGGATAAATTATCGGCTTTTAGCAGCCAGGAGTCGTTCATTCGCCGTTCCCCATTCCCATCACAAACGCGCACGGGTGGCTGTGATCGAAACACCTCCGTCACCCGATTCGCTGATTTCGCTCGCGCTCAGTTCGTCAACTCCGCCACGAGACGATCAATGAGCTGCACATAACTCGACGTTCCTGCCGCTCCTACCATCGTGGGCAGCACTTTGAGTTCCGCTCCGGATTTTTGTGCAAATATTCTCGATAGTTGTGTGGGATAGAAGGATTCCTGCACCACGTACTTGATGCCTTGTCCCTGCACGCGCTGGATGAGTTCGGCAACATGGGCCGGCTTGGGAGGAATACCCGGTTTGGGCTCTAATTCGCCCGCCTGCACAAAGCCGACGAAGTCCAAAAAATAAACCCAGCTTTCATGATATACGACCACCTTCGTGCCTTTATGCGGCTCGAGACGCTTGCGCCACTCCGCCATTTTGCCTTCCAGACGGCGCACGAACGCATCGGCCCCGGCTTTGTAGGCATCGGCATTGTCCGGGTCGATCTTCGCCAAACGCTGGGCAATCCCACGCGCCAATCGCACACCGTTGCGTGGGTCCGTCCAATAATGCGGGTTTCCCCCGGGATGAATATCCCCCTGGGAACGGTCCGGTGACCGCACCTGCATCGGCGGTATCAACGTCGAACAATCCAAATACCCGGAACCACCACGCTGCACATTGCCGTTTCTCGCCCCCGTCATCAAAGGAGGAAGCCAGCCCGCTTCCAAGTCCATGCCCGCCACAAGCAGCATATCCGCCTTGTTCAATTCGATCATCAAGCTCGGCTTCGCATCCACATAATGCGGATCCTGCGTCGGCCGCACCATCGACGTCACCGATACATGCTCTCCACCCACTTCCTTGGCGATCGCTCCGAAATCGGGAATCGTCGATACAATCTTAACCTCCGCCCTCGCCACCATTCCCACAGACAACATCATCGTGACAATGAGCCACGTCAACCAACTTCTCATGGTTCACTCTCTCCTGAGCCAAGCGCCGCAACGCCCCTGCGTTCGTTCGGCACCTTTCCTCGCACTTTATGAGTTGATTCCTCAGGCCCCACACCAGGGCCGCCTAGCCGCTAGTACTACAGATCCTTTCTTCGTTCCACATTAGGACCGGGGCGTAAGAACCCACGGGAACTCAAGAACCAGCT
>MWCO01000006.1 GCA_002070115.1 Deltaproteobacteria bacterium ADurb.Bin207
GCGGCGATTTCATGTCCGCGCTCTCCCGCCATGGTCGACACCCAGAGGACCAGAATAATCACAAGAAAAAACAATAGATTACAACGAATTGACGCAGAATTTTTCTCCGGTTGTGGCATCAGGCAAGCTCGACATCACGCATGCCGTCGCGTCGTGACAATTGTCAAGCCAAGGGAAAACGGTGAAACGGCAGATGGTGCGTAACACGAGGCAGAGAACACGGACACATATCGTGCCTAACCACCAAGCAATTCGCGAGACAAAGTACGACAAGGCAAGTGAGAAGCCACGGAAGCGGTTCTTGGGTGCCGGTGTCGTCGTTCGGTTGACTGGTCTTGGGTGTGCGGCTATGGGAGCGGGTGGAGCGATGGGCTCCGTGTTGGTTCCGAATCCACAAAAAGCCTTGTTTTCGTGCAAGCGCGGGACCACGTCACGTTCTTGATGAGAACCTCTTTCCTGTGACGGATTCATCGCGAATTCAATCTGAGGGTGAGAGGCTCAACCGGTTCGTGCGCATCCTCTGACCATCGCTTAGGAGAGACACATGGCAAGCAGCATTCTCGTTACGGCAACCCAGCGCGGCAGTGGCAAGAGCACTCTTGCACTGGGATTGGTTCATCTGCTCGAGTCGACACTTTCTCGCGTTGGCTACTTCAAACCGATTGGGCAGCGGGGAATGGATGGGACGGATCCTGACGTACGTTTGATGAAAGATGCGTTGGGGCTCGAGTTTTCGCTCGAGGAGATGGTGCCTGTGACGATGGATCAGGTGCAGGAAGCGTTGAGCAACGGCACCTACGATCATTTGTTGGATACGATTTTGGAGGCGTACGAGAAGATCGCTTCGAAGTGCGATTTCGTGGTTTGCGAGGGGACGGACTACTTTGGCGCGATGTCCGCGTTCGAATTCGACATCAACGCGGATATCTCGAAAAACCTTGGATCCCCTGTTCTTCTCGTGGCCAACGGTGACAATTGCGTGGGTCTTACCGATGATTGTGAGTGCGGTCCGTGCGATCAGATGATCCAAAACATCACGATGGTGAAGGAGAGTTTCGACGCCAAGGGATGTGAGATGTTCGGAGCGGTCATCAATCGCGCGGATCCGAAGTACGTCAAGACCATTCATGATGCCGCGGAGCCGTCGCTCAGGAAGATGGGGCTCAAGCTATTGGGCACGGTTCCTCGCACGGACATGCTGAGCAAGCTGCGAATCGAGGAGGTTGCGGCTGCCCTCAATGCCGAAGTCATAGCTGGTCAAGACCGGCTCAACGTAATCGTGCAAGAGGTCGCGGTTGCCGCCATGAGTGTAGAGAACGTTCTCGAGCGGATTCCGCGGGGAACCCTGGTGGTGGTGCCGGGCGATCGTGATGATGTGCTTCTGGGTCTGGCGGGGGCGTTTGCCTCTCCCGCGATTCCGGCACCCGCGGGGATCATCATGACCGGCGGGCTCGAACCGGGCAAAAACGTCAAACACGTGGTGCTCGACCTGACGGGTGGGCACATGCCACTGCTCAAAGTGCAGACCGGCACCTACGAAACCGCCATCTTGGTCAATCAGGTCAAGCCGAGCTTGCAAGCTCACCAAAAAATGCGCGTCGAACTCGTCAAAACCCTCGTCGAATCCAATATCGATGTGGAGCCTTTGATCGCACGAGCCTCCGTGCAACCTCGATCCCGTCGGGTGACACCCAAGCAATTCATCCACCGCATGATGGATATTGCTCGTCGAGACAAAAAACACATCGTCCTGCCGGAAGGACACGAACCTCGTATCTTACGTGCAGCGCAAGTTCTGCTCGAGCGAGGCATCGTCAATCTCACGATCCTTGGCAACGAAGATGAGATTCAACGTGAGATTTCTCGCCAGGGGCTCAAGTTCAACGGCGATCTGCAAATCATCAATCCAGCCACATCTGAACTGCGTGAACGATTCGCCAAGCGGTACATCGAATTGCGCTCGCCAAAGAAAACACCAACGTGGGAGCTTTCTTACGACCTCATGAACGATACGACGTACTTCAGTACGATGATGGTTCAGGAAGGGCTCGCGGATGGCATGGTATCGGGTTCCATCACGACGACCGCGGCCACCCTTCGTCCGGCACTCGAGTTCGTCAAAACCAAAGAAGGCTACTCCATCGCTTCGAGCGTGTTTTTCATGTGTTTACCCGAACAAGTGCTCGTGTATGGCGATTGCGCCGTGAATCCGAATCCGACCGCGCAGCAGCTTGCGGACATCGCCATCGCCAGCGCCGAGACAGCACAATCTTTCGATATCGAACCGTATGTGGCCATGCTTTCGTATTCCACGGGTTCGTCGGGCAGCGGTTCGGATGTGGACAAAGTGCGTGAAGCCACGGCGATCGTCAAAGAGCGCAATCCGGACTTGCTCGTGGAAGGACCCATCCAATACGACGCCGCGATTGATCCGACGGTCGCAAAGGCGAAGCTTCCGGGGAGCCGCGTCGCGGGAGCTGCCACCGTGTTCATTTTCCCGGATCTGAACTCCGGAAACAATACGTACAAAGCCGTACAGCGGGCAGCGAAAGCCATTGCCATAGGCCCGGTCATGCAAGGGCTCCGCAAACCCGTCAACGACCTGAGCCGCGGCTGCTCCATCCCCGACATCATCAACACGGTTGCCATCACGGCCATTCAGGCTCAGAGGAGCTAACCCACCATGTCGCTCAAGGTTCTCGTTCTCAACTCTGGAAGCTCATCGATTAAATTCGAGCTTTTTGAAATGCCCTCCGAAAAACGACAGGCTCGGGGGTTGCTCGAAAAAATCGGTGAAGAACAGAGCAAGCTCACCTACACCATCGGCGATAGCAAATACACCATCGACCAAAAAGTGGCGGACCACGGTCAAGGTTTGCGGCTCATCATCGATGCTCTTACCGATCAGTCCAAGGGCGGCCTCAAGGATATCTCCGAAATCGGCGCCGTGGGCCATCGCGTGGTGCATGGGGGAGAAGCTTTTTCCGAAACCGTAATCATCGATGACAAGGTGCAAAAGGCCGTGGAGGAGCATATTCAGCTCGCCCCATTGCACAATCCTCCCAACCTGCTCGGTATCAAAGTCGCCCGGGAACTGTTGCCGAACGTGCCGCAGGTCGCTGTATTCGATACGGCCTATCACCAGACCATGCCGGCCTACGCTTTCACCTACCCCATCCCTTATGAGCTGTACGAACAACTTCGCGTTCGACGATACGGCTTTCACGGAACGTCGCATCGCTATGTGGCTGCCCGGGCCGCGAAAATTCTCGGACGTAAACTAGAGGAAACGAATCTCATCACCGCGCATCTCGGAAACGGCGCGAGCATGACGGCCATCCAAAACGGCAAATCCATCGATACCACCATGGGGCTTACCCCCCTGGAAGGGCTCATCATGGGCACCCGATGCGGCGATATCGACCCCGCCATCATCGCTTTTCTCGCCCGTGTCAAAGACATGCCCGTCGCACAAATCGACAACCTGCTCAACAAAAAGAGCGGCATGCTCGGTGTCTCGGGTCTGTCCAACGACATGCGCTCGGTCGAACAAGCAGCCAACGAAGGCAATACGCGAGCGGCCCTCGCCCTCGAAATGTACTGCTACCGCATCAAAAAATATGTTGGCGCCTACACGGCTGCCATCGGCAATGTCCACGCGCTTGTCTTCACCGCCGGCGTTGGCGAAAACAGCGATGTCGTGCGCGAACGCGTGTGTTCCAACCTCCAAAACATCGGTTACAAAATCGACGTGGAAAAAAATCGCGGTGTTCGCGGAAAAGAACTCGACATCGCCACGGCCGATTCCCCCATTCGTATCCTCATCATCCCCACGAATGAAGAGTTGATGATCGCTCAGGATACGTACGCCCTTACCGCGAAAAAATAATCCCCGTTTTCCGAATACCATCCCCCAAGTTCCACCCTATCGATGGGTGATGGCACGCCGTCGAACCATTCCCATTCGGCCATGGCCCTCCGACGAGACACCAACGTCCTTCTCGGATTCCATTCGGATTCAGGTAGATAAGGACGCTCAATTCGGAAGAACGAAGGAGGGATCGCAGGCGAAACGAATGCAGCTCGGTGAGTTCGTGCGCCATGCGGAAACGCTGTAGCCATCTTCACAGCGGGGAGGCTGAAGCGACGGGCAACCGAGGGTGCTCATGCAAACTTCCGGCAACAAGCAAAGGTTTACGTCGCGCGTGTAGGCCCAATCGGCGTCGGGTTCCGAACAAGCGGCAAGCTTATAGGCCGGACAGGGACCCACCGCATCGGCGATGTCGAGATAGACTTGGCTGGCATCGAGAAGGTATTCATAGCCGCCTGGGTATTTGTCGCCTTTTACGAATAACGCCGCAACGACCGCCTTATGGTGTTGGATGCGGTCGACCAGCCAATCTTGATCCACGTGGGGACGCGCGGCCAAGGCTACCTGATAACCGCTAAATGCGTATTGTTGATTGGTGTTGAGCCGATGCGCGATCTCGTTAGGACACGGTGCGGTGAAGCATTGAATCGGCACATCGCGTGTTTCGGCTTGGAAATACACGTCCCCGGGCAGCGGTTTGACGCCGGGAAGACCTCGAAACGCCTGGTACACCAACAATTTCCGCGTTCCGTGCTTGGCTTCTTTTTTTCCCAATCTGCCGCGAAGGATGAGTTCATCCGCGGGCGCGTCGGTCACCTTGCCGATGAGTTGTTCGTCGAATCCCGATGAACCGAAATCGAATCCGGAGACATATTGCTCACCAGACGATCGGTTGACGTCTTTGACCCAATATCCGCCGCATGAGGGCGCCGCACATTTTCGGTTGTCCTTACGCACGGTAACGAATGTCACGGCGTTGGTGGACAGATCCGCTTCCGTAGCATCGACCTGCTCGGAGGATAACTCGTCCGCAACGGTGTCCAGCGCGCAGCCGACAAGGCAAGAACCAAGGGATAAGTACATGAAAATACTTAGATATTTATTCACGCTTTCTTCTCCGGATCAAAACACCTGGTGTGTGCATGTAGTATCGTTCTGCACCGATGTCTACCCGATTTCATCCAAGTAACTATTTCGTGTTTTCGTGGCAAAAGATCGGCACCCGTGGCGATTCGGGGAGTTGAATGGCTTTTTTTGACGGGGGACTTGGGCGACCATGGGGGTTGGAAAAGCCGTTGGGTGATATCGTCGCTTCTCCCTTTATCGACAATACCTTATGAAACAGCTTCGTTTTCGGAACTTACTCCGGCGTCACGTGGTGGGACGCCACACGGAGGTATGGCATCATCGTTCATTTCGTCTTCCCTTGAGTGCCGTGGGAGGGTTGACGGGATTCGAGCCGCGTCGAGCGGATCTGGTGCTTTGGTTTTTGGCCGACGCGTGGGCGATCGAGGAAGGAATGCTCGAGCGACCCAATCGGGTTCGTTATCGGGATTTGGCGCGTGTTCATACGCAGGAGTACTTGGAATCGTTGAGTCAGCCCCGAACGTTGGCACGAATATTTGCCGCGGATGAAACGGAGTTGCAGGTTGATGAGGTTCTGAAAACGATTCGATTCGCGTGTGGTGCGACGGTACAAGCGGCGCGAAGTCGACTTGTCCATGGTGGAATTGCCCTGAATTTATTTGGGGGATTTCACCATGCGGCGCCGGATTCTGCGGGTGGTTTTTGTGCGGTCAACGATATTGCGGTGGCCACTGCAGTTCTTCGAAACGAAGGATTCCGTGGTCGGATCGTGGTCATCGATGTAGACGCGCATCCACCGGATGGTCTGGCAGCGTGTTTTCGTGGAGATTCTTCCGTTTGGGTGGGGTCCATTTCGGGAGAAAGTTGGGGTCCGCTCGAGGGGGTGGACGAAACGGTATTGCCTCGCGGCTCGGAGGATCGAACGTATTTATGTGCGTTGGATCGTATGCTCAGCCGCATGCCCCGTGCTGACTTCGCATTCGTGATCGCGGGGGGAGACGTGGTCGCGGGAGACCGATTGGGTAAGCTCGCACTAACTCTCGAAGGAGCGCGTCGAAGGGATCGAATGGTGCTCGAAGCGCTTGGCCGGGTTCCATCGGTATGGACGGCCGGAGGGGGATATGGTCGGGAATCGTGGAAAGTGCTTGCGGGCACGGGGTTGATGCTGACTTGTCGGTCATCGACCGCCATTCCACCCAGCTATGACCCGATGCGCGCTCGTTATGGATGGGTCTCCACCAAGTTGAGTCGTGAACGACTCGAAGGCGCAGAGGAGTTGTCGGCCAAAGACCTGGAGGAAGCCTTGGGGCTTCGCCCTCCCGAACAACCTCGTTTGCTCGGTTTGTATACCGCGGAAGGGATTGAATACGCCCTGTCTCACTTCGGCATCATTCCTCATATACGACGCCTCGGTTTCGAACAGGTGCATGCGGCAATCGACGTGGTGGATATGGGAGACCGGGTTCGTGTGATGGGCAATGCCTTGGGAAAGCAGCACGTATTGGTCGAGTGCATGTTGGAGCGTCGACGTGTTGTCGAGCGGGATGTGCTGTATGTGCATTGGCTAGCGCTGTGCAATCCTCGGGCGCGGTTCAGTGAGAAGCGTCCGCAACTTCCTGGTCAAGAGGTTCCTGGACTGGGTCTTGCTCGCGAGATTGGATGGGCCTTGGCGCGCATTGCACGCCGTTTGGGCCTGGAAGGGGTAGCGTATCGGCCCGCGTGGTATCACACGGCCTATAGTGGGAGATACCACTTCGTTTTCGCGGATTCGAGGCGGCAGGGAAGGTTCGAAGCGATGCAGCGCGATCTTCGGGATATTCCGTTGATCGAGGTGACTCGCGCCGCGGCCGAAGGGCGATTGCGAAACCATGGTGAACGTTGCACGTGGGAAGCGGAGGAGATGGTGTTTTGGCTATTCGATAGTCCTTTGGATGAAAAGATCGTGGCCGAAGAACGAGCCAACGCACGGTTCACGATCGTGGCGTCCGAATGTGATAAACACGTCCCATGACTGACGACACCACGCAACCACGGATGATTCCGCCTCGGGAAGGCGTTCTTGCGCGCATTGGCAATACCCCCTTGCTTCGTCTTCGCAGGATCAATCCCAACCCGAACGTCGAGATCTGGGTGAAGCTCGAAGGCAACAACCCGGGGGGTTCCATCAAAGACCGCACAGCGCTGTGGATGATCGAACAGGCGGAAAAGACTGGTGAATTGCATCCGGGCAAAACGATTATCGAGGCTACCTCCGGCAACACCGGTATCGGACTGGCGATGGTTGCCGCGGTGAAGGGCTATCGTCTGGTGCTTGCCATGAGCGAGGGCGCCTCGGTCGAACGAAGAAAAATCCTGGCCGCTTACGGCGCGGAGTTGCTGCTCACGCCCGCGGAAAAAAGCACGGATGGTGCGATCGAAGTGGCCTATGAGTTGGCAGCCCAAGAGCCGGATCGATACTTTCTCGCGGATCAATTCAACAATCCAGCCAACCCCCTCGCTCATTATGAAAGTACGGCACCGGAAATCTGGGAGCAAACAGGCGGGAGGATCACCCATTTTGTCGCGGCGGTCGGAACGACCGGAACCCTGATGGGTTGCTCACGTCGATTCCGACAGCTCAATCCGAAAATCCGCATCATTGGCGTCGAGCCCTATCTCGGCCACAAGATCCAGGGCCTGAAAAACCTAAAAGAGTCTTATGTTCCGGGCATTTACAACGCCGGGGCCCTCGATGAAAAAATCAATGTCGACGATGATGCCGCATACGAAATGGCTCGTCGTCTCGCCCGTGAGGAAGGTTTGCTCGTAGGCATGAGCGCTGGTGCGGACGTTCACGTTGCCGTCGAACTTGCCAAACAGATGGAGTCGGGCGTCATCGTTACCATTTTATGTGATGGGGGAGAGCGATACCTCAGCACCACGCTTTTCCAAGTTGCCCAACCGGATGTCGTTCCTGCTCGCCTGTCGTTTCTCAACACGCTCAGTGGGCGTTACGAGCCTTTCGTTCCTCTGTCTTCCTCCGACGATGTGACGATGTATTCCTGTGGTCCCACCGTTCACCGACGACCTCATCTCGGGTTGCTTCGTCGCATGCTGGTCGATGATCTCGTGCGTCGTACGCTCGAACATGCTGGGTATCGCGTGCAGCATGTCGTGAGTGTGACGGATGTGGATGACAATACCGTGCAAGAGTCGGAGCGAACGGGAGAGCCGATGGCAGAGCTTTGCCGTCGCCATGAGCAGGGTTTTTTTGAGGATTTGGATGCGCTCAAGATATCGAGGGCGGATCAATACGTGCGGGCATCGGAGTCGGTCGATGCGATGATAGCGTTGACGCGCGAGTTGATGGACGCGGGGGTGGCGTATGAGAAGCTTCGCTCGGTGTATTTCAACATTGGTCGTGTGCCGTCGTATGGGGAGTTGTCGGGCAAAGATTTGGGCAAGATTCGGATGGGGGCGACGGTGGATTTGGAGCGGTACGACAAGAACGATCCACGGGATTTTACGCTGTTTCGTCGTTCGACCCTGGGAGAGCTTCGCAAGGGAGTGAGCTACAAGACCGAGTGGGGCAACGTACGTCCGAGCTGGCATGTCCAATGTTCAGCAATGGCGCGCGCGACACTCGGAGATCGATTCGATATCCACATGGCGTCGGTCGAACTCGTTTTTCCTCATAATGAAAACGAGATCGCGCAGATCCGAGCGCTCACGGGCAAGCCTCAAGCGCAATTTTGGCTTCATAGCGAGTTGGTGCTCGTCAACGGTAAGAAGATGACACACGAGGAGGGTTGTGTGACGCTTCAAGACCTGATCGATCGAGGGTACTCGGCGCGAGAAATCCGGTTCTTCTTGCTTCGTCACCATTATCGGCAACCGGTATGGCTGACCGATGAACGTTTGGAGGAGGCGCGCGCGAGTTTGCGTCGTATCGATGAGTTCGTGAGCAACTTACAGGAGGTACGCACCGAAGGAGAGCATGTGGAAGAGGTGGCTGGTTGGGTCGTTGGGATGAAGGAGACATTTCGGGCGTCGCTGTACGATGATGTCAATCTGCCCGCAGCGATTGCGGGGATTTTCCGTTTGATTCGTCAGGTCAATCACGTGATGGGTCAGGGCAAGCTTTGCGAAGCATGTGCGAAGTTGGTGCTGGAGGGCCTCACGGAAGTAGATCGCGTACTGTCGATTCTGCCTGCCTTGGAGCCTCAACAAGCGATTCCGCAGGAGATTGCATCGTTGCTCAAAGAGCGCGATGAGGCTCGAAGCAGGAAGGATTTTGCAAGAGCAGACGAGATTCGCGCGTTGTTGCAGGAGCGCGGCTGGGTGGTGGAGGATCGTGCCACAGGGTTGCGGGTTCGTCGTAAAGAAGACCGCTAAGACCTTGGCCGCCAGGACTCATCGTTGCGTGAGTGAGGGCGTCATGGGGCAAGCGAGTCGACTCGAGGGTGGACAGGTTTTAGGCTGAGGTTCGATGGATTTACGCACACGCACCATCATGTTGTGTGCGGCTTTTGCGACCGCGATCACCGTATCGATCATGCTTCGGTCGCGAAAGAACCGCACGCATTACTTGCTGTCGGCTTTCGCTGGGACAGTAGCGCTGTGGTACTTGGCCCAAGCGTTGTTCGGATATTTTCAAGCCGATATTTGGTACCGTTTCACAGCGGTGCTCGCGGTGTTGTTACCGCAATTTGCTCTTCATCTATTCGAAGCGATCGTACCGCGTCCAGCCAACGAACACTCCAAGTTATTGCGCGTTGGGATGGTGCTTGGCATTCCGATGTTGCTGCTGGCGATCAGTGACTATCAAACCCACGCCGCAGTTCGAACCACGATATTCCTATACGTATTCGGATTGGTGGCTTCAGGGCTGGCGGGGCTTGCGATGCAGGGCAGGAAAGCGCCATCCCGAGCGGTACGCGAGCGTGTACGGCTTCTCGTTCTGGTGGGAACGTTCGCGTTGTTTTTTAGCATTGGAGACTTCGTGTGGTTCATCGGCGCGGCCATTCCACCCGTAGGCGCCGTGCTTTCCGTCGTATTTCTTTTTGCCTTGGCGGAGTCGATGCAACGCGAACGTCTCATCGACCTATATGAAATGGTTGGACGCCTCGTGGTATCCACAGCCCTGGCGTTCTGTCTCGCCGGAATCTTCTATGTGTTTGTGACGTACGTCGGCTTCGACACGATGTACTTGAACGCGGTTCTCGCAGCCATCGCCATCCTCGTTTTGTTCGAACCACTTCGAAACAAAGTGGAAGAAAAGATCCACGTCGTGTTTTTTCGTCAGCGACACGAATTGGAACGGGTGCTGCGCGATGCGGAGATGCGCCTGATTCACATCCTCGAACTCGAAGAAATGGCAAGCGTCGTCATCCACGCACTCGAGGAAAGCCGTCGAGCTACTTCGGCGGCCTTGTACTTGCTCGATCCGGATGGGCGGGAATTGTCCTTGCTGCATCGTTTTGGGCTTGGCGCGGAAGAACGTATCGAGGTAGCTACCGCGCGTCCGTTGCTCGAAAGGCTAAGACAAGCGGACTCCGTGGTTATCGATGACTACGCGCTATCATCGTGGAGCCTTGGTTTTCACGGGGACAATTTGACAGGGCGCGATGCTCTTCTGACGGCCGCGCGACTGGTGGGACCCATCGCCAACAGCGGTGTGATCCTTGGGATTCGGCCAGGATCCGGCGATGTGATCGGTCTATTGGTCGTTCGAGACGAACGTGTTCGCGATGCTTTTAGCCGCGACGAGATCGTATTGCTCGAAAGGTTGGCGTCGATGATCGGAGTCGTGGTGGAGAACACGCGAGCGTATGCACGCATGAAGGAACGCGATCGACTGGCGGTGTTGGGACAAATGGCGGCGGGGCTTGCGCATGAGATAAAAAATCCACTCGGTTCCATCAAAGGGGCGGCACAACTTCTCATCGACTCGGTCGAGGACCAAGAGGGTCCTGTCCATTCGCAAGACTTCCTCGATATCATCATCGAAGAAGTGGATCGATTGGACCGGGTCGTCGGCTCGGTTCTCGACTATGCCCGACCTCGCAAAGGCAATCCGGCACCGGTGGATGTGAACGCGGTTGTCAAACGGACGGTGCAGATCTTGAGCCCTTCGAGCCATGAGCGAACCCGTCTCGAGGTTGATGTTGCTCCGGATTTGCTGCCGGTTCGGATCGATGCAGAGCAGCTACGCCAGGTGATCATCAATTTGGTTCAGAATGCCATGCAGGCGATGGGCGAACGAGGCGGCGTTGCCACCATATCGACACGAATGCGGGAAGGGGAACCTGGAAGCCTGGGTTGGGTGGAGATCGTGATCAAGGATACGGGGCCAGGGATTTCGTCGGAGATGTTGAACAGCCTGTTCGTTCCCTTTTTCTCTACCAAAGCGCATGGCACTGGGTTGGGTCTCGCCATTTCGCAAAGGATTGCGCAGGAGGCAGGGGGGGTCATCGAAGCCGCATCGCAACAAGGCGTGGGAAGTGCCTTCAAGGTGGTGTTGCCTGCCTGTTCGCAGGAAAGTGTCCCTTGCGCTTCTCTTCGAAAGGAGCCCTCCGAAGCCGCGGGGGGTATCACCGGCTAGTGACTCTACCGTGAGTGTCGCTGTTCCCGGGCAGGGATTGGGGGAGGGCAGTTTCGTAGGACGAGTTTTCAGCCGGATTGTGCGGGAAGCAGGGGCTCGATCGAGCTTCAAGGGAAAGGAATTCGCGATCTTTGAACAACCCGGTGTATGGTGTGGCCTATGCAGGCTTGACCGTTATCCAACGCGGGAACTAAAGTTTCCCTCAACACGAGACCCCTGACTTCGGTCAGCACGATCATGCAGAATCCAGTCTCCAAAGGGCCACCCCCGCCTCCCGGATCCTCTCAGAACCGTCCTCTGGCGCTGCGGTTCATTTCGGGCAAGTACCAGGGTGGCGAGTTTCTGCTGGTTCCCGGCAAGGAGATACATATCGGGAGATCCAATGACCTCGATATGGTGCTCGCCGAGGACATGGTTTCCCGCAAGCACGCGCGTATTGCGTTTCAAGGGGACGATATCTTCATCGAGGATCTTGCTTCCACGAACGGTACATTCGTCAACGGTGAGAAAATCAAGCGCTCGAAGCTTCGCGAAGGAGACCGAGTCCTCATTGGTACATCCATCCTCAAGGTCGTCATCTCCGAATCCGTCCGTCGTACGTCCGAAGAGCAGGCGCGGCGAGACATGGAAATCGTGGCAGCCCATCGTCGCACGAGCCAGGTGCGAAGCATGTCCGGTTCCATCGAAGAGATCCCTCTTCCTGATCTTCTTCAGCTTCTTGGTACATCCAAAAAAAGCGGGGTGCTCGTCATTCGAACCGAAGAGGATGTCATTGGTCGCATCTACATGCGCAAGGGTCTGGTGTATTTCGCCAGCATCAATGACATGGATGAAATCCATCCTTTCAAGAGTGTGTTTCGCATGCTCTCTTGGACGAATGGCTTATTCGATTTGGAGCCCCCTGATGAGCGAACCTTCGCGAATCCCCTCGACATGCCGGTGCAAGGCGTGTTGATGGAGGGGATGCGGCAGATGGATGAACTCAACCAGATCAAGGAACGTCTTCCGCGTCTCACGAGCCGTTTGCACATGGCGATGCCACTGCAGCCGGCATTACGCGATCTCAAGCCGCAAGAACTCGATATTCTGCAGCTCGTTCATAACTTCGGTTACTTCGAGCAGGTCCTGAATCAAAGCCCTTCGTCGGATCTGGATACTGCCCAGGCCATACTCAAACTCATCGACAACGGCTATCTTCGAGTCGACTGAGCCGCCCGAAACTTCTCCGTTCGCCAACCACTCTGATACCGTTTCCGATCACGATGTTGCGAAAGGCTGCCGCTGCGGGTCTGAAGCTGTTGATACTGGCGCTTGCCGTCTATGCATTCTTTTTTCTGCCGCTTGGAAGGCGAACACCCTACCAGCACCTTAACGCCATTTTTTCATCGCAACCCGCGCGAGAAGCCGCCGAGGACCTCACCGTCGCGGGCCAGCAAATCAAAAACAAAGTACGAGAGATGAAATGATGATGGCTTCGAGGGATGCATCGGCCATGTCGGACAACAGGGGAATTCCAACGCCAGCCTGCCAAATTTCTTTTTATTTCGCAGGCTTATAGCAACCCAAAAAGCAAAGGCACGGCGTATCGGAACATGGCCGCAAACATCAGCGGAAAGCCGATGACCAGCACGACCGTGAACACGATCATCCAGAAAGCCTCGAGCCAAGAGGTTTGGCGAGTCTCGTAGGAATACCAATCCTTGTAGTGGCGCTTGGTGGCCATGGCGAGGTCCCTTATGCGCCGGGTGGCGCCAGCGATCAAGTCCGTTCGATCCGTACGAGAATCAAAGGGCTGTATCCGTCAACCAATGGGGAAGTACGGTGGACTCAGGACCAGTTGCCACCAACCAAAGCTGATGAGCCGCGCGGGTGGCAGCCACGTGCAACAAGTGCCGTGACTCGATATCATCGGGAAATGTCGAGGCATTCACGTCCACCAAAATGACGTAGTCATATTCCAGCCCTTTGACTTCCCGAATTTCGGTGACATCCACCCCAGGGCGAAAACGAAAATCCTGCTCTTTGACCCGATGCAGGTTGGGCACTTCCGCACGCCTCAACCCATCATAATACACATCGGCCTGGTCCGAATACCGGGCCAAGACAGCCACCGTCGCCCGAGGCTCCCGAAGCGCGAGCGCGCGTAAGGCTTCTCCAAGTTGCGCAACCGCTACACCAGGTCCCGGCGTGATGAACATCTCGACCGGAGCACCCGTGCGCGGTGCCACGGAAGGAAGAGCATCCGCCATCGGACCGAGTACGTCTTTCGCAAGCTCGAGTATCTCCCGGGTAGAACGATAGGCAATCTTGAGCGGCTCGATCGCAATCGCCTCGATGCCCAGATCGCGAAACATCCCTTCCCACCCTCGGAAATGGTTATCCATGACGAGACGTTGGGATGTATCGCCGGCGAGCGTGATACTTCGACGTTCCGTGGTCACATCGATGAGCACCGCCAATTCCGCGGCGGCAAAGTCTTGGGCTTCATCGACGAACAAATGCTCGACCTGAATTGGTTCTTTTCCTTTTCGCAGGGGGCCTCGCAAGATTTGATAGGCACGAAGCAGCAAAGCATCGTCTTCGAGGTCGAGGGTTAGATGGTCCTCCGTGGTGGGAAGCCCATCGATGCCCACATCCATTCGAAGGTCATCCTCTTCATCAGGAGGGGCAGCAGGCTCTGCGCGAGGCTCTCCAGGCCGCAGCTCAGCCACGAGCGGGCAGCGATCGGAACACCAACGAACCGCTTGCTGAATTTCGGCATCCTCGAGAGCCGGAGCATCGGACAGCAACATGGCTTGCCGTACCGCATCGAGATCCGTGAGCAATTCGGCCCACAAAGTGACTGGTGCATGGGGGTCCGAACGCAGTTTGGGGTCTTCTTGAGCAAGTTGTGATCGACGCTCGATCGCGCGAAGGATTCCGGGGTGTTTTTTTAGTTTCGAGACGGACAAGGGCGTGTCTTCCGTCACTTCTACATCCGACATCCAAGGGAAGTGGATGCGGCGCATGCGTTGCGCCCACGTGGGAAAAGTATGGACTTGCACATCGCGAACGCCGAGGGCGGGCAGGACCTCGGACGTGTAGGAGACGAGCCCTTTGCTGGTGGTAATTACCATCATGCGCTCGCCTGCGAACTTTTTTGGACCTTGATAATTCAGAAAGGCGAGACGGTGCAATCCGATGGTGGTTTTCCCACTTCCAGCGCCCCCTTGAATCACAACGATGCCGGAATCCGTACGAGAGATGAGGTCGAATTGGCGAGGGTCGAGCAGGGCTGAGATCTCGGGCAAGTGCCGATCGATACGCTGTTGTCCATCGGGCCCGACACCGAGCTTTCCGCGTGACTTGGCTTCTGCCGGACGTGTCGCCTTTCCCTGTCCCCCCGACAAGTCCGCGGCTCGCGGGGGTATCAACCGAAAATCGTCGCCTTGTTGGCGCACATACGTTCCTTGCGGTGTCGCGATTCGAACCAAAGAGCCCTTATGTATCGTTACAGTCCTGCGAATCAGAAGCTCACCTTCCACTTCTCGATCGCCGAATCGTTCCTCATACACATCACCTTCCGCATAACGATAATAAATTTGGCTCACGGGCGCGTGACGCCAATCGACGATCCGAATATTGGAAGCAGCATCGATGTAGGTGGTTCGTCCGATGAGCACTTCGCGATCGCGCGTACCACTTCTGTCCTGCTCTCGCATGGCAAGGTGCGCGAAGTAGGGGTTGCCCGGGTCGACGAGATTGACGCGCAATTCATTACGTTGCGCGCTGATGCCCGCAAGCCGCTCCATCTGGGCGAGTAACGCAGGCACGTCTTCGAGCCTTGCCTCGGATACCTGATCACGAAGCGATATGAGTTCAGCGTCGTAGGTTTGAAGAGCCGGGATTGCGGCTCGACGCTCCTCGAGATGGTGGAGAACACGCCGTAGCAGGGTCAATTCTTCTTTCGGAACAGCCTGCGTAGCTTCAGGATCCCCAAGATGGGAGGCAAAAAGGGTCACGTCAGAAGTCATGCGGTCTCATCAACATTCAGAAATCGGAAAAGAAGATGACTATACCTATCCGCGACTTTCATGCAATTGGTTCCTCATAGCGGATTGACAGGTGCAAATGCCATGACTCCTTCCGTCGGGCTACGACCTCTGGCATGCTTGCATCTGTCAACAAGGAAGTGCAGCCATGCTCAGAAACGTAATGATCGGTTTGTCGTTTGCTCTTGCTTTGTCTGCTTGTGAAACAACGGAAGAAAACCCCACGCCGCAAGAGGCTGGTGCTTCCGATTCTCATTCTGACTTCGATGCAGGTTCAGACGCCGTAGGGGAGGATTCTGCCGACGCCGCGACGGATACGGTGTCTGCCGATGTCGAAAACGAGGCCGGGCTTGTCGTACCAGAGGGCTATGTGTTGGTGTCACCAGCCGTATTCATCATGGGAAGCCCCGAACAAGAACCAGGTCGAGCGGATACGGAGACTGCCCATGAGGTCACCCTCACACGTTCGTTCGTGATGAAGAAAACAGAAGTAACGCAAGGCGAATGGCAATCGCTCATGGGTTACCAACCATCGTATTTTGAAGGCTGTGAATCATGCCCGGTGGAGAATGTGAACTGGTGGGAAGCGCTGGCGTATTGCAACGCGTTGTCGGAAAAAGAAGGATTGGCACCGTGTTACGCGTTGGAAGGATGCTCGGAGCCGGGTCCCGATTTCTTGTGTGACAAGGTCACGACGACAGGAGGGGGTTTGCTACAGTGCGAGGGGTATCGTCTGCCTACGGAAGCAGAATGGGAGTTTGCTGCACGAGCGGGAACGACAACGCCTTTGCCACAGGGTTCAATCGAGAAAGACCCGAGCAGTTGCGAAGTCGATGACGTCTTGAGCGATTACGGTTGGTATTGCGGTAACTCCTCAGACGAACCTCACCCTGTGGGAGAGAAATCGCCGAATGCCTGGAACCTCTCCGATATGGCCGGAAATGTCATGGAATGGGTTTGGGATTGCCTCGTTCCGTACGGACCGGAAAAGGTGAACGATCCGATCGTCAACGAGGGCTCTGGCATGCGAGTTCTTCGGGGTGGCTCATGGTCACAAGCCATTGGACAATGCCGTTCGGCGGCCAGAGCGGGGCTCGATCCCGCCGAACGGGATGGTGATACAGGACTACGCCCCGTTCGTTCCTTCTAGAACCCACCTGTGCCCGCTGCAAAGCCTGCAAAAAGCCTCCCCCAAAAATACTTGCACCCAGAGGGAAACCTGCTGGTCCGTGACACGCGTAACCTACTGATTTTTCATCGATAATTCACTTGTCGAGCACCGCTTCCCACGAGTCGGCCGTGGCCGCTCGAACGAGCCATTCGTCTAGCAAACGAACATCCGAGCATGAGCTGATGCGCTGCTAAACAGCTTTCGATGAAGAAAAGCCATGTGTGTGCAAAACCGCCCCGAGCGATTCGACCCGGCCTTGGAATAGCCCTTCGGCTCGGCCGTGGCACGAAACAGCGACGCACGGGGGAGATAGGGAGATGAGAAACCACACGCAGTTCGCTATTTCTTCAATTTACTGTATTTATCACGAATATCTTTTTCGTTGACCCTGGCAGGTCTGTTAGTCACTCGGGTCTTGACGAAGGGGCATTCGGGCCATATATGCCCAACAACGCTCACGCATACGTAAGGGTTCGATGAACCAGAAATCGGGACAACACGACACGGAAGACAAAAAAGCCCAAAATCGGCGTCTTTCCGTGATCGACGAACCTGCGCGGGCGCAATCTAGTCGCGATCGTGAGACAGGGGAACCGACTTTGTTGCGTGTGGGAGACTTGGCCCAAGAGACAGGGAAAACGGTTCGAGCCATTCATCTATATGAGGAAATGGGACTTCTTCGTCCCCGAAGTCGCTCCAAGGGTCGGTATCGATTGTTTGGTCCCGATGCGGTGATTCGGACGCGATGGATTTCGAAGTTGCAAGAGCTTGGGATGTCGCTCAGTGACATTCGCGCGGTGATTCAAGAATGGGAAAACCTATCAGCGCCCGGAGCGATGATCCGGATGCGGGAGGTTTATCGCAAACAGCTTGCGGATACGCGATCCCAGCTCGAGCGGCTGCGTGTTCTCGAAAGGGAACTTGCCTCGAGTCTTGCTTATTTGGAGTCGTGCGATGCGTGTGAACCGGATCGATTGATCACGGAGTGTCAACAGTGCGCTTTGCATGACGATGACATCGAGCCACCGGACTTGGTGGCGGGTTTATCTGCTCACGTATCGCCGTGCCCCGGCGCGGAGAGGGAATGATCCATGGCGGTCAACCTACCGATTTATATGGACTATAGCGCGACCACACCAGTGGATCCGCGCGTACTCGAAGAGATGATGCCGTATTTCAGTGAGAAGTACGGAAACGCGGCAAGCCGTAGCCATGCCTATGGGTGGACCGCGGAAGCGGCGGTAGAGGCGGCTCGGGAAAAAATCTCGGCATTTCTTGGAGGATCGAGCGGCAAAGAAGTGGTGTTCACCTCGGGTGCGACGGAAGCGGACAACCTCGCGCTCAAGGGAGTGGCCGATTATTACGCTTCCAAAGGCAATCACATCATTACGACCACCATCGAACACAAAGCGATCCTCGACACGGCAAAGCGTTTGCGAAAACAAGGATTCGAAATCACCTACATACCGGTCGATCGACAAGGGCTCGTGGACCCGGATGAAATTCGAAAAGCCATCACGGACAAAACCATTTTGGTGTCCGTGATGCTCGCGAACAACGAAGTAGGCACCATTCAACCGCTCGAACAGATCGGCGCCATTACACGTGAAAAAGGCGTGCTGCTGCACACCGATGCGGTGCAAGGGCTGGGCAAAATCCCCTTCGATGTCACTCGAACGCATGCCGACTTGGTTTCGATTTCCGCACACAAAATGTACGGGCCAAAAGGTATCGGCGCCCTGTGGGTGCGTCGCTCCAAACCACGGGTGCGCCTGGTGGCGCAGATGGACGGTGGCGGGCATGAGTTCGGCATGCGATCGGGAACGCTCAACGTTCCCGGTATCGTGGGCTTTGCCAAAGCGGTGGAAATCTGTGAACAGGAGATGGCGCAGGAGTCCGAGCGCACAAAAACGTTACGAGACAAGCTTCGGCATGGGATCCAAGACCATCTCGAAGAGGTCAATCTCAACGGCTCGATCGAGCATCGGTTGCCCGGCAATCTCAACCTCAGCTTCGCTTTCGTGGAAGGCGAAGCCATGATGATGGCCATCAAAGATGTGGCCGTTTCCAGTGGCTCGGCTTGTACGAGCGCCAGTCTGGAACCCAGCTATGTCCTGAAAGCCATGGGTGTGGGGGACGAACTCGCACATTCATCCATCCGATTTGGAATCGGCCGCTTCACCACGGAAGAAGAAGTCGATTATGTGGCCAAGCTCGTGGTGGAAAAAGTTCGAAAACTCCGGGAGATGTCCCCGCTTTACGAAATGTACAAGGAAGGAATCGACCTCAAGTCGGTTCAATGGGCAGCTCATTGATTAACCGAGCCGTGTTGCCCATCACGAAGAATCGTTGCTGATGCGGATCCAATCCGCCAATGAAGCATCAAAAGAAAAAGAGGATCCCTCATGGCGTATAGCAACAAGGTCATCGATCATTACGAGAATCCTCGCAATGTTGGGTCGATGGACAAAAACGATGACAACGTCGGCACGGGCCTCGTGGGAGCGCCAGCCTGTGGTGACGTCATGCGCCTACAAATACGCGTAGACGACGATGGCAAGATATCGGATGCGAAGTTCAAGACCTTCGGCTGTGGCTCTGCCATTGCCTCCTCTTCGCTCGCCACCGAATGGCTCAAAGGTCGCACCCTCGAGGAAGCAACCAAAATCAAAAACCGCGATATCGCGGAAGAACTGAATCTTCCACCGGTGAAAATTCATTGCTCCGTACTCGCCGAAGATGCCATCAAAAGCGCCATCGAGGATTTTCGTCGGAAGCAAAAAGCCAAACGTGCCCTCCAAACCCAAACGCAAGACGATCCGGAACCCGCGCAGGAAGCACAAGAAACGCCTAATGCGCCATCGGAGGGAAAGCGCTCACTTCCCATCGTGTCATCGCAACCCGAACGGTGAGCCATCCACGGTCATTCCCCGCATCCAGGACAATCATCATGACGGACAATGTCGAGGCCAAAACATCGGAACAAGCGAGTTCGGCAGAACAATCGGAAGGAAAAAAAGTGCCGATCACGCTTACGCCCGCGGCACTGGAAGCGGCCCGCGCGGCGTTGGCCAAGCGGGGCACGCCTGGGGCCGCCATTCGGCTCGGCATTCGAGGCGGGGGGTGCAGCGGATTCAATTATGTCATCGAGTATGAAGATGACGAACCCCGCAGCCGGGATCGAGTATTCGAAACGGAGGGAGTACGTATCGTCGTCGATAAAAAAAGCCTGATTTATCTGATGGGCACCGTATTGGACTTCGAAAAAACGTTGATGAAGCAAGGATTCAAATTTCGAAATCCCAATGAAGCCTCCTCTTGTAGTTGCGGTACCTCTTTCACCGTGAAGTAGACTCCCCGCACCGGGAGTTGCCTTTGATGAATCCATTCAAAATCCTCGAACTCGAACCTCGTTTTGACCTCGATCTCGATGCCGCCGAACATCGACATCGGGAATTGTCTCGCGCCCTTCATCCAGATCGCTTCGTGGGACGTCCCGCTTCCGAACGAAGACTCGCCCTGTCGCGCGCCATCGAGGTCAACGAAGCCTGGCGCACGCTTCGCGATCCCGTCCGACGCGCCGAAGCATTGTTGAACCTTCATGGCATCGATAGCGGAGAAACATCGTCGGCCAAGGCGGACCCCGAACTACTCATGGAAATGATGGAGCAGCGGGAAGCCCTTGCGGAAACCCGTGCTTCCAAAGACCTTCCGCGATTGCGAGATCTATCCGCAACCATGCGAGACAGACAAGCGCGCGTACTAGATGCGCTAACCAAGGCATTTTCCCACGACCCGCAAACCGCCCTTCCGGTCCTTGCAGAACTTCGTTATGTGCGCCGCTTCCTCGAGGAAGCCAGCGCCTTGGAGGATGAGTTGCTGTGAGTCTCATCGATATCTTCGACCCAAAAGCGGCTCCCAAACCCATTGGCATCGACCTTGGCACCACCAATTCCATCGTCGCCTATGTCGTCGATGGTCAACCTCGTTGTGTCGCCGATTGTGATGGAGACCCTCGGCTGCCCTCTGTCGTCCATTACGGCGAGCATGGACAAATCATCGTAGGCAAAGAAGCCATAATGCTCGCGCCCACCCACCCTCGAGACACGATCGCCAGTGTGAAGCGATTCGTGGGGCGCGGCGCCGATGATGCCGAAACCAAGTTGCTCGGTACCTACCGATTCGTGGCATCTGAAGACGAAACCGACGCCAAGGTCATCAAGATGCGTGTGCGGGACCGGATCGTGAATCCGGTGGAAGTATCCGCGGAAATCCTGAAACAGCTCAAAAAAAACGCGGAGGGCGTGCTGCGTAACGTAGGCGGCGCCGTCATCACCGTACCGGCTTACTTCGATGATGCGCAGCGACAGGCCACGAAAGACGCCGGCCGACTCGCTGGCCTCGAAGTGCTGCGTCTGCTCAACGAGCCTACCGCCGCCGCGCTCGCTTACGGCCTCGACGGCAACAAAAACGGTACGTTCGCTGTCTATGATCTGGGTGGGGGTACGTTCGACATCACCATTTTGCGACTCGATGATGGCGTGTTCCAGGTCCGCTCGACTGGCGGAAATAGCGCGCTGGGCGGCGATGACATGGATCGCGCCATGGCATCGGTATTGCTTTCGGAAATGGGATTCGACGATCCCAGCGAGCGTACACCCGAGATCGTTCGTCTCGCCATGGATGCAGCAAGACAAACCAAACATGCACTGACCGATCAGGATGTCGTGGATGTCGAATTGCCCGCCAAAGGCGGAGCCACCGTATGCAAACGATTCACGCGTGAGGCGTTTGACGCCTTGATCATGCCGATCGTAGAGCAAACGGGACCGGCCTGCCGTCGGGCATTGCGCGATGCGGAACTCACACCAGAGGCGCTAGATGGGGTCATTTTGGTCGGAGGTTCGACACGAATTCCAGCGGTGCGATCGTTTGTCCAGCAGATGTTTGGCAAAGAGCCGTTGGGAAATATCGATCCGGATCAAGTGGTGGCTCTTGGGGCCGCGGTGCAGGCGGACTTGCTTGCGGGGGAAGGCAACGCCGATGACGTCCTGTTGCTCGACGTTCTTCCGCTATCGCTTGGTATCGAGACGATGGGTGGCGTGGCCGAGAAAATTCTACCGAGGAACACCACGATCCCCGCGGGAGCAAAGCAGACCTTCACCACCTATGCGGACAATCAGACGGGATTCGAGATCCATGTGGTGCAAGGAGAGCGGGAGCTTGCGAGTGACTGCCGGTCGTTGGCGCGCTTCACGCTGCGAGGCATCCCGCCCATGCCGGCTGGCCTAGCACGGCTCGAAGTGACGTTCCATGTCGATGCTGATGGACTGCTTCATGTGTCTGCGCGGGAGATCAAAACCGGTATCGAACAGCAGGTGGAAGTCAAACCGAGTTATGGTTTGGATGAGGATCAGATCGAGGATATGTTGCTCGATGCTCTCGACCACGGAGAAGAAGATCTGGCAGCGCGCAGACTCGCGGAGCAAAGGGTGGAAGCTCAGCGCATCCTCATGGCCACGCGGCAGGGTCTCGACGCCGACGGAGACTTGCTCAATGTGGTGGAGCATGCGCACGTGTTGACTGCCATCGATGCGCTCGAGGCATCGTTGAAAGCAGATAAAGTGGCGCCCATCGAAAGTGCCGTGGCTCACCTGGATATGCTGACGAAAGCGTGGGCGGGACGACGGATGGATCGGGCCATCGCCAAGGCGATTGGAGGAAAAGGCGTGGAGGACGTGGCGCGTTCGGTCGAAAACGCGGGTGGCATCGAGGCCCACTTGGGCCAACAGACCGAGAAGGGATAGATGCAATGGCGATCGTTCGCTACCCAAAGGAGAATCTGGAAGTCGAGGTCCCCGTGGGATTCACGATCTTGCAGGCTTCGAAAAAATGCAATGCTCCGGAAGGATACGCGTGCGGAGGCGTGTGCGCGTGCTCCACCTGCCACGTCTACGTTCTCTCCGGAGCAGAACTGCTCAGTGAAATGGAGGATGAAGAGGACGACATCCTCGACAAGGCCTTCGATGTACGAGAAAATTCGCGACTCGGATGCCAAGCTAAAATCCTCGAAGAGGGAATCATCGAGGTGGAGATTTCGGAAGAGAGCCGCAAGGCATGGGAGGACGAGCATACATGAAGTGGTCGGATGCACGAGAGATCGCACAAGCCTTGTTCGACGCGCACCCGGATGTGAAACCGCTCGAAATTCGGTTCACGGACTTGCATCGATGGGTGTGTGAACTCGACGACTTCGAGGATGATCCCGATAAATCCACGGAAAGTCACCTGGAAGCCATTCAAATGGCCTGGCTCGACGAATGGGAAGACTAAACGACGGCGCGTGATCGACCTCTTCGTTCTATCCGTATTCGGATAGTGTGGATTCTTTCATGGATCGGGGATCGATTCCGAAAGACGTTGGGAAACATAAACCACATCCCTGGTGAGAACTTGGTCACCCGCTCGATCGACCACCCAGGACCCGATACATCACCACGGTGGCCATGCCCGCGGATTCCACCCAGCATCCTCTGACCGTAAGTTTTCCAAAAAGACGCCGGCAGTCAACGTCGTGGCGTGACAACCCTTGTCCGTTGTAGTGTCTCCCACAATGCGCCCTTACCGCTTGCGACGTATGCTTGCCGAGTTGCCGTATTGGCTCGTGGCCCTTGGCGCATCCGCTCCCGCCTGGATCGTCAAGTATCCCCCGATCCAAGATCTTCCGTACCATGTAGCTACCATTCGCGTGCTGCACAGCTTCCGGGATCCGTATTTTGGTTTTAGTCAACACTTCGAGCTTCACCTCGGTAACACCCACTATCTTCTATATTATTTGCTGGGCAGCGCGCTTGCCTACGTGATCGGAGTCGCGTTCGCGAACGTGGTGTTGATGAGCACCTACTTCGCGGGCACTGTGCTTGCCCTTCGTTCGCTGCTGCTGGCGATGGGGCGGGATGCAAGAATCAGCTTTTTTGTCGTCCCGTTGTTGACCAACGTCTTGTTCATCTACGGCCTGATGCCGTTTCTTCTTGGATTGCCGCTGATGTTTTGGGGCTTGTCGGTGGCGCTGCGCCATACGCGCAAACCTTGTTGGACGACAGGATTGCTATTGGCCGGTATCTCGGTAGCGTGTTTCTTCACCCATATCATCCCCTTCGGGCTGCTGGGGATCGGAATCGCGGCTGTTTTTCCTTGGTTTTCACCCACGCGATGGCTTCGGACTCTGGCTCCCGCACTACCCGCCTTGGCGCTTGTCACGTGGTGGACCACAGCCACGGATGCGGGTCGAACCACGAAGGGCTTGCTCACGCAGGAAGCGGGAGTCCGCAAACTCGATGCCGCGCTATCGGAGATACCCGCATGGTTCACCAACGTATTTCGCGATGATAGCGATGAGCGCTGGCTCATTATTTATGGTCTTTTGGTGATCGCAACCCTTGCCGTCGGGCTTGGGCAAAAGGAAAAATTGTTGCCGGGATCACGGCGTTACGCCTTGGTGCCGATCGCTTGCGTGGTTTTTTACTTCACGACGCCGGTGGGGCACGACTTCATCTGGCCGCTCGCGCAACGGTTTGCCATTCTGGTGGCCATCACCGCGATCCCGCTTCTTGCCTTTCCACGGGGATGGCGCGGCCACGTGCTCACCTTCGCTGCCCTCGTGGTCGCCGCGGGTTCGACGTTCGACACGGCTCGCCACTTCGTGCAGTTTCAACTCGAGGAAGTTGGCGATTTCGATGATGCCAAGGCGGTCATCGCAAACAACAGCAAGGTATGCACTCTCGTTTTCGACAAGGGATCGCAAATCACCCATCATCAACCGTTCATTCACTTCGGCTCCTGGGTGCAGGCGGAAAAGGGAGGCGTGGTGATGTTCACCTTCGCGGGCTATCCCCATTGGCCTTTCGATTTTCTACCGGGTCAAGCTCCCCCACCTGGAGGACCGGCCCGAAGACGATGGGAGTGGACGCCCGAGCGCGTTCGAATGGAAGAAATATGGCCTTATTACGATTATGTCTTGGTGCGGGGGAGCGGATTTACCCCCGCCTCTACTCGTTTCGAAAAAGCCTATGACGGCGCACGATGGACGGTATGGAAGCGAGTGGGGCAAGGGACTTGAACGTGCGGTATCGCGGACGATTCGCGCCCTCCCCTACCGGCGACCTTCACCTGGGAGGAGCCTCGACCGCGCTATGCGCGTGGTTGGCGGCAAGATCCGTGGGAGGCTCAATCGTCCTGCGAATCGAGGATATCGACACACCGCGTGTACGGCCCGACAGCGAAAAACACATTCTCGAGGATTTGCGTTGGCTGGGGCTCGATTGGGATGAGGAACCAGAAGGGATACTTCACCAAAGTCAGCGAACGAGGGCGTATGAATCCGCTCTCCAACAACTCGAAAATGGTGGATTTACCTATCCCTGCGACTGTTCGCGCAAGGAGATCTCGCTGGCCAGCGCACCGTCCGGGAACGAAAAAACACCAATATATCCGGGCAGTTGCCGTCAACTCACGCAGTCCAGAAGCTTCCGACGCCCCCCGGCCACACGATTGCGCATACCACCCAATACCTTCATCGAATTCGAGGATGCCGTTTTCGGAAAACAGAGTTCTCAATTAAGCCAAGACGTCGGTGATTTTGTGTTGCGTCGGGGCGATGGGGTATTTGCCTATCAGCTTGCCGTCGTGGTCGATGATCTCGCGCAGGGAATCACGCATGTGGTGCGCGGCGCGGACCTTCTTTCCTCAACTGCTCGTCAGATTTTCTTGATGCGCTGTTTGGGAACCGAACCGCCATCGTACGCGCATGCGCCGCTATGGGTCGGTCCAAACGGAGAAAAACTCGCCAAACGCGCGTCTGGAATTCCTGTTCGGGACCATCGTAACGCGGGCGTCGATCCTCGAAAGCTCATCGCGCGACTTGCGCAGGCGTTGGGTCTGGCAGACCAGAATGAGCCATGGCTCACCCCCCATGAATTGATACCGCGCTTTTCTTGGGGAAAAATCACCAAAGGCCCAATCGAAATCGATCCGTCACGTGATAGTCTCCCCTTGTAGACTGTCTGGTGGAAGCCACCCTCTTCTTTCCGGAGTCGAAGATGTCCACCTATGACATGAGCATCGTCCTCGATCGAAGCCCACCCGTGTATTCGCCAGGGGAGAGGATATCCGGGACGATTGTCGTCGTGGCCAATGAATCCTGCCGATGCGATGACTTGGCCGTCGATTTGTACTGGAAAACAAGTGGAAGGGGAAATAGCGATACCGAAGTCGTCGAACAGGAAACACTGGGGGCGTTCGAATGGCAGGAGGGTGAATCCTATCGGTACGCTTTTTCCTTTTCGGCGCCTCCGGGGCCCGTCAGCTATCAGGGAACGATCATCCACGTGGAGTGGTTCGTGGAAACCCGCGTGGACATGCCCTGGCGGAAACTCAGTGCAAACGCGTGTGAAACCATCACGCTACAGCCTTCGACGGTCGAACGTGACACATCGGCCACCCAGCGCAAACAACCCTATCCATCGGCGTTCCCTGCTCTATCCGGCAATCCTCCCAGGGATTTCTCAAAACCGAAAATACCTGTCGTGACGATCATCACCGGATTGATGCTGCTTGTGACGAACATATTCCTTGTGATCACCCGAGCGCACATTGGGCTCTTCCTTCTGCTGAACGCGCTTTTCCTCTCCGTCATGTCCACACTCAGTTGAAAAGAGCTGCGCAATCGATTCGCAAAACAGAGGTTGGGGAATCTGTCCATCACGATCGATCCTTCCACCGCGACCCGGAGAGATACGTTGCGGGTTTGTGTCCATTTCACGCCCAAATCGAACGGACGACTTCGCTCCGCGAAGGCCATTTTGCATGGTGAGGAAATCGCCTGGACGATGAGGGACACAGACGACAGCACTCGACACCAACACGATCTCGATAAAATCGAAGGGCAGATGTGCGAAGCCTTGCCCTTTTATCAAAACCAACCGCAGGAGCTATCCTGCGAGTTGCCCGTGCCAAACCATGCGGCTCCTTCCTTCGATTCGTCCAACAACTGCGTGCAGTGGAATCTCGAGATTCACCTACTCATCGAGAACTCGCCGGATCTGAAGGAAACCATTCCGATCACCCTACTGCCAAGCGCGTAACCTGTTGATAATAAACACGTAATATCCAACCCTTCGCATCGGGAAAGCGAACACGGAAAGTGGCGTATGCGCTCATGGATCCGTAGCGTCATCGGCATAAAACGGCACGCCCGTATGTGGTAGATTGGAAAAGGGCATTGCTGTAAGCCTTGTTGGGTCCAACCGCTTGCTTCAGAAAACAAAATGTCTTCCTGTGACATAAGCATCCGCTTCGACCGAAACCCACCCGCGTGTTCGCCGGGAGAAACGATCTCGGGAACGATTGACGTCGTCGCAAACGCATCCTGCCGATGCGATGCCTTGACCGCCCACTTGTCTTGGAAAACAAGCGGAAAAGGGGATACCGATTCAGAAAAAGTCGATGTCGTGCCCCTGGGGACGTTCGAATGGAAACGCGGTGAATCTTATCAATATCCTTTTTCGTTTCTTGCCCCTACCGGACCCGTCAGCTATCAGGGGCTGATCGTCCACGTGAATTGGTTCGTAGAGGCTCGCGCCGATGTGCCCTGGGCCATCGATCCACGCGCGAGCGAAACCCTCCTGCTGGTGCCTCTGCCAGCCGAACGCAAGGCATCGACAGCCTATCGCGAACAACCCCATCTATCCGCGAAGCATCATAAACTCGGCAATCGTCCCAGATCCCAGTCGAAATGGGAAAACCGTGTCCTGATAATCATTCTCGGATTGGCCCTCTTGATATTGGCAATACTGCAACTAGCCGACAGCTCACCCAACCCCGGCATCATTATCGCGCTGTTCCTCCTATCCTTTCTATTCGGTGTCTCGGTCAAATACGATTGGGACGACTTGAAAAATCTGGTGGCAAGACAGAGGGTGGGAAAGCTGTCCGTCACGATTGATCCTCCTACCGCAACACGGGGAGAGATATTGCGAATACAAGCTGCGTTTACTCCGAACTCGAACGGCAAGCTTCGCTATGCCAAGGCCACCTTGTACGGCGAGGAAATCGCCTGGCGCGGGAGCGGAAAAAGCCGTACTCGCTATCACCAGGATCTCGACAGGGTCGAGGCGCAGATGTGCGGATCATCGGCGTTTTTTCAAAACCAACCCCTGGAACTGTCCTGCGACTTGCGAGTGCCGGAGTACGCAGCCTCTTCGTTCCGTTCCTTCAACAATCATGTGCAGTGGAGTGTCTTGCTTCACCTGGACATCGAAAACTGGCCGGATCTGAAAGAGACCATCCCCATCGATTTGTTGCCAAGCCTGTAACATATTGATTATAAACGAATTATATCCAGTACCTCGCTTCGATGATCCCAACGCGGCCACTGGCTCATGCGCTCATGGATCCACGGCGTCATCGGCACGAACGGGCGCACTTGTGTGTGGTAGATTGGAACAGGCCTGGAACGGGCCATTGTCGAAAGCCTTGTCGAGTCCAACCACCCGCTCCAGAAAACAAAATGGCTTCCTGTAACATAAGCATCCGCTTCGACCGAAACCCACCCGTGTATTCGCCAGGAGACACGATCTCGGGAACGATTGACGTCGTCGCAAACGCATCCTGCCACTGCGATGCCTTGGTCCCCCACTTGTGTTGGAAAACAGGCGGAAAAGGGGATACCGATTCAGAAAAATACGTTCATGAATCCCTGGGGACGTTCGATTGGAACCCCGGTGAATCCTATCAATATCCTTTTTCGTTCGTTGCGCCTGCAGGACCCGTCAGCTATCAGGGATCGATCGTCCACGTGAATTGGTTCGTGGAGGCTCGCGCCGATGTGCCCTGGGCCATCGATCCACGCGCGAGCGAACCCCTCATGCTGCTGCCTCTGGCGGCCGAACGCAAGGCATCGGCAGCCTATCGCGAACAACCCCATCTATCCGCAAAGCATCATAAACTCGGCAATGGTCCCAGATCCCAGTCGAAATGGGAAAACCGTGTCCTGACGCTCATCCTCGGATCGATCTTCTTGGTATTGGCAATAGCGCAACAAACCATCCACGGATCCTCCGTCCCTTTCCTGATCCCGATGGTCTTCGTCGCCGGTGTCATGCTCAAATTCGCCTGGAACGACTTGAGAAATCTGGTGGCAAGACGGATGGTGGGAGCGCTATCTGTCACGATCGATCCTCCCACCGCGACTCGGGGAGAGACGTTGCGAATACAAGCCGCGTTCACTCCAAACTCGAACGGAAGGCTTCGCTATGCCAAAGCCACCTTGTACGGTGAGGAAATCGCCTGGCGCGGGAGCGGAAAAAGCCGTACTCGCTATCACCAGGATCTCGACAAGATCGATGCGGAGCTGTGTGGATCATTGGCATTTTTTCAAAACCAACCCCTGGAACTGTCCTGCGACTTGCAAGTGCCGGAGCACGCGGCCCCTTCGTTCCGATCGGTCAACAATCGTGTGCAGTGGAGTGTCTTGCTTCATCTGGACATCAAGGGTTGGCCCGACATGAAGGAAACCATCCCCATCGACTTGCACCCAAGCTCGTAAGCTATTGATAATCAATATTTAAATACTGGTACCACGCTATCATGAACAAGGGATAGACTCGTATCCAATCGTCCTCATCAAAGGTGCAATCGGCACTGGATGGGAGCGCAACATGGCATCTTTGCCGTGAAAATGCCTGCCTCTACGTGGTAGAAGCAAAGGCACCGTGGTGGAGTAACCCTGTCGGGGCCGTGTTATCACCGCTTGGTCTCCCCCTTGAAAGAAACCATCCCCCTCACCTCGCCCAAAAGACTCGTAACCTATCGATTATACGCGCTTTTATGAGTCAAGGATGCGTATAAACCAACGTTCCCCCACGAAGCTGCAACCGACCGTGCCACCCTTCTGGCACCTCCGGATCCGTCCAGCCGAACAACCATGCCGCATCATAAGGCGATAAATTGATGCACCCATGCGATCGCGGCGTCCCAAAACCGTCGTGCCAATACGCCCCGTGAAGCGCATATCCCTCATGGAAAAACTGCACGAAAGGCACATCCTGAAGGTCATACACATCCCCAGGCTCATCGTTGCTCATGGTCGCCGATACGTGTTTGGTGTGAATCAAAAACGCGCCAAGCACGGTCGAATGCGTTTCTTTCGGATCGCCAAGACCATCGGCTCCCGTGGAAACCATCGTCGCAAACACCGGACGTGTTCCCTCATACGCCACGAGCGTCTGACGAAGAATGGATACATCGATCCATTTTCGGCCAGCTTTGGCCCATGAGGGGACTTCCTGGAGGGCCGGAACGATCACCATACGGGGCCCTTCCCGCAAAAACGTTCCCTCTTTCGTCTCGAGATACACGTTTTCCCCCGCGCGAACACGCCGCCCCGTCAGAGAAAAGCCTTCCCGAAAACGAACCTCCCCCGCGTCTTGCACCGCCCGCGTCTCGAGATCGATCCGATACTGCCGAACGCCGTGCGCATGCACGAAGGCGAGGGGCAAGCCTTGATCCTCGACGAGATGGGTTCCCACCATCGTCGAGCGGACAACAGCTTTGGTGCGGTCGAGGGGAATCAGATCGAGGTCCGTCGTGACGCCAAACACCCGGTCTGTCCAGGAAAAGACTTGTAACAAACCAAAGCCGGTGCGCGGCACGGGACGTCCGGTGTGCAGGATGCCTTGCGGACGCGGTTTGGCGTGAGGAGAGGGCAAGGATCGTTGATAAAGCAGGGAACCGGGAACATCTCCGAGCAAGCTTTCCCATGCGGAAAGGTCCTTGCCTCGTTGGCGGTGTTTGGCGAGATCCGGTTCTACCTCTTGTTGTTCGGCTTCCGTGGGCAAACGAACGTAGCGTGGGGGAGGTGGATAATCCGCCATGACCACGGGATAGGGCATTGCCAATCCGCGGTTCGGAGGGTGTCCCGCGGCCTCGGCCATCGGGTGGTGCTTCTCTAATGTGGCGGATTTTCCAACACATACGAAGCCTTGGGGCTCGATTGGATACCACCCTTGTTGGCAATGCTTGAAGCCAGCGGGATGCTCGTGACGACGAACGGACATGCCCGCACGGAGGTATCCGATGCGGCGCGATCCCCACTTGGGCTCCGCAAAAATCCAGGTTTCCTTTCGCAGGGCCACGAGTTCGAAGGCTTGCTGTGGGGGGGGAATCGGTTCTTCGGCCAATTCGCGTTCGTTTTCGGTCTCGTCGATGGGTTCGACTTCGATTTCACCCGTGGCCGCCTCGAGATCCGAAGGGGAAGGTTCTTCGACGGATGGTTCTTGGCCTTCGGACAGAGGCTCCGCCGACAACGGCGTGTCGAATACGACAAGGGGCTCCTCTATCGTGGCTGGTGCTTCTGCAACCGCGATGGGTTCCGCGGGCCCTGCCGCAGCCGTATCTTGTTGCCAACCAGCGGGGGGACAACTCAGGCCAATAGCGGCAAAAACCGACGCTGTCATCGTGAGTAAGCGACCGGGAACACGAGGCATGATACTCGTTCGGCGCTACCTGATTCACGGTCCAAGGGCCAAGTCTTGGAGCAATTCGGCGCTGTTCGCCTCTACGGCAACGACGATCGGATTGGATTCACTCCACGAAATCTTCCTCCGCCAACAAAAAATCCAGTTTCGCCGTACGCGGATAGTCGCGCAGGCTGGCTTCCACACGCGCCGCGCCCGCAAGACTCATGATCGTCTGCTCCATTTCGCGATCCAATGGACTTGCCGGCGAATAACCGTCGGAGGGCGAACCCACGACAAATAGCGATGGCGGGTGTGCCACGAGGACCAGACGCACACGTGTGCCTTCCGCTCGTACCCAACTCACCACCACATCGAGCAATTCCAACGCCGCTTGCACGTTCGTTCGTACCCAAACGGCCATCGGCATTTTTCCCATGAACACCTCGGGATGCGTGCAGCGTACGAGCCATAGCAGCGAACGCCCATCGACCACTTGCACCCGACCGTCGCTTCCTGCCTCGAGGGCTTGCAACGCACGCAGCAATTCGATCACCAGATCGATCCGATCACGAACTTCCTCTCGTACCAATTCTGCCTCGTGACCGGCCGTCACAAGGTCATCGAGAGCCACACGAATCCCGGACACCAACACCTGAAGTCCGTGAAGATAATTGCCGTTTCCATCGCCGTTGCCCATCCCACCTTCATGCAACCACAACACGGCATCCAATGCCAGCCGCCGATGAATTGGCAGCAAGGCAACGGGTTCGGAGGCTTAGGCAATTCCCGCGGTATCCACCGGCAAAAAGCTGTATTACACTACCGGCCATGCTCGATCGTGTCGCGATGCATCAAAGCCGCCTGCGACTCCCCGGACTCGGTACCGATGGCAAGGGCGTTGCCTTGGGATCCCGTGGACTCGTTTTGCTCGCTTCCCTCGAGCGGCTTGTCGCCTTCCTATCGCTTTACACCTCTTGCCAATCCCTCGCGGACGTGCTGGCCACGTTGCGCATCGAGGTCGTGAAATCGAAAATGGGCACGCGAGAGGTTGTGCTTTCGTTTGCGGCAGAGGGCAGCGAAAGGATGGATCGCATCGCCGAAATGGCTCGGGTCGCCCTCGGCTATACCTTCACCGGGTCGAGCCGTCATTTTGTGCAATACCGCGATATTCAAGCACCTTTTGGCTATGACGTTCCCGAAGTCATGGCTGCCGACGGCGATTATGTCTTGTATCACAACTCGTTTTCGCAAGTGTATCATCGAGAACGGGACCTTGACTTGCGGGGATTGTTGTTACGCTTGCACCTCGTGCAAGACCCAGCGTTCGGACGCGACCCGGGGCCGTGCTTGCTGGTGGCCGAAGAAGGGATGGGTCCCGCCATCGTACAATACCTCATCCGTTCTCGTGTCGAAGCTCGCGTGGGAATTGCCCAGTGGCCACCCTTGTCGGCTTTGGATGACGCACCGGTTCAGCGCTACCTATTCGAGGTGCCAGCCCTTCCCCCACGGATGTTGCCGCTGTTTCAACAGACTCCCGGTGTAACGGCGTTGCGCGTCGTTTCGCCCGGCATCGCCATTCAACTCGGGTATCGCCATCCCATCACCTTGCAATCCTGCCCTGTATTTCCCCCTCAAGGCTTGGTGTTATTTTTCGGCGACCAACACGAGCCCTTGGTGCTCGACACCATGCCCACCCTCGGCTCCGTCTCTGCTTTCGCGCGAGTGGAGTTCCATGGGGGAACCGGAATGCAAGCGCTCTCCGGACAACAACTCAATGTGCCCACCACCAAGGTCCCCATTCGACTGCTCCCCAGCATCGAACCCTGGAGCCAGGTTCAAGCAACGTTCATCCCCACGGCCGACTATCCTACCTTTCGGCATATGCTCTATAGGCTCGATACACTCACTCTAAAAACAGCATCGATCGCTTTTACACCGCACGGCGCTTTTCTACTCAACCCAAAGGGGATCGACACCACACCCATCGGTTATTTCCTTCGTGAATTGCGTCCACGGGTTTTCCTCGCGGCAGGCTATGACATCGTGCCCGCCATCGATTCCGACGTGCTCTTTCAAGCCCTCGGCGCCCCTTCGAACCACCACGTGTTTTTGCTTCCCCAGGTCCCGGCCATCGGTGTGCCCAACCAGGCCTTCGTGCCGCTGCCAAAAGCCATGATCGAAGGGCAGTCTTGGGCTCCCGTGAATACCCTTCCCATCGAACCGGCCCTGACTATGCCGATTCCCCAAGTCGTATTCGATAATCCCCCACGCTAGGCGCCAATCATGGGTACGAATATCACTCCTCATGCGTGGCTCGAACGGATCGCCAAACCCCTGATCCTGGGCGGACCCCTCTATCCTTTCGACCCAATCGGACCCTCCCATGCACCATCCCTCGCTCAGCAAATTGCCTCCGTCGCTTCCCCCACGGATATATCGTCGATGACCGTAGCGCGCGTTAGACACGCACGACACCTTTATCCCGTCGACACCTTACCCGATATCTCCGTGGAAGAATGGCTGATGACCATCGCCATCCACGATGTTCTTCGTGCTACGGACCCGCACCTACAATCGGTGTTTTCCCCCGGACGCGCGGTAAATATTCTCGATGGTGCGCTGGCGATCCTTGCCCAAGTGCCAGCCCCAAAACACACCCTCGAAGCCCTTGCCCGACATGCCACCTTCGCAAGCGTGTTCGCGATGCAACGCCAGGATATCGCCGTATCCTGGTGGTGCGGCTCACGCCTGTATGCAGGCCGAAAACCACCGGATCGCCTGCTCGCCTGGCCGGAAGTCCGTCGGGTTCGAAGCGAAATCTTGCAGCAGAACCTGCAATCGATGATGACCGGAAGCGAAACATTGAAAGCCCACCATGCCGATGCCTGGCAAGCCCTGCTCGTACGCACTCCCCTCACGGACTTGATGAACGTAACCCGGCCCTTGCCCCCGTTTCGATGGACTCCCACCACTGTCGCCATGCTCTCCGGACCCGGAAGGGATATTGCCATGCGTGCGCTTCGCTGGCAAAGCGATCCCCAAACCTATAGTACATGCTATGCCTCGTTCGTCCGTTTGGGTGATTCCGCGCCTGCCATCGTCAAAACGGCACTCGAAGAACTTTTCGCCTGGAACAATCCCGCTAATCAGCGCACTTGATCCGGTCGATTACAGTAAAATCCAGCAATAGGGTACCGCGCTCAGCATCCCCACCAAGATAACCTGAGCTTGTGCCTCGCCAGACAACCACAAGTCGTCATGGCCACCCTCAACAAAAACAACTCGTGCATCGAGGGTCCATCGACCCTCTGATATTGTGTAACTATTGAATATTTATAATTTTTTTAGAGTTGGAGTTCACTCAGAGCTGACCCCTTTGGATGCGAGAAGCGCTACTTCGAATCGACTTCCAAAGGCTCAGAAGGCTCGGCAGAAACAGAGGTATCGCTGTCTTGCGTGTCTTGGGGAGGCACCAAAGGCATATCTTCCGAGACGGATTCCGATGGTTCAGGCGTCGAAAGCTCCGGATCCTTAGCTTGCGGCGCTGGCTTGGGTTGTGCGGCTACCTTGGATGCGGGGACATAAACCACAAGCTTTTCCCCTTCTTGGAGCGGCGTGCTTCGGGAGCGCTGGTTGATTCGCTCCAACATGCCCAGACTCAACCCCGTACGGGCAGCGATCGAGCGCCATGTCTCCCCCGATTGGACCACCGTAACCATGCGAACACGGCCTTTTTGCGCCTCATGATAATCGAAAAAAGCATCGCTCCCCACCACGAACACCTGGACGTCGTCGTCGGATAGCAACCGGACTCGAGACAGCGTTTGCGTTGCCGGAAGCAGAGTCAGAAGCAGCATCCCAGGATGCAGTCGCGCCCTGACATCCAAGCCGTTCCAACGAATGAGATCGTCGACTCTCACAGATAACGCATTGGCGACACCCTGAAGGGTATCTCCGGCCACAGCTTGATAAAACCTGCGTTGGTATCCCGCGGGGGGTTGTAGATCCACGGGAACGGCCACGGCGATTTTTTCCGTGGTGGGACTGGCCCTTCGGCGGGGAGGAACCATCAACAAAAGGCCGGGACGGATGGGTTCATCACTGGTCAGGGCGTTGTGCCGACTGAGTTCCTGCGTGGTCGTTCCGTGGGCGGCGGCAATATCCGCGAGGCTTTCCCCGTGACGGACGGTATAGGGCACGAGTTCGGGTTCGGCCACGCGGGTTTGGACCAGGTTGGCTTCGACCTTCGCTCCGTGGCCTTTGGGAACACGCACGGTCCATACGCCAGCCGCGGCACGCGTGGGCGCTCGGGGAGGAATCCTCGAAGCGAGCAATTGCGGATTGAGCTGTCCAATATCGGAAACGTCGACTTCCGCGGCCTTGGCTACCGATTCGAGGGAGACGCCGGGAACGACATCCACTTCATCGAATTCGGCTGGAGGATCGCGGGTAAGGTTGGCGAGACCGAAGACCTCGGGGTTTTTGCCCACGACCGCAAGAGCCAGGATTTTGGGAACATAAAGGGCAGTCTCCCAGGGGACGCCCGCCTCGAAACGAGATAACTCCCAGAAATCATTGGTATTATACTTGCGCAGGGCGGCCAGCATTCCGCCATAACCCATGTTGTAGGAGCCGAGAGCAAGTTCCCACGTGCCGAAACGTCGATATAGGTCCTGCAAATACATCGCGGCCGCATGGGTCGAGCGTACGGGATCCAGCCGTTCGTCTACCCAGCGGTCAATGACAAGTCCGTAAAGCCTTCCTGATTCTGGCATGAATTGCCAGAGGCCGGCGGCGCCGACGGGGGAGTAGATCGTGGGGTTGAGTCCGCTTTCCACGACCGCGACCCACATGAGATCTTCAGGCAATCCGTGGTGTCGGAGCACCGAACGGAGCATGGGCTCGAATCGTCCGCTTTTTCGATAAAAGATGGCTGCGACAGCTCTTCCCCGAGAATCATTCTTATAAAAATCAAGGTATTGCACGACCCGGGAGGTGAACTTCACAGGCACATCGGGCATACGCAGGGAGGATAAGTAATCGGGCTGGGGGCTGGTGTTTTGGGCTCGTGGAGCGACGGAAGACGGGGGCAATCCTGTAGAAAACACCAGCGTATTGCTGGCATCGGGGAGCAATTCGGGGGGACAGCCGTCGGAGGGAACGAGCAGGTCATCGGTGCCAAAAAGCTCCCTTTCGGCTTGCCGGAGGGCTTGGAGTTCCGGAGGTTCGGGGGATGGCGGGGGTTCGGCTCCGGGACCAGCGGTAGCTCGACGCACGGCGGGAGCTGGAGGTTGTTGGGGTTTATTGGAGCGGTTTTTTTTGGGGGCCGCGGATCGGGCTGGGGCTTTGGGCTGTTTTTTCGCCCACGCCGCATCCCCCGGATCCAGCGGCCCCATCGGTTGGGCAGCTTCCCGCGCGCCCGCCGCCGAAGGACAAAGCGCCAGCAGGAGAAAAACAATGCTGGTGGATCGAGTGAGTCCCATGAATCAAGAAACGGTCATGTCACGTACCCACGATTCCGTCAAATTGCTCGTGATCAGGGTCAACAACCCCTCGACGCCCCTCTTTACGTGGTTGCCAGTTTGATCTACGGGGCTCCTGCCCCACCCCGGGCCGACGGAAGGTTCAGTCCCATGAATCAAAACAAGATGTTTCGAACCATCGATGCCGCCTCTTTGCCCAAGCATTTCGACGCTGCCGAGGCCGAAAAACGCTGGGATGCGACCTGGGAGAAAAACGACGTCCATCGTTATGACCCCGATCGGCCTCGCCACGAAACGTTTGCCGTCGATACGCCACCACCCACCGTTTCCGGCTCTTTGCACATCGGGCATGTCTTTTCTTATACGCATACGGACGTCATCGTTCGGTATCAGCGCATGCGTGGCCGCAATATTTTTTATCCCATGGGCTGGGACGACAACGGTCTTCCCACCGAGCGGCGCGTTCAAAACTACTTCAACGTCCGTTGTGATCCCCATGTGCCTTACGAACCCGGCTTGACACTGACCGAAGCCACGGGAAAAGCGGCCAAAGACAAGCCACGTATCATTTCACGCCCGAATTTCATCGAGCTTTGTCTGCAACTCACCGCGGAAGACGAAAAGGCTTTCACGAATCTATGGCGCCGGATTGGCCTTTCGGTGGATTGGAAGGAGCAATACGCCACCATCGACGATCATTGTCGAACCTTGGCGCAGCTTAGTTTTTTGGATCTTTTCGAAAAGCAGCACATTTACAACCATGAAGCGCCCACGATGTGGGATGTCGACTTTCAAACCGCGGTCGCGCAGGCCGAGGTGGAAGATAGGCCCACGGCGGGGGCTTTCCATGACATCGTGTTCGGGGTGGAGGGTTCGGACGATTCTCTGATGATTTCCACCACCCGTCCGGAATTGCTCGCGGCTTGCGTGGGGGTTACCGCCCATCCGGACGATGCACGCTACCGGCATCTTTTCGGTAAGCGCGCGATTACACCGGTTTTTCACGTGCCTGTGCCGATTTTCCCAAGCGAACTCGCGGATCCTCAAAAAGGAACCGGCATTCTCATGGTTTGCACCTTCGGTGATGCCACCGACGTGCTTTGGTGGCGCGAACAGAAACTGGCGTTGCGGCAAATCGTAGGGCGTGATGGACGCCTCATGCCCGTGCAATTTGGCGTGCAGGGCTGGGAGAGCCTTCACTCCGACAAGGCCAACGAAGCGTACGCGCAGCTCTCGGGCAAAAGCGTCAAGCAGGCCAAAGCCATCATGGTCGAGCTTCTTCGCATGCCCCAATGCAGTGCTCATGGCCCGGAGTGCCCGTTACGGGGCGAGCCCAAACCGTTGCAGCATGCGGTCAAGTTTTTCGAAAAAGGCGACCGGCCGCTGGAGTTCGTGACCACACGACAATGGTTCGTTCGCTTGATGGATCAAAAAGAAGCGCTGCTTGCCAAAGGAGACGAGGTCCAGTGGCATCCGGAGTTCATGCGCAGCCGCTATCGCAATTGGACGGAAAACTTGCAGCTCGACTGGTGCATCAGTCGTCAGCGCTATTTCGGTGTTCCTTTCCCGGTCTGGTATCCCCTCGATGAACAGGGTCAGCCGGATTATTCCAAACCCATTGTCGCACCCCGTGAGCGTTTGCCCGTCGATCCGATGTCCGATACACCCCCTGGACATGATCCCTCCCAACGGGACCAACCCGGCGGATTTACAGGGGAATCCGACGTTTTCGACACATGGTTCACCAGCTCGCTCACGCCACAGATCGGAACGCATTGGCAGCTCGCCCCCGCGCGGCACGAGAAGCTTTTTCCGATGGATATCCGACCGCAAAGCCATGAGATCATTCGAACGTGGGCCTTTTATTCGATCGCAAAAGCCTTGCTTCACGAAAACAAAGTGCCCTGGAACCATGTGGTCATCTCCGGATGGATCCTCGATCCGGACCGAAAAAAAATGTCCAAAAGCAAGGGCAACGTCGTGACGCCCATGCATCTTCTGGATGAGTACACGGCCGATGGCGTGCGATATTGGGCAGCGAATGCCAAGCTCGGCTCGGATACGGCATTCGATGAAAAGGTGCTGAAAGTCGGTCGAAGACTGGTCACCAAGCTATTCAACGCGGGCAAGTTCGTGCTTGGGCAAAGCGCCTCCGTGCATCCGATCCAATGCGAGTTGGATCGCGCTTTCGTGCATACGTTGCGACAGATGTGTTCGAAGGCGACGGAATCATTCGATGCTTTCGAATATGCCCACGCGTTGATGGCCACGGAATCGTTCTTCTGGACGCACTTCACGGATGCACATATCGAGTTGGTCAAGGCGCGGGCACGAGGTGAATGCTCGTGCGACGGAGTTGACGATGAGGCTGCCCGAGGCTCGGCGGTCGCATCCTTGCGTCTTGGATTGAGCGTGCTGCTTCGCATGTTTGCCCCGGTGGTTCCCTTCATTACCGAAGAGGTATGGTCGTGGGTTTTCGCGGAAGAAACCGGGCACCCGAGCATTCATCGGGCACCGTGGCCGACCGAAGCGGAATTCGCCTCGATTGCACCACCCGAAGATGCTTCCTCGTTCGACGTCGCAGTGGCTTGCTGGACCGCGATCAACAAACGAAAGAGCGAAGCAGGCGTTTCGGTCGCCCGCCCGGCGGAAATCCTGGTGCTCGCAGCGCATCCCCACACCGTCACCGTGCTCGAACGCGTCGTGCAAGACGTCATGGCTGCCGCGCATTGCAAGAATTTTCGGATTGAAAAAGACGAATCCCTCGCGGAAGGTATGTTTGACGTGCTGCAAGCGGTCTTCGAAGAGAAAAAAACCGATCCGAGCTGAACGAAAGCACTCGTACTTTTCCCCCCGACAGCCACAGCGATACCATCCACACCGCCGATAGCGCAGCATTCATTGCCCATGTCCTTTCCCAAACCTTTTTACCGCTGGCGTCCGCATCCTTGGCACGGTCTTACGTTAGGACCCCAACCACCGATCACGGTCCACGCTTTTATCGAAATCACCCCCTTTGACACGGTCAAATTCGAGGTCGACAAGGAAACCGGCTATCTGCGTGTCGACCGTCCTCAGCGCAGCTCTTCCCAACCCCCCGCGCTTTATGGATTCATTCCGCGGACGCTCTGCGCTCAACGCGTGCAAGCCCTGTCGCCCAACTCGAAACGCGGAGATGGAGACCCCTTGGATATCTGCGTATTGAGCGAAAGGCCCATCTCCCGAGGCGAAATCCTCGTCAATGCACGGGTCATCGGCGCGTTACAAATGATCGATGGTGAGGAAGCCGACGACAAAATCATCGCCGTGCTCGAAAAAGACAACGTCTGGGGCATGGCGCAAGACATCCGCGACGTCCCCCAAGTGCTGGTCGAACGACTTCGACACTACTTTCTCACCTACAAACTCATTCCCGGAGAAACCTCCAACGTGGTCGAGATCGAACGGGTGCTCGGAGCCAAGGAAGCCCACGCGATCATCGATGCCGCACATCAGGATTACGACGAAATGTACGGCAGCGGTTGAACCTGTTCGGCCGCTTCACCCCTCACCCCCATGCCCTACACCTTCCCGGATCGGCTGTAACTATTTATTTTTACGAATTATTTTAAATATTCGGCAACCCCGTCACTCCACGTCCTTGCAGCATCGAAAACCGATTTCATAAAACCGAAACGTGTCGCCGTGCGTCGTGACCGATTGCTGACAGGTGCGCGACTCCGCCCAATATCGCCCTTTCAAATTGCCGTGATATCCCGTCGTGCCCCCACTGCGTCGACGTGTCCACTCTTCCACATTGCCCGCAAGGTCATAGGTGCCCTCTCCAGCCGTACAGCCCTGTTTGGAACCACTCGGTTCGGCCTGGTATAGCCAAGCCACGTGGTCTGCCGCCGCCTTTGCCCCTGCCCCCTTGCTCCTTACCGCTTCCAACAACGCCTCCAGGCTTTCGATTGCATCGGTCGCGATCGACCAGGGCCATCCGTTGAGAAGCTGCTGCTCATACGCCCGCCACGCCTTGTCATCCGTACACTCCCCAGACACATGACTATCCCCATACGGATAGGAATGACCCTGGGGCCCCCCGCAAGCTCGCGTCCATTCATCGTCGAAACACAAACGTTTCCCGCGCGTTTCACACCACGATTCGGCTTCCAGAAAATGGAACATCACAAGCGGCGATGCTCCTTGCCGATTCGGCGCTTCGAAGCGATCGATGCAGGTCTGTTCGACCAACACCATATCCTCCGGGCATGGCCCCGCGTCGAAGGCATCCTCCGACGCTTCTTCCTGCGCATCATCCGGTTGTTCGTCCGGGACATCGCCATGCACGTCTTCGTGCGCTTCGACCTTCCCATCGTCCGGTTGCCCGTCCCCCATCTCACCGCTATCCGCGGCCTCCATCGCGGTGTCTACGACCTGATCGGCCAGGCCTTCGTCGCCACCATCGGCAGGCCCCCACGACCAGCTCGACCCTTCGTCCTCGCCGCTACATCCAACCGCAAATAGGAGAATCCCAAGGAGCCAACGAGCGCGTTGCCGACGGCTCATGGCGTCACCCTCAGCGGTGGATCCACGACAACGGCAATGGTTCGATCATCTTGGGCCTCGACCAAAACGGTAACGGAAGCAACGCCTTCCGATGCCCCACAAAGCACGAACGTGTTGCGCTCCGTCGTCGGCCACACCTGGACGATCTGCGGGTTGGTCGACCGCATGGCGGTCGTAAACTCGCCATTTTCCGGGTCTTCAGACCTGTGAAGGCGAAGTCGGACACCCACCGCAACCCCTTGGGGAAGCGTCACCGACGACGCGGTAACGGAAACCTCACCCGGCGCGTCCGTGCTTCGCTCGAGGTCGAACCCCTCATCGGAGCTGCAGCCTCCCAGCAAGCTGATGCACCACAATGGCACAAGCCAAACCAGGCGGCTCATGGCGCCTCCACGGTGAGCGTGACTTCCCCAACCACACCCCCTGTTTTGACTCGCAAGATGGCCGTACCGGGCTGTTTTCCGGACAATTGAACCGAACGGCCCGCGCTTTCGACGATCTCCACCGTGGTTCCTTCCACCTCCCAGGTGTACGAAAGGCTGCCCGCCAACACAGCGCCATCCGCGCCTAACGGTGCGACTTTCCACACTTTTTTTCCACCCACCACGAGGGGTTCCGGGGAAGAATCCAGTTCGAGACGTTGCACGCTTGCCAAGGTCAAATGGACGAAGTCCGCCACCGTGCCTTCTTGGGTTCGCGCGAGCAACGCCACCACCCCCGGCATCCACGCGACAAAGCTTGCCTCGTCTTTGGATAACATCGCGGGCGACGCGGAGAAAATGGTCATTGTCGAAGGCCCGCCGGTGGGCGATGTAGGCACAGGGCCGTCATAAACGACCTGAATACTCGCACCCACGGCAATGGGAAACGCGGCATCGAGACTCGTGGCACCCGACGCACAAACCGCATCGTCGTCGGCACATACGATCCGCAAATCCCCCTTGCCCAATTCTCCCGTACCAAGGGGAGCCTGATCCGAAGGACAAGCGTTGAGCAGCCATCCAAAGCTGCACGCTATCCCCAGACGCAACGTCATTTTCATGGAGATGGTGTAGCAGAATCGAGGTGTTCGAGTCGGCATCGATTGTCAGCAAACGGTAGACTTGTTGCCAGAACCAACGGCTCCTATGGTCAAGCTATGTGTCTGGCGGTTCCCATGCAAGTTCTTCGCGTCTCCGATGACCGAGCCATCGCGATGGTCGATGGCGTGGAGCGAGAAATCGGCACGGCGCTGGTTCCCGACGTGCAGCCTGGTGAGTATGTGATCGTCCACGCGGGCTTTGCCATCCAGAAACTCAGCGCCCAGGAGGCTCAAGAAACACTATCGATGCTCCAGCTCCTTTCGGAAGAACCGCTGGAACCCAGATGAAAAATATCCCCTTCATCTCCGCTTTTCGCGATCCCGCCCCCGTGCGAGGTCTGGTCGCGCGCATTCATGAACAAGCCAAACCACTGGCCAAGGCAACGTTCATGGAAGTGTGCGGAACCCACACCATGTCGCTGTATCGTCATGGAATCCGGTCGCTGCTGCCAAAGCATGTGAAAATGCTGTCCGGACCGGGATGCCCGGTTTGTGTCACACCTCACGCGTACCTGGATCGCGCCATTGCGTTATCACGACAACCCGGATTCGTGATCACAACCTTTGGGGACATGATGCGCGTGCCCGGATCCACTTCATCGCTGCAACGGGAGCGAGCAAAAGGAGCCGACATCCGCGTCGTGTACTCCACCCTGGATGCCGTCGACATGGCAGAACGCGAGCCGAACCGATCGTTCGTCTTTCTCGGAGTAGGGTTCGAAACGACTTCCCCCACGATCGCCGCGGCGGTGGTTTCAGCGCAACATCGCGGAATTAAAAACTTTTTCATTGCATCGGCAGCCAAGCGGGTAGCTCCCGCCCTGGACGTCATCGTTCAAGATGAACGATTGCAACTCGATGGTTTGCTCTGTCCCGGTCATGTGAGCGCCATCTTGGGCACGAGCGTGTATGAGCCGTTGGCAAACGATCATGGGGTGCCATGCGTGATTGCCGGATTCGAAGCCCTGGACGTGCTTCAGGGCATCTCGATGCTGCTCGAGCAAGTGGTGGATAGACAAGCCAAGGTGCAAAATGCGTATCGTCGAGCGGTAGAACCACAAGGCAATCGGGTGGCCTTGGCGCTTCTCGATCGCGTATTCGAGCCCGTGGATTCGACATGGCGGGGCCTTGGGTCCTTGCCAGCATCGGGACTTCGCCTCCGCTCGGCATTTCGAGACTTCGACGCGGATCGTTTCGAGGTAGAGGTGGAACCCACGCGAGAGCCACGCGGTTGCGCCTGTGGCGACATCCTGCGAGGTATTCTCACCCCCTTCGAATGCAAGCTTTTCGGCACCGTGTGTACGCCCGATTCGCCGCAAGGGGCGTGCATGGTATCTTCGGAAGGCACGTGCGCGGCTGCTTTCCGATACGGGCAAACCCCTGCTCCAACAAGCTAAACCCCTGCCATTGCACTGTTTCGAAAAACAACCACGTTCCGGCGCGGCAAAGGTTTGGCGCAAGTCCCACTCCGTGGGAAACTGGGCACAAGCCTTCGGCAAACCTCGGTCCGGGAGCGGGCGATATGCTTGTAACATCACGATTATTCAACATTTTAATAATGTTCGTCAGCGGCATGGCCGTGGGACTCCTCGCTCCTGGAGCAAGAGCAAACGAATCCTGGTCCCTCGTGCATAGCGAGGTCAACCGGGGCAACGCCGTGATGAGCCTATCAGCGATCGACGGAAACACGGCCTGGGCGGTGGGAATCTCCAAGCAAGGCAGTAGCCAAACTCCCGCGGGATGGAGGACCATCAACGGAACCGATTGGGGATATATGTCTTTGCCATCGGGGACGGGGGGCGCGATGCAGTACACGATCCCCACGCAGGTGGCGTTCCTCGACGCGAACACCGGGTGGATGTCCGGGATGCGCGTGGCGCCGATGACCGGACAAGAAAACCTGATCTGGCGTACGACGTCGGCCGGGATGGGTTGGGACGAGTTGTACCAGGCGCCGGAGGAAATCCTTCATCTACAAGTCACGCATGATTGGGCGATGTTCGCGGTGGGCGGTTCCACGGTCGTGCGCACGCAAGACGGCGCAACATTCGTGGAATCCAAACCGACTTTGCCTTCGGGGATGGGGCTTGTGGGAATTCAGATGTTCAACAAGGATTGTGGCTATGCGGTGGCGGCCCCCACCGAGGAAAAATCGTTGGGATACGCTGTGTTATGGACTTCCGACGGGGCAGAGACATGGTCGACGCGTTCGCAGGGCCACGACCTACGTTTCCGTCGCGTATATTTCATTTCCCCCACGCAAGGCTGGGCTGTGGGAACTCGCGGAAATGAGGGCGTTCTTGCGAAGACTACCGATGGCGCCAAAACGTGGACGTTTGCCAAAGCCCCCGCACATCCTCCGTTTTTCAATCAGGAGCCAGCGGTGACGCGATGCGAGGACGTGCGGTTTTTCGACGATCAACGCGGAGTCGCCCTGTGCCTGTGCTGTACGGGCAACTGCGAGCCGGAGGAAGGCCAGAGTCCGTCGTACCTCACATCCTTGTTACGAACCTACGACGGCGGACAAACCTGGTCGATGGATATGGATTACGAAGCGAAGATGGCGGTGCCGCCGTTTCCGGAAATGTCCAAAGCATCGGGAATGCTCACCATGTCATTTCCCGATCCGAATCATGGATTCATGGCGGGACAGAACAACATCATCTTGCGCTATGAAGCAAGCCAGCCAGAAGCTGAAGCGTGGCCCGCGGCCTCTTGTGAATCATCGAGTGGCACCGGAGGAACCGGAACCGGCGGCGTTTCCCAAGGCTCCGATACACCCTCCGAAGACAAGCAAAACGAAAAAGACGAGGGAGGCTGCGGCTGTCGCGTCGCTCCCAGCTCTCGCTCACCCCTTACCGCCCTACTATTCGGAATCGCGCTGCTTTGTCGCCGTCGACGCACCAACCTGTCGTGAATATGAAACGACTGCTGGATACCGCACGTCGTCGCCCGAGGGACGTCGCTATCGTCGGTCTGTCTTGCCTGCTCATCCTGTTGTTGTGTTGCACGATGATCGTGCGCATCACCTATCCATTTGATCTCGAATGGATGGAGGGGGCGATGGTGGACCATGTGCATCAAGTGCTCGAAGGAAAACGCCTTTACGGCCCTCCCTCCCTTCGATTCGTGCCCTTCATCTATCCGCCCGTCTTCACCTGGCTCGCCTCGTCGATCGCCCTTGTCCTAGGACCGGGGTATCTCGCGTTGCGTCTCGTGTCGGTAGCGGCCACCGCAGCCACGATGGCCTGTATCTATTGTTTCGTTCGTCGTGAAGGAGCGGGTTGGGTCGAGTCTTTGATGGCGACGGGGTTGTATGCGGGCTGCTATCCGCTATCCGGATACTATTACGACGTGGGACGGGTCGATGCCTCGAGCGTTTGCTTCATGCTTTGGGCAGCGTTCGCGGTGCGGTTCGGACGAAGTGTCGGGTCCGCGATGGGCGCGGCAGCTTTGTTGATTGTCGCGTACCATACGAAACAAACATCGATCTTGTTGGCGCTTCCCCTGGGCGCGTATCTCTGGTGGGTGGAGCGTCGACGCGCCTTTTGGTTCTGGGGCGCATGGATCGCCTTGGGCCTGGGCACGAGCGTGGCGTTGGACACGGTTCATCAAGGATGGTTTGGCTACTACACCCATCGCGTGGTGGGCGGTCATGCGATCGCCTGGGATCAGCTCCTTGCCGTGTTGCGCGGGGAGATTGTGATCCCGTTTGCCCTGGCGCTTGGAGTGGCTTGCTTTCCCTACCTTTCGCGATCAGCGATCGGAAGGAAGCACGCACGGTTGTATTACGCGTTGCTCACCATCGGTTTGCTGGTCATCGCGGGTTTGGGGCGAATTCATACGGGCGGATGGATCAACGTGTTGATGCCCATTCACGCGGGAGTGGCCGTGGTGACCGGATGGGGATTGTTCGCCGCACGGGAGCATAACGAATCTAACCCATTGATTTTACGTTTTATTTATCTGCTTCTGGGCGTGCAACTCATCATGATGATCTGGGATCCGAGGCCCGCGATCCCCACCCAGGCGGATCGACAAGCGGGTCATGCCTGGCTGAATCACGTGCGTTCGATACACGGCGATGTGTGGACGACCCATCGCGGTCACTTGACCTTTCTAGCCGGCAAAAAGCGTCATGCGCACATGATGGCCATCCAAGACGTGATGCGTTCCACGGCGGACTTTCGTGGTGCCAAGTCACGGTTGGCCATGGAAGTGAACGAAGCCCTCGCATCCGATCAATTTGCTCGGATGCTGATGGACAACGACGACTTTTGGTTTATGCCCAGCGTGCAACAACACATGGTTCGGGACGGTGATCATTGGTTTTCGCAGCCTGATGTATTTTGGCCTCGAGCGGGTGCGAGGCTGCGCCCGGAGATCGGCTACGTTCCAAAACGCTAATCGTCGGTGGAACACGAATCCACAAAACCCACGATAACCCCCAAGGATTGAGAGGAGTCGGCCTACCCCCACGAAGGCTATTGTTGGGGTGTTCGGTTCGAAGGAGTTGCTTGTACGGTATCGGACGGTTTGTCGAGCCGAGCGCAAGCGCGGTGATTTCTTACACGCTCGAAAAGCCCTGCGCCAAGCAACGCGGGCGTTGCCACCAGGCAGATCGGGCAAACGGTTCCGAAGACCGCATAGCTTGCCAGGGCGAAAGCGCCCAAGCCCACGCCCCACTTGAGCTTGCGATTGGCATCGTCGACGGAAGGGCTGATTATGTCGATGGGGCGGTGAGGATCGTCACCGATCATGGTGTTGGCAGTATGGATCCGAATCGCGGCAGCGCAAGCAGTTCACAGATAGCGATAGGGTTTGCTCACCATGACCCAATGACCGTTCACGAATACCAAACCATCGAAAGCGTTGCCGTGTTTGTCGCCGGGCTTGACGAACTTGAAGCGGTAGAAGGTGAGCCCGGGCTTGAGTTTGTCCGCGATTTTCTTGTAGCCGCTCGGAAACTCGCTGGCATCCCCTGAGCCATCGCGAAGCTGCTCGGTCGTTGCTTTCCACATCTGCAATTCCGTCTGTCCTTCCCGCGCTTCCACCACAGGCTCTTCTTTCCACTTCTCATCGTAGGCAGCACGAGCGTTGGCGACGACATCGGAGGTGAAGATCGCGTCGAAGTCGGCGGCGTCGGGACGCAAAGAACTGGTCATGGTCTTGCGGTCGGCGTCGGATTTCAAAAATCCTTCGAGCAACGCTTTGGCGCCTTCTTCGGTCCCTGGAAACGGCAAGCGTGAGGTCGCGGTGGCCAAAGCCGTGGACGCGGGGGCGGTTTCTGTGCTGGCACTGGCGGAAGCCACGGTGGGGGAAGGAGGCGAAGAGGAACTTTTGTCACAGCCAACGAGGCAAGTTCCTGCAATCAGAACGGCGAGGCAATGGTTGATACGCATCGAAACCCTCCTGGGATTGAGCGATACCACGTTGGCACGACGAACGGATCGTGGTCAACCCATGGCGAGAAACATCGGGGAGGAACGCAGAAGGTCAGGACGGTTGGGTGATGAGGAGGAAACGAACAGAAGCTATCCAGATACGGACAATTTGTACCAACACAACTAGTTGAATTTCAACACAAATATCGCAGACCACAGCGGAAACAGATCATGAGGAAGACGGTTTTCGAAGCTCCTGCAGCACGGTTTGGGCGTGCTCGACCGTGATGAGGCGGTCCTCGGAAATTCGGTTGGCCACCTGCTGCACTTCGTCATCGATGGCTCCTGCTTGCAGGGCGACGGATCGAGCGTGCAACGACATATGCCCTCGCTGAATCCCTTCGGTGGCGAGAGCCCGCAACGCCGCCAGGTTGGAAGCAAGTCCCGCGCAAGCGGCTACCTGGGCGAGTTGGCCCGCCGTTGATATATCCATGATTTTCAGGGCGAGACGCGCGGCGGGATGGACTCGCAAGGTGCCGCCGACGATCCCGAGGCTCAAGGGCATCTCGAGGCTGCCTTCGAGCATGGTTCCCTCGTCGGTCTGGGTCTTTCGCCACACCGCCAGCGGGGCGTAATGGCCGGATCGGGCGGCATAGGCGTGCGCGCCAGCTTCGACGGCCCGCCAATCATTGCCCGTGGCGATCACGACCGGGTCGATCCCGTTCATGATTCCCTTGTTATGCGTGGCGGCGCGATAAGGATCCAACTCCGCGAAACGTGAGGCGTTGACGATGCCATCCACCGTCTGCTGCTCCTGTCCCGAAACGGCTACCGCGGCGGCCGGAATTCGACAACGAGCCCGAACGAGCCGACGATCGCAAAGGTTGGATAAAATGCGCAAACCAAGACGTCCCTCGGTCAATCGGGCAATCTCGGGGCCCAATGCCTCCGCGATGGTGTTCACCGTATTGGCCCCCATCGCATCGAGGCAATCCGTATACACGTGAACGACGATCATATCCGCGGCTAATACGCGGACTTCGAGATCCGTGGGTCCACCGCCCAGAGCCACGAGCGGTTCGACGGACTTGGCGGCGTGTTCGAGCAGCATTCGTTTGGCAGCCAGCACGCGTTCGACGGCGATGGGGATATTGGGAACGTCATAGGTTTGGATTTGGCAGGCCATGATCGAAGGATCGACCGTGGCGGAAAAGCCTCCCCCTTCACGCACGATACGGGCGGCATTGCTGGCCGCGGCGATCACGCTGGGTTCTTCCACGACCATGGGAACGATATAGGGGGTCCCATTGATCAAAAAATTGAGTGCGAGCCCGAAGGGGAGGGCGTAGGTGCCCACGACATTTTCGACGATTTTGTCGGCGGTTTCGGGGTCGATGCCGCCGCCATGCAGGGCGCGTGTGATTTCATCGATGGGGATGCTGGTATTTTCGCTGAGGATGCGATGCCGTTCGGTCAGGGAGTGTTTGTGAAAACCGGGGATTCGCGCTTCGTGGACGGGCATGGGTGGGAATCTAACTCCAAATCAAGGGAGGGCCGAGAGGGAAGCGCCCGAGACTGCATAGGACCAGCGAAATAGCTCGAGAATCAACGGAAGAGGAGCTTTGGGGATGGGAAGAGCAACGAATCAAACCCATGAGCTGATCGAGTAAACCGGATCGCGTCCACCCATGCGTCGATTTCGATAATATACGTATATGTTGTTCCACCAAGGGATCACAGTTGATAATCTCATGTTAACTATGGGAATATAAACAGGAATTGTCATTTTCTGCTATCTAGAATCCGATCCTTACTATCCGTATCAGTATATTTATATGTTTACGGATCATCGTAGGACGCCTACGAATGGAGTTCCGCACGCCGCAGCTTCCTGCCATCCCTTGGAAGCTGCAAAGCTTGAAACAATGGGCAAGCGAAGAGCCATTCCATTCCTATGTGGAGGTTCAAAGCCCATCGACCCTTCCGTCCCCCTTCGAAAGATCAAGCGGCCACCGATGGGATTGGCCCTCCCAAACAACCAGGGCTAGACTCCATGAGCATCCCATTGCAACGAATCGGGCAACGTTGGCGGCGTGAGCGCCGCTCTACCATGGAGGGGAAAGATGAGCTTTTGGGCAAGTCTGTTCGGAAAGAAAGTGCATTGTCACGGTTGCGGAGTCGTTTTACCCAGCCACGTCAAAGCCAAGGATGGCGAAACGTATTGCAGCGATGTCTGCCGGGATAATTATCGTCGGCTATCCACCATGCCCCCCACCCCACCCACGCAAGACGCACCGGGCCAGGAGGCTTCTCCAAGCGATTCGCTCGTTCGCTGAGCTTCACGTCCCTCGAATCGCCTGACGAACAAAAGCCGCAATGCGATCGAGCGGCACTTCATACTGCGCGGCTCCAGCCTGCATCGCCGCTCGCGGCATTCCATACACCACGCTCGTTGCTTCATCCTGCGCGGCCGTCGTCGCACCACTGTCCGCCATCGCACGCAAACCCTTGGCACCATCACGCCCCATACCCGTGAGCACCATCCCTATCGCACGAGGACCGACATTGCGCGCAACCGATTCGAACAACACATCCACCGCGGGAATGCATCCCCAAACGGGTCGGCCGGCCACGAGCCGAACACGAAGGTCTCGCGTCACTTCGAGATGCACATCCGCGGGCGCAAGATACAAGGTCCGTGAGCGCAATTCTTCCCCCGCCGATGCCACGCGCACGCCGATCGCACTCGCACCATCGAGCCGCTGCGCAAGAATCGGAATGAAGGGAGCCGACATGTGAATGACCATCACGATCGGTACAGGTAAGTCCCCGCTGATCTGAGGAACGAATTGCTCCAATGTCGAAGGTCCACCCGTGGAAATACCCATCGCCACGAGACTAACTTCCGAAGGTTTCACACGATCCCACGGCTGCGCACGCACGGTAGACGTTCCGCCTGGCATCGCGGTATCCGACCGCGTCACCGAGCGATCCGCCAGCGAAGTCAACGATGCGGGTTTTGCCAACGCCGCGGCTCGTACCTTCGACTTCAACTCCGCCCCCACTCGTTCCATGTCGAGCCCAATTTCGCCCGATGGTTTCTGAACGCAATCCACCGCACCGTTTTGCAGCGCCTGCAGGGTTCCCGCGGCCACACTCGATGCGGTGGCAAACGCGCTCACGATCACAATCGGGATCCCAAACCGCTTGACGATTTGCCTTGTCGCCTCGATGCCATCCATGCCCGGCATGTGAACGTCCATCGTGATGACATCCGGCCGCAATCGCTCCGCTTCTTCAATCGCTCGATCACCTCGAAGCGCACGACCCACCACCTCGATCTGCGGATCGCTCGACAAAACCCGTGTCATGACCTGCACGGTGAGCAATGAATCGTCGACCACGAGAACACGAATCGATGCCACGCCCCGTTCCTCCTACGGCCGAATACCCAGCACGTCATACACTTGCACGGGTTGATCGATGCCTTTTAGCTGAATCAACGACTCACGGGGTTCGACGATCACCCGGTCTCGCACGAGTTGATACGTGTTTTCCGCGATGCATATTCCATCGACGCGAGCATTCGATTCGAGACGCTGCGCGCGGTTGACTTCATCACCAATCGTAGTGAAGTCACGGCGACTTTTCGCACCGATGGATCCGATGACCACCTGACCATGGTTGATCCCGATACGCATGTGGAGCTGTTGATCCCCCGGTTGCGTGCGATTGTACTCGCGAAGCGCTTGCTGCATGTCCAATGCCGCACGAATGGCGCGCAACGGGCTCGGATCACGCACTTCCTCCTCCGGATCGCGAAAACGCGCCATGATGGCGTCGCCAATGAACTTATCCACATCCCCCTGGTTGCGCTGAATCGCCGGAATCATCGCATCGAAATACCCATTGAGTAGCTCGACCACCGTCTCCGCGCTCAACCGCGTACACATCGTGGAAAAGCCTTTGAGATCGGAAAACAGCAACGTCATCGATTCGGACTTCGCCACGCTCCGCTTGCCAAGGCGTATCTCTCGCACGGTTTGCGCCATGGCATCATCGGCCACAAGCTCGCGAATCCTTGCTTTTTCGGCTTTTAGACGCTGTTCCGCCAACACCCGCTCCACCAATGCCACCACTTTATCCGGCTCGAAAGGCTTCCCGATATAGCCCACCGCTCCCGCCGTCTTCATCAAACTCTTGTAGCGCTTGTCATCCCTCGCGCTCATCACGATCAGCGGAATCCCTTTCGTTTGCGGACGGTTACGCAACTCCATGCCCAATTCGAAACCATTCATCCGAGGCATCTCGAAGTCCGAAATGATCATCGAGGGCATCGCCACCATCGCCTCGAGCTTGTCCAACGCCTCGAGGCCATCCATCGCCGTCTCTACCTCGAACCCTTGCTTGACAAGCCCACCACGCACGAGATTACGCACGATGCGAGAATCATCCACCACGAGAATGAGTTCTCTGCCCCCTTGCTCGATCGAAGCAAGCATCTCTGCCACCCGCCCCAACAGCTCATCCTCATTGATGGGTTTGATCAAATAATCATCCGTGCCCGATTCGAACGCGCGCATGACGTCGCGCCCGCCAGATAGGCTCGAACAGATGATGAACGGCGTTTGCGCCCACTGGGGATACTCTTTCACGCGACGACACAACTCGTAGCCGTCGACCCGCGGCATCTCCACATCGCTGATCACCAGGTCCGGCGCGAAAGAAGCAATTTTCTGCCACGCATCTTCCCCATCTTCCGCCAAGAGCACCTCGTACCCCACTTCGGTGAGCACCCGTTCGTACAAACGGCGAATGATCCGGTCATCATCGACAGCGAGGATTTTATATTTTTCAGGCTTTTCGGGCGGGGCGGTGGTTTGCGGTCTCGCCGCTCGATCGGGCGGCTCGATTGTTTTTTGTGTTTCTTGCTCAGCCACCGGCGGCATTCGGCCCTGAACCGGTGATGGCGCAACCCGTGGCACGATGGACTCCAAGAGTCCCGCAAGATCATCGACCCGAAAAGGAGACACGAGATAACGCATGCCTGCCATGCTGTGCTGCCCGCGTTCCGAAGCTCTTCCATACGCAATGACCTTGGTGGAGGGAGACAACCCGGGACTGAGGCGAAACAGGTCTTCGACAGGCAAAACCAGCACGCGCACTCGTGGATCAACTCGTTCGCAGGAGCTTGCTTCCACGCTCTCGAACGGCAGCCCGGCTTTCTGCGCCGCGCGAGCCGCCACGCGCACCAGCACGTCTCTGCGATACACGAACAGCACGGTCATGTCAGAACCGTATCACAACCCAATGAATCAGCGGGATGCCACAAACAAGCCTCGGACGCCGTTCGATATCACGCCATCGTGGGAGAAGGCATGGTCCGCGGGCCTCGATCTCCCTTCACTCTTTGATTCGAGGCGGCTCGTACTTCGCGTCGGGATCGAGGTCGTAGGCGTAGTTACTATCCCAGGTTGTCTCGAAAAATCGGGCCACGTCTTGGGCAAAACTCGCTCCTTCCACCACGATCCCCACGTTCCGACTCTTATAAAAATAATCCCCTGACCAATTCGAGGTCCCTACCCAGGAGTTGAGCCCATCGACCACCATCGCTTTGGCGTGAATGACCCGCGCATGAGGGATGAACCCCGAGGAATGAGGGGGAATCGTAACGAATCGCACATCGATATTGGGCACGCGCTGCAAGGCCTGCAGCGGTTCGAGGGACTTGGCGCGCTTGGACCAATCCGCCACCATCATCCGGATATGGACACCCCGCGCCGCCGCGGAACGTAACGCATCGTCGAGTTCCGTAAACGAGGATCGATCGTAGTTGACCGTGGCATAATCCAACAATTGCACCGTGATCGTCTTGCGGGCTTCCCCGATCAGTTGCAGAAGACGAGGCAAGTCCCAGAGCGCCTCGTCGATCAAAAACCCCTTTGGACTCAGCGCCGCGCAAACCCGCACCGGCTTTCCCCCATACTCGATGTCCGACGCACAAGCGTCGAAGGGTTTGGACTCGGACCGAGGCTCCCCCGCTGCCATACGCCAGTCGTCCTCAAACGTGGCTCGCAACGCATCCACCACGGGCCGCACACGAATCACCACACCCAATTCGAGGATATGCTCCAAGGAGCGGTAATCGAAGTTCTGACTTCCGAGATAGGCAAGCTCATCATCCACGACAAAATACTTGGCGTGCTGAACGCCGCCCATGATGGCTCCCAGGTCATAACGACGCACCTCGATCTTGGGATGTGCTTCGAGACGCTCGGGAACCTCGTGGTTATCGCCGAGCAGCTTGGTATCCACAATCATGCGCACGCGAACACCGCGATCCGCCGCGCGCAACAGCGCAGCAATCACCCGTTCCAAGGCACTATTCGGCGCGCTCTTCGCATAAAACTCGGAAATATCGATGCGCTCTCGCGCGCTGTCGATGAGGTCCACCCACGCGACGGCGGCATCCCGAATCAACGGATCATCCAGACTCGTCTCCGAAGGCCACGACTCGACCAACTCCAGGGAAGGCGCTTTCGGCAAGGAAGCAGGAGCGACAGGCGCGGCAGGAGCAGCCGATGGCGGTTGAGGCCGGACCGAAGGCGCCGAGCACGCGCCAAGCATCGATACCAAAGCGGCTGCACGCCAGCACCAAGCTCTTACCTTCTGCCATCGCCACGTAGGCCGTGATGTCTTGCCTGACCGTATACGGATAGTGTGAGAACCGTCCAGCATGCGCGATTCCTTTCTTCGGCTCGACACAACCGCCGCCATGCGAATCGATAGGCCTACTCCTGCCGAAATCGCAAATCCGAGGCAAGCGCCAATCGATCTCTGCTCCTGTCATCAAGAGATACCCCACCCCTCGCCGCCGCCGTCCATGTATCCTGACCCTTGGTCTTTTTTCACTTCCGGGAAGCATTCCCGGCAAGACGAATGCTCCCCATCGAAAGAATAACCTTCACCAAAAGATCCAATGAACGCCTTCCCCTTCGATTGGCACACACAATACCCTTCACGACGTTCGCCCGTGTTTGCCCGCAATATCGTGGCCACTTCCCAACCCCTGGCCGCGCAAGCGGGGCTTCGCATGCTCGCTTCGGGAGGCAATGCCGTCGACGCCGCCATCGCCGCTGCCGCCGCCCTTACCATCGTCGAGCCAGTCTCGTGCGGATTGGGAGGAGATGCTTTCGCCATGGTGTGGGACGGTCATCGCCTGCATGGCTTGAACGCCTCGGGCACCGCTCCTGCTTCATGGTCCCTGACGTACTTCACACGCCGATACGGTAGTGTATTTCCCCAACGTGGCGCGGATACGGTCACCATTCCCGGCGCGGTGGCGGGATGGGCCGCTTTGCACAACCGCTTCGGACGCCTGTCGCTGAGCGACTGCCTCGAACCAGCCATCGAACTGGCTTGTCAGGGTTTCGGGGTCACACCCATCGTGCAAACGAAATGGGCCGCGCAAGTCGATGCGTTGCAATCACAACCCGGATTCGCAAGCACCTTCATGCCTCACGGACGCGCCCCCTTCGTAGGGGAACGTTTCGTTTTGGCGCAGGCAGCCCAAACGCTGCGAAGAATCGGACAAAGCGCGGGACGAGATGCTTACGAGGGACAAACAGCCGAGAAAATCGTCGGTTTTCTCCGCGAACACGGCGGCAGGATGACCCTCGCCGACCTTCGCGAATTCCAGCCCATCTGGGTCGAACCCATCTCACGCGAATACCACGGTTTTGCGCTGCACGAGCTGCCTCCCAACGGTCAAGGTATCGCCGCATTGATCACCCTGGGCCTCCTCGATCACTTCGACTTCCCCTCGTTGGCGCCTGACACCGTCACCTTTTTCCACCTGCCCATCGAAGCCATGAAGGCAGCTTTTTCTCAAGTATATCGCCATGTTACCGATGATCGGCACATGATCATCGAACCGGTGGCGCTGCTCGATGACGCCCGACTCGCCCAGCTTGCTTCCCGAATCCGACTCGATGCCGCCACCGACTTCGACCAAGGTCTTCCCCCTGCTGGCGATACCGTTTATCTCGCCACTGCCGATGCCAGCGGAATGATGGTTTCGTTCATTCAATCCAATTACATGGGCTTCGGTTCCGGTTTGGTCGTGCCGGATATCGGCGTTTCATTACAAAATCGTGGATGCGGTTTTTGTCTCGAACCCAATCACCCCAATGTGGTGGCCCCTCGCAAACGCCCCTTCCACACCATCATCCCCGCATTTCTCACCCGAAACGGCGCGCCGCAAATGTGCTTCGGCGTCATGGGCGGCAATATGCAACCTCAAGGTCATGTGCAAACCCTGCTTCGCATGATCGACCATCATCAAAATCCGCAAACCGCTTGCGATGCACCACGATGGAAGGTGCAGCGCGGCCTTCAAATCAGCCTCGAACCGTCCATCCCCATGCCCGTCAGACAAGGACTTGCCGATCTCGGACATCAGATCGTTCACGAAACCGACAGCTACATGGACTTCGGAAGCGGCCAATTCATCTGGCGCCTGTCCGACGATCTCGCGGACGGTTACATGGCCGCAAGCGACCACCGTCGTGACGGTTGTGCGGTCGGGTTTTGAAACATATTCAACTATACCAATACGGTTAGTGAATCATTTCTTCCACGAGCTGCAGCAACTCCGATCGTTCGAACGGTTTGGTCACGTATCGATCCACTCCGGCTTCAAACCCCGCCCTTCGATCCACTTCCAGATCCTTGCTCGTCACCATCAAAATCGGTGTGCGATGAAACGCGGGCAACGCTCGAAGCCGTCGCGTAAGCTCATATCCATCCATGCGCGGCATCACCACATCCGTGCTGACGAGATGGTATTGCCGCTGTTGCGCCATCATCAGCCCTTCCATTCCATCTCCCGCCTCGTACACCTCAAGCCCCGCCTGCTCGAAGACACGACGCAACGCAAGACGCGTCATCGCGTCGTCATCCACAAGCAGCGCACAACGTTTCGACGATGAGGGCACGCTTGCGGAGGGCGCGACGACCCGTACCCCCGGCTTTCCGACAGAGTCGATGATTTCCGCGGGATCGACGATGAGAACACATCGATCTCCAAGCAATGTCGACCCAGCCACGAAAGGCACTTGCTTGAGCAACGTCCCCAACCCTTTCACAACGACCTCTCGCTGCCCGCGCATTCTATCGAGAGCAAGGCCCATGCGCTTGTCTCCCAGGCGCACAACCGTCACATAACAACTATCCGGACGCTTCGAGGCGGGTCGCCCCATGCCCAACATCTCGTCGAGACGCACCAACGGCACGGTTTCTCCCAACAGAGTGAAAATTTCCGCATCTCCCATCGCTTCGATATCCGACTCGCTCAGATGGACCACACGCTCCACGGCGGACATCGGAATCGCCAAGGTATCCGTGTCGAGTTCACCAAGCACCACGGTCGTGATGGCAAGCGTCAGAGGTAACGACAACTCGATCCGACTGCCTTTGCCCATGACCGAACTGACATCGACACTGCCCTTGATGGCGCGAATCTTATCCATCACCTCATCGAGACCCACCCCACGCCCTTTCAGATCGTCGGCTCGCTCCGCAGTGGTGAAACCCGGACGAAATATGAGCCCGAGCACCTCACGCTCCGTCATCCCCTCGAGCGCTTCTTTCGTCGCAATCCCCTTGGCCAAAGCCACTTTCCCCAAAACCGCCGGATCCATGCCACGCCCATCATCCGTCGTTTCGATCACAAACCGGCTTCCTTGTTGCTGCGCACGAATGCGAATCGTCCCTTCCGCCACCTTTCCGGCTGCTTCACGCTCCGCAACCGATTCAATCCCGTGCGCCACGGCGTTGCGCACGATATGCACGAGAGGGACCTCGAGCATGTTGGCCATCATTTTGTCGATCTCGGCATCGGCACCAATCACTTCGAGCCTCGCTCGCTTCGGACTCGCTCCCGCAGCGCGGTTCTCCTTCTGCAACGCATCGAAAACCACACGGCTCAGACGACCAAGCACCGTATTCACCGGCACCATCCGCATCTCCATGACCTGGTCGCGCAAATCCGATGAGATCATGTCCGTCTCACCCATGGCGCTGCCAAGCTGATCGGCAGCTTGCTCCATCTCCAGTTCGAGCGCGGCTAACCCTTCCTGCAAGTGAACGGCGTCTTCCCGCGTAAGCCATACCCCTTCTTCCGATGAACCATGGGCACGACCCAACACGTTTTGAAGCGTTCTCACATGGAACATCAGTTCCGCATACAACTCCGCCGTATCGTTCAAACGAATCTTGTTGATGAACAAATCCCCCACTCGATTGAGAGCCCGATCCACCTTCTCGAAATCCACGCGCAAATACTGGGCTTTCGAAAGCGACGACGAAGAAGCTCGAGTTTCCTTGGGCGCGGAATCCGTAACCGGATGGGAAGTGGCCGACGTATCGAACCCTACCGAAGGCGCTGGCCCCTTCGCTTCCAACACCATCGGCGAAACCTCCGGAGAAGAAGCATTCGACGATAGGGTCGTCGGCACAATTACCGGCGATGACCGTCCCACCGATCGATCATCGGATTGGCTTTTCGATTCCCAAGTCCCTTGGATGACACCATCCATTCTCTCGGTCTCTTTACCAATCGGATGAACGATGCAACGCGTTTGACGAAGCTGCTCCAGCATCGATGCCAACGAGTCGATGACCGAAAGCAATACCTCCACACTCGAAGCCGATAGCACCAGCTTGCTTTCTCGAACCAAGGCAAGAACGTCTTCCAGCTTATGAGCCACCTTCTCGATCGGTCGAACACTCATCTGGCCGCTTTGCCCTTTGATGGAGTGCGAGGAACGAAACAGGTCGTTGATCAGATCGGGCTGCGAGCCACCGGAAGCGAGCTGCACGAGCCCTTGCTGGAGATGATCGATATGCGCCGCGACTTCCTCCACGTAGTCGCTCTCCATATCCGGATAGGGAGGATCCCACGGGCCCCAGGACTCGGACTCCGCTTCCGATCGATCTATATTATTGATCTTATTGATATTTTTATGATTCTGAAGGTCTGAGGCCGCTGTTTCGGAAAGCTCGGCAGACGCCGGCATGAGGCAAGACGTCATGGATGTGATCTTGTTCGCGCATGACCGCAGCGCGTCCACATTCAGCCCATCCCCCGCCTCGAGTGATAAAAACGCCTCTTCGAGCACGCCAACGGCCTGCACGAAAAAACCTCCCGCCGTCCCAAAAGGATCGAAATCGCCCTGCGCCAGCCCCGACACCACCGGAACCATCGCCATGGCAACATCCGCGAGGGATTCGAGACTCTCCGCCCGCGCGGAAATCCCAAGCCGCTCCACCTCGACCGCCAACGACACGAGATGAGCAGGATCCGGCCCCATCGGCTCCTGCATCCCCGCCGAAACATCCAAAAGCAACGTCAACGTTGCCCAATGCTCATCGAGCCATCGCTTCACAGCCGTGGAGTCCGCCTCATGCATGACAGCCAATACCATCGTCGTTCAGCCAAAGGCCAAGAACAAGACGAACCTCGTACCCATTCGGAATCACAACCAAAAACGTATCACTTCACCACGTCCGTGATCTTGTTGAGATTCAATCCCGCCGGATAGGCATACGACGTATAGCTACCTAACCCATACGCGATCATCCCGAAGGCCGACTCACCCGTGATGGTATGCGTTCCGCCATCGACAGCCACGATGCCCACTTCTCGTCCCCCCATGGCCTCCCAGGTGGCAGTGACAGCAGAACCGTCGAGCGACAGAGCCATGCCTGGCGGACGAATGATGAGCAAGTAGTTTTGCCCGTTCTTTTCTTGGCTGTACGAGGATGGTGTGACGAAGATGTAGTCTTTGCGGTATTGCTCGAAGGGAACCAGCACGGTCATGGCGGGGTCCCCTCGTTGCGCTTCGGGGTCCGGGAACGATTGTCCGAGCAAGAATTGCCCAACCATGATCGCGTTGGTCCCGGAGACGCTGAACGGCCCGGACGCCATGAACTCCACCCAGCGGTTGGCATCGAGAACGATTTTGTCGATCCCACCTTGCGGAGGACTGACGGTCACCTCGGTGCCGTCAAAAGCCGCTACCACACGCACGAGATTTTGACCGGAGATCGCACCATCGGTCATCGGGCGGCTGACATATTGTTTGCCCCAGGTTTGGATGGGCGGAACCTGGACCTCCAGGTGGTCACAGGCCTGACTCATGTACGGAACATAGGCACATACGTGTCCACCGAAAACCTGCACAGGACGATCCGCTACGACCCGACTGCCTGTCATATCGTGTTCGTGCTCGAAACAGGTGTCTTGGTAGTCGCAGATATTCGCGAAACAGTCTTCTTCTCGCGAATAGCCGGGGCGGCCTTGCGCGCAATTCGCTGGCGGTGCCGCGGCCACATGGACCACCTCCCCACGCTGCACCGAAAACTCAATCCATCCAGCCGGACCCGTCGGACCAAAACGGTTGCTCTGTTCCCCCGCAGTATGCGACGACACTTGAATGCGTACGTTCGTCACTCCTGGGGAAACACCCACAACAGCCAAATAATCTGCGAATTTTGAGGAACTGGGCGGGGTGGGAACCATTCCTGTCGCGCCCCGAGTCAAGCTGAGAGGCACATACGTCAAGTTGATATAATCACCCGTCAACACATGGGAAGGCAGCAGCAAGGTGGCGTCATTCGTATAGGAAAACGTTCCCCCGGCGCTGTATTCGAAAGGATTGAACTGCGCCACCGTCACCGGTTGATCCGACCGCAAACGATACGCGCCGTCCATCACCGCAATGCTCTTCCACGCATCCCCCGGAATTCCAAAAGACTGTCCGTCGATCCAAGGAAGCGGTATCTCCACCAACCCACCGGCGGAAACATCCCCTTCCCATGCCGTGGCGCTACCCCGCGTCACAATCACATGAGCCTTGGAAGTATTCGGATTACCTACAACCACCCGATAATCGAATACATCGTACGAAAGCTCCGAGGTATTGGCCAAGGGCGTCGGCCAGTATTCGCACCCAACATACGAATCCGTTCGCTCCGCTTGCGCACACGCGTCATCGCAAAATCCCGATGTACCGCATGTCGTCCCCCAATCCGCACAATCCCTGCCCGGTATCCAACCGGATCCGTCGGCAGCGCAAACCATCGACACCGTGCCATCGCAAGAGCGCGTCCCCGACTCACAAGCCACACATCCCACCCCAGCCTTACAGGCCTGGGGACATTGCGTTTCTTGCTCATGGGTAAGTCCGTCCTGCCCACATAAATAATAGGTTTTACCGGAACAAGACCATGCCCCCGGGGTGCAATACAAAGACGACTCTCCTCCACCAGAGCCTCCAGCCCAAGGCGTTGTCCCTCCAGCTCCCGAAGAGCCAGCGGCGGCTTGATTCCCGCCCCCAGGGCCATCCCCGCCACCCGCGGAGCAAGCTACGCCCAAACCAACACAAAGGATCCCAATCGTCGACGAACCAATTTTGATCACCATCTGTTCACGCTTTCGGCAACGGATTTCAAGCAGGCGAAACACACCGCACTCGCGTTGAACATACCACAAAGGTTGCACCAAAGCTCAAGTCGGCTTACCAACAACCAAAGCCATGCTGCAGCGGATCAGTACGATTGCGTTGAACACCTATCGCGAAGCGGCACGCGCGAGAATCCTGTACGGCCTCGTCGGTATCGCCCTGGCAACCGCCATGTACGCCGTCGTCGTGGGAGCCTACACCCTTCGCTCCGCACCGCGTGTCGTCTCCGACCTCGGTGGCGCTTCCATCTCTCTGTATTCCATCATCGTCGCTATCGTTCTTGCGGCAACATCCCTCCATCGCGAACTCGAATACAAAACCATCTTTCCCATCCTCGCCCGCCCGGTGCGACGTTCCGAATACATCGTGGGAAAAACCCTGGGCAACTTGCTTACCCTCGCCGTATTCGTCGCCATCGATGGCTTCGTCGTGCTGCTCACCCTCGCCGCCATGAGCGGAAGATCCGTACCACTGATCGTTGGCATCGGACTCGGTTCCATCGCTGTGCTGGCCTTTCTGGTGTTCAAACTCAGGTCCCTTGGTACGTTCCTGCCCATTCCATGGGCGTTTACCATGCTCGTCATCGCATCGTGGCTCGCCTCCCCCTACCCCGACGAGCGACGCGTCGTGCTCGGTATGTGTTTGCTCACCCTTTTCGAAGCGTCGATCGTGACGAGCATCGCCACCGTTTTCGCTTCGTTTTCATCTCCGTTTTTGACCGCCGTGCTAACCCTTGGCGTCTTCGTCGTCGGTCGACAGGCCGATTCTCTTGCGCAACTTCCCGTCAAGGTATTCGGTCAGGCCATTCATGACGTTGGCGTATTTCTATCGAAAATCGTCCCAAATTTGCACGTATACGTACCTGCCAGGCCCTTGCTGACGGGAGAAGCGGTCGATAGTCACCTTGGTCCGTACTTCGCGATGTCCGGACTGCAAAGCCTTGGCTGGACCGTCGGGCTTCTCACCTTTTCGATTCTCATCTTCCAGAAACGTGATTTTCTGTGACTACGATTCGACGCGCGGCCCCTCATATCCTCGTGGCGCTAAGCCTCGCCATCGGCGCCGCAGGGTGGATGACCGCGCGCATGCTGCGACAGGGTGAACTCGAACTGCGTACCGCACAAGCCCTCGCCGCAACCGGAGAGCTGGAACAAGCCACCATTCACGCAAGAAAAGCCGCTTCCTACTTCGTTCCGAACGCTCCCCACGTCCCCGCCGCCTATGCCCAACTCATCTCCATCGCGCAACTCGCCGAAGGAAGAGGCGATACCCAAACCGCTCTTTTTGCCTGGAATGCCGTTCGAACCGCCGCCTACTCCAGTCGCTGGATTTCTGTCCCCCACCAGCAAGAAGTCGCCATCGCGGATGCCTCCATCGCAAGACTGACTTCTCGACAACCCGTCCCCTACGGAGCCAACCAGGACCCGGATGCACGCCAAAAAAAAATGCTCGACTTGCTCAGCCGTCAAAATTACCCGCGTATGCCCTGGGTATTTGCGTTGCTCGGCGGATTTGTCGCCGTATCCGTCGGTCTGCTGCACATCGGATGGCATGGACTCAACCACCCCAAGGCCAACACCTTGCCAAGACTCCGTGTCGGTATCGCCCTCACCGCTTTCGGTCTCGTTGCCTGGGCCCTCGCCCTGTGGAACGCCTAAACTGTCAAAATATCCCCACCACCGACCAACCCAACCCCGTCGGCAGGCCCATCGGCATCCAATACATCCCAGCGCAATCCATGGAAACGTCTTGCGGAACCGGAATCAACCACGCCGACGCCGTTCCCACCACCACTCCCCCAACCATCGCCCCGACCTCCACCTCGGAAGGACGGTAGGAGTTCACGTTGTCCAGGTATAATCGTGGCAAACTCGCGCCCACAGCAGCGCCTACGACAGACCCGACGATCACATCCGAGAAATAATGCTTCCCTGCTCGGACACGCAGGTTTGCTGTCGCACTCGCCATCGTGAGTTCTGCCCCCCATAACGTGGCACGGGAGACTTCATCATGGCTCTGAACACCAAAAAGAAAGGAGCCCGCCACCGCCGCGGTAAAAACCATCGCTGAATGCCCCGAAAAAAACGATAGATGGGAGTCCTTGTCGTCGCTGTCCCTCCCGCGCAGCTCGGAGGAGTACACATAGGGTCTTGGACGCTGAACCAGATACTTCGCCGCTGACTGCAACAATAGGGTCACGGATAACGATTCGGCGTAAATCATGCCTCGATGCGCCGCGGATTCGTTCATTCCATCGCCAACGACAGCCATCACTGGCGCCGCCACCGTCAACGCGGCAAGCATGTCGCTTCGCGCGGAAGCCCCCGCCGAATGACGCCCCCGAACCGATTCATCCCACGGTATTAATTCATGTTTCCACCGGGTCGTCGTATCCACCTCGAGGGTTGAGAAAGCCAACGAGCCCGCCACAAAAACGCCAGTCAAGGCAGCCTCTCGCCCGTAATGGACACGCCAGGGGGAATCGTCGGCCAGCGCTTGCCCCGGGATGACCCACCCCAACGCAACCCAAACGACTCCTTTTCGCCAAATTCCCATCAAGGTCGCCTTGCCCGTATCCAGGCGTGAAACGAGCCAAGAGCAAACGCACTCCCGGTCTGCGGATCGATGATCTGCACGTCTTCGAAGCCAATGGTTTCAAGGAATTCACGCCATTGCCGCACGGTATATAGCCTCATCGACGTGTGTTTTACGATGCGCTGGCCCTGTTCCTCAAAGGTCCACCGGGCGTCGATGCACTGCCGCAACCCATCGTAGCTCCGCTCTTGGGTAACCAACATCGAGCCTACACGATGGGTATCGCGCGGCTCGAAATTCAACAAAATCCCCTCCAAAGGTGAAATATCAATCAACATCACCCCCCCAGGACGAAGCAAATTCCAAAATGTCTCGATCTGGGCGCGATCCCCCGCGTTGTCGAAATAACCCACACTCCCCCACATACATAAAAGCGCGTCGAATGACTTTCCCAACCGAACGTCGCGCATATCCCCATGCTCGAAAACCGCCTGCACAGCCGCTTTCGACGCCCTCCTCTTCGCATGCTCCAGCAGGACTTCGGAGCGATCGATCCCGGTGACGTGAAAACCCCGACGCGCCAGTTCGATCGCGTGATCCCCTGGACCGCAAGGAATATCGACAACCGAACATCCCGTCGGCAAGTCGAGAAAAGCCACCACCGCCTCTGACTCCCGCGCAATATCCCCCGGAGAACGGAAGGACAAATGCAACGGCACCCACGGGCCTTCAAAAAAACCATCGCTCCAATGGGGCGTCATGGGGTTGAATGTAAACAAATCCTCGTTGACAAACAATGTGGCACAGTACATATCGAACGTGCCTCACAACCGAGGTACGTTAGATCTCTTCTCTCTCGTATCGCTATCCTCGTTGGGCTGCTAGCTTGCTTGATGGCTTGCGGCGTCAAGGGGTCCCCACCGATGCGCTCACTTCCCAGGCAGCGAGTGTGCATCCACCACCATCCTTTCAGGCCGCATGGTCCAGCCTTTTCGTTCGAGGTACTTTCAACGACTGGGAAGCGACACCCATGCACCTGGAAGGGGACAACGAGTGGGCTGTTGAAATCGTTTCGAACACCTCCAAAACCGAAAGCTTCACGTTCGATGTTTTTGGTGACGGGCGCGTGACCTTGGGAGATGACGACGGCGACCAGACAGCGATTGTCCCCGCGGGCATCGATGCATCGGCCCTGAACATGCTGCCAATACAACTATCCGTCGATGGACAATCTGGTCGCGTAAGCACCATTTATGTGGATGAGGAGCATGCAACTGCCCATGTGCCGGTTTGCTGTCTATCGAAAGGATCGGAAGCGACACTTTCTATCGATCGTGTGGTGAAGGAGCAACGCTGGAAGGGGGAAGTAACGTGGGTGGTCGATGGTAGTGTGGACCCGATCGTAACGCAGCTTCGGTGGGTCGAAGCCTCCCTCGAGGACATGGGGATGCTTGAAGTCGAGGTGTTTTCGGATCGTTGGGAGGCAGACCACCTGGTTACCTCTCCTTATTCGGACGTTGGTGTGTACCTTGGGGACTGGCCGGCCGGAAACCTGCTCGGGCATACCGGAAACACCGGCGAAGCATTGTTCTATCTTGCCCCGGTCACGGTTGTTCTTCGCTCGCCTTACGATACGGGAATGGGTCGCGCCCTTTATCTCACCGGGGCCAGTTCTTATCTGGGCGACTGGCAAACGGCAACGCGCATGGTTTGGGCCGATGGCCAACGGAAGTGGCAGCGGAGTCTACTGCTTGGCCTCCCTTTCAAGATCATGCTGGCGGATTGGTCGCAGGGCGAACACATCTCGACGAGTGAGGGGCAATGGGAGCAGGGGCCGAATCGCGTGGAGGAACCACCGCAGGGCACCTCGTGGAGCGAGATGACGGTATACCCGATTTTTTGAGCGTTTTTACCGTACGGAAAGAATAAGCCTGTCGGAGTTCATGAGTGGGCATGGACAAGCGCGTCGTGCTTGGTTATTACCATAGGATTCATGGCAAGCTGGTGGGAAAGCCAGTGGACATCGTTCGTATCGTCGTATGACGCCCCGACGGCGATGGTGCAATCCAATCCCAAGGCCATCCTGATTGGGATAGGAAGCCTTGTGGCCGGATATCTTGCGATTGGATATGTTCCGGCAATCGCATCGCTGGCTGGGCTTCGAGATCCTTGGATTCCCGCCCTATTTGCTATTTTAGGAGCGTTTTGTTCCTACCTGGCATGGCGTCATCAAGCCACGGGTCCGATCGGCAGCACGTGCATGCTGTTGGACACGGCGCTGTATACATCGTCGCTGACCCTCGCCGCCGTTCGTTCCGAATACCCGTTTTCGCTGGGATTTTCTATCGCTTTAGCCCTATTTTTGCTTGCGTTTCCTTCGCGTGTCTATTCTCTGACCTGGTTGATTGCGTTGGCGACAACCGGGCCATCGGTGGTCATCACCGCGCTGTGGGGGCATGATGCGACGGTGGCCCTGGTAGTATGGGCAGCTTGTTCTCTGGCGATCACCGCATCGTATCGAACGGGTCAGCAACGCGCGTTGGTCCAGCAGAACCTTCGTCTTCGAAATGCACTTGGCACCGCGGATCAAGTCGCGGAACACACGATGGAAACGGCTTTGGCGGCGTCGTTGCTCGATATCGGCCATTTTTTGCACGAATTGCGGAATCTGCGCGCGGTCGAGCAGACGAATCTGCAATTCGTGAGAGAAGAAGGAAAGCTCGAAGGCGATGTCCTCGAAGCCTTGGACGATGCCATTGCAGCCCAGGACAAGGAAAACGCTCTCATTTCGGAAGCGATCGAGCGTCTGCGAAGAAAAGCAACTCCAGCCAAGAAAAGCTTTTCCCTTCACGATGTACTATCCCGTTTCGTCCATGAACAGCCCGAGGGGCTTGCGTTGACGCTCGATTTTCAAGCGCCGCCTTTTCAGATGCAAGGTGACCCTCGGCATGTTCTAGCGGTGTTGAGCAACCTCATTCGCAATTCACAGCGGGCTGGGGCCACACAGGCTCGAATTGCCCTGGAGGCGACGGCCAATGCGAAAGCCGTGGCGTTAGTGGTGGAGGACAATGGCCCCGGATTGCGGGAAAGCCAAATTCCTGAATTATTCAAACCATTTACGAGCTACGGGGAAGGATTGGGGCTGGGGTTGTATTTGACGAGCCGCTATGTCCAATTGTTGGGAGGACAGATTGAAGGTGAGAATCGACCGAGTGGCGGGGCTGTTTTTCGTATACTCCTACCGGGCAAACCGGTTTGAATCCAGGGTCATCCAGAAACCTGAAATATCGATTTGAATATCGAAGTGGGGCTGGTATATTTGGAGAATCATGGATCGAGGGGAACATGCACGGGTATTGCTTATCGTCGAGGATCGAGCGGATGTAGGCTTGGCGTTTCGGCGCTATTTCAGTCGCTACTTTGATTCCGTGCTGCTTGCCTCTACACCCGCGCAAGCCGAGTCGATTCTGCAAGGAGAGCCATCGCCCACCCATATGATTTGCGACCATTGGCTCGGGGAAGGCATTCCGGTGGGACTCATCCTTCTGTCGAAGTGGAGAGCGCAATTTCCAAGCCTGAAACGCTGTATCATCGTGTCTGGCTCCGAAATCGAACCGCTCAGCTTGCCTCCGGGCGTGGACGCGGTGTTCAACAAACCCGCCGACATGTCCCGGATCCGTGAGTTCTTGCTCGCTGCCTGATCGCCCCTGTTCGCTGTCCGAACCACCTCCAAATCACTACTTCATTGGATCAATGGCCCCGATGGAGCCTCCCGAGCTTACGGAGCGAGGCCACCAAAATTGCCAGAATATCAAAAGAAATCGCAAGCGTAAATCCGAGAAAAAGAAAAAAACCAAATATCGCTCTAGCCCAAGCGTTAGGGGTTCCTCCAGATTCTTCCCGAAAATAATCGTAGGCGCTCGCCGCCAAAAAGACAGCCGTCATCCCGATACCATAGCTCCACCGGTGTTTCGGACGATATTCCATGGCAAAAGCAACACCCAGGGTGATACCTAACCACATACCCGTACAGCGAGCACAAAGCGGAAAAACAACACCTGCCCACTGAAAACTTCGACCGGGATCTTGATGGCAAAACGGCCCACACATGCCCGTGACGAACCCATGCCAGGCCTCGAGGTCAACCCCTAGAGCCATCAAGGGAAGATGACCAAAGGTGGCGAGCGCTAGGCCCACGGCGATGACCAGAACGAGCCGTCGGGACCAAGAAGGCACGGCGTTGCGCGCTTGCTCGAGAGCGTGGATCAAACAAGCAAAGACTTTCACGATGAACCGAAACGGAGCACTAGCATTGCTGTTGGTGCAAGGGATGTAAAAAGCAACCATGCTTCCGGCCGGAGTGGAGCTAGGATGCCCCCGTGCAAGCTTTGCGAACGCGGTCGTTTTTCATTGCCATCGTAGCCCTGGGTTATGTGGTGTTCGCAGCGCTGCAATCCCGCGACGGCAGCGGAGCCGGATGGCTTGCCCTTCTGCTTTTTCCCTTCGCGCTCGCCGTAGTGTGGGTGAAAACCCAAGCGCCCACGCGCGGCGAGGATCCCATCGACCCGACCGTACGCTCGGCCACGCGCGTCACCGCCGTGGGAACTGCGTTGCTCTTGTCTTCATGGACGGGTGAACCAGGGGTCGCCTCCTTGCTGACAGGAGCCAATGTCGGGACCGCTCTTGCCACCGTGGCGGCGCTTTTTTCCCTCGCCCGCATCTCGGGTCCGGGAGGATTGCTGCAACCGCCCGCCGCCTCAAAACGTCTCGATGCGACGTCGCTGGCTGCGATGGTATGGGGAACCGCGATCATGTTGCCTTTGGCGCGAGCGCTTGCGCCAGAGGCAACGACCATGCTCGATCCGTTGTCGGTCGATATTGCCACGTTGGTGGCTTCCAGTGGAGCGCTTGGCCTGCTGATCGCCGCATCGTTTCGTGTGCGTGCGCTTCGACGTCTCGAGCTTGGCGTTTCCGACCGTGCCGGGGCCGCATTTGCCTTGTCGGTCGTTACCCTAGCCATAGCCATCCCTGCCTCACTGTTGCGGGTCGCGCCGCCGGATCGCGTCATGGCGGCCGCGGGCGTCATTGCCGCGTGTTGCGTGCAGCTTGCCTGCGTCTCGCAGGAGCCCGGAAGCGTGGCCAAGACCATGCGGACGGCTTTGGGAATGGTTCTTCTCGGTGCTCCCGTGGGCTTGGCGGGCGTGGCCTTGAGTTTGCGCGCTCCCCAATCGACCGGACTGCTCATTTTGGTTGTCGGAGGCTTGTCGATCCTTGTGGGATTGGTGGCTCCAGCGCTGTCGAGACCGCTAGGACCGGCACGCTCCCGTTGGCTTCAGGCCATTCAAAAAGCCAATGAAGCGGCTTTGCATCCTGATCCGGACGTGGCCCTTCGAGACTCGCTCACCACCGTACGCTCCTTGTTGCCGGGGGACAGCGCATCGCCCACGATTTTTCAGGCCTCCCCACCGCAGATGCTCACGATCGACCGGGCCGGTTATCTGCATACGCACGAAATCCAGGCTCCGATGACCTTGTATGACATTGCGCAAGCAGAGCCCGAGCGGGCGATTCGTACGGAAGTGCTTCGAGCGATGGAGGTGCGACGCGCCGAGCTTCGCCCCTTGGTCCAATGGATGGACGCAAGGGGAATGCTTAGTGTAACGCTCATCCGCGACGAGGATGGCCCGGTCGGCCTTCTCGGAATCCCACGCGGCAAGCGTCGGACCCCCATGAGTTTGGAAGAAGTTCGCGCCGTGCGGGTGCTGGCGGACCGCATCGGTGCCGTGCTTGGCGTTTCCTCGGCGCTCGCCCGATCTCGGCAACGGGAACTGGAACTGCGGCAACTGGCGGAACGACGGGCGGACGAGATCGATCGGCTACGGTTTCAATTGTCTGCGAAGAGCGGGCGAATGCGCGCCCATGCCGAACGGCTCGCCTTGCCTTTGCGCGCCACCACCTATAGCCCGGCGGCGGCCATGGCGCTCGAGCAGGTCCGACGACTGGGAGCGATGGACATTCCCGTGACGTTGCTGACTCCCCCCGGAGTCGATCCCATTGCCTGGGCCGCGGAAGCCCATCTGGCGAGTTCCCACGCATCCAGCCCTTTTGTGATTGTGTACGGTACCGACACTTCCGAACACGATATCGACCGCTGGCGAGCCGCCGACACTTCGCCTTTGTCTCTTGCGGATGGTGGAACCTTGTTCGTGATCGACATCGCCGCCCTTCCTCGAACCGTGCAAGACTACATCGCTTCTTGCCTGGCCGAGCGGATCGCACCAGGCCAAGTCACACCGCTGGATATCGTTCTCATGGTATCCGTTCCCGCAACCGCGGATGTGCTCGTCGCCGCGGCCAGACTCTCGTCCACACTGGCGGATTGGCTTGGAGACCGCGCCGTGCCGCTGCCGGAACTCGCCGCACGCCCCGAGGACCTGCGTGCGCTCGTGCTCGATCAACTCGCGCGGGCGGGTACACGTCTTCGCGGAGCCCCGCTTGGCATCGACGATCGCGCGCTCGCGCGATTGATGGAACACCAATGGCCCGGAAACGATGTCGAACTTGCCGACGTTCTGCTTCGCGCCACCCTGGTAGCCCAGGAGAAGAGAGTGACGCTGGAGGATCTGCAAACTATTGGATTTATTATAGAATCTTCGAATGCGGAATCATCGGAGCCGCCGCCATCCCTCGCACCAACCATCCCCAAACCGCGTCGAAGACGCCATTGACCGCTTTCGTTTCGTCGTCCGAATACGCCCCCGCCATCTCGAGATGCGGTCGCTCAGCGTTGCTGCCTGGAAGACGCGATCGCTTTTTCGTACACCGTTTCATAGCCTTTCGCCGAACGAAACCAGGAAAAATCCTGTCTCATAGCCCGGCGACGCATCGTTTCGATATGGGTTCGTCGCTCCACCCAGGTGGATACGGCCCAGGCGAGGGTGTTGAGAAGCGATGGGGGATTGAGGTCGTAGAGTTTGAATCCAGTTCCTTGCCCCGTCGCTTCGTCGTAGTTGTCCACGGAGTCCTCGAGGCCACCGGTGGCGCGAACGATCGGCAGGGTACCGTACCGCAAGCTATACATTTGGTTCAGCCCACAAGGTTCGTAGCGCGATGGCATGACGAAAAAGTCGCAGCCGGCTTCGATGCGGTGGGCGAGGGCCGGATCGAATCCAAGCCATGCATGAAATCGGTCAGGGCGCTGTCGTGAGGCCATTTCGAAAAAAGCTTCCGCGGGTGCATCGCCGGTGCCCAGCAACACCATCTGCACGTCCATGGATAGAAAGCGTCCAAGGGCATGAGCCAGCACGTCCAACCCCTTTTGATGGGTCAGACGTGTGACGAGTCCGAACAAGGGAACCTCCGGTCGTACGGCAAAACCTGCCTCTCGTTGCAAGACGGACTTGCAGATTGCCTTGCCCGACAGGTTATCCGCATCATAGGGCGATGGAATCCACGGGTCGATGGACGGGTTCCATGCCTTGTCATCTATCCCGTTCAGGATACCCAACAGATCGGATGCGCGGGACCGCAACACACCATCGAGTCCGCATCCGAAAGCGGGGTGTTGGATCTCTTTCGCATACGTTGGGCTCACGGTCGTGAGCATGGAAGCGCCAAGGATGCCGCCTTTGAGCAGGTTGATCGCTCCGAAGTGCTCGAGGCTGTCGGCGCTGAGTTCTCGGGAAGGCAAACCGGTCAAGGCAAAATCATGCAACGGCGCGATGCCCTGGTATCCGACATTGTGCAAGGTAAATACCGTCGGCACAGGTTGGGATAAGTGCTTCGCAAACAGAATGGAAAGTGCCGTCGGCCAATCATTGGCATGAAGGACGTGAGGCGCGAAGCCGACATGGCGCGGCAGGTCGCAAGCGGCTCGACTCAACCAAGCGAAACGCAAAAGATTATCCTCGAAAGCGCCGCCTTTGGGTCCATACACACCCGATCGAGCATATAAATCCGGCTGATCGATCAAGTACAGAGGCACTCGTTCCGGCAGTTCCCCTTGCCAAACGCGAGCATCGAATACCGTATCGGCCAATCCAATTCGCAAAGACACCCCAATAGGATGCAAAGCGTCTCGATCCACTTCGCCATACAAAGGCATCACGACCCGTATGTCGTAGCCCGCTCGACGAAGGGCAGCGGGCAAGGCCGAAGCGACATCTCCGAGCCCTCCTACTTGGGCGAAGGGCGTACATTCGGACGTTACGTACAAGATATTACGTTGGCTCATCGCGATCATGAACGTCGCTGGAAGCGCTTCTCGAACCAGGCGAAGATTCCTTGGAAATAGCTTGTTTCGTATCTATCGATCACGTTGCGAACACGCGGTAATCGAGGTTGGGGAAGAGATTGTCGCGACGTTCCACCTCAGCGAGATAATCTTCATCGATATCGCCATCTTCGAGGTTTTGGGTGAGTCGGTGGAATCGGTTGATATGGTCATTGGTACGCTGCGTGGCGTAAGCGACGGTGGTGCCACTTTTCATGATGAAAGCCCAATCGCTGGCTTGTGCGAGCATGAGTTCACGAGCGGCTTGATTGAGGACACGACGTTGCAAGTCGTCGGCCTGGGAGAAACGGCGGGCGAGTTCGACCATGCGTTCGCCCATTTTGTGAAGATGGCGATAAATCCACGCATTGGATTGGTTGCACCAATACTCGCCGTAGCCCCCCGCACCCCAGGAAGACATCGCTGGCGTTGCGACCTGATTGGTGGGATGCGCGTGCAAATAAGCACTGGGTGTGATGGGTGCGATCATGCCCTGATCGGTGTGGATTTTTCGCAACAGCATTTCGAGGAAGATGGGACCTTCGTACCACCAATGGCCAAATAGCTCGGCGTCATAAGGAGAAACGATGATGGGAGGCCGGTCCATCTGAGGACGTAACGCGCGCACTTGTTGCTCTCGCTGTTCGAGAAAGTGCTGCGCATGCGCGTTGGCTCGCTGCCATGCCACATGCGGAACATACGGGTTTTTATTGTGCAAAGCGCCGTGGGTAATGGCGTGATACTTGACCCCCGTGAACGTCCGTATGCCATCGGGATGGATGTAGGGTCGCACGTATTCAATCGGCAGATCGAAACCGATGTCTCGATAAAAGTCTCGATAGTCCGGGTCACCCGGATACCCTTCCTTCGAACTCCACACCTGCCGCGAACTCGGAACGTCGCGACCAAAAGCAGCCACACCCGTGGGACAATAGATCGGGGCGTGAACGCCGTAGACCGGACGGCGATCGGCGAAGAGCAGTCCATGGGTATCCAGGAAAAAATAGCGGATATTTTCTTCTCGCAGCAGTTCGTCCAAACCCGGCACGTATCCGCATTCCCCAAGCCACATTCCTTGCGTCCTGCGCCCAAAAGCACGTTCATATACATCCGCCGCCACATGCACCTGGGCTCGAATCGCCGCCCAATTTCGATCCATGAAAGGAATGAACGGATGGGTCGCCGTACACGTGATGACCTCCAGCTTCCCCGCATCCTGCAACCCACGAAGCGGATGCACGAGATCGCCATCATAGCGTCGCCAATAGTCTCGGATTCGCACGAATCGATCCCGATACATCTGCGCAAGTCCGTGGAAACGACCGTCGTTACGGGTTCGATCCACCTCACTTTCCGCAAGCTCCACAAGCTTGTCGATCTTCGTCGCATACCGTTCTTTGAGAAGATCATCGGTGAGCATGCTCAACAGCGTGGGGCTCATCGAAAGGGTCAGACGATAGTCCACGTCATCGCGCAGCAGCCGTTCGAAAACGAGCAGCAACGGAACATACGTTTCCGTGATGGCCTCGAACAGCCATTCTTCTTCCATATAGGAAGGGGCCTCGGGATGACGCACGAACGGCAAGTGCGCGTGCAACACAAGCGCCAAATACCCGTGTGCCATCACCCACCTCCCTTGGACGATTCGTTTTCGTCGTCATCATCAAGCGTGGCTGGGTAGGTAGCCTGCGCCACCCGTTCACTGGCACCCACAGCCGTCCAGCTTCGATCGTCGAAGGCAAGCGCGTGGATTCCCAGTTCTGCCATCGAGACAGAATCGGAAATCGTATCTTGGGACGGTGGATGGGGCATGAGAGCAGATCCCAACGCTGTCTGTTCGCTTGCACCGGCAAAAGGAAGGGTAGGCTTGATGAATCGGGTCGATTCCCTCATGCCCAGAAGTTCACTGGCGCCGATCGAGCCACCGAGGTCGACCCACCATTTTCGTTTCTCTGACTCGCTCGCGCCCCCATAGTCATGAAGGAACGATTCGGATGCTTGCGCGAAGACTTCGGAAGCCTGCCATGACGACTCGCTGGCACCCATCCGCAGTTGCTCGCTGGCACCCATCCGCAGTTGCTCGCTGGCCCCGATAAAAACCCGTTCGCTGCCCTGTTCCAGAACCCATTCGGAAGCTCCCAGCCCGGCGAATTGCCATTCCGTAACACGCTCACTGGCACCCGCCAGACGCAGTTCACTAGCGCCAAGCCAGATCCATTCCGAGCCTCCCAGCGCCAATTGCTCCTCGATGGCGTAGGAAATCCGTTCTGAACCTCCCAGTATCCAACGTTCGCTCGCGCCTTGCTCCACGTCTTGCCGCATCTCGGAAGCTCCAGTCCACGTACGCTCACGAACGAATCCTTCGTGCCAAATACGCTCCACGATGCTTTCCCAACGCTCCACCACGGATTCGATCGTTTGCGCTCGATGCAGCCTCCAAGTTCCAAGAACCCGGCGAAAAGACGTTCCAAACGAGGCTCCGTGAATGACGATCTCCCAGGATCCAGCAGATTCCTTTTCGAAGCCACTATCCATATACGTATAGTCGACCCCGAGGAAACGAACGAGGACACGTCCGGGAGCCGCGCTATCTCCGGGATAGGGCGCCCAATCCCACGTGGTGAGCACTTGTTCACGCGACCAGGCCACGTTGTGAAGCGGACGAATCCACTCGAAAGCCCGCTCATCGCCTTGCCACTCTGTCCGCCAACTTTCGGTCATCCAGGGAATCGATGAACGCGGCGGCGTTATCTCGAATCGTCGAGACGCGCGCGAAAACCAACGAAATACTTTCCTCTCCGACCAGGTTCTCGACTGTATTTCTTGGCGCTCCACATGCCGCTCCATGATCACACGGGTGGCGCCGGAAGACCGCGGATATGCGTCGGAATACGGAGGCTGAAGCGGGACGGGAATGTCCGGGGCCGGGCCCGAATAGCGCGATACATAGGCAGCGGAGGCCGGCAACGACGCCTGTTTCGATGGCTCGTCTTCGACCGTAAGCCACTCCACGGACACTTCTTCGACAGGACGCTTACGCGGGAAATCCGTACGACCCGAGCGAGCCATGGGCTGAAAATCACCCAGCCGCGACTTGATGCCCACCTCGACATGACAACTCGAGCGAGGCTTACCCACATGCACGAACCAATCGCGAGTCGTACGCTCGATCGCAATATCGAAATAACTCAACGCATTGCAGCCATCGAAATCCCGCCCCGATGTGTCGTACACCCGCAAACAACACCACGTATCGTGGGCCCCACGACCAAGACGCTGCCGCGCCTGGTCGATCGCATCATCGGTGACTTCCCAGTAGACGTAGAGCCAGTCCGGATCGCGCGCCATCGCGGTGATGCGGTTTTCGCCATATCCCCAGGGAATGTCCTCGGATGGAAACCAACCATTGCCCACACCCAGATCGAACTTGGCCTTGCCCGACGCGTGCGCACCACGATCCACATCATGATCCCGAGCCGGATGCGTACCGTTGTGCGAGGGCTCTTGACCCACACGTAAACCGTTAGGCTTGTTCCTGGTCATGGTCACTGCCTGCCGAAAGGATGCCGTCGCTTGGGTTTGCGCTCAGTGTAACTCTTTTCACCCACGACAAGCGCGGTAGAAGAGAAAACCGCGTTTGCTGGACTCCTCGAGTCGAAAAACGTGAAAGGATACCTCGGCACACCCTTTCCGCAGCATCCCCGCAAACCGTGGGGGGCTAGCATGATAACCAATTGTTTTTATTAGATAAATTTATATATTCACTTGACACTCGGGCACGCCACTCCCCCCGCATGGGCGTCGTTGTTATCCTCCACGCATTCCATCATGCCCGCGGCCGCCGTGCTGCCATCCACCACCACATAAAACTGGAAGGGAGGCACATGATTCGCAGCTTCGAAAAGCACGCTGACCACCTCGGATTGTCCAGGGAGCAAACTCTTGGTCGTGTATCCCTCCCCCACAAACACGCCTGACGCATCCGCGCCCAAGAAAAACTTCGCCTGCACGCCAGCCGGCACACCCAAGGAACCCGCGTTTTTTACCCGCGCCCGCAACTCCAGCCCCAGGGGGCACGAGGCCGACGACACCTCCAAATCCACCCGCAGATCCGGAGCATTGAATACACCAGCCCCCTGCGTGGACACACGATAGTTGTTGAACCCTACCGGCGGTTTCCAACTTGCCGGCTCGGGCTTCGGAAGCACGCCATCGGCAAGAATATTCGTAATATGATAGGCATGCTGATTCCAGATTCGCCGCGTTCGCACCCATTTGTCGTTCGCATCCCCATAGACAAACACCCCGCGACGAGCTTTTTCGCTCATCCCATACCCTGGGCATGTTCCCGGACCATGATTCCGATCATTGGAAACCACCACGATCTCCGTCCGATTATCCCCATCCACATCCACGATCACCGGATACTCGTGGATGGTCGCTGAACTCGATGCGGTTTCAAACAGCACGTCTCCGTTTTTCCCGCTGTAAACCCGCATATAGCACTCATCCCCATACACCACTTCCGCCGCCCCATCCCCCTCGAAGTCAAACACCGTGGAACCCGTCACATTCGACGACAAGTCTTGGGTCTCTTTCGACCATTTCACCGATAGCGAAGGGGAAGGCTGGGATTCATACTCGAAAACGGCGTAAGCAGTGCCGTTGGCGGAGGCGATTTCCATTCTCCCGTCCCCATCGAAGTCAGCCACCGTGGGCGGACCACCCCGCCCGTTGCCAGGCATTTTTACCGTCGCCAGCATCTTTCCCGTGGCCGCATCGTGAACGCGTACCTGCCCTTGAGAAATCACGATGAGTTCCGGCTTACCATCCTCATCGAGATCCGAAATCGCAGGATACCCATCGGACATCCCGTTTTCCCAGATCACGTCGCCCGTCACCGACCACGCCGCCGCACCCGTCACCACGTCCTGGTTTCCATCCCCATCCACATCGGCAATGATGCTCACCGCCCCATAATTCGCATCATTCGCCCCCGCTCGACCACGCCCTTGCCCCGATCGAACTCGCCCCTGCGCATCCAACACAACCCCACCCATCACGATCTCCGGCGAACCATCCCCATCCATATGAGCAATCGCCGTCGTTACGCTGTTCATCGCCTCGGTATACGGGGTCTGACCATCCGCCAATGTCGATCGCCAATACAACGATCCATCGGCTCGAAACGCAATGGCTCCGCCTCCCATTTTCGGTGCCACGATCTCCACCACCCCATCGCCATCCAAATCCGCCGCCGCTGGCGTTCCCCGAGGATTGACTTCATTGCCCGCAGCATACACGTCCGCCGACGCATCCCATTTTTCGACCCCTGTCTTGCCATCGAGCGCTCGTAAGTACCCAGGGTTGTTGGATTCATACGTCTCGCTCGTGACGATGACCACATCCGGAACGTTGTCTTGATCCAGATCCACAACCACAGGCATGTTGATGACTTGGTTGGCCGAAGGTTGGATCGTCGACCCGGTCCACGACCACTTCACGACCGGATTGAACGGCAAGGTAGGGGGACGGTATTCACATAAATCCTCGCCTGAAGGCTGAGGGAGACACCGACCCAGGGTAGGCTCACAAAACTCCCCCTCGTCACAATCGTATGAGTCCTTGCACGACACACCGGGCGTCACACATTCATCCGAAAGACAGACGTCGCCTGCAGTACAGCAAGTCGTTGCGTCGACACCGCATCGAATCCCCGAATCACAGGCAGGCATGCACGCGCCGTCCACACACTCTTGCCCCACCTCGCAGCAAACACCGTTCGTGCCGCAAAGAACGTTGGAAGGACATTCTTCTTCGAGGAATCCCCCGGTACCGCCCGCTCCTCCCATTCCTCCCGTCACGGCCCCCGCTCCCGTCCCGCCCTGCGCGGCCTCAACACCCCCGTCTGTCGTGGTGCCTCCTACTCCACCATTATCTTGTGCGCTGTCTTCACTGCCAGAACACGCCACCACCAACCCTACAGGAATGCAAAGCCAACCGATTTTTCGCATCTGGACAGTTTGACCCGCTCATCTGCGGTCGGTCAAGCGACAGCCGCGTTCGGTGGCTTCATCCGCCTTGGGAAAAGGCCCGAGGGAGCCTGTTATTCATAAGTTATTTCAAATAGTTAGACAAATACCGAGCCCGGACTGGGGTCTCGTTGCCCCCGGCCAATCATTGCGTTTCGCCTCCATTCTGACAAGCTGATGCCAACCATGCGAAGACCAATGCTATTTTTCATGCTGCTCGGGGCATTGGTTCATTGCGAGGAGAAAAAACAACCCCCGACTGCCTCCGCGCCCAGTGTTACAACGCTCCCTGCCGCGTCTCTCAGCGCATCCGCCAGCGCCATCGCAGCCGTTGCCCAACCGCCTCGGCCCGTTGTCCTTGTCGCCGGCGGCGATATCGATCTGTCTCGGAATACCGGCCAGCGCATTTTGAAAAATCCCGAGCTGAATCCCTTTTCCAACCTTCAATCCTGGCTGCGCGCCGCGGATATCCGCTTTGCCAACCTCGAATCGCCGTTATGCGATCTCGGCGGGAAAACCGTTTCCGAACACAATCGCCTCATCTTCGCGGGCCCCCCTTCTGGAGCCGACGTTCTGGCGCGCGGCCATTTCGATATCGTATCCACTGCCAACAACCATATTTGGGACTTCGGAAAGCGCTGCCTCGAAGAGACCTTGTTTCATGTGAAGCGCGTGGGCATTCAAGCGGTGGGTACCGACGCGCAAGGCAAAGACCCGCTGCGGCCCGTCATCCTCGAGCGAAATGGGCAGCATTTCGCGTTTTTTGCGGTAACTGGTATTTTCAACCACGGTCGTCTGAGAGACCATGTGGCCAAACCCTATATCGCCGATGCCGATATGGGCGCGTTGTCCCAGCGTATCACTGAAGTGAAACCAAAGGTCGATTGGGTCATCGTCTCGGTGCATATCGGCGAGGAATATATTCACATTCCGATCGAAGCCACCCGTTACGCTCTCATCGGGGCCGCCCAGGCGGGCGCGGATCTGGTGCTCGGGCACCACAGCCACACGCCCCAACGTGTGGAATTTCATAAACAAATTCCGGTGGTGATGAGTCTTGGGAATTTCGTATTTCACCAGCATCGCGACCACCCGTGGACCGGCTGGAGCTATCTCGCACGGGTAACCTTTCCCCCCAAAGGCCCCTTGACCATCGAAGCCTGCCCGTTTTTCATCTTCGATGCCTCGCCCCAACCCCTCACGCAAGCTCAGCAGACCGCTTATTTCCAGCACTGGGATGCCATCTCCCGCGCCCCCAGGGCAGCCATTCGCGGCGCGCGTTCCGCCGACGGATGCGTAGCCCTGCTTTCGCCGTGACTCATCGAAATACCCACCACCCACCGTGACTTGGCCGTTTGGACTTCCCGCGACTACGATTCACTTTCGATGCGTTGGATTCTTCGGTTCGTCGTTCTGCTTGTTTTTGTCGGCTGCGATCAACGCCCGCCGCAACCACACCAGGAGCCCTCGGCCGAACCGTCGCCCCCAGAAAACCCCGCTTGTGCGCGGCATGGCGAGTCGCCGTTTTGCTCGGACCACGAGATCATGCAGTGTCAGAAGGGGGTTCCTACAGTTCTTTCCAAATGCTCCACGATCGAACGCTGTGATAAAGGAAAATGCGTAGCAAATTGCCCCGAAGGAGAGGTATTCATTCCCGCCACCGGCCCCGACGGATTCACGATGGGTCGTGATCGTCTCAAAGGAAAAGACACGCCTCATACCGTGGTGCTCACCCGGCCGTTTTGTATGGACGAGACCGAAGTCACCTCGGGCGCTTACGCAAAATGCGTGCAGGAAGGTGCTTGCGCGGAACCTTACCGATGGGATCCGTGGGCAAGCTATCCTCGATTTCCAGATCAACCAGTCAATCTTGTGAATTTGAATAAAGCGGAGGCCTACTGCGCCTGGAAAGGCAAAAGAATCCCCACCGAAGCCCAATGGGAATGGGCCGCCAGTGGCGGGGAAAGTATCGAATGGCCCTGGGGCAACGAAGAGCCAACGTGCGAAAATCAACTCATGGACTTCACACCCTTCGGCGCTCCCAAATCCGCCCCGGGAGGCGACGTGGGGTGCCGCGGCGGCGGTCCCTCCGACGTCAAAACCTTTCCCCGTGGCGCCAAAGTCTGGCCGTCGGGAAAAATCTACGATCTTGCGGGCAATGTCTGGGAATGGACACGAGATATGTCAGCGCCATATCCCAAAGAAAAACAAGTCGATCCAGAGATCAAAGAAATACCGGGCAAACCTGATAATACGGTGTACGTGATCCGCGGAGGCGGTTGGAATCGCTCGGCCCTGGGATGCACCGTATGGTTTCGCGCGGAAGCCACACGAAACTATCAGGTTCCAGGACTCGGCTTTCGGTGCATTCGCGAAGCCGAACCGCGGTGATCCTGCGGCCAACCGCCATCAATTCTTCAAATCCGCCGCATAATCAACCCCGTTCTGAAACACCCGCAACCCTTGCCCCTCACGCTGAAGCGTACCTTCCAGCTTCTTTCTCGCCCAGTGGGGATGGTTGATCCCGTACAAATACGCGTCGGGATGAGGCATCAGCCCCAATAACCTGCCCGTGGGATCACAAACGCCCGCCACCGCATCCGGCGAACCGTTTGGATTATCCGGCCACCTTTGTGTCGGCTTGCCTTGTTCGTCCACATAACGCAGGGCCACCAGATGCTCATCTCGAAGACGATCTAGCAACTCATTGTTTTGTAAAAGGAATTTTCCCTCTCCATGCCGTGCGGGCAGTTCCATTTCATCGATTCCCCGGGTCCACACACACGGTGATTCCAGATCCACCTTTACCCTCACCCACGCGTTTCGGTACCCCAATCGATCATTGGCAGCGACCGTCGCCACGGGCTGACCATACCCCCTGTCGAAGCCCGGCAAGAGCCCAAGCTTGACCATGGTCTGAAAGCCGTTGCAGACACCGAGCATCAATCCCCCTTCGCTCACGAACCGCATGATTCGGTCGAATAGGTGGTAGCGCAATCGATTCGCCCATACGACACCCGCGGCAATATGGTCTCCGAAAGAGAATCCGCCCACCATGGCGATGATGTGGTAGTCAGTAAGGGGGCGTTTCGACAGGAGCACATCCGATAGATGCTTCTGCTCCACCTGAGCCCCACACAACCGAAATCCGTGGGTTGTTTCCGCTTCGCAGTTGAGCCCGAACCCCGTCAGCACGAGCACTCGGACATTGTTTCGCCGCGCTTCGACATCAGATCGCATGGAACGTCTCCTGGAAGGCATGAACCAAGGTATCCACGGCGGTTTGGAGCACCTTATTGCCACGGTGTTTCACCTCCACCATGGCGTCAGGGGTCGTAACCCCGAGCAGGCTGTGGGAGCCCGAGGGCAAAATCGCTTCAAGTTGCTTTATTTTCGATGGATCCACGGTCACCACGAACCTTCCGGTGCTTTCCGAAAAGAGAGCGGCAGGGGTCGTCAACGATCGCAAGCGCTCATCCTCATCCAGGTCCAGGACAAGGCCGAGTCTCCCAGCCATGGCCGACCGTGCGAGGGCCACCGCGAGGCCACCTCGGGTGACGGCATGACAAGAGAGCAATAACTCGTTTTCGATGGCCGTCTGCACGGCGCGGTACAGCGGTAGGGTTTCTTCGAAATAGACTTTGGGCACGGCATTTCCCACCGCGCCCAGCATCCGGAAATACTCCGAGCCGCCGAGTTCATCGCGCGTGGCACCTAAAAGCAGCACTTTCGCTCCGACGGTCTTCACATCCATCGACACGGCCTTGGTAACATCGTCAATTTTCGCGATGACGCTGAAAAGCAGGGTTGGTGGGATTGAGATCTTGACACCTCCCATCATCGAGTCGTTTTTCATGGAGTCTTTTCCGGAAATACAAGGCACACCGTACGTTTCGCAGGCTTTGGCGAGGGCGGTGGCCGAGCGCACCAACTGGGCGAGCTTGTGTTGTCCATCGGGCGTGATGTCGCTTTGCACCGGATCGGGCCAGCAATAGTTGTCCAAGCCCGCCATGTGGTCGAGGCGTGCGCCGGTTCCGACCGCTTTTCGAACGGCTTCATCGACCGCCGCGGCGGTTGCCCAATACGCATCGATATCGGCATAGTGGGGATGCACCCCTTCGGAAAGCACCACCCCGTCGAAGCTTCCATGAGAAACGAGAAAGACCGCCGCATCCGAAGGCATGTCGCCTCGAACCCCCACGAACGGCTTGATAACGGACAATCCCTTGACCTCGTGGTCATAATGGCGAGCCTTTTCCTCACCCGATGCCAAGTTGGGTTGCCCGAGCAAAGAAACCAAGACCTCGGAATAATCCTTCCGTTCGGCGAGCAAAGGCTCTTCGTGACGCGGAGGCTGCCAACGGGCCGTCAATCGCATGGCTGGCAGGCCATCGTGCAAGAACGCCAACGGCAAGTACACCACGGTATCGTCAGCGTATTTCACGTGAAAATAGCCGGAATCGGTGAAGACCCCCAGATCGGAGGCCTCCACGTTGCGATGTCGAGCCAGGTCCATGAACGCTTCGAGGTGTTCGGGCGCCACCGCGAGGGTCATGCGCTCCTGGGCTTCGGATATCAGGATTTCCCAAGGGTCGAGTCCCGGATACTTGAGCGGAGCTTTCGCAAGATCGAGCTGCGCGCCACCACTCGCCACACACATCTCTCCCACCGACGAACTCAATCCTCCCGCCCCATTATCCGTTATCGCATGATACAAGCCTCGATCCCGCGCTTCGATCAGAAAATCGAACATGATTTTTTGCGTGATCGGATCGCCGATCTGCACGGCTTGCACCGGCGACGACTCATCCAATTGAGCGGAAGAAAATGTGGCACCGTGAATGCCATCTTTGCCGATGCGCCCCCCACACATCACGATCCTATCTCCGGGACGAGCCGCCTTGAGGTGCGTCGGACGACCGGCGCTCATCACGGGCATCTTGCCGACGGTTCCGCAAAACACGAGGGGTTTGCCCAAAAATCGATCGTCGAATAGCTCCCAGCCGCGTCCATAAGGAATTCCCGATTGATTTCCACCATCGATCACGCCGCGATGAACTCCATCGCGGATACGTCGTGGGTGCAGAAGCCCGCGAGGAATCTGCCTATCCGTACGGGGATCGGCGAGGCAATAGCCCCATACATTGACGAGCAGGTCAGCTCCAAGTCCCGTACCGAAGGTGTCTCGATTGACACCCACCACACCGGTCATCGCTCCTCCATACGGGTCCAGAGCAGAGGGGGAATTATGCGTTTCGACCTTGTAAACGAGGTGATAATCGTCGTTGAACGCGATGACCCCGGCGTTGTCGTGGAATACCGAGACCAGCCAGCTTTCTCCCCGCCGCGTTTCCTGCTGTTTTCGAATTCGTTCCGTGGGCTCCCGGATATAGGTTTTGAACAGCGATTCGATGGTTTTGGACTCTTGTCCCTGCTCGTAGTAGTCGATGGTGGCATTGAAAATTTTGTGCTTGCAGTGTTCGCTCCACGTTTGGGCGAGACACTCGAGTTCGGCATCCGTAGGGAAGGCGCCGAGACCCACGACCGTTCGCGCTCGCAAAAAATCCGGCTCTTCATAAGCCTCGCGAATCGCTTTCATCTCCTCGAGCGATAGCGACAGGATGCGTTCTTTGGAGAGTCGTTCTAGCTTCTGATCCGATCCGGATAGATCGATCGCTCCACAAACCGGTGTATGAGTGCTATTGATAACAGGAATAGACAGATCAATCGGACTTGCCAGATAATCGGATTGGGATAGTATGAAGAACCGTTCGATCAAGGAGTTGGCAAGGAGTTCCGTCGCAATCCGGTGGGCCTGTTGTTCGTTCACCCCGGATAAAAAGGTCAGACGCGAGGTAAAAACGGCGGAGGATGGTGCCAGGCTGCGACCCGCCATGTCTTGGAGCAAAACCAACGCGCTCTTTCCAACGGCATCGGTCACGCCGGGCCGATAACCAACACTCACAACGAAATCGAAGGGCGCGGGAGCCAATCGACCGACCGCGCCCTGTTGGGTGACCGGGTCCGCAAGGTGATCGCATGCGCGAATGACTTCCTGCTCCGATAGATCCGCCTCGATCGTGTACACGTCGAAACAGCGAACCTCGCGAATCGGAATGGATAGAAACGAGCGGATGGTCGATAGGGTGTCCATCCCCCGTGGGTCGGGGAAGCCAGGGCGATAACCAACCTCGATGCGATGGGTCATGGCCGCTTGCTAGCGGAGCTTTCGGCAGAGGGGAACCATCGAAAGACGAGGTTTCGAACAGGAAAACAAGTGATATTGCAAAGTCACCGTGAGCCAGGAATCTGGCGGGATTCATAAAGATCGGGAACTCGAAACAATGGCGGTTGTCGCTTCCACCCATGGGACATTGGAACATGCCGCTGCTCGCGGTGTGCGTCGCCTCATTGTCTTCGGCGGCCACCGCTTCTCCTATCACCTCCGTCGCTCCCCATGCCTTGGATGAGACCAGCCCACCGCCCGCTCAATGCGTGCAAGCATCGCAATCGATGCATCCATCCCGCGATGACACCTTGATCATCACCCTCGACAACGAGTGCAGCGTCGCCGTGAATTGCTCCGTGTCGTGGGTGGTTCGTTGCAAGGATGGTCAGGAGCATTCCTATTCCCGTTCGGCGCGTTTGCCATCAGGCGAAAAGCGCTCGTTCGAAGCGTCCGCATCCGTTTGTTCCGAAGCTGGTTGGCGCATCACGCCACCACGATGGGAATGCCAATCAAAGTGAGCGATCAGTTCCGAACGAGAATCGCGCGGGCAGGTCCACCATCGCCATCCTCCAGCTTCAGAGGCAAACAGAAAAGCTCATAATCACCCGGCTGCACCAGCGTCAGGTCCAATCCTTCGAGGACCAACACCGCGGGATGCCGCGTCAATAACATTCGATGAACCGGCATCGTCGGACTATCGAACGCTTCCACGGAAGGCGAATCGATGCCGATCAAACGAACTCCTTGCGATCGCAGCCAGCACGCGGCATCGAGGGTCAGGTGAGCGTATCGTCGATCGAACGGACGGTCCGCCCAGCCCTCGCTGTCCGTACGCAATAGCCATCGCTCCACGCCAAGACCATCGCAACCGCGAACAACGGCTTCATCGATACGACAACCCCGCCCTCGCAGGTCAAAGACTCGCGCAGGACCGCAAAGCGTTGACAGGTCGAGCCGATCCACGCTTTGCCCTTGGTTGTCGAAATGGCGAGGAGGGTCGATATGCGTGCCCGTATGCGTGCCGAAACTGAGCGCAGATGTATTGTAAGTATCTAAATTTGCTTCTATTTTTTGAGTGAGGGGCCTGCAGCGAAACGGTGGATCCCCCTCGTACACGGTCATCGCCGGACGAAGCGCAAGGGTGATGTCGATGATTTGCCTGGCCATGGGTGAACTCACTGGATTGGAAACCCACTATTTGTAGCGCGATGCGTGGATTTCGAGCCTGGGATCGAACTCGAAGCGTGGAGATACAGACTCACGACAACCGTTTTTTTGGCGTGGTACGTCTTCAGAACGCTTACCAATCCGTCGATTGCCGACTTTGCCTCAACAACTCGACCAGCCTGGCATGCAAATGCCCATTGGTCGCCACGATATGTCCGTCCAGCACATTGTCGGGCTGCCCATCCAGCGCCGTCGCCATGCCCCCCGCAGCCCGAACCATCACCACGCCCGCCGCGATATCCCATGGCCGGAGTTTTTTCTCCCAATAGCCATCGTAGGAGCCATCAGAAACGAGACAAAGGTCGATAGCCGCTGAACCACATCGTCGAATCCCTACCGCGCGTTTCTGTAAATATGCGAATTCTCGTATATTATTATCGGGGCTCGTCTGCCGATCATAAGGGAATCCCGTGGCGAGCAGGGCATCGTCGATGCTGGACCGATCGCTTACGCTACAGGGCTCACCGTTGCGAAGCGTCAGGCCACCTTCCCAGCCTATCCATTCGATATCGAGGGCGGGCGCGACGACAGCGCCGACGACCGGGACTCCTTGCTCGATCAGGGCGATGGATACGGCCCAAAACGGATGGCCATGCGCGAAGTTGGTGGTTCCATCGATGGGGTCGGCGCACCAATAGCGGTCGTGGGAGGCCGAACCACCACCTTCCTCGGCCACGATAGGGATGGTTGGGTCCGCGGATTGCAAAGATTTTCGCAAGGCATCTTCGGCGGCGAAGTCGAGGGGGGTCACCAGTTCGGCCCCTTGTTTGCGTTCGATTCTCGCGTGGGAGCGGAACCCTTTGAGGGCCACTTGCCCTGCGGCATGGGCGGCCTCGCGAGCGATAAGGGCATGATGTCGAGCTTGTCGTGGCGTCATGGTCATCGGGAAAGGGCCTGGATCAATCGGTTGTGGATACCGCCGAAGGCGCCGTTGGACAAAAGTGCGATGGTATCGCCTGGGCGGGCTTCGCGAACGAGCAAGTCGATGATTTCGTCAATGCTTTCCGGATGGCGTGCCCACTGTCCCTGGCGTTGAAGCTCGTCGATGATGCGAGGGACATCGAGCCGTTCGCTTTGCGCGATATCGGGACGGCCCAAGGGTGCAATCACCACGTGGGAGGCGGCAGTGAAGGCTTGGGCGTAAGCATCTTGATGGAGGGCACGGCACGCCGTGGCACTTCGAGGTTCAAAAACAGCGAATAGGGAGCCTTGGGGGTGGCGGGCGCGCAGCCCTCGCAAGGTTTCCTCCACCGCGGTGGGGTGGTGCGCGAAATCATCATAAATATTGATACGATTGGGAGTCCCCACCAAATCCTGCCGTCGACGTACCCCCTGGAATCGGGTCAACGATTCGCGGACCTGATGGACGGACACACCGAAGCCTTGCATGGCGACCGCGGCCGCGGCGATGGCATTGCTCACGTTATACGAGCCGGGCATGGGCAGCGCGAACCGACCGGAAGCCACGCCCCCGATGAATAGGTCGAAGGCTTGACCGGTAGCATCCGCTCCCGCAAGGGCACCAAGGTAATGGGGCGTGCAACCATGCCAATTTTCACCTTGTAATGCATACCAAATCACTTCACAGCGGGCATGCTGGCTCACCACATCCACCACAGTCTGGCTCGCAGCCGAGGCCACCAACAATCCGCTGCTGGGAATCCGCTCCACGAACGTCGCGAACGCATGAAGATACGCCTCGAACGTCGGATAAATATCGATGTGATCGTATTCGATCGACGTGATGACGGCGATTTCGGGCCGATAGTGCCAGAATTTTGGGGTTTTTTCGAAAAAAGCCGTGTCGTATTCGTCGCCTTCAATCACGAAAGGCGTTCGACGGGTCGGCATGGGATGATCGGCCAACGGCAAGCCAGGACCTTTTCGAGAGGGGATACGAAAACTGTGTTCGAAGTTTTTGGGCAACCCGCCGATGAGCATGCCAGGGTCTTTGCCCGCGTCGAATAACAGCCACGCGGCCAGGGAAGAAGTCGTGGTTTTTCCATGAGTTCCGGCAATCACGACCGGCGTCTTCGCCTCGAGCACGAGGTCGGCAAGACCGTGGGCCATATCCGTATACGGCAGGCCGCGATCGATGGCAGCGCGCGCTTCCGGGTTGTTGGATCGACAAACGTTGCCGATGACGACGAGATCCGGGGCGGGGTCGAGGTGGGCGGGATCGAAGCCCTGCATGAGGCGAATACCCCATTTTTCCAAAGCAGGTCCCATGGGAGGGTCGAAGCGCACGTCGGAGCCGGAAACATCATGCCCAAGCTCTTTGAACAAACCCGCGAGGGCACCCATACCGGTTCCAGCGACAGCAATCAGATGCACGTGCATGGGGCTGCACGTTGTATCCGTTTTGGACGGCTGGCAAGCTTTCGTCATGGTTTACCGAAGAGGCCGGAGGGCCGGATCGAGAGCCAACGGAAGCGAAGGTGGGAAAAGGTGAGTTGGCAGGTTGTTGGGGCGAGACAACTCACGTATAATTCACGAATCCGATAGCACGGGGCTCAAACACTGCAAATCATATGTGATTTCAGCATGTTACAAATATTTCATCCGGATGGGAGGAGACCTACGAGATGCAAACGCTGGCGCATTATCCCAAAACGGTGTCCATCGTCGATGGGCAGGTGGTGATTCGTCCGATGGCGCAGGAGGATTTTGATGGTGTACGGAGGTTTTTCGAGCAGTTGCCACGGCAGGATCGGCTGTTTCTTCGGCACGACGTGCTTCGACCGGAGGTATTTTCCCGTTGGTTTGCGGAATTGGATTACGGCAAGAAGTTGCCGTTGATGGCGCTACATGGGGAGCAAATCGTCGGGCATGCGTTGCTCGATGGCGAGCAGCGCAGTTGGTCTCCCCACGTGGCGGAAATCCGGGTGGTGGTGGCCGATGCGTTCAAAAAGCGGGCGGTGGGGACGGTGTTGGCGCGGGAGCTATTCGATCAAGCGATGGCCCGGGGGTATGAGAAAGCCATGGCGAGCATGATGGACTCGCAGAAAGCCGCTCGCAGGATGTTCGAGCGCATGGGTTTCCGTGTGGAAGCGGAACTCAAGGACCATGTCAAAGACCTGGATGGCAAGAAGCACAACCTCGTTCTCATGTCATGCATGCTGGAGGATGCGTGGGAAAAGATGTCCGAGTTGCTGCAGGACTTCTCGCCCTGGGTGGGCTGGCATTGAGGTGACCCAACCGATGAAGCAATGCGCTGCGCGCATGCAGCAATCCTTTGCGTGGGTGCATCGAAACCGATCTTGCCGCAAGTGCGATCCTTGTGGCGTTAGTCAGCGAAAAGTGGCACTGAGTGTTCTCAGTTTCGTTCTCATGCGTCCACGTCATACCCATCGAATTCAGCTCACCCCACGACGTTTCGAGCGAGGGACCCATGGCTGCTAGTCGTCCAAAGCGACCGTCTGGAAAGCTCGCAACCCTTGTCCTTGCCCTTCTTGCTGTGGGTTTCGCCAGCAGTGTGTATCTGACGAACCTGTATATCGAGGCCACGGAAGCCTTGAAGGGAGGGACCAAACTCGACAGTTTTTGCAACCTGAGCCAGGGGGTCAATTGTGAAACCGTAGCCGCCAGCGAGTATTCGGCGTTTTTGGGAATCCCCATATCCGTATGGGGACTCGAGTATTTCGGTCTTGCGATCGCGATCGTGCTCGCCTCCCACTATCGTCTGCTTTCGCTAAAGCGATGGGATTCGCTGCTATTCGCGCTGTCATGCACGGGCGTGCCCGTTACCATCGTTCTTGGCTATATTTCGGTCACCATCATTCAATCCGTCTGCATCATGTGCGTGACGGTCTATGTGGTGAACACCGCGATGGTGTTGTTGCTGGCGGGGCTGAACCGCAGCCGACTGAAAGAGTTCGTGCGAGAGGGGCCGATGGAACTGTTGGCGCTGGCGACCCACGCCAACCATCGGGTCGTCACGGTGTTTGCGGTGATTCTCGGTCTATCGCAATTCCTATGGGTTCCAAGGCTTTTCGCACGTCCGACCCATGGTGAGGATGCAGCCTCGACATTGGCCGCGGTATCCAACGCCAAGACAGGAACGTGGAAAGAATTACCGGCATCGCGTAACACGCTGGGGCCTGTGAATGCGCCGATTCGCATCGAGGAATTCACGGACTTCCAATGTCCTTTCTGTGGCAGGGCCCACGATGTGCTGCTCGAGGTGGTGACGCGTTATCCCGGTAAAATCCACTTGATTCACCGGGACTTTCCGCTCGATCACCATTGCAATCCGGCGATTCCGGAGCCGTTCCATCCCGATGCCTGTGGAGCGGCTTACTTTGCGCGATGCGCCGCGGATCAAGACCTGTTCTGGCCGTACGAGGCCCTGCTCTTTCACAACCAACGAAAGCTGAAAAAAGCGGCCATGCTATCGTTCGCTCAGACCGTGGGATTGGATACCACGGCATTGCAAACCTGCGTCGAATCCAAAGTCACCCATCAGGCCGTGCTTGCGGACATCGACGAAGGGATCAAGCGCGGAGTGGCCGGAACGCCAGCGTTTTTCGTCAATGGCGAAGCTATCGTCGGCGCACGTCCCATCGAGTTTTGGGAAGAAAAAATCCAAACCTTGTTGGGCTTGGCTCCGCCTGCTTCCGCTTCTTCCGCAACGCTTTCGACCAGCGCCGCCCCTCCATCTTCCGCGCTTCCGGCCATGAGTGCAGCGCCTTCCGCCAGCAACCCGCACCCCTCCCCCGCGGCTTCCGCATCGGTCACCCCATCGCCTTGAATCCTTCGCGGCTTCCGCAAGGACGCACGGGATTCATGTCGAGGCTCCCAGCGATTTGGATTTTCTCAAGCCTGTCCCGGATCTGATATTTATACAATAAAATCAGTTAGTTACACTAATATCCGAAAATGGATGAGCGGTGCGCAACGGTCCGTTTTGCCGCTTCGGCTCTAGGGTTCCGTCGTCACGCGGAGGGATTCGATCACCACATCTTCGACGGGCACGTCTTCGTAGATGCCCACGGTATGCGTGGCCACGGCTTCGATTTCGTCGACTATGTCCATTCCTTCCACGACGTTTCCGAAGACGGCATACCCCGCAGGCGAGGATTGGCCTGGGTCGAGGAACGTATTGTCCACGGTATTGATGAAGAACTGGGAGGTAGCGGAATCCGGCTGGTTGGTGCGTGCCATGGCAATGGTTCCGCGAAGATTGGACAGGCCCGAGGCGGAAGCTTCATTGACGATGGGCGGGAAAAGGGGCGCCCGTGTTTTCATACCTGGCTCCATGCCTCCCCCCTGAATCATGAAGCCGGCGATCACCCGGTGGAAAATCAATCCATCGAAAAACTGCGCGTCGGCATAGCGCTGGAAATTCTCTACGGTGATGGGAGAAGCATCATCAGCAAGCTTCACACGAATCGTTCCTTTGGACGTGACGATCGTCGCGAAGAGCGAAGGTTCTGAGGATTCCGCGGGCACATCCGGCGACACGTCGGGGGAGACATTTTGATCGGGGGTGACATCGGCATGACTGTCGGGTTTGGCGTCGGGCGGAGCCATGTCGGTTGCCGCATCATGGGTGGTTTCCGCATCGCGTTGCGTGGAGTCCTCGGAGGTGGAGCAGCCGAAAAATCCGAAAGAGGCAATGAAAAAGCTGGCAAAAAGCGTGCGCATGAAGACCTCGCGGGACAAGGGGTTGGGTAAGGATCAACGAAGGCGGAAGATCTGTCTTGCTTGCCAGGCGGGCAAGGCACGCAAGTCCATCCAGACTTCCCGAGCCGATGAATATCGATAAGCATCGCGTCGGCGCAGCATTTTCGCAACGATATTCCCGAATGGGGTAGCGAGTTGCTCGGCTCGTTGTCGAGCGACGCCTTCGGATATTTGATGTACGAGCATTTCGTAGGGGATATTGCGGTCGAGAGGTGGCGAGCCGGTGATCATCCAGTACATCATCATGCCGAGTTGATACAGATCGCTTTGTTTGCTCGTATATCCGGCGGCGATGAGTTCGGGAGCCATGATGGCGTGGTGTACGATTTCGGGGCGTACGGTGGGAGCGCCGCGCAATTCTGCCGAGATGCCGAAGTCGGAGAGTTTGACGATGGGCCGGTCGGCTTGTTGGATGAGCACGTTGCCGGGATGCAGATCATCGTGAACGATATCCCAATCGTGAAGATACTGGACGGCGGCGAGCATTTGCCGGGATAACTCGATGGCAAGTTCCTCTTGCAAGGGCTGCTCGAGCATGTCGTGCAAGGTATGATCACACCATTCGAGGGCGACACAAAACGAGCCTTCCCATTCGAACGCATCGTGGATGTATACGACATTGGGATGGCGGAGTTGGAGCAAGCGCCGGACTTCACTGGCCCAGTCTTCCCTTACCCGCTCGATGGGACGGCCGGAAGGTCGAAGGACCTTGAGGGCGTAGCGTTGGTCGAACGGTCCGAGGCATTCGAAGACGGCCCCGAAAGCTCCCGCGCCAACCCGTGGACCCACCCTATAATCACCTCGTTGGGAACGGACGGTCGTGGCGGAAGCGGGGGGAGCAAAGACAGGTACGGATGCGGTTGTGGGGTGGACGATCGGATGCGTTGTCGTGGAACGAGGCGACGTCAGGTCGGCGGTGTTGGGCCAGGTCGGTCGGTTTGGAAGGGCAAGGCTTGCGGGTTGTGGCGCAAGCGGAGGTGCAGTTGGTGCGTGGGGATAGGAACCGACGGTGGACGTGGCGGTCACGGAGGCAACGATTTCGGGCGAGCGGGAGATGGGCCCGGGATGGGGGATGGCATGGGGTGGGTGAACGGCTGGAGGGATAATGGGGGTACGGTGGACCATTCGCGGGGTTGCGATGGGAGTGGAGACAGGAGGCGGTAGGGTTTCGTCGGGATGCAGGGATGGGGGGGTCGTGGGAAGCGAGGTCTTTTCGTAAACTGGGGGGGGAGGGATGGTACCGGCCACCCGACAATCATAGCCGAGTACCGCTCGGGAACCAGAGCCTCAATACCCTCGTCGTGCGAGAAGGAGTTGGCCGGGCTCCAATTCGAATTCGGTGTAGGTCACGAGACAGACCGAGGTATCTTCCCTTGTTCGTAAGACACGGACTTCCCCTATGACTTCGGTGGGGAACTTTTGACCTCGGGCAGTATCGGGGATTCGTTCGATATCGGCGGAATGCAATCGATACGCGACCCGGGAGGAGGCCATGGGGCGACCATCCTCGAGGCTCTGGTCCCAACGGTCTCCCCGAGCTACGGCAAAAAAGCGGTTTCCTGGCCTAAGCCCATCTTTTTCGCCCTTATCGATGAAAACCACCTGGTGTTGACCGATCAATTCCCGCGGTTGAATCGCCCCGGTGATCTGTGCCCAGATGTCGCGGTCGTTGCGTACCGGGGGAACGACATCGAAACGTCGACCGATGGGGCCGACTTTTTCGCCACGCTCGATGATGTCGAGGGATTCGATGATATCAGCGCGGGCGATGCGCGTTTTTGGGTTCCAGGAATTGACTTTGACGGTTCCTTTGATGTGAACCACGTGTCCTTTGCCCTTGCCGGCCTCGGGTTCACGCGATGCACGAAAAAGCGTGAGTTCTTGACCGATGCGGACATCGTGGCCCTCCTCGATTTTGAGATAAGCCTCGTTTCCATCGGAAAGCAGCATCTGGTCGTTGGGACTGCCCACGAGCGTGCCCCAGACTTCTTTGGATTCATCGCCTACGAATCCGTAATCGCGCAGGAAGATGGTGTCGGGAGCGACGAAGTGTTGTTGCCGGAGGAATCCGCCTCCGGTGGGTTCGGCACGGGTCGTGGGGGCGCTTTGGCGCATACGAAGCCGGTCCCCTGGATAAATCCAATGGGGATTTTCCACCTGGGGGTTGTACGACCACACTTTCGGCCACGCGTAGGGGTTGTCGTAGTAACGGTCACACAGATCCCAAAGGGTGTCGCCCCTTCGGACCGTGTGATAGGCAGGCACCGAAGAAGGGCGATCGGAAAGAGTGAACGAGGCGTTGCTACCGCCTCGAACGGATTCACTTCGCCCCGATCCGGATAAGTCGAAACCATAGGAGCCGCCTTCACTCGGCTCGACGGGTCCTTGGGGTACGCCCCAAGGGGTGAAGGTCGTGGTCGTTGTGGTCGTTGGCGGCGGCGGATTGACCACGACCGTGGTATTTCCCCCTCCCGCGGGAACTTGAACGGTTCCTTCCTCGGGGGCCTCCTGGGCGAAGGCGGGTATGCACCACAGCACGGATCCAACTGTCGAGACGATATTGATGGTCAGGAATCTGACGTTTCCCATCACCTTACTCCCTCAATCCCTCGGGATTTTACCGGCGGCTTCACTGCTGGGGTGGTTTTTTCTGAGTTGTTCGAAGGTTTTTGCCGCTTTTTCTTTTTCACCCATCCGACGTTGGGATAGCCCCAGTTTCAACAAGGCGTCGGGAATCTTATTTCCATAAGGAAAACGCGCTATTAGGCCTTCGAACTGTTCGACGGCGCGGACGAAATTCCCCATGGCGTAGTAGCATTCGCCTCGCCAGTACATCGCGTTATCGGCATGGGTATGTCCGGGATAGCGGACCAAGAAGCTGGACAAGGCTTCCAAGGCTTCTTCGTATCGTTTTTTTCCTACCAATTCGAGGGCGAAGTCGTAGTCCCGCAGGGCCTGGGCGTCGCGAGATCCCGGCGCGGATTCGCTACCTCGTTGAACCGTGGGAGTTCGATTGCCTTCCACACGAATGACCGTGGGCGGCTCATCTTCCTGTTGGGGCGGTGTGGTCGTGTCTTCCGGCGGTTCTTCGCCCGGAGCAAGCCGAATGACGGGCAGGTCCCCGGGTCGGCCGCGTTGTCCTTTGGACGGCGTATTTTCGGCGGCTCCAGCCAGTTCGAGATTGGTCAGCCGCTCGTCGAGCCGCTCCTGATTGTTCCGAAGTCCGTAGATTTCACGGCGCATTTCCTCCATTTGGCGTTGGACGGAAGCATTCGTGCCTGAACAGCCGAGAGATAGGGCTGGCAGGACGACACACCAAGCAAGGCGATACGGAATCCTCATCCGATCCGAAGCCTACGGCGAATGGGAGGGATGGGCCAATTTCGCGGGGAAAGAATGGGGGAGAAGCTCCGCGCCGGGTCGCGGCCTTTTCAGGAACAACCCAGGGAATTGCCGCAATTCAGGCAGCGATAACAGGAACCATTTCTTACGGTGATATGCCCACAGGAATCGCAAACCGGCGCATCGCCCATCATTTCGTCGAGAGATTGGCTCAAGGCACTTTCGTACGACGGTTTCGATGGTTCGGGCAATGCCAGTTGAGGACTCGATTCCGGAGGCGGCAACGAAGCGGTCAAGTCCTTATGCGCTTTGGTATCCGATGGGTCTTCGATGCTGTGCTGGAGCGGAGCGGGAGGGATGTGAGCCAGGTCATAGCGTTGCAGGTATTCCACGCCGAGCACGCGAAAGATGTAGTCCACGATGGAGGTGGCAAACTTCACGTTGTCGTGTCCTTGCACCGCCCCATGCGGCTCGAAGCGTGTGAAAGAGAATTGGTCGACGAAGGTCGACAAGGGCACGCCATGCTGCAATCCGATCGAAATCGCCATGGAAAAGCAGTTCATCAACGAGCGGAAGGCAGCGCCTTCTTTGTGCATGTCGATGAAGATTTCGCCGAGCGTACCATCGGCATATTCACCCGTTCGAAGATAGACTTTATGCCCTCCCACCCGCGCTTCCTGCGTGAATCCCGTACGTTTTTTGGGAAGGCGAATCCGAACGCTGGGGCCGTGGGGCTCGGCACTGGCCACCACTTCCGCGCCAGTCGTGAGCACCATCCGGTCGGCTTTCGTGCTTTTTTCTTCCTTGGTTTGCTTGGCTTGCAAGGGCTGCGATGCTTTCGACCCATCGCGATAAATCGCCACGGCTTTGAGTCCCAACCGCCAGGCCAGCGAGTAGATTTCCAGAACGTCCTCACGGGTGGCCTCGTTCGGCATGTTCACCGTCTTGGAGATCGCACCAGACAAGAAAGGCTGCACCGCCGCCATCATGCGGATATGCGATTCTGGGCGTAAAAACCGTTGTCCTTTCGTCCCGCATCGATTCGCACAATCAAAGACGGCAACATCTTGCTCTCGCAAGTCCGGTGCGCCCTCGATCGTCATGCATCCCACGACGACATCGCTTGCTTCTTCGAGCTGTCGTGCGGAAAACCCCAGTTTGCGAAGGAGCGCGGAGGGGTTTGGCTCGTGAACGCCGAGCCGGATGTAGGCATCACCTATGACCCGCGGAGCGAACGCCTGGGAGAGTTCGAAAACGCCGGGGAGTGCCTCCTCGATACGTTCGACCTCATGAGGCGTCAAACCGGCGGTAATCAGAGCATCTCGGTGAATGTGGGGCGCATTTTTTAGCGTGGCCGTACCGGACAAATACGACACCATTCGATCCACTTGTTCGCGGGTATACCCGAGACGCGAAAGCGCGGCAGGAACCGATTGATTGACAATTTTGAAGTAGCCCCCTCCGGCCAGTTTCTTGAACTTGACCAAAGCAAAGTCCGGCTCGATGCCCGTGGTATCACAATCCATCAGCAATCCGATGGTGCCCGTGGGAGCTAGCACCGTGGTTTGTGCGTTGCGATACCCGTATTCCACTCCCCTACGAAGCGCGCGATCCCACGTTTCCCACGCGCATTCCAATAAATCACTTGGACAATAGGCCCGATCGATCCGCTGGGCGGCTTGCCTATGCATACCGATGACGTGCAGCATCGGCTCGCGGTTTTCGGCAAAGCCCTCAAACGGGCCTTTGACCGCGGCGATTTCGGCGGAAACCGCGTAGGCCTCGCCCGTCATCACCGCCGTTATCGCGGCAGCCACGGTCCGACCTGCTGCCGAATCATAAGAAAGGCCCATCAACATCAACAGGGTGCCAAGGTTTGCGTAACCAAGGCCAAGTGGGCGAAATTTATGAGAATTTTCAGCAATCGCCGCGGTCGGATAGGATGAAAAATCCACCAAGATCTCCTGCGCGAGCAGAAAGACCCGAACCGCATGCCGAAAGGACACAAGGTCGAGCTGCCCGTCTTGCTGGATGAAACGGGTCAGGTTCAGCGATGCGAGATTGCAGGCGGAATTATCGAGAAACATATACTCCGAGCACGGATTCGAAGCGTTGATGCGACCGCTGTTGGGACACGTATGCCAACGATTGATGGTCGAATCGAATTGCACCCCAGGGTCCGCGCACGCCCACGCCGCATCACCGATTTTTTTCCAAAGCCAGCGCGCATCCAACTCGTCGACTGTCGCCTTCGTCGTACGAGCCACCGTTTTCCAGATCCCTCCTTTTTCCACCGCATCCATGAAAGTATCGGTGACGCGCACCGAGTTGTTGGCGTTCTGCCCACTGATGGTCTTGTACGCTTCCCCATTGAAGTCGGCCTCATATCCCTGCGCAATCAAAGCGCGCGCCTTTTCCTCCTCACGCACTTTCCAATCGATGAAATCGACAATCTCAGGGTGGTCGAGGTCGATACACACCATCTTGGCGGCCCGACGAGTCGTTCCCCCGGACTTGGTAGCCCCCGCGGCTCGATCGAATACATCCAAAAAACTCATCAAGCCCGAACTGGTCCCTCCCCCCGACAGCTTCTCCTGTCGCGCTCGCAACGCGCTGAAATTCGTCCCCGTTCCCGAACCGTACTTGAAAAGCTTAGCCTCCGTTTTCAGCATCTCATAGATGCCCATCAAGTCATCGTCGATGTGCAGGATGAAACAGGCCGAACATTGGGGATGCTCGAAAGCATTGTCGATTTCACACGCCTTTCGTTGGGATTCATCCCAGGCATACACCCCACGATTGCCCCGAATCCCATAACGATGCCACAGCCCACAATTGAACCAGACCGGCGAATTGAAAGCCCCCATCTGATGAACCAACAGATGCGTCAACTCCGCCTCAAAAGCATCGGCATCCGCGGCCGTGGCAAAATACCCGCCGAATTGCTCCCCCGCCTGCCGAATCGTCACCGCCAAACGCTCGATCACCTGCCTCACCGAAGTCTCCCCTCGATTGGGATCTCCCCCTATCCCGGCTTTCCTAAAATACTTGGATACCACGATATCCGTGGCAAGCTGCGACCACGACTCCGGCACCTCCACGTCGTCGAGTTGAAACACGATCGTCCCATCCGGATTGGCAATCGTACTCGTACGCTTCTCCCACACCACCGCATCGAGTGGATTCTCACCCGCGACAGTGAAGTGGCGCGGAACAGAGAGACCCGCCCTCTGTTCCCTGTCGTATTGCGCGCTTTCCATATTTATCACCATTTCCCTTGTTTCAGATTCCAGAAACCGCCCATGGCCGAAAGGGATTGGCAAGCGGTTCCTATAGGGGGAGGAAGGGCTATTACACTACTGGTTGTGGTTACTCAAGCACCAACCACAACATAATGAGGTTTCCACCCTAAGTCGTCGATCAACAAAGCGCTTTTCTTCTCCGCCGCTCTCTTGCAAGGTCCCCCCTCATGGTCTGGAAACGTCGCATGCTCTGGAATCGGGTGCTGATCGAGAGCCGTAAACCGGAAGTCTGCCACGTGGCGATATTGGCGGGGGTTCATGGCGATGAGCAGGCTGGGTTTCGCGCGTTTGAACGATTGCTGGTTCGGTTGAGCCGTGAGCCTCTGCTGCAAGGACGAGTGTCGTTGATTCCTGGCAACCTGCTCGCCGCTTCGCGAAAACGGCCTACCCGATGTGCCGCCGGACAAGACATGAATCGCCTCTTCGCCGAACCACACGTTCTCGCCCAGCAAGGTCTCGTACCGTCCGGACCCGACTGGCAACGAGCCCAAGAACTCACCCACTACCTTCGCGACGTGGACGTGCTGCTCGACCTTCATTCAACCTCGGCGCCAAGCAAACCCTTTGTCGTCATCGACAAGGTGGATGATCGAATGCGCGCGTTGCTCGCCGGAATGCCCGTGCAGCGGATCGACTACAGCTACCGGGGAGTGCTTCCAGGAACGACTATGGAGTACGTCGAACGTCATGGTGGTCGTGCCATCACGGTGGAGTGTGGAGAGCATCGTCAAGCCTCCGGTACGGGCGCGAAAGTGGCATTTGCCAGCGCGATTGCCTTGCTGCGAAACCTTGGCATGCTCGAGCCGGGACCCAATCCGATCGTCACCTCCATTCCCACCGTGCGTTTGATAACGCGAGGGTTGATTCGACATCCGGCTTCCTTACAGTACGAACCTTGGTTCAAAAGCGGGGCGAAAGTCGCTCCCGGACAACGGCTCGCCCACGATCGCACCGGAGAGTACCGAGCCCCCTCTGCTGAACAGCTCGCCTCGATGTTGAACGACAACGTTCCTGACCACCTCATCGCCATCATGGTCACAGCTCCCACCCGCGTGGCGCGGGTCAAGCCCCATGACGCATATTTGCTTGGAATTATCGATAGTTAGAAGAATTCCCCCTCGACGTCGATCGGACCATTTCCATCATCACCCCTGGCACGAGAGTTGGACGAGCGAGTGGGGGAAGGGTATGGTTGTTCCAGATCAGTCGAGAACCGCGAGGTGCATAATGGGTATATCGAATCTTTGGCTTGGGCTATCCGTTTCGCTTGCCGTCGTTGCGCTAAGCGCCTGCAGCGGTAGCTCGGAAGACTCGGAAGGGGCCGCGGGAGCTGGAGGAAAAATCCTCGACTCAGGCCAGACCGACACGGAGGAAGCATCGACGAATACGGATACGGGAACCGATGTCGTGATGCCCGAAACAGGTCAGGACGTGACTACGGATACCGTTTCCGATGTATCCGCCGACCAATCCGTGACCCCTGAGACGTCCGTGCCTGACGCACCGGTCAGCGACGGTAGTCTATTCGATCTCACGATGCCGGATGTAGCGCTCAACGAGTCGGGTGCGACGTTGCAGGGGTGTTACGACTGCGCGGTGGACCACTGCACCACGGAGATGCAAGCGTGTGAGGACGACGACAAATGTCGGTCGATACTGCTTTGTTTGTTTGAGGATCAGTGTTTTGGAGGGCCGAACGGAATCGATATTGGCTGCGGATGGGGATGTGCTTCGAAGCATGGGGTGACGAGCCCAGCGGACCCATCGGTAGGCATTGCCATGGAGGCCGGAAAATGCATTTCGGCAGCCTGTGGGGACGATTGCGCATTGCCGGAAGGTGGAATCTGAGGATGCTGTGACCTGAATCGTCAGGTCGATCGACGCGCTCGATGGGTGGCTACCCACGCGGAGAGTCGGGATGCATCGAGACAATCCGCGTGAGCCGTGGCCGCCATCTTTCGTTCGAGTCCGACCGCCGCCATGGCGACAGCCACAGCAAGCGGTTCGGTCATCTCTTCGTGGGGCACATCGAATCCCATGAGTTGATCGCGATGGGCATCGATGAATCCCGTATCATAAACCCCCTGGATAAAGCCCGGATGATTCATCAATCGTTCATGGAAGGCGAGGTTCGTTCGGATTCCCGTGATCACATATTCGTGTAGGGCGCGTCGCATACGTGCGATGGCTTGCTCTCGGGTGGGAGCCCAGACGGCGAGTTTGGAAATGAGAGGGTCGTAATCGCTGGAGATGGTGCAACCAGGATAAGCGCCGCTATCGTCACGCACGCCGGGTCCTGCTGGAGCGCGGAGTTGTTCGATGGTGCCGGGGCTGGGCAAGAAGTCGTTGGCGGGGTCTTCGGCGTAGACGCGACATTCGATGGATGCGCCATGTCGTTGAATTTGTTCCTGATTCCATGACAGGGGCTCTCCAGCCGCCACACGAATCATTTCTCGAACCAGGTCGGTACCCGTGACCCATTCGGTAATCGGATGCTCGACCTGCAGACGCGTATTCATTTCGAGGAAGTAGAAAGACTGGTCCGCGGATAGGAGAAACTCGAACGTGCCGGCGGAAAAATAGTTCACGGCTTTGGCGCCCTGCACGGCTACTTTTCCCATCTTTTCGACGATATCCTGCGTCAGCACGGGGCAAGGGGTTTCCTCGACGACTTTTTGGTGTCGTCGTTGGATGGAGCAATCGCGTTCGAAAAGATGAACGACGTTGCCGAAGCGGTCACCGAGGACTTGGATTTCGACGTGGCGAGGTTTGACGATGGCCTTTTCGAGGTAGACCGTATCGTCGCCAAAGGCTTTTTTTGATTCGCTTTTTGCGCGTTCCCAAGCGTTTGCCATCTCGTCTTCGGAAGCTACGAGGCGCATGCCTTTGCCGCCACCGCCGGCGGCCGCTTTGAGCATGACGGGATATCCGAGCTGTTGCGCGTGTTCGGTGGCTTCTTGCACGGTGGCGCAACGGGCGCCGGGAACCACGGGCACGCCTGCTTTTTCCATGAGTTCTCGCGCCGCGGTTTTCGAACCCATGGCGGCAATCGCGGAAGCCGGAGGCCCGATGAAAACGATGCCGTTATCCTCACACGCCTGAGCAAAAGCCGCGTTTTCCGAAAGAAAACCGTACCCAGGATGCACCGCTTGCGCACGAGTTTTTTGGACGGCTTCGAGGATTCGATCCACGCGAAGATAGCTCGATGACGCGGGCGCCTCTCCCACGGATACGGCTTCATCGGCCATTCTTACGTGCAATGCGGCACGATCCACATCGCTATACACGGCGACAGAGCGAATTCCCATGTCTCGTAGGGTTCGGATCACCCGGCAAGCGATTTCGCCCCGATTGGCGACAAGCACCTTGTTGAACATGGCGGGTTTCTTACCTCGGTTTGGATTCGGTCCCAAGTGTTGGTGAACAAAGACGCGCCGCCGGTCGCGGCTGCCAGGTCTTGCGGCCTGTCGCCATGCACAACCGGTTCCACCGCATAAAAAACTGCTTTAGGCTGCAGGGCCATGGCTACCCCGCCTGAAATCCCTTCCCCGTCGTCCGAACCCACCGTGTGGTCCGTGGCGGAACTGGATCGAAGACTTCGGTTCGCCGCGGAAAAAGTGAGTGGGGGCGTTTGGGTCCAGGGGGAAGTCCAGGCCGTAAAAACAGCTAGTTCGGGCCATATGTACTTCACGCTCAAAGACGAGCAACAAGACGCGATGATCGAAGCCGTGGCCTATCGCGATGACGCCCTGCGAGTCCGTCGTGTCCTGGTCGACGGGACGCGAATCATGGCTCGTGGAAAAGCGACGGTATGGGCGCCTCGGGGCAAACTTCAGTTCGTCGTGGAAGCCGCGCGTCCCGTGGGAAAAGGCGCGCTGCTCGAAGCGTTGGAGCGACTCAAAGAAAAATTGCGAGCAGAAGGGCTATTCGACCCTGCTCGCAAACGCCCCATCCCCACCGATGCACACCGCATCGGTGTGGTCACGAGCGCTTCAGGCGCCGTCATCCACGATATCATTCGTGTCGCGTTCCGCCGGGGCTCCCCCAATATCCTGCTAGCTCCCGCACAAGTGCAAGGCGAAGAGGCGCCACGCAGTCTCATGGCCGCGCTCGGCATGCTGCAACGCGTGCAAGGACTCGACGTGATCATCGTGGGCCGAGGAGGCGGCTCGCTGGAAGACTTGATGGCGTTCAACGATGAACGCCTGGTACGGTTCGTCGCTGCCTGTCCAATCCCCACCATATCCGCCGTCGGACACGAATTGGATGTCACCCTATTGGATTGGGTAGCGGATGCACGAGCCGCCACACCATCGCAAGCCGCGGAAATGGTGGTTGCGGACCGACAGCAAAGCGCACGCTCGCTTACCCATCTTCGAACACGAATGCAGCGTGCGATGACGACACACCTTCGTGAGGACAGGATAGCATTCGAAAAGCTGCAAACTCGGCTGGGCGATCCCAAACGCTCGTTGGATGAACGTGCACAGGGACTCGATGACCTGATACAACGCGCGCAAGGGGCCCTTCGGGCCAAGCAGATCTCGAGTCGTAGCAGGCTAGAGCAATGGGAAAAGAGGCTGATCGCGCGGCATCCGTCGACGGTATTGGCAAAGACGCGAGGCGATCTCGATTCGCTGCGGCTTCGCATCGCTTCGGCGATGCAGGCCAAGATGCAATCCCAACAAGCCGCGTTATCCAAAACCAGCGCCCGGCTCGAAGCCTTGTCACCCCTCGCCGTCTTGGCCCGCGGTTATGCCATCGTGGCTCGGCCCGACGGCCAAACGTTGATGGATGCCTCCCACGTTGCTGTTGCGGATATGGTCACGGTGCGGCTATCCAAAGGGCGATTGAGCGCGGAAGTCGTAGCTGTCACCTCCGAAGACTCGTCGGAACAGGTGCCACTAATCACGTAGCCCATTGTAATTACATATTAATTATCCCATTCCACCCTAGGGATGGCCACGCCTCACGCTTCGATTTTTTCCTCACCGCTCGAATCCGCGAGGTTCCATGATACCCAAGGCACCAAGGCCGCCCCAACGTTACGACCCGAGGATAGACGATTTCGACAGGGTCATGGTCCTTCGCAAGCAGCCCATTTCCCATTGTCGATGATGTTGAAAAGCGCGCTCCCATGACAGCTCCCATCCTGCTTCTTGCCCCCATGCAGGGAATTACCGATTCGATATTTCGCGAGGCATTGACCCAACTCGGAGGTATCGATACTTGCGTGAGCGTGTACGCGCGGGTCAGCCATTTGCCTCTGCCCGCGCATTCGTTGCTTCGCATCTGTCCCGAAATGGCCACGGGAGGACGCACACGCCACGGTACCGCGGTCGTGCTCCAATTGCTCGGAAGCGATCCATCGCTCATGGCCGAAACCGCCCGGCGCGCGGTGGATGCGGGTGCCATGGGAATCGATCTCAATTTCGGTTGCCCCGTATCGAGGGTCAATCGGCACGATGGGGGCGCGGCGTTGCTCGAAGAGCCTCGTCGCATCACACGCGTCATTCGCGCGGTGCGAGATGCGGTACCGTCGTCCATTGCCCTATCGGCCAAGGTGCGGGCCGGCTGGTCTCGTACCGACGAAGCCCCCGCGATTGCGCAGGCCGTGGAGCAAGGCGGCGCGGGATGGCTCACCATGCATGGGCGTACGCGAAAACAGCTCTACGAGGGAAAAGCGGATTGGGAAGCGATCGGCAAAGCGCGTCGCGCGGTGACGATTCCCGTGGTGGCGAATGGGGATATTCGAAGCGTGGAAGATATGACCCGATGTGCGGAGCAAACCGGCTGCGAACGTTTCATGATCGGCCGGGGGGCCCTTGCGAAGCCTGAGTTATTTCGGTGGCTCAAAGGATTGTCGGAAGTGCCCTGGCAGCCTCGACATCGCCTGGCCTGGCTCGTTTCCTACGGTGATGCGTGCGTGGCCAAGGGGCTGGGGGAACGGACGGTGGCGGGTCGCGCCAAAGCGATCCTGCGGCATATGTCAGAGGTAAACGATTGTATTTACGATATTTTTATTAGACAGCGCCAACACGACTCGTGGCTGGAACTGCGACAAGGGATCCTTCAGGACACTTCAGCGTAATTCGCAATCACCACATCCATCACGGGGGAAGATGCGATGGGTAGAAAGACGGAGATGGCAGACTCAAGGGTCGATCAGGTTGTGTAAAGCGATCAGCAGCGCATCGGCTTGTTGGTCGAGGACGGATTCGCTGATGCCGAGATGGCGAGCAGCGGAAGCGTCGTCTACGGCGCCCTCTTCGAGCAGAAACCTGATGTAACGCGATTGGATATCGGAAAACGAGCGCGCGAGACGGTCGAAGTCGATGGCCCGATCGACATCGGCATGCGCTTGTTCGAGTGCATCGAGCAAGGCGATGGCGCGCTGTTGCAGGGGGTTCTGCAGCGGGGAGGAGGGATGGTCGGAAGGTGGAGGCTGCTCATCGAGTGGCCCATGGTTAGGCAGTTGAAGTACATAAGCGAGAGCCTGTTCTCCGAGGACGAGTTGGTAGTCGCCCCAATCGACCACGGATGGACCGGCGCGTTGCAGCAGATAGCCAACGACGGATACTTGCAGGGGATGTTCCAAGCCGGTGCCACGAATTCGGTCGAGAGCAATGGACGAGCGACACGATCGAAGTCGTTCGACAATGGGATCGGCAGCGTGACCGCGCGGGGAAAGAATGCCACGCATCTGCGTCGTGGTGGGAATGGGGCCTCCTGGTTCGATGGTGCCGCACGTACCGATTCGCTCTTCGTCGCCTTCGGGCCCACGCGCTCGTGCCCAGGCGTCGAGGACATCGTTGGCATCATCGATGAGGGCGAGAGTCTCTTTCATAGACCGGGTGGAGTAGATGAACCACGTCCAGCTCATGGCGTTCTCCTGAATGGCAATTCGGCGTGGGTTTCGTTCGCGGCACCATGCGATGAACTTGTTGTAACCAACTGAAATTTATATTGATTTTATATGAACACCAAGCGTTCGGACGCGTGATGATCGCCTCATGGGGGAGCGCAGCGAGCGGGCGGTATTCTCCCCGCGAATTCTTCGAAGGTCGCGCGCTGATGCGAATTGAGCAAGCCTTGGTACCGATAAGGTCGAGGACGATCATGGGCGTACAAGCATCGGACGGATTCCTCGAAGCGGGAAATTCGCTGTCCGAGATGTGGTTGTGTGCATGGTCCACGACTGGCGTCCTGAAGGACATCGACCATGGAAGCGCAGGGTTCTCCGGGTTCTGGCAATACGAGGGGTGCGGCGCCTGGACAGCAAGCGTTACGAATCATGGTCACGACGACGAGTTCGTACCAACTCAGCGAGGACCACAGGCGCATGCCGTCGGTGACGCTGCCGGCCCCTGCATGAATGATTTGTTGGTGCAGCATCACCGCGGATTTGCGTGGGTTATCGTTGGCGCAAAGGAAGTCGAAGGAAACGGTGCGGATGAAGGTATTTGGGGGAAAGAAGTCCTGCGCACACGCATTCAGTTGCTCTTCGGAAAGGGCAGTGGGGGGAGCGCTGGCAGAAGCCATCATTTCGGCAGAAGCGCTGGCGGAAGCCTGCTCCGGCGCGGACGAGCTTGATGCCGGCGCTGGAGGGATTTCGTTCGATGCCGGATTGGTGGCAGCGTGGGAGGTGTCGTCAGCGGGGTGGAAGAGCGATCGGAACACACGTGGCAACGAGGAGATGGGAGCGGGCAGGGTTCCTCCGGAAACCACGACAGCAAGGATGAAAGAGAGGGTGGCCGCGATGACCATCAGCAGCAAACCTCCGAACACCCATCGCAAGGCACTGCTTTTCTTGGAAGTGGGTTCTGGGTCGGAGAGTGAGGCCCTTACGGCAGCGGGATCGATCCAGTCCTGTTCCGGCACAAGGGGCTCCGTTGCCAAGGGCAAGCTTTCCGGATCGATGACAGGCGGGGTAGGCTCGGACGGTCCCCACCCTTTTTGTGGGCCAGAAACGGGGAAAGCGGGCGCGGCGGCAAGGACCTGATCGTCCATGGCGATCGCGTCAGACGGTGGAGCGACCGGGTCAAGCGGTGGAGCGATCGCAGCAGGCGGTGGTAAAGCTGCGTTTAGATTACTGTTTTCGTCTGCTCCCTGAGGATCGCTTTGTTCCCTGGACATCGCTCGAAACGAATCGATGACTTGTGGATCCATGGAACGGGTCACACTCGGCATGGGCGCGCGTGCCGATTCGGCTTCGATCCGCTCGAGCATCGCGCCGAGTTCGGGAGTGGACATCACGTTGGTGGGAAGCTGATCTTGCAACGTCGCATCATCGTCGGGATGACCGAGGGGAGAACCGAATGTGGCAATCGCGGCGGCCACATTGGCTTTCGCATCGAGCAGAATCGTCGCTTGATCATCGTCATCGTCGTTGTCCGCGTTTGACGAACTGGCGTTATTTCCTGAAGAAAAGATCGAGGCAACGGCAAGCGTACGATGTCCTTCCGCGACGTCTTCGTCATCGATGGGCGGGGGCGGCAAGCTGGTGAAGGGCGCGGAGATGGAGACGCGTTCTTGATGTTCGGAGGGATGTTCACGCAGCCATGCGGTCAAGACATTTTCGAGAACCGCGGCGGAGGTTTGCCTTGCGTTGCGATCCGGATGGAACCCGAGTCGAATGATTTCTTGCAGGTCGGGATCATCGACACCGTGGACGACCAAGTTGGGGACGGTGCCGGACAAGATGGAAGCGGCCAGTTCTTCGCGAGTTTTTCCCTCGAAGGGGGCATCGCCGGTCATAGCGGCAAATAAGGTGGAATAAAGCGCCCAAACATCGTCATCGGTGCTCGGTCCACCTCCTCGGACACGTTCTGGCGAGCAGTAGGCGCCGTTGGCGGCGGCCCGCAGGTTGGTGAGCACGGGCACGACACCGCCATCGTTACGCAACACGACCATGCTTCGAGGAGACAGGGCTCCATGAACGCTTCCTTTGGCATGCAGCGCCTGCAGGGCATTGGCGATATTGGCCACCACACCTACGGCGCGATGCAGGGACAGCGGGGTGGATTCCAACCGCTCATGCAGTGTTTGACCCGCGATATGTTCGGCTACCGCGATGGCCATACCGGGTCGTAATGCCACACGACCTGGGATTTGGCCGGGAGAGATGTCATCGAATAGGTCGAGCAGCGTGGCAAGATGAAGGTGGGTCAGTCCCAATCCGTTTTTCAAACCCGCCACGCGAATGGGTGTCACGGAAGACACCACGACTGTGCGCCCCGCGACGGAATCCGACGCGAGCCATATCAGACCCGAGGAGGCTCCTCGTAGCCCCCGCAGGTAGCGGTAACGCCCGGCGAGTGGCAGCGGTGCATCCATACGAGGAGACATCTTCTCACAATGATGCGGGATGAGGCAAAGTGCTTTGCTCACCGCGCGTTTTTGCGCGACGACGTCCATTTCCTACACCACGGCACATCACCGCGTGATACGAAAAACCCCTCGAATACGATGGAGGCGAGGACCGGATTCGAACCGGCGTTTGACGGTTTTGCAAACCGTTGCCTAACCACTTGGCTACCTCGCCAGACTCAGCAGAGCCGGGCCGCGTTATTTATCAATCGCACGTGCAATGTCAAGCGTTGGCTGCATCCTTGCGTGGTAATCTCATCCCGACGGCCATCGGTCATCCGCAATTCTCCGATACCGAACGAAATGTTGAAGCTAGGCCCCAGAAAAAAAATCGATCCGAACAAGATTCCGAAACGTTCCCAACCGCAGCCGGCTCATTGCGGGTTTTGCCAGAAAAAAATACCTCGACCGAAGCCGGATTGCCGTTTTTCCTCGACACTCGTCGGAACCTGTAGCCATTGCGGCGCCTGGTTCATCGATGACAGCACCGGAAAACTCGGCGGAGAAGCGTGGGTCGTCGGACTTACTCTCGTGGCCGGCCCCGGTGGGCAAGCCATGCAAATGCGAGAGGGGATCGACTTCGAACAATGCATGCTCGCTTATGACAGCCGACGCCACGAGGTGGATCCCCACCGGGATGCCAAACGCTATGGAGTCGGAAGAATGTGGTACTTTCGCGCGCTTGACGCAAACCACGCACCGGCCGTTTGACATCTCCCCTCACACCAACGACAACTGCCCTCGTGCGACTCGGCCTTTTCATCCCCTGTTTCGTCGACAGCTTCTATCCCTCCGTGGCCATCGCCACGGTCCACATTCTCGAGCATCTCGGGCTGCGGCCCGAGTATCCCGAACAACAAACTTGCTGCGGCCAACCTCATTTCAATGCGGGTCATCGAGAACAAGCTCGCGAATTGGCCCGGCATTTCTGCGAGGTGTTTCGCCCCTTCGATGCCATCGTTTGCCCGTCCGGTTCTTGCACCGCCATGGTGCGCCACCATTACCCACAGCTCGTGGATTCTCCCGTGAGCCACCGGGTTTTCGAACTCTGCGAATTCCTCGTGAATCAAGTGGGCGTCACGGACCTGGGCGCTTGTTTCGAGGGTCGCGCCGCCCTGCATATCGGATGTCACGCCCTTCGGGAACTGCGGATCGAAAACGCCGTGCATACGCTGATGCGCTCGGTCCAAGGCCTGTGTGTCGTACCCACCCCTTCCGACTCGTTTTGCTGCGGTTTTGGCGGAACCTTCTCCGTCAAATTCCCCGAAATCTCCACGGCCATGGGGCAGCGAAAACTCGGGCCCATTCGCCAGGCCGACGTCGATTTCGTCATCTCCACCGACTCGAGTTGCTCGATGCACCTTGGTGGACTGCTCGACCGTCAAAAAATCCCTCGCCCCAAACTCGTGCATGTCGCTGAAGTGCTGGCTTCCGGCCTGGAGGCAACATGAGCGCCCATGGTTTTCGACAAGCCTCAATCGCCAAACTCAACGAACCCGGGCTTGGCGACAAAGTCCATAAAGCCACCCTGCACACCACCCACGGACGCGACCGGCTGGTCGAATCAATGCCGGACTGGGATAGCCTCCGTCACCGCGCCCGAGAGGCTCGACTGCGCGCCCTCGACCATCATGATGCCTTGCTCGAAACTTTCATGCGGGCGCTCAAGGCCCGCGGAATCGGACTCAGCCTCGCCAAGACACCCACGGAAGCATGTGAAATTATTACTGATTTAGTAAATGCGACAGGGAAAAAGGTCATCAAAAGCAAGTCCATGACCTCGGAGGAAATCAATCTCAATCACGCCCTCGAACAAGCTGGCGCCCAAGTCACCGAAACCGATCTCGGAGAGTTGATCGTCCAACTTGCCGAACAAGCTCCTTCGCATGTCACCGCTCCCGCCATTCATCTTTCCACCGAGGATATCGCTCGCATTTTCCGAGACAAACTCGGCATGCAGGTGCCTGCTTGGATCGACGATCCTGCGCTCGTGGATGACCAAACCCGCAATCGTCTTGCCCGGGATCTATCCCTCACGGCACGAAAGCACCTTCGTGAACGCTTTCTTCAAGCGGATGTGGGTATCTCTGGCGCCAACTTCCTCGTGGCGGAAACCGGTACGGTCGTCTTGCTCGAAAACGAGGGAAATATCCTTTTAACCACCGCTCTGCCCAAACGTCATATCGTCTTGGCGGGTGTCGACAAGCTCATCGAGACGGAGAAAGATCTGGGGGTATTGCTGCGGCTACTTCCCGTTTCCGCGACGGCACAACGGCAGAGCTGTTATGTGTCTCTTCTTGCGGATGCGCATCCGGACATGCATGTGGTTTTGCTCGATCATGGTCGAAGCAAGCTGATGGCGGACACGCAACTGCGCGATGTTCTTACGTGCATTCGCTGCGGAGCTTGCATGAACGTATGCCCGGTGTATCGCAACGTGGGGGGACACGCTTACGGTGCGGCGTATCCCGGACCGATTGGCGCGCTATTGATGCCCCATCTCGAGGGCATGGACCGGTTTGGAGACCTGCCGTTCGCATCCTCGCTTTGCGGTGCTTGTACCCAAGCCTGTCCCGTGCAGATCCCCTTGCACGACCATCTGCTCACGATGCGCGCTCGGATCGTGCAAAAAGGAGGTCCGGATTCGCTTCGATGGCCCCTGCGTCTGGCTTCTTCCGCGATGCACAAGGCAAGCCGCATGGATCGGGGAACCCGTCTTTATCCGCTGGTTCGCAAGTTCGCTGCGTTGCATCCCACCGGCAAAGCATGGCTCGAATCCCGAACACTTCCACCACCGGCCAAAGAATCCTTTCGACGATGGTGGCAGCGCCAGCACGTGGATCGCCCTGCTACCGACACCAGTGAGTCCTGGAAAAAATCGGCGATGACCGAAAAAGCTTCCGCGCCGGAGCCTGTCGATTCACCCGATGACTTGCTTCCCCTCTTTCAGCAACGGATGCTCGAACTCGGTCCGGAAAACACGAGCGAGATTCAGCTCTTCGATGCAGCATTGGTGGCCGAAGAATACTTGCGAATCCGCATGGAAGAGCATGACCCGCATACGATTGCCATCCAAGGAGAGACGACGGAAAAACGAGAATATACGTTGGGGATCACGCGCGCCGAGATGCTGATCGCGGATACGGGGGGCGTGTTGGTAGATATGCGAGATCGATCCCAGGGTCATCCGATCATGCTTGCGGAAACCCATATCGTGGTGGCCCGGCCCAGTCAGATCGTGCCCACCGTGGCGCATGCACTGGTCGCTCGCTCCGTGAAACGCAAGTCTGGCGCGTGGGGCGACTATCAGGTGCTGGTGACCGGTCCAAGCCGAACCGCGGATGTGGAAAAGGTCCTGGTCATTCCCGCGCACGGACCAAGAAAACTCGTCGTGGTGCTTTGCGAAGAACCGGTGGACCTTTCGTCGTTGCGTAAACCCCCGGAGGCAAATCGAGATGCGGTGGACCGCTAAGCGCTCGGAGCATCGGTGCAACGCGCGCACACCAAGGTGATCACGCCGACTTCCGGAGGAACGCCAACGCGAATCGGAAGTCCGGTACAGCCCAATCCTCCACTCACCACCAAGGTAGACCGTCCGTTTCGATATACACCCAGGCTATAGCGATTCGCCCTTTTGGTAAGGTTGACGTGCCGAGCAAGTCCGGGAAGGGCAAGCTGTCCGCCATGGGTGTGACCGCTGAGCATCAAGCTCACGCCCAAGCGGGCGGCATCATCGAAAACGATGGGATCGTGCGCGAGAAGTATCGTACATCGGTCGTGCCGTTGCGATAGGGTGACAGCCAAATCACCACGGCCCGTCCACACATCGTCCATGCCTGCGATCAGCAGCGGGGCATCGTTGCGGGTTAGCAATACCTGCTCATTTCGCAACACACGAACGCGGTGTCGTTCGAGTAGTTCGAAAAGCGGCATCCCATTGCCGAAGTAGTCATGGTTGCCTGGCACGAAAAATACGCCGTCGGGACTACGCAAGGTCCCGAGAAGACTCGCGATGGATTCATGGAATTGGACACCGCTCGTCACGACATCGCCGGTGATGACGGTCAGGTCGACGGGAACGGCTCGAACGCGTTCGAGCCAGTTAGCCACCTGGGAAGGAGGCGTAAATCCGCCCAGATGGATATCGGAAATATGGGCGATCCGATATCCTTCGAAGGCCGCGGGTAATCCGTAAACGGATAATGTCAAATGCCGAATCCTGAGCCGTCGAGAGGTGACGAACGAACCCCATCCGAACACCCACAAGGCCATGAAATACGCCACGAAAGGGCCGAGCCAAAGATCTATTTTCCATTGTAAATTCAATATATTGAACAACCATCCCACGGCACTGACGTGAACGGATGCAACATGAACGAAATACGGGCGCTCCAGGGCATCGACACGCCATGCTGGCCGTGGTTTATCCGGAAGCGGATAGAATACAAGAGGTTCGAGAAGCGCGTAAGCAAGGAGCACGGCCCCCATCGCCACGCCATAGGACAGCAGACCAAGCCAGCGAACCAAGGCCAGGGCCAACGCGATGGCCCAAGGAAGGTGAATGGCAATCGTCCAGATCGACACGATCCGCACCATTTTCGCATGCCATGGACCCTTGTTTTCCTTCGCCATCAGATAAGGGGAATCCGACAACGGCAAGGGCTGGCTAGCATCCCACCGCTTCCTCGCCTTGCGTCACCAACCATCATTGCACTCCCACGACAAGGCCGTCGTCACCAAGGACAAGAACACCGGAAGACGTGGCACCCACCCCGATCAACCGAGCGGGAATCGGCGTCGATGGACTCACGCGAACCCATGTCGTCCCGTCGTGACGCAACACGCGTCCTTCCTCCCCGACGGCCCATAAGGCGCCATCGAAACCCATGGTAACGGCTGTCAGGTCCCGGGTGGTTTGGACAGGTTCGATCCATACACGCATGGAAGGGGAAATATGCAAGGCGTGTCCACCGCTTCCTACGATAGCCAGCCCGTCGTTGGGACGGGCGGCCATGGCTCGCAAGTGTCCCGTTCGCTCCCACGCCATCGGTTCGAGGATGGAGGATTGCCAAAGGAAAAGCGCTCCTCCATCTCCGCAAACGATGAGCTTTCCCCCTGCGGTTCGTTGGATGGCGCGCAGCACGGTGGGCGTATCGATCCGTTGGATTTCCGATTCCCGTTGTCGAGAAAGATGCAAGAAAAAGCCACCTCCCGCGGTGTTTTCCCCCACCAAAAACGCTTCGTCGGGACGATCCATCCACGCGCCGAATACCCTCAGATCCGGTTGTCGTAGGGGCCACCATACCGGTCGCCCATCCGGAAATAGCGTCACGACCATCCCGTGGTCGCCCATCAACAAACTGCAGCCATCGGGCGTGCGAATCATGGCACGAACGTCTGGCATAAAAAGGCCCGGGGGAGTTGGAAGCACGGACCAAGACCGTTGGGACCAACGATACAGTCCCTCCGGTCCCACAGCCAATACCGTCCCATCTCCTCCAAATAGCGCGCTTCGAAGACCCAATTGTGAAAGGGCGTCGGAAAGCACGATCAGCCGCGGCCCATGACCCAACCGAGTAGGAGCATCCGTGAGACTGCTGTTGTCCGGATGACTCTGCCGTCGGTCCAAAACTCCCGACACCTCGGCACGGTTCAAGCCGATCCCGCTCAATTTCACGGTGCGACGCTCTCCCCCGTGCAAGACAGGTTCGACTTCCGACCAAAACGCGCGGCAGGTTGGCTGCCGATTCGAGGGGTCAGGCTGAAGCCCTTGGGTAATCGCTCGATCCAAACGCTGAATGAGATCATCCTGGCCTTGAAGTTCGAGGGAGAGGTTATTCGCACAATCCGCGAGGGAAGGACGCGCCCCCATGATGATTTGCGTAATCACACGCAGGGGCGGATCACCGTCCGCATAGGGAAACGCGGCGCGCCCCGCCAAACACTCGAATAAAATCGCCGCAAGACTAAAAACGTCGGATTGTTCGGAAACCCTTTCATTGCCGTGTTCGTATTGTTCCGGAGGCGCATAACCCAACGTCGCTCCCGCAAACGCCGTGGTCTGGTTCATCTTCAAGTCCACCAGCTTGACCAACCCAAAGTCCGTTACCTTGACCACCTCCTGTCGCGATTGAGACATGAGCAGAATATTCGAAGGCTTCAAATCCCGATGCACGATGCGATGGGCGTGAACCGTTTCCAAAGCCCGTACCACCTGACGAAGGATCCGCCGCACTCGCCCCACCGAAAGCCCCTTGCCAGGCGAACCGTCAATCACATCCGCCAGCGTGATGCCATCGACATACTCCAACACCGTAAACGGAAGATCCAGCACCCGCGCGCTCGCCCCTTCGCCAACATGAAAACGCGTGATGCCATGATCGTAGAATCGAACCACGTGCGGACAGGGCGTGGGCTGCATCCCCATCATACGCAGCACTTCTGCTTCCCGCTGAAACCTTCGCAGCGCCTCCGGATTGACGCTATCGGGTCGAAGAAGCTTGACCACGACCCACATGCCATCCGGCTCATCGTAATTCGCTTTGTATACCCAGCCCTGCCCCCCCTCGCCGAGCAGATCACGCAAATAATACCGGACACCTCGGCTTCCTGTCAGGAAACCACCCACGACTTGATCACGGAGAGCTTCGAGTTGAGCTTCCTCGGGAAGCATGACCCGCCCATGCTAATACACCAAGGGCCACGTTCGAAGATGCTTGTTCGGAATCTAGCCCCGCTGTCGAGAAGACAGAGCCCTACTATGAAATTTCATTTTATATTCAAATAGTTACAACAAACCCGGCCATGCACGGGGAAAACGATTCTCCACGACAGGCGTCGAAAACCCGACCGCTTCGAGGGGATGGGGACGCTACTGTCGCAGCCACCTTGCCGCTTGACGCGCATAATAGGTGAGGATCACATCGGCCCCGGCGCGACGAATTCCCAGCAGGCTTTCGAGAACGACGCGTTTTTCTTCGAGCCACCCGTTTTGGCTGGCGGCTTTGAGCATGGCGTATTCACCGCTGACCTGGTACGCGGCGACAGGCAAGGTGGTGTACTCGCGCACTCGGTGGATCACATCGAGATAAGGTCCGGCGGGTTTGACCATGACCATATCGGCGCCTTCGCTCTCATCGAGGGCGAGTTCACGCAACGCCTCCCGAGCATTGGCGGGATCCATCTGGTACGTTTTTTTGTCACCAAATTTGGGGGCCGAATCCAACGCATCCCGGAACGGACCATAAAAAGCCGATGCGTACTTGGCCGTATACGACAGGATCGAAACATCGGTGAATCCCGCGTCGTCGAGCGTATCGCGAATCGCTGCCACCCGACCATCCATCATGTCGCTCGGCGCAATGATATCCGCACCGGCCTGCGCCTGACACAGCGCCTGCTTGCACAAGACTTCCACCGTCTCATCGTTGAGGATCTTGCCTCCCTGCACAATGCCGTCGTGCCCATCGGACGAATAGGGGTCCAAGGCGACATCGGTGACGACAATCAACTCGGGGAAACGGTTTTTGAGCGCACGGATAGCCCGTGGAACCAGACCATCGGCACGGTAGGCCTCCTCCCCTTGGCTGGACTTGAGTTCATCCGCAATGGCCGGAAATAATACCATCGCACTAACACCCTCGGATAACGCACCTTCCGCTTCGGCAAGCAGCGCTTCGAGACTCAGCCGCGCGCAGCCAGGCATCGATGCAATGGGTTGCGTCCCCTTCCCATCATGGATGAAAACCGGATAGACGAGGTGTTGGGGAGCCAAGACGGTTTCACGGTGAAAAGCACGAATGGCTTCGGACTTGCGGTTGCGGCGGGGTCGAGAAATGAGATCCATCATGAGGTCGGCTAGCGTATCGACACCGTAAGCATCGGGCAAGAGCAGATGCTCGGCATCGATGCACCGCGCGGCGTAAGCCCCGCTCCAGATATCGTCTCGTCATGCCCGGACACACAAATATTACATAAATTCAACAGGTTATCATGGATTCACGACACCTCGGCCCCGACCCTTCTGCCCATCGGCCCCGACGCTTCCCCCAAACCCGGATTCCGCACACCAAAGCTGAGATTTCGGGGGGGCCCAAGGGCCGAAATGCGCCGTCCACGCCTTGTGGTTATCGTGTAATATATTGAATTTATTGAATATTTATCCTTCTAGGCAGCGAGAGAATTCGATAAACCCGCTACCCGGATGGCATCGGAGAGGGCAAGTCGAAGGTCTTCCCGTACCAGCAACGTTTCACGACTTTTTTCTCGACCCTGCCCAAGGTTCTCCGAACCGAAAGAAAAGAAGGAACCGGCTTTGGTCACGACGCCCGAGCGCATCCCCATATCAAGCAGGTCGGAAACGCTATCGATGCCCGTGCCCCATCGGATATCGAACTCGGCTTCCTGGAACGGACGGGCCAGCTTGTTTTTTACGACTTTGACACGGGTTTTTGAGCCCACGACGGTATCACTTACTTTGAGTTGGCCGATTCGTCGCACGTCCAGGCGCACACTGGCGTAAAATTTCAGGGCATTTCCGCCGGTGGTCGTCTCGGGGCTTCCAAAAACGACACCGATTTTTTGCCGCAATTGATTGATGAACATCAGGGTAGTGCCCGTACGATGCGCGGCGGCCGTCAGTTTTCGAAGGGCTTGGCTCATCAGGCGGGCCTGAAGGCCCATATGCTGATCTCCCATATCCCCTTCGATCTCGGCTTTGGGGGTAAGAGCGGCCACCGAATCGACCACGACCAGATCGACCGTCTCCGAGCGCGTCAACATCTCCACGATTTCAAGGGCTTGCTCCCCATTATCCGGCTGGCTGACCAGCAACTTCTCCGTGTCCACACCAAGCGTTCGCGCGTAGCTCACGTCGAAAGCGTGTTCCGCGTCGATGAAGGCGGCAATTCCGCCGTTCGCCTGCGCCTGGGCAATGGCGTGAAGCGTCAACGTGGTCTTTCCGCTCGCTTCGGGACCGTAGATCTCCACGATGCGTCCTCGCGGATATCCACCCACACCCAGCGCCTCGTCCAAGGCAAGGGATCCACTTCGAATCACCGCGATGTCCGCGGTCGTCTGCTCATCCCCAAGCTGCATGATCGCCCCTTTTCCAAAGGCTTTTTCGATGCCACTCACCAACCCACGAATACTGTTGAGCTTTTCTTCTAGATGCAACATGACTTTTTCTCCTTGTAGGGAACGCGGCGTTGCGCAAACGCATACCTGTCCCCTGCTCATGTGATTTCCGCCGAGCCCCAACGCCCGGACGGTCAACCCAGCACGGGCCCTCGGTCGAGAACCCGCCCTTGAATCGCCTCGGCAATATGAACGGAGCGCACATCGGGACTCGATTCCAAGTCCGCGATCGTTCGGGCCAAACGAAGGATTTTTCCGTAGGCCCGGGCCGACAGGCCAAGCCGCTCGGCGGCAGCGATCAGCAGTTTCATCCCTTGCGCATCGGGCAGGGCCACGGCATCCAGTTCTCGCGAGGATAGAGCGCCGTTACAGCGGCTTTCCACCTGCCCCGTCTCGAGCCGCCGTGCCTGGATCGCTCTTGCGGCCATGACCCGAGCACGTACGGTCGCCGAGCTTTCTCCGCAGGGCCTTTCGCGAAGGAAAGTCACATCGACCGGCGGCACATGCACGTGCAGGTCAATCCGATCCAGCAAAGGGCCCGAGAGTTTTGCGCGATACGCGTGAATCCGATGCTCTCCACACTGACACCGGCCACTGGAATCCCCCGCGTACCCGCACGGGCAAGGGTTGACCGCGGCCACGAGCATCGGGCGCGCGGGATAGGTTGCCCTTTCCTTGGCTCTTGCGATGGTCAACTGGCCATCTTCCAGGGGTTGGCGAAGGGCCTCGATGGCGCTGCGGCGAAACTCCGCCAATTCATCGAGAAACAACACCCCCTGGTGGGCAAGGGAAACCTCTCCGGGACGCGGTGGCGCACCTCCACCCACCAATCCGGCGTCGCTCACCGTATGATGAGGCGCTCGAAAAGGTCGAATCGTCACCAACCCTGAATCCGAGGGCAACAGCCCCGCCACCGAATGAATCGCGGTCACCTCGAGCGCTTCGGAATAGGTCAGCGGCGGCATGATCGAGGGAAGTCGCCTCGCCAACATGGTCTTGCCTCCCCCAGGAGGCCCAATCATCAACAAATGATGACCTCCCGCGGCCGCGATTTCCAGCGCTCGACGCGCTCCCGGTTGCCCCTTGACATCGATGAGGTCAAGCCGTTCATCAAATGAAGGAGCGAAAACCACGGCCTGCGGTGATGGCAGCGGGCTCTGTCCGCGCAAATGCTCCCGCACATCGTGCAGCGTATCGGCCACCTTGACATCGATGCCGTCCACGGCGCTCGCTTCCCGACCATTGCCCGCAGGAACGATCGCGTGGCGCATCCCGTTGTTTCGAGCGGCCATCAGTTGAGGCAGCACGCCTCGTACCGGGCGAACCGCCCCATGAAGGGACAGTTCCCCAAGAAGCAACGTATCATGCAATGATTCTCGATTCACATGCCCCAGCGCCGCCAACGCGGCAGAAGCAATCGCCAAATCAAAAGCACTCCCCGGTTTCCGCAGGTCGGCGGGAGCCAAGTTGACAACCAATCGTTGCTGCCCGATGTTGAGCCCCAATTGATTGAGGGCGGAGCGCACCCGCACGTAGCTTTCGCGGACGCTGGCCTCGGGCAAGCCGACCAATTCGAACTTCGGAACCCCGCGAAAAGACTCAACTTCTACGCGGACCGGCTGCGCGTTCATTCCCAACAATACCGTGGTATGGGCAGTAGCAAGCATATCCCCCGCTCTATCAAACGTCGTGCCATCGGAACCCCACGAAAATTCGCGGTGTTTACCGTAGTTTCCCCCAAAAGCCTGGTGGCGGTTCGCCACCCCAATCCGGAAAAACCGATGGGGTAGCCACTTTGTAACCTATTGGATTTATGTATGAATTATCGTTTTTCGACCATTCGCCACCCCCACTCTGGCCACCGCCACCCCATCCCTTGCCCTCAACATGACGTTGCGCCTTGGCCCCACAACGCGGTACCCTTCCCATGGACGACGACATGCCTCATTTCCTGTTCCACCATGCTGCGGTACACCTTTTTGTCCCAGGATATCGCTCATGACGATGCCCCTCACCAGCCCTTTCACCGCCTGTTCCGTGCCAGGATCCACGCGGGATTTCATCGCGCAACGACGAGCGTTGCCCTGGTTCCACCATGGGGTTTTGCATCTATTCATCGACCACTGCCAAAAGGCTTGCGTGGGAGACCTTCCCTTCCTCTCCTACGAACTCGGAACGCGTCCGATCGCCGGACCTTTGCAACAACCCCTGCTCACCCAAACCCACGCCATCGTCGAAGCAAACCTTGCCCCGACATGGACCCATCGCGGCTTCGTCCAACCGCGCCGAAAATGGCATCGTGTCGCGAATTGGATGGGCTTTCGCGAAATCACTTTTCCCGAAGATCCCCTCTTCCACCAACGATTCCGCGTAACGTCGTCCAGCCCCAACCCCCACCAGCAGCTTCACGACGGCCTCCGGCGCGCTTTGCTCGATACGCGCCTTATCTCTCTGGCCTGGTCCGAAACAAGGGTAGCCATCCATCGTCCCGGGCCGCTGAGCCAAGAAAAAAGGGAATCATTTCAACATAGTAGCATTAAGTTGCTCACTTCCTTCCTGCCCTGCCCCCCTGCATAAAAACATTCGACCGCCCCACCTTGCCACGACCCGTTGCCTGCCCAAGAAGGCAGCCATGGAGCCCTGGATCGTTCCCCTTTTCGTCGTGATCGCCCTGCTTTTGCTGTGGAAAATGGCGGGAGCTTATCGTTCTCCCAAACAACTCCAAGCCATTGCGGAAGCCTTGCGCTCGGGTGCCACGCTCATCGATGTTCGCTCCGAAGCCGAGTTTGCCTCGGGTCATCTTCCAGGGGCCATCCATATCCCCGTCAACGATCTTCATCCCGAACGGCTGAAGGACAAAACCAGACCGGTCGTGGTTTATTGCGCTTCCGGCGCGCGAAGCGCCTATGCCGCGAAAACCTTGCGAAAAGCAGGCTTCACGGCCCTCGACCTCGGCCCCATGTTCAACGGCAGAAAAGTGCTTCCGCAATCCCCCTGAACATCCTTTCGATTTGACGGCGAATCATCTCGAGAGCGCCGCCGCCGTCGCGACCCCAAAAGCCCCTATACCATTGTTTTTACAACATTTTCCCCTTGTCGACCGACTTCCCAAGGAACAACCAAGATTTGCTTGTGTCCGTGGTCTTACCGTTCCGGTACGCTAGAGCCATTGGAGGGTCCATCTCATGCCATCGTGTTCTCGAATCGTGCATTCGGTTCTCGTTGTCTTCCTGTTGCTCATCATCGGTTCGTGCGGACCGAAACAATCATTGGCTCCCCAATCCCAAACATTCGGTGAAATTCGGGCGATCCGAGGCGCCATCACGGTAGCACCCGCCGGTGCCTCCTCTCGATCGATACTACCTCGTGAACGCCTCACCGATGGTTCCACCATCGAAGTTGCCCCCAACGCTCTAGCATGGCTTCGTCGCGATGGCGGTTCCACCGTGCTCCTGCGAGGTCCGGCCACGGTCGTATTTGGTGTCGATGATATCCATGTAAAAAAGGGTCAGGTCTTCATCGACTCTCCCGATGATCAGGTCACGACCATCACGTCTGCGGTGGGCTCGTTATACCTATCCCGTGTGCGCGCGAGTCTCGAGATAGGCGAGGAAACCGAGGCTTATGTATTGTCCGGAGAAGTGCGGACGCCGGATGGAATCCGGGCGGGGCCCGGCGAGCGTATGTCACTCGCTCGGGATCGTAAGCCATTGGTGCAACCGGCGCTCGCGTGGGTAGACTGGACAGGAGGTCTGGCCACGACGGATCGAGGCGCGGAGCCTGCTCCTTTTGGGGTAGGGACGGTGGGAGCGCGTTTGCCGGGAGAACAAGGGCAGCCTCGTACGCCTCTTGCCATTCGTCGCATGGAAGTGCGCGTATCGGTCGAAGGAGATCTTGCGATCACGGAAGTCGATCAGATGTTTTTCAACGGGGCATCGCAAACCGTGGAAGGCGTTTACACGTTTCGTGTTCCCATCGGCGCATCGTTGACTCGCTTTGGCGTAGATCGAGAAGGTGTCATCGTCTGGGGTCGCGTCAAGGAAAAAATGGCGGCCGCGGCTCAATACGCTTCCCATGTTTATGAAGGTTCCAAGGAAGACCCGGCTTTGCTCGAGTGGGACTCCCCTGGAGTCTATCGCACTCGTCTTTACCCGATTGCTGCCGGCGCTACCCGTCGTGTCGTGGTTCGTTATACGCAATGGCTTGGACGCACGGGAAGCCGTGGTGAGCGACGTTTGTACACGTTTCCGATGGCCGCGGAAGGCGCGGAAGAGACTCTTCCTCATATCGAATTTTTCGGAGCGACCTTCGACTTGGGTCGAGCGGGGGCGAAAGAGGTTCGCACGGGAATGCAAGGTGTGATCGAGAAGGATAAGGTTGTGATTCGCGCTCACGATTTGGTGCCCCGCGCGGATCTTGCGGTGGAATTATTCGACGATGGGGCGAAGGGTTCACAAGCCTACCTTGCCCCGCATACGGTGGATTTCGAATTGGTTGCGCCCACGGATCGGGCGGAAGCGAGAAAACGAGCGATCGAGGAGGCTTCTTATCTGGCGATCCCCATTCGCGCCTCGGATATTCCAAAACAGGAAGGGGGACTCGACCTCGTCATGGTGGTGGATAGCTCCGCGGGTATGGATAACGCCTCGATGGTGGTGACCCGAGCGGCGGTTCATGCGCTTTTGTCACACCTGGGCGAGCAAGATCGCGCCCTGCTCGTTGCCGGGGATACCACGTTACGTCCTGTGGTTCGCGGCTGGGATAAGCTTCGTCCGGTGACCGAAGCGGTTCGCAAAGACGCTTCGATCGGGCTTGCCACGCTGGAGCGGGGGGGCGCCACGGATTTGGGGGCAATGATTGCGCAAGCCGCAGCAAGCTTGGATCCCGCGCGTCGGGGGGTTCTGATCTACATCGGTGATGGTAAACCCACCGTGGGGGAACTGGCTCTGGTGGACTTGAAAGAGCGGCTTGCCAAACTTCCGCGCCCTGTCCGCACTTTCGGGCTGGGCGTTGGGCAAGATGCGGATATGTCTATTATCGAAGGGCTGGTGGAGGCCGGGTTCGCGGAACGGTTGGATGACGCCGCCGACGCGGCTCGAACCGCCTTGCGATTGCTCGAAGAAGCGGAACGCCCCGCCTGGCTCGGCGTGAACGTGGACCTGGGGCCCGCTGTCGAACGGCTCGTACCCCGCGAACTCAAAACCCTCATCGCCGACGAAAGCGTCATCGTCGTGGGCCGACTCACCGGTGATCCCCCCAAAACCATCCGAATTACCACGCCCGCGGGGGATAACACCCTCGCCATTAGCCCTCAACGTCTCGCGGATTTTGGTGACTTACAAGCTCGCTGGTCCACGGGCCGGTTGCGGCAATTGCTCGCGGACGGTGTGGGAAGAGCCGCACTCGTCGATCTCGGCGTTCGCGGTGGGATCATCACACCATACACATCGCTCTATGTGCCAACAACTCAGGAAATGTCGTCGGATGAGTTGGAGCAGCTTCGAAAAAATCAGCGAAATCTCGACAAAAACCCCCGTGGCGCCCTGCTTCCCACCGAACCGGAAAGCAAGTATGCCTGGCTTAACTCGTTGCTGCTTGCCGGATGCCAGTCGAAATCGGAAAAGACGGCCACCATGGAAGCGGCGCCGCTCGCCGAGGTGGCGCCCGGCGACATCCCGGAGACCGTAAAACTCGAGCAACAGCAGGATTATGCCGAAAAGAAGGCCGAGGAGGGCAGTGGGCGACGCAAAAGCTCGACATTCGCAGCTAGAGGGCCCACTGACTCAAGCGGCGAGACGGCGAAGGTCAGTGCGCTAAGCGAGAAGGACCGTGGAGGTGCCCCGTCACCGCCACCCCAAGCCCAACCAGCACCCCTGTCCACCACCACCGCCGAGGCGGTAGCCGGATCTGCCATACAAACAGGTTCCGACAACGACGACAAAACGGCTGATTCGATGCTCGGCATTATGAATATCGGAGCAGGCGGCGGAGGCAAAGGAGAAGGCATCGGTCAAGGGTTTGGTTCCGGACATGGGCGGCTGGGAGGTTCGCACCAGAGCCAATCCGGCAAGGTGAAAATGGATGTCGCTGACGCCACCGGTCCGCTTCCCAGGCCCGTCATCGAACGAATCTTCCGCCAAAACTACGGGGCCTTTCGCATGTGTTACGAAACGGGGCTCCAATCCAATCCCAACCTCCGTGGACGCATCAACCTACGTTTCGACATTGGCGCCGACGGCTCCCTATCCAACATAAGGGATGCGGATACGGGATTTCCCGATGCTGGTGTCGTTTCCTGCGTATTGCGAGCGTGTGAGCGACTGTCGTTTCCTGCCTCTTCGGGACCGGTTGCCGCGACGTATACCATCACTTTCTCTCCCCCCGAAGGTTTGGTAAAACCATCGCAACCCCTGAATATCCATCAGTTTATTGTCAACCTCAACCTCCCCCACCAGGTAGTTCCTTGCGCGCAAGGGTCCAAGCTCCCCCTGGCGGATCGTGTGGCCCTATGGCGTGAACGGCTCGGAAACGCAAGGGGCGAGCCGCAGGCCGTCGCTTCCGTCTACCACCAAGCCATCAATCAGTGTGAAGCATCCGCGTGGCCGGAACGAAGCCGGCTTCTGTCCATGATGCTCGATGCCTTGCCTACCGTGGAAAAACGAGTTGCGCTCTGGAGGCTCATGCAAGCCCAACGAAGCGTGGCGGATTCACTTTACCGCGGCATCTTGTCACGCATCCGCAAAACCGACGAGATGCGACAATTGCATCAAGCGCTTGGCCTGCGCTCCGTCGACCCTGGATTGCTCGAGGAATTGATGAAAAAAGAGCCCAATCCGGCGGCTCGGGCCGTCATGCTTCGAGACCTTCGCCTTCAATGGCCAGATGATTCAACCCTTTCGCTCGCACTTCTTCACGCCCTGGAAGATGCCAACGACGATAGCGCGGCTCGTGTTTTGGGCCGCCAACTGCGCAACCGCCCTGATGCAGATGCCCACGTGCTCACCGAAGTGGGCGAACTTTACTTGCGGCTTGCCAAGCGATCAGCGTCGAAAGAGCTGGCATCGGAAGACGAGGCGGAAGCACGAAGAGCTTTCGGCGAAATCGTCGAATATTCACCCGACGAGCCTGTGGCAAGACGCAGGCTGGGGGATCTGCTTCGGAGCCATGGTTGGTTTGCGGAAGCGGCGCGGCAATACGAAACCCTGGCCCGGCTCGCGCCGGACGAAACCGGGGTCTTTTTGCTCCAAGCCTCGGCGGCCCAGGGGCTTGGCAAGCTCGACGAAGCCGTACGATGGGCTGAAAAAGCGAGTAACGACGGGGCTCCGGGGGGTGATGCACAAGGGCTGGCCCGCACCGCGCGCTCTCTTGCCGCGGTTTTCCTTGCCTGGGGACGAGTGCAAGCCGCAGCGGAAAACCGGAATGACGAATTCGAATTGCTTCGACAACGCACCATGCGGCTGCTTTCCCAAGACGATCGTTCCGAAAACACCGCGCGCGCCGTGCTGGTATGGTCCCATCCCGAACTGCATCCCACGCTGTGGAGCAACGCTCTCGGCTCGATGATGCCAGCGCCCGAAGGCGACATGACCTTGGGCCTTTCCCAGGTCATCCTGCCGCGAAGAGATGGAATGGTACTAGAAATTCGTATTGAAAAACGCGATCTTACAAACATCGCCCGCCTCGGGGCCCAGGCTCTTCTCACCGTTATCTTCCAAGAGGGCAAAGCCGACGAAAAAGTCGTTCGGGTGCCCGTCGTCTTCAACCCCGAAGGTCCTGCCGCACTCCGCTTCCGCGTCGACGGAATGGAGGTGAAGCCATGAGTACCCGAATTTTTCACGTTACCAGGTGGTTGTGGCTCACCCTGCTTGTCGTATTTGCCTCTTGCAAAAAAGACGGAACCATCGAAGCCTCCGTCGCGGACCTGCAGGTCGTTCACGAAGGCGTCTCGCTGAACGGCAGTGATCGGCTTCAAACCCACCGCGTGGGGGATGCGGGGGTCATCGAAACCAAGCCTGAGGGGCGAGCCCGCCTGCGTCTTGACGATGGCACGGTGGCGATCGTGGATGGAAATACCAAGGTGACGCTGACCGCGGGAACGCTTCGACTCGAGCGGGGGCGTCTGTTTCTCGTAGGTGCCATCGGAGCCCGGACGACCATCGAATTGGGGGAGGCTTCGGCGATCATGACAGGCGGTCACGCGGGTATCGAGCGCGATGCCCAGGACACGAAAAAAGCGTCCGTCTACGCTGCTTCCGGAGAGCTTGTGGTGCAGGCGGCGGGCAAGGACCACACCGTGCAAACGGGGGAAACGGCTTCCATCGAAGGGACCGTGGTCAAAGTCGCGCCAGCCCGCGTTTTTGACGATTGGACGGGAGGACTGGTAGCGCCTTGGAGCGCGACCGGGTCGATGCGTCGGGCGGTGGGAACCTTATGGGGCAGCTCGGGGGCCACAGTCGGCGATCCAGGATCACCCTTGACCCTTCGATCACAAAACGTTGCGGCTACTGTGATTGGGGAAACGGCGTCCACGGTCGTGCATTCGACGTTTTTCCATGCGGGAAGCGAGCCTGTGTGGGGAGATTTTCGCATGGCGCTACCCGCGGGAGCGATCGTATCCGGATTTGCCGCGGGAGTGGGTGATTCTCTTCGTGAAGGCCGTATCGGGTTGAAAGACACGAATTTCTCGGCAACGACTTCGGAACCGACGCTCGAATGGGCGGGCGATGGCTGGGTTCGTGGCACGTTGCGGGGTATTTCCCCCGGGTCCGTGGTGCATGTGGTGGTGCGCTATGCGCAATGGTTGCCGCGTCGCAAAACCAACGATGGCGTGGTGGTGGAGTATCGGTTCCCGCTCGCTTCCGATGCGGAGCCTCCGTTGATTGGTGAATTCTCGGTGCAGGTGGATACCACGGTGACGCCTCCCCGTTCGATTCGCTGTGGCCATGGGGCGACCGTCGAAAACGGCGTTGTGATGCTGCGCAAGTCGGACTTCCGCCCTTCGGCGGACTTCGTGGTGGAGCTGGAGATGGCGCCTGATAAAAGCCCGGCACGGCTTTATATGGCGGAGGGCGACGACGATGATGAAGCAGGCTCTTACGTCCTCGTTCGGGCGGAGGCACCGGAGCCCGAGCGAAAGCGGGGTGCTCGGCTTGCGATCGTCCTGGATACTTCTTCGAGCATGGATGCGGGAGCTTTCGATGCGGCAAGAAATTTCGTGGAAACCTTGGTTCGTTCCCTGGGTCCCAACGACCAGGCGGTGGTGTTGGGCGCCAACATTGCCGCGCAATCCGTGGGGCCGGAAGCGATCGGCGCCATGGATGAAGCGCGTCAAAAAGCGGTGATCACAGCGCTCGGGGGTCTCGAACCCGCTGGTGCTTCCGACCTCGGACTGGCCATCGAAGCCGCCGCGGATCGTCTCGATCCCAAAGACCCCGCGGGCCTGGTCGTCTATGTAGGAGATGGCTGGCCTTCCGTGGGGGATCTGCAAGCAAGGGAAATCAGAGCGCGTCTGGCGCGTCGAACCGGAGGATCCCCACGGCTCGGCGCGATATCCGTGGGTTCGCGCTCGAATCGCTTTGGTCTCATGGCGCTGGTGCGTGGCCTCGGCCCGGTCTTGCACGTCGAAAACGCGAACGAAGCACCCGAAGCCGCTCATCAACTTCTCGCCGATGCGCTGCAACCGACAGTTGCCTCCGTGGCGATCGACCTTGGGCCTCATGTCGAGCAGGTATATCCGTGGAACGCGCAGGCGGTGGTGGCTGGAACGACCGTATTTGCCGTGGGACGCACGCGCGAGCAAGCGCCTCGTGAGGTCACGCTCCGGTGGCGCGGTGAAAACGGTGAAGAAACGAAGAAACTCTTGGTCAAACGGGAGCGTATCGCAGACGGTACTGACGTTCGAAAACGATGGGCTTTGGCGCGCGTCGAGGAGCTTGCCTTGCGGTCTCGGGGGCGGGAAGCCGTCACGGACGTGGCGTTACGGGAAAAACTCATGACGCCGTGGACGGGCTGGACGTTGAACACGGGAGAAAGGCCTAGGTATCCCGAGCTTTCCATGGTGGAGCGCTTGCTAGATCTGCCCATGGAACAAGACGCTATTTTTTCCGCGGAATTTGCTACTCCCCAGGAACTTGCCCCCACGATGCTCGATCTTTCCTCGGAACCGATGGGCAACGTGGGCATGGGGCAAGCGGGTTTCGAAATGGCGGTGCGGATGGCCGCCAAACGCACGTTGGATGCCGCTATTGGGGGCATTCGTGCTTGCAGGGATTCGCGCGCTGCGCTGCGACCGGACCTTACGGGCGTGCTCGATGTCTCTTTTCAAGTGGATGGCAACGGTGGCGCTTCGGATGTGCATGTGGAGGGAAGCCGCTCTGCTTACGATCCCGCGCTATTTTCCTGTGTGGCTTCCGTGATTTCAGGGCTTTCTTTCCCAGCCAGTGGGCTGACCACCAAGATAAAAGTAACCCATACGATTCAGCTTCCGCCGGCGAAACCCACGGGACGCACGAAGTGTTCGACGACATCACAGCTTCCGTTGCAAGCGCGACGCGGTGCCTGGCAACAGAGGCTGGGCGGAACCAGCGCCTATGATGTGTTTTTAGAGGCAAAACTGCAGTGTGAAGTGCGCGATTGGACGGCGAAACGATCGCTGCTCGAGTTGATCATGCTTCACGTTTCCGGCGAAAACCGGGTGACCTTGGCGCGTCAACTAGAGGTCGTGGGAGAAAAAGACGCGGCGGATTTCCTTCGCCAAGAAGCGCTTCGCCGGGCGAATTCACCGGATGAAATGCGGCGTGTGCGAGCAGCCCTGTTGCTCGATGAAGGGTATCCCGTCGATATTTTCGAAAAGCAGTATAGTGCAGCAACATCGGATCTTTCTCGCTTGGAGATTGTGCGACGATACCTCACACTAGCCCCCCACGATGTTCGTCTTCAGCGACTGATGTTGACGTTGCTGGAATCGACAGGGGGAAAAGACGCTTTGCGGCAGGAGATCGCAAGGATTCGCAGGGATCCGTTCAGCGATGCAACGCTTTTGGCGGATGCGGCCACGGCGCTGCGTTCTTTGGGCCATGAAGCGGAAGCTCTTCGCACGTTTTCTGAAATCGTCGAGCGCGCCCCGCGCGATCCGTGGGCAAGGGCGTACACGGGCGATAGGCTTCGACGGGAAGGATGGTACGATGCGGCGGTTTCGATGTACGCACCGCTCGAACGAGCCATGCCCTTCGATCAACCCGTGCTCATGCGGTTGGCGCTTGCTCATGCTGGAGCCAATCGCATCGATCTAGCGGGAAGAATGCTCACGCGTCTCACGCAAAACGGCGGGCGAAGCACCACCTCGGACCTATCGGACCTGGCTTCGGACTTGGCCACCGTGTTGCTTCTCACGCCTCACGAGGGAATCTCCAAGCCGCAACAAGACGAACTGACGCGTCGAGCCATGGAATTGCCGAGACGCACTTCGGGCACGGTGGTGTTGGTGCGTTCCGCGAGTGCGTCTCCCGCGCTTTCGGCCATCCTTCGGCGGGGTCCGAAAGAGGCGAAAGAAGAGCGGAAGCCGGATATTTCCGCGGAGGCCATCGATATGCTCCGACTGGTCATGGATCCCGGGGACAACGATGTCGTTCTACAGCTAACCGCGGAGGAGGCGCTACCACCGTCGCTTCCGATAAAGGTGCAAGTAGACGCCATCGTATCTCAAGGGCCGACCCAGGCGCCGGTATTGGTCACCAAAGAGGTGCAAGTTCCGCGAACCGGAAAACCGGTAGATATGGTATGGGACGGCGGCGCGTGGAAGTAGGGCAACCCCACAAAATATATAATTAACTTATATGGTTACCGGCTTTCGGCCCGATGGTCGCTGGTTCGGGAAAGTCATGGAGGCGTCATCAATTCGTAGGTGGCGACATCGTGCCATTGTCGGAACTGGTGCTCCCTCTCTCTATCTCTAAATAATTGAATTCGTTGAAGAAAAGTCGTGGACCAGTGACCTTCGAGCTGCAGGGGATGGGTCCGGCCAGCCCGGGCGAGGTAGGAGCGAATGAAAACGCTGCGGTCATCGATAGCGAAAGCGTCGAGATTGCGGATCCACTTATCCCATTTATGGTCTTGCAGCAGGTATTCCTCTACGTTCGAGGTATAGAACGTGCTCAGGCGGATCTGGTTGGCGCGGAGGAATTCAGCGATTCCGAGCAAGGCTTTGTCGCCACCGAAGTCGCCAACCACGGGGATGATTCGGTTTTCCTTTTGCATTTTCTGTACGAGCCGAAATGCCTTTTCATCCGCCAAAAAACTCGTCTGGGTGCCGGAGGGGTCGCGCATGGTGAGCAGCGTGCGCAACGTTGGATACTTTCGCGCCGACTTCATGTGCAATTCAAAGGCAATTTCAAGCTGTTTGTCGAAAAACTCCCGGTGGGATTCCCGCAGCGCGTTCCTATCGCCGAAGTCCAGGGTAATGCCATAGTCGTGGGCAATGCGATCCACCAAACGTTGATGGATCGTCTGGAAGGCTTCACGGGATTTGGCGACTTTGGTGGCATGCGCGAGAACGTCTTCGATCGACGCGCCATCGCCGGGATCGGTTGACGTGTCGTGGTTTCGTCCGAGCAACAAGGCCAAAAAATGAGATCGGGACGAAGCTTCTTCGAAAATCGCCTTGTATAACAAGTGAAGAAGCATGTTACGTCGGCGAATATCGATGACAAACGCGATATCGGGCCGGGTTAGAGCGATATAACTGAAGTTTTGTTCGGGGCCGACACCGAGGAAGGCGCCTCCGGGAGCGACTGCCTTGGGGAGTTCGGGCGCTACCTGCAAAAAGGCGGTTTCGTTCGAAACGTAATTATCTGAAAAATAATATGCGTCTTTTTCAGATATTCCTTGTACAAGCTGCGCAAAAGGGATCTCCAAGGGGCGCATCGTGGGCTCGGCGGATTCTGGTTCCGGGACGGGGGGCTGCGAGTCGGCCGTCGGCATCGTGGGAGGGGTGGCGACAGGCGGAGGAGTTGTCGTTAGGGGGGGTGGCAACGGGGGGGCAGCCGCCTGGGGAGGGCTGGAGGGTTGGCATCCCATGAGCAGCAGGAAAAAGACCAGGACTGTCGAGAGGTGGAAAGACATGGGTGGGGATTGTACGAGGGTCGCCCAAAAGGGAAAAGTTGCGTTCCTTTTCACCCCCGGCGCCGTCCTCGTTGGAGATTCGATAGACCTCTTGTGTCGGGGGAGCGACAGCGGTAGCAACCACCCATGGCACGTCGTCTCGTCAGCCATGTACGCGTATCGTACCGCGCCTCTGGCCTTGCTTTGCTCACGGTCGCCCAGCTCGGCGCCGTCGAACTCCACCAACGCCTCGCTTCTGGCGATCATGCTGACGGTATTTTCGATCGTCACATGCGGCTATGGGTAAGGACGTTGTTGCGTCTTTTTGGCGTTCACGTCCGTCAATCGCCAGCCCTTGCGCCACGAAAGGGAGCCGCCGCACGGATGATTGTCGCCAACCACCGCTCGCCCATCGATATTGCGGTGCTTCTTTCCCTATTTGGGGGCCAGATCTTGAGCCGGGCGGACCTTTCCCAGTGGCCGATCCTTGGCAGGGCTGCGCGAAAAGCAAAAACGATCTTCGTCGATCGAGATCAGAGCGCCAGCGGGGCCACGGCAATCCGCCAGATCCGTCGCAGTCTTCAACAAGGAGCTACGATCACCGTATTTCCGGAAGGCACGACCTTTGCGGGTGATGAGGTTCGTCCTTTCCGAAAAGGGGCTTTCGTGGGAGCAAACGGCCTTGACGTGGAGTTCGTTCCTGTCGGTTTGGCGTATGAACCGGGCACGGAGTATGTCGACGAGACATTTGTTGCGCATTTACAGCGTTCTGCCGCGAGAAAACGGACTAATGTGGCGGTTTGCATGGGAACACCGCGAACGACGAAGGGGCGTGCGGCCGAGTTGGCTCCCCTTCTTCAACAAGATGTTCAGAACTTGGTCGTTGAGGCACGGAAGCTACTTTCCACCAGGGGGTGAGATTCGAGAGTGGGCAAGGGGGAGGAATTCGTTGGTGATGGCTTGTGCGTGGTGAAAACCCGAATTAAACACGGTTTGGAGGTTGAAATATGCCAGTTTGTAAGGAATGTGGAGACGAGGTAGACGAGCTGGTCCGTGTCAAAGTGGGAGGGCGTACCCTGAAATTATGTGAGGATTGTGCGGATCGCGCGCGGGAGCAGGATGAGATTGCCGAGCAAAGTGAGTCGGTGGTGCAGGGAATGATGGGATTCAAAGGGCGACGCTAACGCGTCTGACGAGTCAATGGCAACTGCCGTCGATGCAGTTTTGTCCCGTTGGGCATACGTGTCCGCAGGCGCCGCAGTTGTTGCGATCCCAGTTGAGGTAGAAACAGCCGGCAGGGGTTTGGCAACAAGTCTGGCTCGTCGAGCAGCCTTGGCCCCCATTACATGAGCATCGTGACTGACTATTGACAGTATGGCAAACCTCCCCCGGACGACAATCGTTGTTTCCGCACCGGCAGCGGCCGTAACGATAGTCACTCGGATTACTCAAATAGCACGTTCCGGTTGCCCCACCGATGCTGCAATCCTCGTTGCTGTCACAAGCGCATCGGCTGTCACGACATACGAAATGCTGCGCCGCGTTGGAGGGGCAGGCATTGTTACAACCACCGCAATGGTCGGTCGAGTCTTTTAAATTCGTTTCGCAACCATCATCATCACCCGTTGCCGGTTGTTCACAATTGCCATAGCCCGTCTCGCATGTAGACATGCAAAGGCCCTTCTCGCAGACCGGCGTCACGACATGGGCATCGGAACAAGCACGCGCGCATGCGCCGCAATGGTCGGTGCTGACGGCAAGCTCGGCATCACAGCCCGTTGCCGTATCATGATCGCAGTCCTCGAAGCCGGTATTGCATGTGCCGATGGCGCATTGCCCCAATTCACAGGCAGCGGTGGCGTTGGGAATGACACATGGATCACAGGAGTTGGGGTCTGCGCAACCTGTTTGCGGGTCATCGAGGTCCACGCAGGTACTGCCACAAAGCTTCTGGGTTCCACCACATCCTGCTGCTCCGCCGCTGCCGCCCGTGGCCCCGCCGCTGCCGCCCGTGGCTCCACCACTGCCTCCGGTCTCGCCACCGCTGCCGCCCGTGGCTCCACCGCTGCCGCCCGTGGCTCCACCGCTGCCGCCCGTGGCTCCGCCGCTGCCGCCCGTGGCTCCACCGCTGCCGCCCTTGCTACTGTCCGCGCCCCCATCGGTAGAGCCGGGTTGGAACGAAAACTCGTCGTAATCGTTCGTGCAGCCCAAAAACCACATCGACAGGGGCACAACCAAGCATACGAGTTTCTTGTTCATCAGAATGTTCCTTGCACAGTAACCGAGCCAGGTCCAAACCCAACCTGCGTGGTAGGCTGTTCACGCCCCGAATCCTTGGATAGGAAGTAAAGCGCTGTTCCTGTCCCCAATCCGACCACCCCCACGACGAGACCTACGTTGGCAATCGTTTGGTAACGCCTTCCCGCATTGATGTCGTCGCTACGATCCGAAGGGCACCTGCCGTTCGGGCAATCATCCTGTAAGTTGTTGTATTTCGACTGGTTTAGCGCACCGAAGACACCGAAGGTGACCACACCCGCGGCACCAACTCCACCTGCGATATAGGCCCAGGTCCGCTTGTCCAAGCCAAGCAAATCAACGTTACCATGGGCGGACGATTCATCGTCGATGTCCGTCGACGGGGGTGGCGGGGGTGGTGCCCAGAAGGCTTGCAAGTCGATACGCTGGGAAGACGCTCCACCGCTGAGGGTCAGATCCTGTTGAAAATCGGGTTTTCCTGGGGATTTTGCGGTAATGGACACGACACCCGCTCGCACGGGTATCTGTTTATCCCATCGATCCCGTGCCATGGGCTGGTCGTTGATGAACAATTCCGTATCGGAGGTGGCACCAACGATATCGAAGGTGACGAGGGCGATGCGCGGACGCAGTTCCTCGAATTCTTTTTCCGCGGATTCGAGGGAGGGGGCATATTTTTTATCTTTGGCCGCCGCTTCCTTCGCCACTTCGATGACTTCCTGATAGGTGGCGAAGGCTTCTTCCAACCGATCGAGAGCGACGAGGGCTCGAGCAGCCATCAACAGGGAGTTGGGGCTTGCGACAACGTCGTAGGACGCGAGAAACCCGGTGAGGGCCGCATCGTATTGTTGTTTGTCGAAGCTTTGTTTGGCGTTGAGAAAGAGCTTTTGGGCTTCTTGTTTTTGTGCACCGGTGGCTTGGTGGAGAGCAGCGCCCGCCGCGGATACATCCGGGCTGAAGGCCGCACACGCCGCCATGAAACCAAGCGTCCATCCAAGTCGTTGAACTGATCCCATGCGGGGGAGAGTACCACATTCGCCATCGCAACGACTATCCACGGAGAGTGAATTCGTATCAGGTGCCGGTCGACACGAGGGGCATGGCAAGTTGCCGATCGTGCCAAAGCAGCATTTCGAGGGTTCCGGCCTCGATGAGCCAGGGCTGGTTGTGGGGTCCCGGAAGCACCCGAAGGTCATGCTCGACACCACGTCGTTCGAGTTGTCGGGCAAGCTGCACGTTGGCATCGTGATACGGATCCTGGGTGCTTGTTTCCAGGTGAAAACGTCGTGGACCGAGACGCTGCACGATATCGTGAAACTGCTGCGCGTAGAAAGCGGCGGTGTCTTTTCCGATCGCTGCTTGCACGCCTCCACAGCAATAAAACGCTTCTGGTCGACGCAAAAACACTTGGTAGGAGATGAACCCACCTAGCGAACAACCATCCAGGGCGGTGAATCGCAACCCTTGTTTCGAAGGGGTTCGGGAATGAACCTCGGGAAGTACGATTTCCACGAGCCACGCCGCGTAATCGTCGAGCGCCCGCATCGTGTTCATTTGAAAAACGTTTGGGGTATAGGGGCAAACGAGGATCATGCCCCGGAAGGGATACAACATAAGTTCACGATCGATCGCCTCGGCTCTTATTTTTGGCAGGAATCGGTGATGGCGCAGTCCTTGATCGACAGGCGGGTGAAGCAGTCTTTCGTAGCTGGTCAACAGGCCATAACGCTCTGCCCAGGCGTAAGCACCATCGCGATCGTTTCCTGTTTCGCCGAGTCCGTGAAGGAGCACCAGCACCGGCAAGGTGCCCCCGCGGGTGTGTTTTGGCGTATACACCGTGATTCGATTTCCGAGTTGGGCTTGACCGGGCAATCGCAAGTCGATGAGTTCGTGCTCGGAGAGAGCCAAGGCCGCTTCCGCGCGACTACCGCGGCTTGCGGTACACAGTCCCGCTAGCGAGGCCAGCATCCTACGGCGATTGAACGTGACGGTCATGGTTCATGACAATATGGCCGGTATTCGGCGAAGTCGACAGCCAACCGCTCCACCGTTCGATGTCTTGCTGGCATTCTTCGTTGTCACCATCGGCCATTGCGCTCTATGGACGGCGCATGGTTGTCACAGAAGACCGAGTATTGCGCGCCATGACCGATGATGCATCGTTTCGGGTCATGACAGCGATCACCACAAATACCGTGGCGGAAGTGATGAAACGGCAAAATCCGCCTTCCGACGAAATGGCCCGTCTTGGTGACCTGCTCACGGGAACCATCCTCATTCGCGAGACGATGTCACCGAACCTAAGGGTCCAAGGTATCCTTCGAGGGGCGGGGGGCAAAGGTACGCTCGTGGCCGATTCGCATCCCGATGGTACCGCGCGCGGTCTTGTGAGTTTGCCACAGGGAATGACTTCTTTGCCTGCTGGATCGGGCGCAACCTTGATGATGATGCGAACGTTGCCCAACGGAAAACTCCATCAAGGGATGGTGTCTTACGATTCCAACGCCAACGTTTCCGAAGCGTTGATGAGGTACATGCAGGAATCCGAGCAAATCAAAACGATGATCGACGTGGCTTGTGTCGTGGAACAAGAGCAGGTCGTCGCGGCGGGAGGATTCATCGTTCAGCTTTTGCCTGAACTCACTGAATCGCAGCTTGCCATCATGACCGAACGGCTATCGGACTTCCCACCGATGGGCAAGTTGTTGCGAAACGAAGCGACGGCGTCGCAGGTACTCGACGAATTGCTGTACGCCATGCCTAATACACGGCTTGGAGACTCTCCCTTGCGATTCGATTGCAAGTGCAGTCAAACACGAGTCGTGGCGAGTTTGGCCACACTCGATCGAAATGAACTCGGCAACTTGCTGACCGATGGCCACCCTATCGAGATTTGCTGCGACTTTTGTGGAAAGGAGTATGCGATCACAGCCGAGCAGGTGCGTGGCTTGCTGCGCGAAAGCTGAAACGAACGCTTTATTCCTTGGATGAATGAGAAATGTCCAGAAGGGCTTCCGTTCTCTGCGGTGTGGTGATCACCCCATCGGTAGCTGCAAGAGGCCCCATCTCACTGACGGGAATCTCACAAGTGGCACCACGCTCCACATTGCGAAGATCGAGCTTCAATCCCACCACCGACCAATTCATCGGATTCATGGTCACATCGATGATGGGGTGAAGATCACCGTCGGATGTCTGTACGGATAAGGATAGAAGTTCATCCAGACTCATGACCGAGGATTGTTCTTGCGCATCGGCGGCATCGACACGCAGCACGATGACGGTCACGTTGTCTTCTCCACCGGAAGCATTGGTGAGATCGACGAGCCGATAGGCTGCCTCTCGTGGTGTTCCTCCAGCCAACACGCGACGAATGACCCGATCATCCAATGTGTTGGTGAGCCCATCGGTACACAGCAAAATGGCATCGCCGGTGGCGAGAGGTACAGGTGTGCGGATAGCGGGTTGAATATCGTCTTCGGCGCCCACCGAACGGGACATGATGTGTTTGAGGGTGGGAGCGAAGCCCCCGGCGGCGACAGGACCTTTGATATCAGCTATTTCCTGCATGAGTGAGTGGTCCCGGGTCAAGCTATACAGATTGGCTCCCCGCAACAAATAAACCCGTGAATCACCGACATGGCCGATATAAAGTTGCCCAGCGGAAATGATGGCAGCAGCACACGTGGCACCCATGATGACACCCGCGTCCTGACATCGACGTCTCACTGCGGTATTCGCGGCCACAAAACCATTTCGTAGCGCTTCGGATGGGTCGTTGCTGGCCTTTTCGACCTCCTCCAGCATGGAGCTGACCGTAAGGGCGGCCGCGGTATCACCATCCGCATGTCCCCCCATTCCATCCGCGACAGCGGCAAAGTATCCTAGGGGGATCTTTCGCTGCACGAGCGTATCATCGTTTCGCTCGCGGGTGGTGCCCACATCCGTGCTGAAGCCAGAATAGATTCGAAACTTGGTGTTCGCGACCATCGTAAGGGCAATCATGAAAGCGACTCGAGGCTTGCGTCAACGCATCTGATGACAAAGTCCAAGATCATGTATCGAAGCCGTTGAAGTTCGGAGAGCAATTGGCGACATTCCATCCGTTGTCGAAAGCAACGCCCCGACCCCAGCGAGGTACTGCATGCTCACGCCAGAGAGGCTCGAAGTCGATACGCTAGGCGAATGTACGGTCCGCTCTCCCCTGAACCTATCCACGATCCCAGGCGACGAGATAGCTGACTTCGTACCGGACAACGCACGGGTTTTGTATCAGGTGGAGCGACGCGCTGGCGAACCCATCGACACCATCCTTGACTTCGAAAAGGCTGGGCCACGAGAGAAACTCTATTTCGAACCCCGGAATACCCGAGCCGCGATTGTCACCTGCGGCGGCTTATGCCCCGGCCTCAACAACGTCATCCGATCCATCGTTCTGCAACTCCACCACAACTACCACGTGAAAAATATCCTCGGATACCGTTACGGTTATCAGGGCCTCAACCCAGAGCACGGCTGCCCTCCGATGGAACTCGGGCCCGATCAAGTCCGTACCATCCACTCGCGGGGCGGCAGCTTTCTCGGCATGTCCCGGGGAAACGAAAACATCGCCACGATGGTCGACACCCTCGTTCGCGACGACGTCCAAATTCTGTTTACCATCGGAGGAGACGGTACCCTACGCGGAGCTACGGCCCTGTACGAGGAGATCCAGCGACGCGGCCTGAACATTGCGATCGTCGGCGTACCCAAAACCATCGACAACGATATCTCTTATGTCGACAAAACCTTCGGATTCGATACCGCGGTCGAAGTGGCGCGCCTCGCTCTCGATGGCGCCCATACCGAGGCGATCAGCGCGCAAAATGGCATTGGGCTCGTCAAGCTGATGGGTCGAGATTCCGGCTTCATTGCCGCCGCCGCAACCCTGGCAAGCCTCGACGTCAACTATTGCCTCGTTCCAGAAGTCCACTTCGACCTCGAGGGCCCGCAAGGTCTTCTCACGCACTTGCAACACCGTCTGTCCAAACGAGGCCACGCCCTGATCGTCGTGGCGGAAGGCTGCGCACGCGCTTTCGCCTCCCAACCCTTGACACACGACGCTTCCGGCAACGTCCAATATGGGGGTCCGGATCTCGATGTCGGATTGTATCTGAAAGACAAAATCACGTCGTACTTCAAAGCAGCCAAGATCCCCGTCACCCTCAAATATATCGATCCGAGCTATATGATTCGAAGCGTGCCAGCCAACGCCAACGACAGCATTTTCTGCGATATCCTCGCACGTCACGCCGTCCATGCCGGAATGGCCGGGAAAACGGGTCTCGTGATCGGACGCTGGCATAATGTGTTCATCCACGCCCCGTTGGTGCTCGCCACCAGCAAAAAGAAAACCATCAACCCAGATAGCGAATTGTGGCTGGCGGTCACCGAAACCACCGGGCAACCCGACCTATCCAACATCCCCGTGAGCCGTCGCGCCGCCGCTTGGCGCGAAGCCCAAAAACAACGCTAGCTTCACCACCCCCCATACGTTCACCCCTCGTTGCAAGCGGAACGTCTTTTCCGCAGAACTTGGCAAGATCCACGCAACCAATTGATTTATTTGTATTATTTAGCCGTTCCACCCCCCAAATGCGATCGCGGGCCCCAAGGACTCTTCCCGCGCAAGCACCCCATTACGGTGTCATGATGCGTCGTACCCCTGCCGCCGCTTGAAGAAATGCCCCTCCCACGTTGTGGCGTTTCGCTCCTACGGCACAAAGATAGGCCATCGATGTGCCAAGCCGAAAGGGGCTCACCGCCAAAGACCGCGATTGACCGTCGAGCTGAACCTTTCCGAACCAAGTTTTGGGTTTGGCAAGAAAAGGTCCGAACACGGCCACCTCTTGCGCAATCGGAAGCCGGTCGCTGCGCGCGATGACCCGCCCCTGTTCGTCGGCAAGCACCATCGCTTCGATTCCCGCGCGACGCGCGCAAGCTTGCAATTGGTACATCAGGGCTTCACGCTTGGAATCACTGCGTTGTCGCCGTCGTTCGTGGAATATCTGCATGTTTTTGTTGTTTGTAGCCATTTGTCCTACATAGTATCAACTCTCTTCCGGACCGCAAAATTCTCGGTTCTTTCCTTCCGGGCGCTGTGAGGCGTTCGGAGACATGCTACGGTTGCCGTCATGTTTTGGCCGGTAAAACGATGGCTTTGCCCGATGGGGCTGGCTCTATGGGCGTTACCCCAGGTGGCGAACGCCGAAACGGTAACGGATACCCATGCCGAACCGTTGCGTCCGAAAAAGCAATATATCGTGGCGGCGATAGGGGATTCGTTGACCGATGCGCGCGGTGGTGGGGGTAAGTACTTGTCTTATTTACGAAAACGCTGCCCGGGGAGTCAATTCGACAACTACGGTCGCGGCGGTGAAATGGTCAATCAGATGCGCCGACGTTTTATGCAAGATATTCTTGGGCCGGCCAAGCCGACCTATACGCATGTGATCGTATTTGGGGGGGTCAATGATGTGTACAGCGATCAGACGGCCAAGCGAACACCCGCCAAGATCCAAGCCGATTTATTGACCATGTATACGATGGCGAAAGAGGCGGGCATTCATGTCGTGGCCTTGACCATTGCACCATGGGGGGGGTTCCGTCGCTATTTCAATCCAACCCGAGCATCGGCCACGCGACAGGTCAATCGATGGATTGACCAGCAACAACAAGAGGGAGTCATTGCAAGCGCCATTGATGCCTATGGCTTGTTATCCTGCGGAGATCCGGAAAAACTCTGCCCGGACTTCGAGCCTCCTTTCCGCGATGGCTTGCATTTCAACGAAAAAGGGCATGAGCGGCTGGGAGAAGCGCTCTGGAACCGCGTGTTTTCGGATTGCCGATAAATACCCAGGGAAACGGTGACGGTAGCATGACCCCAGCGCGTCGTTCGTGGCGGATACTCACCTTGTTGCTGACAATCGCCGCTTGCCAAGCCGAAGAGGCGAAAACCTCGAGCCCCGAGGATGACGCCGACAACGCGAAGCTCGTGACCGGCCGATCCCCTTCCATTTCCTCCACCAGCTCATCCACCTCTCTGCCCTCCCCCCCCCCCGAAGCGTCGAAAAAAAGTTGCCCTGTCGGCATGGTACGCATCGAAGGGGGTGTTTTTCGTATGGGAGCCCCTTATGCGGTCCATCCGCAAGACGATGCCTACCTTCATGAGGTGGCACTCCGATCGTTTTGTCTCGATCGGCACGAGGTGACCGTGGCTGCCTACCGTGAATGTGTGCGACGGGGAGATTGTGAGGAACCGTTTCACAACAATTTTTCGTGTACCTGGGACCTACCGGAAAGAGACAATCATCCCATCAACTGCGTGGATTTTTCTCGCGCCCAACGCGCATGTTTGGCCATGGGAAAAAGGCTGCCCACGGAGGAAGAATGGGAGTATGCCGCACGAGGGGGAAGCGAAAACCGCACCTATTCTTGGGGTGAAAGCGCACCCTCGGGGAAGCTGTCTTGCTACAATCATCGTGAAACCTGTCCTGTCGACGCGCATCCCGCGGGTGCTTTTGGTCTTTTGGGCATGACCGGAAACGTGTGGGAATGGACGTCGAGTTCTTTTGTCAAGTATGCGGGCTGGGTTCCTGCCGGGCAGTGGCGTGTGTATCGAGGGGGCAGCTATTCGCGACGTTTCCCCAAGTGGATGAAAACCTGGGTACGCAACCGTTTCCGCCCGGAGCAATGGGGAGCGCATCTCGGATTCCGCTGCGCCGCCGATCTTTCCGGGACGGTCTGTCCTGCCCACACCACACCGCTTGAAAACGATCCCACCCGATGTCTCCACCCCAACGAATCCATTCCTCGACCGCCTCCGACGGAAGCCGGACCCATCGCCGATGACGCGCCCCCGCCGGTCGTCACCCGCTCGCCTTCTTTCGATGAAGATTGCCAACGTTTCAAGCCATCCACACCCCACGCCTACGACATTCGGGGCTCATCCTTTGCCCAGCGGCAGAAGGAGACAGCGAAAAGGGGGTGCTCGAATCGAGACGTTGGCGCCAAATTCAACAGCGTTTGCTGCCCCTGAACGGGCATCTACCGTTTTCGAGGCGGGTCATGCGGGAGGCTCGAGCCATTCCGTCTGGTAGTTGTCACTGCGGGGCACCATGCAAAGAAAACGAATGGGCACGGTGGAACGATTTTCGTACCAATGGGAAACGCCCGCGGGGATGAAAATGGTATCACCCGCCCGCACCCTATGCTGCTCCTGTCCTAGTCCGATCACCATTTCGCCTTCCAACACGACCTGCTCGTGTTCGATCTCGGCGTGACGATGCTCCGGAATGCGTCCACCTGGTTGAATGGTGAATCGTCGGGTAAAAAACCGCGGCGCTCCTTCGTTTGGGCCAATGAGCACTTGAATGGTCGCGCCGCGACTTCGTTCCACGGCAGTCTCGGCGGCTTCCGACATGGGTCGAACGATCGGCATTGATTCACTCATGGCCGGGTTTTTGTACGTCGTGATGCCCGTGTCAACGGCCACGGATGGGTTTCCCCCATCTTGTTACGATGACGAAACAGCAGCCAATTGACGAACCGCCCGTCCAAGTCCATGTTGCGGTCCTCCAACCAATTGCGGGAGGTCACCATGCACGCCATTGAGATATTGATGGGTGAACACAAAAGAATTGCCGAACTGCTCACCCTTCTGAACACGGGAGCCGAACGGATCGTCGCCAATCGGCCTCCTCCGCGAGCGTTTTTCGAAGTCGGTGTTCAACTCGCTCGACAATACGCCGACCAAGCTCACCACTTCAAAGAAGAATACGTGCTCTTTGGGCTCCTCGCGCAAAAACACCACGGCGAACTCGATGGCCATATCGAACGCCATCGCAATCAACACGAACAATGCCGTGACCTGCTCAACGCCACATCCTCGGCCTTGTCCGCCTATGAAGCCAATAAAGAAGAAGCCATCAAAATCGTGCATCGAAATATCACGGAATACGTCCGCACCCTTCGAAGCCATATTCGCTCGGAAAATGAAGTCTTCTTCCCCCTTGCCCAGACCACTTTGTCACAAGCCGATCAGGACCAATTGATGGAGGAATACCGTCGGTTCGAAGCCAAGCACGCGGATTCGGAAAAGAACCTCAACGAGGGTCTTGCCCAGATGCGATCCATGCTGGAAGGCTGATCGCAGCAACATCCGAACCGCGATCACTCCCGCGGTTCAACCCATCACGATCGATTCATCCCCTCGAGCAGACCTTCATCGCGTCACCAGCGCGCCGCCCCCATGAAAGCGGCAAAAGGGTTGCCACCGCCACGGCGTAGGCTCCGACACCAATCAAAAAAACTGTTTTAAATCCAAAGGATACGCCCAAAGACAGCGTGGCCAGGGAACCCAAAACCGAAGCAAAACCGTTGATCGCAATGGCCCAGGGCACCAACGCTTCAGAACGATTTCCGATCACGCGAAGCCCAATCGGGAAGAACCATCCAGCAAAAAAACCGCCCGGTGCAATGGCCAAAGCCGCTGCCAGCCAACGAATCCAAGCCGATTGTCCCACGAGCAAGCCGAATAGAACGTCCGCGCCCCACCAAAGCAGCAGCCCTGTCGCGATGAGGCCTCCAAACGCAAATGCGAGGCAACGCGCCCAAGGCCATCGCAGCCGATCCGAGACGTACGCCCCAAGCCCGGAAGCCATGAGAATCGATGCGATCACCACACTCACGGACGCCGCCGGGCTGCCCACGAACACGATGGTACGGTGAATAAGCCCGACCTCCAACAGCATGAACCCTACCCCAAGACCGAAAAAATACGTCACCACACTCGCCATGACCCGAAATCCCACGCGACTCGTTCGACGTACGCGCAACCACGGCACCGCGATGAGCAAAAGGGACGTCAATGCGATGAGCCCTGTGATCGCCTGCAATGTCATGACGATCGGATGCATCTTATGCATCGACGCCATCCAAATCCCGAGCAACATATAATAAGGGCGATCGTCGGTGGGTGGAACGAAGGGATTTCGAAGTTCTCGAAGGACTTGCAACTCGCGTCCTTCTCCCATGGCCGAGAAGAATCGAAGATACCGGTCGTCGGTCGTGGGATTCGATGGATAACGCACGTTGACGGGATCGCTCGCTTTCAATCCCACGTCGTTGTAATGCGGGATTCGAACGCCGTTGGGTTCTTTTCGGTCTCCCACGTGCGTGAGCGTTTCGATTTCGTGGTGGGTCAAAGGTGTGCGCTTGACCACGATGCCGGAGGTGCTGCTTTGCTGGACAGCGAAGATATGCCGTTGGGGCGCGGTCACTCCGTGTCGTCGAAGGGCGGCTGCGGCGAGACAAGACAAATTCATGGCTTCGTCGCCGAAGCGTGTGACCGCGAGCACGCCATCATCTTTGAGCAGCGCCAAAAAATCTTCGAAGGCATCGACGGTGTACAAATAATCTTCCGCGGTCACCATGGAGCTTGCGGAATGCATGGTGAAGGTATCCACGCCGCTCATTTGAACGATATCGAAACGCTCGTGGGTCGCCCGTGCGTAGGCGCGACCATCCGCATGCACGAGCCGAACGCGGTCGCCAGCCTCGTGAAATCGCGAATAATTCGCATAAGGCCCCTGCAAGATATGCAATGTCGTGCCGGAAACTTCGACACCCACGACCCGTTGGGCACCCCAATGCAAGGCGGCATGGATGTCGATCCCTCCGCCCACGCCAATGACGAGAACCTCGGGTTTTTCTTTGAGACGATAGGGAGTGCTGTAAATGCTCTGTTCGAAAATTTCCTTACCCCATCCAGCAGGTCCAGCCTCGAGCAGCAATGCCATGGCTCCACTGTCGTTGGTGATGGTGCGATAAGAGACAGGATCGAGGACGTGCAATTGAGGAATCTCATGACGCAACACCTCGATGCGCCCGACGGGATCCCATCGTGAGTATTCTCGTTCGAGCCGGACCTTGTGGTGAGCAGCGTACAGATACAGCAGATCGTTGGAATCCGGTTGATAGGCGATCCATCGATCGGCGAAGGGAGTCAGACCAAGGGCAACGAGAGCCATGCCCACGCCAATCCAGCGCAGGCGACTCTTGTCAGGCCAGGAAAAGATCGCCGCGGCACCGAAGGCTGCTACCGCACAAAATGCAACGATCCTTTCCGCACCCATGGGCTGAAGCAATAGCATCATCAACGCACAGCCCAGCGCGGATCCGGCTAGGTTCCAAAAGTAGATCCATCCGATTCGTCCGAGTTTCGATTGAAGAACGATGGTGGTGATCATCCCGGCGATGGCGAAGGGAATCACACAAGGCAAAAGCGCCAGCGCTGTCCAACCCGGACTGACCCAAAGCGTCTCGACGGGAATGACACGAGTGGATACACGCGCGAACAAGAGATGAACGAGCAGCGTGGATACGCCAAGAGCAAGGCTCAGCAAGGAGAGCCGTCGATGAGGATGGGAGCCGGCGAAATCAGGCCGAAGGGTCAAGGCCACGGCACCCAACCCGAAGCCCAACATCGCCAGAGCGATCGCTGAATACGCAAGGAGCGGATGCAAGGAATACGAAAAAATCCGCGTCTGAATCAGCTCGAGCAGCAGGCAAGGGGCTGAAACGGCAAATAGACCAAGGCAAAGGGCTGTTTCACGGCGCACGGGGGGGTCGTAGCACAGGGTGCGACCGTGGGAGGTCCTTTGTCTGCGCCACAGCCGCAACGCATGGGAACCAAAACGACCGAAAAGTATTCAAAATGGAAAGATATTTCCTCTGATGTCGTATAAGATAGGACGATTACCAACACTTCGCTTATTCCGATGAAAACCTATCATCGGAGAGCGGTGGTATTCGACCCACCGAACTTCATTGAGATACAGAGGCGATATGAGTCATTCGGTTTTTCACCCCGGCCGCTCGATGCGTTGGCTCGGCGTGACGGGTGTGCTGAGCTGTTGCTGGATCGGTTGTGAGGTTGATGAAGCGGATGTGGAACAACCACAAACGCCATCGATTGCGCTTCCTGATCTGGGCAAAGCCGATGGTTGGCAACCTGCCCTCAACCCGGAGGATTGCCCGGGAGGCGCTCCCACGTTGCCCAACGGAAAACCGGCAACCTGGACCATCATCCACTACGCGGCGGCGGATAACAACCTCGAGTCGGCCTTGCTCGAAGACATCAACGAGATGGAAGCCGGGCACCGGGGCACGCCGAACGTCAATATCGTCGTACAACTCGATAAGCGAACGGAACGGGGCGTGTGGAGATATCACATCAAACCCGATACCGATCGATCCACGATCCACTCATCTCTCGTCGGTTATTCCGAAGAGGAACCGGATAGCGGCGATTGGCGAACGCTTGCCGCTTTCGGCCAGTGGGCCGCGATGTGCTACCCCGCGGATTATTATGCCGTCATCATCGGCGGCCATGGTTCGGGTTGGTCAGGGAGCGAAGACGATGCACGTTCTGCCTCCGTTCTGGCGGAAACCCAAGCCGAAGGACAGGTGGCTCGCAGCATCGCTCCCGATGATAGCCACGGAACCTCGATGAATATCGAGGAACTCCAACGTGGTCTGACGGAGATTCGCAAGGCAACGAAACGGCAAGACGATCCGGATTGGCTGAACCGGTTGGCGTTTTACGGAAGCGATGCGTGTTTGATGGCCACCTTTGAAGTCACGTACGACCTTCGCAATACGGCAACCTACATCATTGGATCGGAAGAAACCGAACCTGGCCAAGGTTGGCCATATAGCACGATCATCCGCGACTTGACCGAACGCCCTTCCTATTATGCCCAGCGCCCCCATGAACTCACCAAGTCCATCGTCCGGTACTACGGCGCTTCCTACGGTCCTTCCGGAGCCGCGAAAAAGAACAAGGGAATCACCTTGAGCGCGGTGGATACATCGTCGATGACGAAAGCCAAAAACGCTTTTGAACTCATCGCTGATGCGTTGCTAGGTCTTGCGCAAGACGATGCCGCGTTTGGAGAAGCGCTCTGGGAAGCTCGAACGAAGACCTACAATTTCTATGGATTTGTGGACATGACGCTGCTTTTCGATAGTTTGCAAACCATTCTTTGGGACCAGGCTTTGATCCCGAAGCCCGGGCAACATTGGAAAGGGGATCCACGAGCCAAAGACCTGGCGCAAGGGCTCAACACCTTGTTGAAGGACGTCTGGCCTGATCTCGTGGTCCAGGTCGCACGAGGGGAAAAGTATCCGCAGGCCGGCGGCCTGAGCCTCTATTTTCCCACGGATCTTTGCGGTGGTTGGACAGGCGGACCCAAGATCGATGTCTACGCCAACTCTGGCATCGGCAAAGCCACCGCCTGGGACGAATTGCTCATTGCGCTCATCGAAAAGAAAAACGGAAGCAACAAAACCTACGTGGCGAAAGGTTCCGCGACCTTACAAGCCGAAGAACTGCCGGCTGCCGAATTCTCCGTCGACTGCCGCTTCTCGCGTGGGCAATTCACGCTGCGTGGCTCAGATTCGGGCTCCAGCTTCTCTGCAACGATGAATGCACAAGATGGCTTGTCGGTGACGCGGGTCACGTGGTCGAGGAGGACCGAACTGGGAACCCAATGGATTGAACTTCCCTGGAATGCGGAACCGATACCGATGCCTGGCGACTATGCACCGGACCAGGCGTACGAAGCTCATCAGGTGAGTATTCCCCTACAAACCAGGGATTCTTCCACGAACACCACGCAACCGCTGCCCACCTTGCTCAGCGTATCCTGCCCCGCCCCTACGATGAAGTACTGCGATTGATCGACCCGGATGAAACTGTTCTTCCTGGGGGTTCGTCCAGCAGCCAGGCGCCTCGGACAAGGGCGGACTAATTCAAAATACTGTGTAATTTCAATATGTTACCCCATCACTGGGGACGCGATTGCGTAACGCGTTCCGTGTGTGTGATTACTTGGTGTATCGAGCGCGGAGCAATCGAAAGTATCGTTTCGCAACTCCGGCTTCGGTAGCTGCTTGAGACGTGGACCCCGCGTGTCGTTCGATGGCGTGCTGGACGTATCGGCGTTCGAATTCTTCGACGACTTGTTGACGGGCATCTTGCAAGGGCAGATGCATGGCGACCACATCGTCGAGAAAGTCACCTTCGTTGTGATCATCGGTCGATGAATGGACGCCACGTTCCAATCCGGGGCCGAAGTCCGCGAGATCTCCCAAGGCGAGGAAGCGCGATACGGCGTTGCGCAATTCCCGGACGTTTCCAGGCCATTCATAATCGTGGAAAGCTCTCAACAGCCTTTCGGGGAGTGCGTCGGCGGGCGCGCCAAGCAGCATACAGAAGTGGCGTGCCAGCAGTTCCGCATCACCCTTTCGGCGTCGCAGCGGGGGCAATTCGATCCGGGCCACATTCAGACGGAAAAACAGGTCATCACGAAATCTGCCGGCCTGTATTTCGCGATCGAGGTCTCGTCGTGTGGCGGCGATGACGCGAACATCGACTTTGATGGGGTGTCGGGACCCGACTCGTAGCACTTCCATTCGTTGAATGGCTCGCAGCAACTTGGGTTGCAAAGCAAGTTCCAGGTCCCCGATTTCGTCGATGAGCAAGGTACCACGATGAGCTTGCTCGAAGACGCCTGGTCGGGTGGATACGGCGCCGGTGAAAGCTCCTTTTTCATGGCCGAAAAGGGCAGATTCGATGAGGTTCGGTGGTACCGCTGTGCAATCGAAGACCACGAAAGGCCCCCCTGCCCGCGGTCCTTGTTGGTGAAGCGATTCGGCGAGGACTTCTTTTCCCGTACCTGTTTCGCCTTCGATGATGAGCGAGACATCGGAGGCAGCGAGTCGCTCACACAACGGATATAGCCTTCGCATGGCGACGCTGGCCCCCACGACCGAACCGAAATGGTCGCGTGTCGACAAGATCGGATGGGCGGTCTCATCGCAAGCGGCGACTTGCAATGTCGTGAAACCGACGCGAATTTTATCGCCCACCTCCACGTAGGCATCGACCACACGCACGTTTCCCACCCGCGTCCCGTTGCTCGAGCCCACATCGGTGACGCGAAGTTTCGAGCCGTGGACGTCCAGTGCGGCGTGGCGTCGGGAGACGGCTGGATCATTGAGTTGGATCGCGCAGGAGGGGGACGTACCGAGTAGGATCCGGGGCTGGGTTCCATCCACGGAAAACTTGGCCCCCTTGTCGGCTCCTTCTGTAACGACGAGGGTGAAGGACTGCCCCGACGCTACCTCCGAGGAGGTCATGAGCAGCGTTTTGATCGAATCCAGGGAGTGTTCGATAGACACGGGGACGAGTTGTACCGCACGGGTAGTGATGTGAAAAGGGTTGTGGGCGGAACGGGGCAGGAACAGGTCGGTGGGCTGGGCCATCCCCTCGCTTTTCCCCGGGCCTTTCCTTTGCCTTACGACGGCTGGAAGCAAGACCTGCCATCGCTTAGTCGCAGCCCGTGGTAAGGCCCAAGGTCATGTTCGGCGCAGGGCGCGCCCGATAATCTGCGGGCTGGCTGGATTTCGTTGCCCCTGGTCATGGTTTTACCATGAACGATCGGTTCTCTGGGAGGACTGGCGAGATCCGCCTGGCGCGGCCAGGCGCTTTGCGTTGTCGGAGAAATACAATTTTAATATTATATTTCAATATGTTACAATTAGGCGGTCATTCCGGTTTTGGGGATGGGAAACGGCATGGGTGGTGCAGTGGGGTTAAGACAAACCTACATCGAGCAAGGAGAATACAATGAATCCGGTCGTTTCCCATTCGCACAAGAGTTTGAGATTTTCGTTTGCGGCGACGGTTTGTTTTGGCTTGTTGGTGGCTTGTGCGGGGGGAGAGGAGGGAGGTTGGGCCGAGAACGACGGTGAAATTTCGTCTTCTGCGGGCGGGAGGACGGAGCAAGGGGGGTCGGGTTCAGAGACGTCAGGGGGGACAGGAGGTTCGAACCCGACCC
>MWCO01000007.1 GCA_002070115.1 Deltaproteobacteria bacterium ADurb.Bin207
CCGCCGCCATTGGCACCGGATCGAACGGCACCAGGCGTCGAACGAGGGTCGAAAGTAACGACCTGTCGTTGGGTGCCACCGTTGCCCGAAGATCGAGAGGACCCGTGCATGCACGATAACCAGGGGGCGGTGTTGGAAATCACAGAGCGTACGGATATGCGTGAAGAGAGCAAGACACAGCAATCCCATACGTGTCTTTGCAACTGATGAAGCCACGAAGCACGAGCCCCCTTCAGATTCCCAGCCACGTGATCAATGCGAACGAGCCAAATGCCACGGCGATGAGCGATACCGCAATCAGCATATGGATCCACCGTTTCGACCCTCCGATCAGGCTGCGGCGAAGCGATTCGTCGATATCGGGTTGCGCGGCGAGCAAGCTTTCGAGTTCTTGATTGGCGTTGCGTGAACGAAGGCCGATGAGCATGGCTTCGATGGCGGTGGCGAGGGTGAGGATCATAAAAGCGCGAAAACGGCCTTGCCGCGATCGCCGTCGTGCAGCTTCAAGAGCCATTGGCTTGCCGTCCCCTAGCATCGCCGTCGAAACGTGCGCGGCTTCGGCGGGAAGATCAGCGGACCTTTGCAGCGGCCAACCCAATAACTCAGGCTCTACCCCCGTTGCTTGGGGGTCGGGAGATACCATCACCCAACGATGGGGCGCTGGCGAAACGCCAAGAGGCATCGAGCCAATCGCATCGCCCGTCAGTGTTCGCGTAAGCGGCAAACGCAGGCCGAGCAGGCGCGAATGCTCATCGAATACGGTGATGTACGCGAAGGGGTGGTGGACCGGTGATGCGACGAAAAGGATTCCTTCATCGATTTTTTGCGGGTCGATCCATAGAGTTCCGGAGCGGACGGGCAACACGCATTGCAACGAACCCGTGGTGGCATCGGTGGCCGTGGCATGGATCTCCAGGACAGGAGAAGGAAATGTAGCGGTGAAGACGACTTCGATTCGTCCTTGCGCATCTGTGATTTGGTGTTGCGACGGCGCAAACGAGATACCATCTCCTGAAAAAACGACGTTTGCTTTGGGCACGGGGGCCTCGTCGCGAAAAACATGTACCCACGCTTTTTCGGGAAACGATGAGGAAATCGTCGCCCGGCTCAGACGCAGCTCGATACGCAAGGGTCCTTGTTGTCTTGCGGCCACGAGGGGTGCGACCCGACGAAACGACTCGTTCCAGGACTTTGGGGAAAGAAACACGGGGCTTTGAAGCAGGACGGCCGCTGTATCGAGGCGCCGGATGGTCAGCGTGGTTTGTTCCGGTTGTGAACGCAAAACGACCCTTGCTTCCCAAGCGCCTTCGTCATCGGTGATCCCTTCGGTGATGTCGGAGATGGGAGTTTCGAGGGAAATGGGCACGTGGGATAGGGGCAGCCAGGTACCTCGGTCGTAGTGGGATGCGACGACTTTCCACGCGGCAATACCTTCGACGCTGGGGGGGCCCCCCAAGACATGAGCCGCGTCGACATCCTGTAACTTAGTGAAATAAAAGGAAATTAATAGAAGGATCGCCGTCAGGGCTGGCACCACGGATAGCCCTTGGACGATCCGTTCGTTATGGACTTGCCGGGGACTCAAGATCCGGCCTTTTTTCGTGTAGATTCGTGTCGGTTACTTCGGGCTTGCAATCGTCCCATGTGCATCTATACTCCGCCGTCCTGAATTTTACCGGTGAGTAACCATGTATGCCGTAATCAAAACGGGCGGTAAACAGTACCGCGTCGCCGAAGGTGAAAGCCTTCGTATCGAGAAGGTCAAGGGAGAGCCTGGAGACAAGATCGTATTCGATCATGTTCTCATGCTTGGTGGCGATGAGCCGACGGTGGGGAAACCTACCGTGCCCGGTGCCAAAGTCGAAGCCCAGATTCTAGCGCAGGATCGAGCCAAGAAAATCATCGTCTTCAAGTTCAAGCGACGCAAGAACTACCGACGCAAGCAAGGACATCGTCAACCCTACACCGAGCTGCAGATCACGAGCATCTCAGCGGGATAAGGAGAGAGCCATGGCGCATAAAAAAGGTGGCGGTTCTTCCCGCAACGGTCGAGATTCCAAAGCGCAGCGACGTGGTGTCAAGGTTTACGGGGGCGAACGCATCCGTGCGGGTGGCATCATCGTTCGCCAAGTGGGCAACAGCATCCACCCTGGCAAAAACGTCGGCCAAGGTCGCGACTTCACCCTCTATGCTTTGATGGATGGCGTCGTTGCCTACGAGTGGAAAAGCAATAAGAAAAAGCAAGTGTCGGTTCATCCCGCCGAATAGGCTTGCCCCTCTGTTTGCGATTCTCTCGCCTTTCGCTGCACTTTCCGCGTTTGGGCATGAACGGATCGCTCATGCCGTGCTAAGGGACACTTACCCTACGCATTCGCTCTGACGAGCGATTGACGGATTCGAATATCCCGAGTTCGAGATATCCATGGCTCGCCCCTCGATGCCTCCTGTTTCAAAACGTCCACGATACCTGGTGGTTGCTTTGATCGTGGCGTGGACGTTTGGCATCGGAGGCATCATGAACGGTTGCGAGTTGCTCCGGTTTTATAAGGATCCGAATACCATCCCCGCTCAGGTTCATGAAACCACGGAAGAGGGTTTGGCCGGATTTCTCGCGGCACAACAACGCATTTCCAAAGAAGCTTCCACCAAAGCTCTCGAAGAACATCAACAGCGCATGGTGCCCCTTGCCGTGGCCAATATCTTGCTCTCCGCTTTGCTCATTGTCGCCTGTGCCCGCGCCCTTGCCGCCAAACGCAATGCTCATCACCTCGCGCTCCAAGCCGTCGCCGCCAATATCCTGTACGCCATCGTGGATTACTTCGTCTCCGCGCCTGTTCGCCATGCCGTGCTCACCGCGACCACGTCGCAAACCTTGCCTGCCGACGCTCACGAATTGGATCCTACGCAACTCGCTTCCGCTGTTGCATGGTCCGTTCGTATCTTGTCCGCCATGCATGTCGCCATCCTCGGCCTCGTGGCTTTCGCCCTCACCCGTCCGCGAACCCTCGCTTTCTTCCACGGTGTCGAAGAAATATCGCCTCCGGAGGAGCCCTGAACGTGGGCGCGATCCTTCGTTTATCCGACGATCTATGTAATCAAATCGCCGCTGGAGAAGTCATCGAACGACCCGCCAGCGTCGTCAAAGAACTCGTCGAAAACGCCATCGACGCCGCTGCTTCGCGCATCCAGATCGATATTGGCGCGGGAGGTGTCGGTTTGGTGCGCGTGACCGATGATGGTGTCGGCATGGATGAACAGGATGCCCGACTCGCTGTAGAGCGACACGCCACCAGCAAAATTCAAGCTGTCGATGACTTATTGTCCCTGACCACCTATGGCTTCCGAGGCGAAGCCTTGCCGAGCATCGCCTCCGTGTCCCGATTCACATTGCGCACGCGCCGTCGCGATGTCGATGGCGGAATCGAAGTGACTGTGCAGGCTGGTCAGGTGCGCATGACCCCTTGCGGTATGGCGCCAGGAACGATCGTCGAAGTGCAAGACCTGCTCTACAACGTGCCGGCAAGAAGAAAGTTCCTCAAATCCACCAACGCCGAATCCGCCGCCATCACCGGAGTCGTAGAAAGCCTTGCGCTCTCACAACCCACCGTCTCCTTCGCGCTCAGCCGCGATGGGCGCGCTTGCCGACAATGGCTGCGAGCATCTTCGCGTCACCAAAGAGCCATCGCAAGCCGCCCCGATGACCAACTCGAAGCCGTGACGGGTCACCGAGGACCTCTGACCGTAGAAGCCTATCTTAGCCCTCCACAACGTGCTCGAACCGGTGCCGCTGGCCTCGCGATTCTCATCAATGACCGTGTGGTTCGCGATCGGACCCTGGCTCGTGTGGTAGCGCAAGCCTACGGAAGCGTGCTCGAACCCGGACGTTATCCTGTCGGCGCCGTGTACGTGGATATCGACCCTGCCCTGGTCGATGTCAACGTGCATCCCCAAAAAGCAGAAGTGCGTTTTGCCGATGCCCGCGCCGTACAGGATGCTCTGTTTCGCATCGTTACCGATGGTCTTGCTCAGGCATTCGGTCTTGCACCCGCTTCTCGCGCATTCATTATTACCCCTCCGACTGCGAAGCCCTCGTTGTCTTCGACCACGCCACCGTGGTTGCGTCCGTCTTCCTCTTCGGACTCACCATCCGGACAATCCACGGTTTCAGGCGATGGGGTAGGGGGGGCCCACGACGCCGATCCTTGGGGGTTACGACCTGAGCGACCCGTGCCCGCCACTGCTGCTCAACCATCGCTCGGCTTGCAGCCTGGACCGTGGGTAACGCCGTCGGTAGCCGTATTGCCAGATCAATCGATGGTTCGTAACCAAGAGATTAGTTACGGCCAACTTCGTTTTCTGGCGCAACTTCGGCTCATGTTTTTGCTGTGTGAGGCTGACGATGCCGTCGTGGTGATCGATCAGCATGCCGCGGCGGAACGAGTCACGTTTGCCAAGCTTCGTGATGCCTACCACAAGCGATCGGTGAGTTCTCAGCGCTTACTCGTTCCCGCCACGCTGACGTTGGACGCGGAGGATGTGGCGTTCGTGGAAACCCAAGCGGAGGTGATTGAGTCCACCGGATTGGAAATTCGTGTGGTGGGGCCTTCGCAAGGGATGGTCACGGCGGTCCCTCAGATCTTGACGAGGGCCGATCCGGCAAGGCTTGCTCGTGATTTGTTGGATGAGGTTCGACGCGCGGGTGGGCGTGGCTTTTCCGCCGCAGTCGATCTGGCGTTGGCCACCATGGCCTGCCATGGATCGATTCGCGCCGGTGATCCCGTATCTCCGCAAGAGGCCCAATCCTTGTTGTCCGCGTTGGATGACGTGGACTTTGGTGGGCATTGTCCTCACGGTCGTCCTTTGCTCATGCGCATTCGTTTCGAAGAACTCGAACGTCTGGTGGGACGACGATGAGTGCATCGTTTCTTTTGGAAACCGATGACAACGTTTTGCTTTGCGTCGTGGGGCCCACGGCATCGCAAAAAACAGCTCTGGCGATTCGTCTTTGCGAGCAATGGGACGGTGAGGTGATCGGTGCGGACAGCGTGCAGATCTATCAGCACTTCGACATAGGTTCTGGCAAGCCGACAGCTCGAGAATTGGCGCAAGCTGCCCATCATCTCGTAGGGATTGTGGACCCACGGGAACCGGTGGACGCTGCTCGATATGCGCAACTTGCGGAAGCGTCGATCCGGGATGTGCGCGCGAGAGGAAAGGTTCCGATCGTCTGCGGCGGGACGTTTCTTTGGGTTCGTTCCTTGGTGTATGGGCTCGCGCCAGCGCCACCGGCTTCGCCCATCGTCCGAAAAAAACTCGATAAAGAGCGTGAGCAATGGGGGGATGCGGCGATGCATGCTCGTTTGCAACAGGTCGACCCGATCACGGCGCGGCGGCTGAATCCAAGGGATTGGGTTCGCGTTCAACGTGCGTTGGAAGTCTTCGATCTGAGCGGACGCCCTTTATCCGAGTTCCATCAGGAGCATCAACGTCAAGCGCCGCGGTATCAACCCCGCTTTGTGGGGATTCGATGGACACCCGCGGAGTTGGAAACCCGGATTCGTCATCGTGTACGGTCCTGGCTTGCGTCAGGATGGATCGAGGAAGTCGAATCACTTATCGCGCGTGGCTATCGTCATACGCGTCCCATGGCATCGGTGGGTTATCGGCAAATCGTCGATGTCCTGGAAGGGCGCGAGAGTCATGAGCAACTGCTCGATCAAATCGTGCGTGCCACCAAGGTATTTGCCCGACGGCAACGAACATGGTTGCGGGAGGTGGACGTGCAATGGTTGGATCCAGACAGTAGCGAAAGACCCACATTGGAATTGCGCGAAAAGGACGATTGAACGATTCGCCCAATCCAAAGAAGGGTGATAAGCTACGAAAGATACTCATAAGGGGACTTTGAGGTACTCTGGCCGTGGAAGAGACGTTCGGGCGATACAAGCTACTTGAACCGCTCGGCCAAGGTGGAATGGCCGAAGTGTTCAAAGCAAAAAGCTTTGGCGTGGAAGGATTTGAAAAAATCCTCGTCATCAAGAGGATCTTGCCACAACTCGCTTCCAACCAGGTCTTTGTCGATATGTTCGTGCATGAGGCCAAACTCGCCGTACGCCTCTCGCATGCCAATATCGTCCAAGTCTTCGACTTGGGTCGCGTCGTCAACGATCGTGATGTCCCATCGTATTACATTGCCATGGAGTACGTGGCGGGGCTCGACATTGCCTCTTTGCTCAAACGTTTGCGTCGTCGTTCCGAAATCTTGCCCGTAGATCTATGCCTTTTCGTCGCGGCGGAAGTCGCCAAAGGCCTCGATCATGCCCATCGCCGTAGAGACGAGCAAATGCGTCCTTTGGGCATCGTTCATCGCGACGTTTCACCGCAGAACGTATTGTTGTCGTGGGAGGGGGAGGTGAAGGTTACGGACTTTGGAATTGCCAAGGCTCGTGACCTCATGGAGGACCGATCCGACGACAATAAGCTTCATCAGCTCAAGGGTAAGTATGCGTACATGAGTCCTGAGCAAGCGCGCAATCAGGACGTTGATGCGCGCAGCGATATTTTTTCGCTTGGTGCCATGCTTTATGAAATGATCGCGGGGGTCAATCCGTTCAGTGCGGCAACGCCCTTCGAGACACTTCGCCGGGTGCAGGCCGCGGAATTTCCTCCCATCGAATTGCTTCGTGAGGATGTATCCAAGGATCTTGCCCAGATCGTGCATCGAGCGCTTGCTAAAAATCCCGAGGATCGTTTCGAAAATTCCGGTCGATTCTACGAAGAGCTTCTTGGGTATTTGTATTCCTCCGGCACGCGTTATACGGCCAATGACTTGGCAGAGTATCTTTCGGACTTCCGCGAATTGGATGCGGAAGAACTCAAAGCGCGCGATGTGCTCCAAGACCTGGGACCTTTGTCCGATGAACCGGATGCAACACCGGTGGAGGTGCCCTCCACGGCCGGTGACCATGGTTCCGCGTATCGATCCGTGAGTTCCCCAGGCTTCACCAGCACGCCCACCGCCGGGGAACGACGTGAAGTTACGGTGTTGGTCCTGACGTTTGCCGAAAGGGATTGGACGTTTCCACACCATCTGCGTGCTCGTGTGAAAGATACCCTTGCGCGCTACGGAGCCCGTCTCATCGACGAAGAGCCCTTGCAGTTGGTTAGCCTTTTTGGACTCGGCGATACGGATGGACGAGAAACCGAAACGGCGGTTCGTTGTGCACTCGTACTTTTGCGCCAACTCAGCGCCGGGAAAGTATCTCCGAGCGCGGGCGTTCATGTCGGTCGCATCATGCTGCATGCCTCGGGAGAGCCGGCGAGAGACACGAGATTGATGTCGCTGGTCAGCGAAGCCCAGGCGCTTGCCCGCGCACCGGAACAAGGCTGTGCCGTGTCCGCGGCTGTCACACGCGAAATCCGCGGACTTTTCTTTCTCGAACCGCTCACCGATGTTTCTCGCGCGGGATTGACATCCGGCGCCATGCTCGTTGGTGACCTTCGAGCCCCCGATGAAGTCATTGGAAAGTTCGTCGGACGAAAAAACCAACTCCGCCGTGTGGGAGAAATCCTTGCCGCTGCAACACGCCGACGATTGCGAATCGTCTCCATACAAGGTGAACAAGGAATCGGTAAAACCCGATTTCTATATGAAGTGCATCGCCGTCTTCGAAAAGGCGATTACAACGTTGGGTTTTACTTGGCATCGTGTCCACCCCGGGGAAGAGAAAATTCCCTGTCGGGTTTGACGGCGATGCTCGAAGTTTTATGCGGCGTTCGGGAAGGTGATCCGCTCGAACGAGTGCTGGGGGTCGAGCCTCGTCTTCGTGCTCTCGGCCTCCCCGACGAAGAACGCAATGCGGTTCTTGGCCAACTGGGAGTGAAGCGGATCGGCCAAACAGGTCCCAATCTCCCCCCCTTGCGTGCGGCTTTTGCCCGTATGGTTCAGCGCTTGTGCGAAGACCGTCTGCACGCTTTCGTTTTGGATAACGCCCATGCGCTCGATGAAGACACCCTCAATGTGCTGCAAGGATCGACCCTGCGTCTTGCCGCGACGCGTGCCGTTTTCATCATGGCCGCGCGCACGCCGGTGCAGCATAAACTCTTCCAACATACGTCCCATGAGAAGATCGTGCTCGATGAACTCGATGATTCCGAGATGGCACGGCTCGTGGCAGTCCGCTCGGGACTGAAAACACCATCCCCCGATCTCATCGAATTTTTCCGATCTCGCGCGGGAGGACACCCGCTGTTCATCGAAGAACTCGTCAAGGAACTCATCGAAACAGGCGCGCTCGTCGTGCAGAACGGCATGGCGGAAAGTGTCAAACTCACCGGCGACGTCGCGGTTCCTCGGCCTCTTCGTACGCTGATGGCCGCGCGGGTGGCTCGCCTCGAACCCAATCATAAATTGGCGCTATTTGCCGCCGCTATCCTTGGAGATCCCATCGATACCACGGTGCTTGCCACCATGCTGGGCCTGAGCCTGCAGCATAACGAACACACCATCGCCGCCCTCGAAGAACGAGCGCTGCTGCGTCGCACCGCCTCCTCGTCCGCCTCGCTCGCCTCACCCATGCTTCGAGAGTCCGTACTCGAATCATTGCCCGTGGAAACCCGACGAGACTTACATAAGTCCGCGGCCGATGCGTACGAATCCGTTTTTGGAACCAGAATTGAACAAAAAGCGCATCGTGTGGCTTATCACTTGGCTGAATACGGAGATCGAAATCGCGCCGCGGACTTTTTTGCCATGTCGGGTCGCCGACGCCTGCGCTCCGGGCAACTCGAAGCCGCGGTTCACGATTGGGTGGAGGCCTTTGACCTCAGTGACCTCGAACAAAGAAACGCCCAAGAACTATGTGAGTGGCTCGGCGACTTGCGCGCGGCCGTCCATGCGGTTCGTGCGGCACCCGCGCTGCCACGAATCCTTACACGCGTCCTTTCCCGAATCGATGCGGAAGCAAATCCCAAACGCTGCGTGATCGCACGCATCCATAGCGCCGCTATGCTTGGCGCCGTCCATCAATTCGATTCCGCACAAGAGTATATCGACCATGCCCTCGTGCTTGCCGACCAGCGCGTGGAGTTGCGTCGCTCCGCCTTGCTCACGGGAGCGGAAATCGCTTTCCGTCGCGGTCTGTTCCGACACGCCCTCGACTTGTATCGAGAAGTCTCCTCCCTCGGTGAACTCGAAGGCAAAGAAGCATATCGCTTGGAGATCGGCTTTGCCAATACCATGGCCGCGCAAGGCAATCGTGCCGAAGGCCTCACGCATCTCGACCGCGCTCAACAACTCTCGGACCCCACGGACCTCGCGGATGCGGTCGAAAGAGAAAAAATTCGCGGCCTCATCCACTACTTCACCAGAGACTTCCGATCCGCTGCCGCTGCTTTCGAAAGAGGTGCCGACCTCGCCCGCGCTTCCGGACTTTCCTACGAAGTCGCCCTCGCGCTTCATAACGCCGGCGATGCGCTCGTCTGGCTCGGCAACTTCGCACGCTCTCACGTCGTTTTCTGCGAATCCTTATCCACTTGTGAAGAATACGGCTACGAACGGCTTGCCGCTCATAACCGCATGTACCTCGCATTTCTAGAGGCCGATAAGGGCAACAACGACACTACCGTTCTTCGTGAACTCATTGCGATTGCCGAAGCTCACGGCTACTTGTGGGATGTTCTCGATGGTCGGCACCTGTTGGGAACACTCGCATTTCGAAGAGGGGATACCGATACGGCACGCACCGAACTGGGAATCGTGCAGGCTTTGGCCCGTGACAACCATAACCAATTGCTCGAACACAGCGCCTCCGAAATGCTCGAACAACTCGATCGAGAAGCCAACAGCACCCGATGATTCCCTCAATACGCATCGTCGGGAATGCGTATCGAACCAGGAAGATGCAACCCCAACACGGGTATCGATGCCTCGCCTTCGAGCAAGTAGCGATACCGTAACCAGTTGCTCATCACCCGCCAGATATAGTGACGAGTCTCTCGGTAGGGGACTAACGCTACCCAAATATCCAGCGGTGTTTGCTCCGCGCCTTGGAGCCACCGTCCCACCGCCATAGGACCCGCGTTATACGCACCTACGGCAAGAGGTACGTGACCGTCAAATATTCGAAGAAGCATGGATAAATACTCCATGCCAAGGGTGATATTCATGCCTGGGGAACGAAGTCGACGAAGGTCGAATGGTTTGCCCATACGCTGTGCCGTCCTGTCCGCGGTCGTAGGCATGAGTTGCATCAGCCCTTGGGCGCCGACCGGAGACTGCGCCTCCGGGTTAAACGCGCTTTCCTGTCGCATGATCGCATGGGATAAACCTGAAGGAATGCCGTGCTCCGTTTCCCATCGATGCGTGATCGGTCCGTAAGGATAGGGAAATAGACATTCCCACGCCCAGCGATTCGATGCTGTCGGTGCCAGTTGAACAAGGCGTTGGGGAGCGTGCCGCTGACCCATGCGGTATAACCTGCCCCCCGTCTGAAGCTGCCCGTAAGCGCGGCACAAGGCTTCTCCGCCGCGATCACCATAACCGCGCTGAAAAGCTTCTTCCTGAGTACGCATCGCTTCTTCCGCATCGCGAACGAGCCCCAGGTCGCGCAACCATTGAACCGTCGGCGGAAGGTTCACCACCATCGGTGGCAGCTCATGAACGGAAGGAGCCGGAAGGGCAATCGGGGGCGTGGGTTGTCCCATCGACGCTAGCCGCGCCTGAGCCATCAGGCTGAACCATGACAAGGGCTGGGAAGAAATCGTGTCTCGCCATACCGAAGCGGCGAGAGAGGTATTCCCTTCCAAAAAAGCAGCAACCGCTCCCAAATAACGAAAGGAGGCCGCTTCGAATGCCTGTTTCTCCCCGCTGGCGAGAGACTCAAACAAAGGTCGCGCTTGCCCAGGCTGCCCTGAAAGCAACAAACACAGCGCAAGCTCATATCGCGCCTCCTTGGACAACGACCCTCGTGGATAACGCTGCAAGTAGCGTCGGTATCCTCTTTCCGCCAAAGGCCATCGACGTTGAAAACGGTAGAGTCGAGGGGCGTCGTAGCTAGCCCGTTCAGCCCAAGACGACGCGGTGTGCTGATGGATGACCTGTTCGTACAAGGCGAGCGCTCGATTGTTATCCTCCGCCCGGCTCCATGCTTTGGCCGCCAAATACAAGGCTTGTGCCCCATGAGGGCCGCGAAGCTTCGCCGCTTGCTCGTAGATTTGCGCCGCTTGGCGATAATCCTTGCGGCTTTCGTAATACGCCTTGGCTTGGGCAAGAAGCTGCTGGACCCGGGGAGGTGGCCCTCCGGGAGCTGCTTTGGCTTGTTCGATCTCTTGCCGCGTTGGCTCCGAATAACCACGATTCGCATGACTCCACGCGCGTTGCATACGGTCCGAGGAAGTCAGACGATGGTTTGGGTCCACCTGACGAAGCGTCTTCCACGCTTCGGCACTGACTTGGGGATCGCGTGCATGCTGGTATACGAAACGCAAATCCGCTATCGCCGTGGCTTTGTCGCCCATCGTTTGTGCGAGCATCGCGCGATGAAGGCGAGCTTCGATCCCATCCTCACGGCTCGACGTGCCGGCCATTTGAATGGCTCGATCGATGGCGCTGCGTGCTAACTTGACTTGGCTGGCTCGAAAATACGCCTGGGAAGCTTTCGTCAACGCCCGTACGGTCTTGAGCTGGGCAAAGTACTGCGCTGCTAGATCCGCTTGACCGCCATGCCAATGCGCTTCTGCTCGCTGTAGCGCGATATCTGTCGCCACCTGCGGAAGCGCCGACTCCAAACCGTCCAGCAACGTCAACGCTACCGACCACTGCTCTTGCCCCATGGCAACCTTGGCGCGAACATATCGCATCCTCGGTGCGCTACAATCCACATGCTTATCGAGCAAAGACGCTGCAAGAGCCCAATCTTCGAGACGAACCGCCTCGACCCAGGACTCTTGCGGTGGGGTAATCTCCGCCGCGGAAGAATTCGCGGAGGAAACGGCTGGTTCGACGCTCATCGTCGAGACCGAACCATTGAGTGACAACGTGTTGGAGCGAGGTTCCGCACGGGTGCAACCCAAGGCAACGCTTAGCAAAAACCACCAATGCCCTTTGATCCAGTTCACAAAGGCGACTCCAGCTTGGCGCGAACCCACGGCTCCGTAATCTGTCGAAATCGGGCTTTCGTCCTCAATCCGCCCAGTATCGAAGCCAATCCCCACTGCAGCCGATTCACGAACGTAAGATCGAAGGGCATGTGCATCGGCGTGGGAAGCTTGGGTCCTCCCTCCGCTTCTTTGATGAGCTTGCGGTGTCCTCTTACCAAATATTGCACCGCTTCTTTCGCGCTCTCGGGCGTGTACTCGTACGTCGAATGAGTCGCGATCGGCATCATCAATTCGATCGCGTAGCTGCGATACAAATCCCACGAAGCCTTGTCACCAGGGGCCATGCCCATGAACTCATGGCAAAGACGATCGAATTCCGGCCAATTTGCATCCATGACCGCGGCCATATAATCCTTGAGCCCTTGGGCCATGGCGGTAGGTAACACCTTCACACATCCAAAATCCAAAAACCCAATACGCCCATCCTCCAAAAATCGATAATTGCCAGGGTGCGGATCGGCGTACAACACACCATGAACCAGCAAATTTCGCATCATGAACGTCCACAGGGTCACCCCCGCCGCATCGCGCTGCGCTTGGCTGGCCGTCGCCCGAAACTGCTCATACCCCATTCCCCCTAGCCTCTGCGCCGTCAGCACCCGACGCGTCGATAACGAATGGTATACGTGGGGTATCACCACCGCGGGAAGATCGGCGCATAACTGCCGAAATCGATCCATATTTTCCGCTTCTAGGCCATAATCTAGTTCAGCAAGGAAAACTTCCGTAATTTCACGAAGAGTTTCCTTCGACTGGTACTGCCGAGACAAGGGAGCCAGGACGACTTCGAGCATGGACAAGCTTTTGAGATCGTTTTCCACCGCCTTGTCGATGCCGGGGTATTGTACTTTCACAGCCACTTCATCGCCTCTTCGTGTCATGGCCCGATGAACTTGGCCTATGGAGGCGGCCGCGAAAGGAACGGGCTCCCAATGACGGAAAAGCCGTTCCGGTCCCACCCCAAACTCCTGCCAGATCATTTTTTCAGCCGCTTCCGGGGAAAGAGGGGGGGCCTTATCACGCAATTGCTGAAGCAAACGCTGAACCTTGTCTTCGTAACCCGGAGGCGCCAGCCCATCGATATAGCTGAACATCTGCCCGAGCTTCATCGGAAGCCCCTTCATCTCCCCAAGCGTTTTCAAAAGCGCCGTCCCCGCTTTTTTCGCATTCTCGTACGTTCGCTGCCGCGCCAACCGCTCCTGCTGCTCCGAACGCGATACGCCCACCGCGCGTTTGGCTCCTTCCAAGGCAACCGGCAATACCTTCGGCGCAAGAAGGCTGAGCCGAGCCAGACGTTCCCACCGTGACGATGGAGCTTGGGACCGAGGGGAAGGCTCGAGCGGTCGAGCGAATTCGTTGGGGTCTTTCTCTCCTTTCATTGGATGATCCGCGCGCAACGTGGGGTTGATTACCAATTCGACCGCAACCCATCGTCGACGATTTTTAAAATAGTCTATTGATTTCCATTGGTTATGATGTGTTCGGGCGTGATGGTCGAGTCTTTCGGCCCCGCACCCTTGCCTCGTCCATTGTGCGGTACGGTACCACGAATAGCAAGGACGCGACGAATGCTTACGGATCGTTCGGTAGGCTTCGTGGCAGCCCGGTGGCACTTCATGCTTGTTGTTGGAAAACGAGCCCTTCCATGCATCCTTGGCGCAATGGCTCGAAACGTATCGTACAGGGAGTTGCTCGCCTTCGAAGGGAACATGCTACGATCCCCCAGATGAGGCTTCGCTCTCCGATTCTGGTTTGCCTGTGTTTCGCTGTTTTCGGCTGCTCAAAAAAAGATGATCCCATCGATTTTTCCAGTCAAACACAGGGAGAGGCGCAAGGGGCTGGTGCGGTGCCCTCCGAAGCGGTTTCGCCCTTTTCCTCCCCCGCGGTATCCCCAGCGGCTACTTCAGTCCCTTCGGTTCCGTCGGTCAACCCGCCCAAACCAGACGCTGGTCCTTTGCCCGACGGTGGGCTCGCGATGCCTCCGTTTCCTACCTTGCTTCCTACGCAATTACCTTCCTCCCTTCCGCCCCTTCCTACCTTATTGCCCAGTGCATTTCCCATTCCCGTGCCCGCACGAACGTGAGGTATGCCCGTGCCCACGCTCGTTGAGCTTCCCCCTTGGTTCCTTCTGGGATTTGCCCTCGCTTTCGGCTTGATTTGGGGCAGTTTTTTGAATGTCGTCATTTACAGGGTTCCTCGAGGACAGAGCATCCTTCGCCCCGCTTCTCGCTGCCCTCACTGCGAAACGCCCATTCGCCCTTGGAACAATATCCCCGTGGTCAGTTGGTTGTTATTACGAGGGCGAGCTGCTTGCTGTGGTGCCGCCATCCCCATTCGTTACCCCCTCGTGGAAGCAGCCGGAGGATTGCTAGCCCTGGCCTTGGTGCAAACCGTCCTTCGCCCCATGGCTCCCGATACCCCCCTATGGCTAGGCGCTCTGACTTTCTGCACCTACTTTGCGCTTGGCTTGGTTTCCATTGCGGTAGCCTTCATCGATCTCGACCATCTGTATATCCCCGATTCCATGTCCCTCGGTGCCATCGTTGTAGGCTTGGCTTCCTTTTCCCTTCGGCCCCCGTTGACCTTCACCGAATCGTTGGCCGCTTCTATCGCGGGATTTGTCGTCGTTTGGCTCGTGTTCGGTGTGTTATATCGCGCGATTCGTGGACGAACGGGGATGGGGTTAGGGGATGCCAAGCTCCTGGCGGTTGCAGGCGCGTGGTTCGGATGGAAAGGGATGTTTTTCGCTCTGCTAGGCGGTTCCGTGCAAGGAACCCTCGCCGCCGTCGTTGTTCTATTGGTTCGGGGAAGACTCGAGGAACCGGAAGCCGTGCAACGGGAGCGAGAAGAACTGCTTGCCGCGGTGGCCGCCATCGAAGATCCGGTCGAACGCCAACAAGCCGAGCAAGAACTACAAAAAGACCCGATTTTCGAACCTTCCGCTGGCGGAGCGGGAGCCAGGATCCCTTTTGGCCCTTTTCTGGCTCTCGCCATCATCGAATATATGCTGGTCGGTGAAGCTCTTTTGTCGCAGTATATGGCATGGCTCGCGCCATGATACCGCTTCCGTCTTGCTCTCGCGTCCTGGTTGCCGCTTGCCTGTCTCTGTGTCTGGCTCTCATCGCCTCCTGTACGTCTGTCACACCAATTCCCCCACAAGGGCCCCATGACGCTACAGAGCCGTTTCTGTCGGTACCCAAACCTCCAGATATCGTTCATGTGCAGATGCTACCACCGCCCCCCGATGACCAATCCGTCTGGGTGGATGGTCAATGGCAATGGTCAGGACGCCATTGGAAGTGGCAAGAGGGGCAATGGGTACAACCGCAAAAGAAAGCCCATTACGCACAGCCGGACTTCGTATTGACCCCAGAAGCCGATTATCAACGTGTTATCTCGCAGGAAGGAGCGGAGAGCTGGGTATTGCGGGGGTACCGGGCTAAACTACAGTTTCGCCCGGGACGGTGGTACTCCACTAGCGATAGAGCACCGGCAGGTTCGGCGTCGCCTTTGGAGCGATAAACCCCTGGGGCGTGATTAGAGGAAGTAAATCGTTGCCCGACGCTCTCCCTCTTTTTTGATCTGGCCGTCGGAAATCAGCTTTTGAATCGGCCGCATGAGTTGGCGGGTGGTCGTACCGAGTCTTTTGTTGATCTCCTCGATCCGCATGGGCTCTGGAGCGGTCGACAACAGCTTCACCACCTCTTCGCCCACCCTTCCCAGCTCATTGGCGGAGCGTCGAATACGCTTACTCGGTACGGGCTTTTTCTTGGCCGTCGTAGGCGTTTTGGCCGCTGGTTTGACCACGGTTGTTTTGGTATTTTGCGGCTTGGCAGCTTTGATTGGCTTAGGTGCCGGCGTTGGCTTTTTTGGCGTTGTACTCGCCGCCATGGGTCCGGACCGGAACTCCGCTGCCACGGAAGCAAACGCTTCCCCAAAAATAGCACTTACCTCTTCGGTAAAGTGTAGGGCCGCAGCACGAATCTTTTCTCTTAGTTCATCTCGCGTCATGGCACTCGACTTTCCCATAATCGTGTTGAACGCACAAGACGAATCGTCGAAATCTGCCACGGAGATCCAACACCCTTCCCCCTAGAAGGGATACATCTCGTGTAATTTCCAGTAGTTACGCTAATTGTCGCCTAGGGATGAGCCATCGATTCCCAACAGGCCACCTTCCTTCGGACCGCTTTGCTTCCACCACCGTTTGCCCCCTAAGGCCTGCGGTTCTCCCTTCCGCCCACGCATGCCTCCCTCACGAAAGCACTACAGAGTAACGATGCGCAAAACCTTTGCTCAGCGGCGTCACGGCATGCAAACCGCACAACGATGCCACGGTAGGATTCGTTCTGCTTCCCAACCAAATGTAGGACAAAAGCGGGCTCTGACTCTCTTTCAGTCAGTCGTGCAATGAGGATGCGGGAACGAAATACGTTGTCGATCTGCGAGTTCCCCGCTTCTGAATCTCGCCCGACGCAAGCAATCGCCGGATGGGTCGCATCAGTTGTGGCGTCGTCGTTCCAAGCGCCGTGTTGATTTGCTCAATGCGCATCTCCGCTTTCTTTTCTTTCAAATACCGAACGACGCGCGCCGCGTCCTTGTCGAGTTCTTGGGCGGAACGACGTCCCGAGGATGCCAGGCGGTGAGTCGACGGTTTTTTTGCTACCTGTTTTTTTTTCGAAACCGACGGTCGAGAGGGCTTGGGGGCACTTTTCTGTTCTTTTTTTTCGGCGACTGCCCGGTTCTTGGATGCCGTGGATGGTGCCGTATTGGCAATCCCAACCGTGACGTCTCTAACGACACTCTGCAACAACTCCCCAAAATACCCTAGGAGTTCATCGGTCAAACGGTCAGCCGCATCGATCACTTGTGCTTGATAATCTCGTTGGTTCATGGGTTGACAGAGTTCCACAGTCATCACGAACAAGACAAGAGCAAAGATGGACAACGATGGGTTCATTCGCTTTTTCTCACGAAAAACGCGTTGCTTGACGCTTGTAACCAAGCGCTGTGGCTAGCGAAGGAAGGAGCACGAGATATCCAATTCCAAGCCTTCGTCCTTTTCCTCTTCCCGTCATATCCGTATCCGGTTTAATCTCCCAAGACCTATCGCTTTTTCTTTCCTGCTTCGCCTCCTTGTTTCACCGCCTTCGGCCTTCGCGGTATTCCTCTTTCGAAGAAGGGGAGATTCTCCTCATCATCTCCCATGTTTCCGCCAGTTCTCCCACGATTTCCAAAACCTACGTACGCCCGCCGTTTGCGTCCCAATCTCCCCTTCGGCTCTATCGAAGTCACCCTTCTAAGTATACGTATTCGGATAGTGTGTCGTCGATCCTCGTGTCGTATCTTCCACAGCCATTTCGCGATTCGCCCTCGACCCATTCCTCCCTAGTCATCACAATCCCTTATGGATAACCGTCTTTCGCCCTCCCACCCCTGAACGAATACTCCGAGGACATCCGACCAGCCCACCGCTCTCTCACCTTGGGGTTGCCACAACGCGACGTCCGGCGTATGCGTTGCTCTCACACCCGATGGGAGACCGCATGAGCCTCAAAAAGAAAGCGTTACACCAAGGTATGAAACTCATGAGCGACCCTCGCGTCATGAAGCTCATGCAAGACGAGCGACTCATGAAAGCCATGATGGCAGCGATGAGTGTTCCCGGTCGTCTTACCACCGCAGCCCATGAACACGCCGACCGTGTCGCCAAAATCATGTCCCTGGCCACCGAACAAGAAGTCCGTGACCTGCGTCGTACCGTTCGTTCCCTGGAAGACCAACTCGCCGACCTCAAACGAGAACTCGAACACGCTCGCTCTCGAAGAGACGATTCCAATTGATCGATCCTTCGTCCAACACCCTTCAATCTCCCTTATCGTGAGATACCACCCGTAACACCCCGCGCATCCTCTTTCGCCCTTGCCAATCCTTGGAATGGGTCATGGCACAACTACCGTCAGAATGTGCCCAGGATGCCATGGCTCACCAAATCATGTATACTCGCCCTCAGCCTTGTGGCACGAATTGTCACAACTCCGAACCCTCTTGGGCTGTCCATGAAAAATTGCGTTGTTGCCCCGCTTATCGCTTTCTCCTTCGCTACCCTTGCGACGGCTGTCGACGCCCAAACTGACCCGGCTTCTCCCTCGCAATCCCCCTCGGAATCGCTTGCGGCCACCGACGGCACGGCTGCTTTCCCCCAGGAAAAACATAACCCCAAGCAGTCCCCCGCGGCCGCCGATTCCTCGCGAAACGAAGGCGATGCCGAAGACCAACGCTTCATCGGGCTGCGCGGACGAATTGCTTATATCCCAAGCTGGATGTTCGATCTATTCGGCGCCGACGGCGGAAAAGGTGTGGTCTCTCCTTCCGTTGGCCCCGAATATGTGACGAGAAAACATGGGTTCGAAACGGATATTTGGCTTGTTTTCATCTCCTATGGCATGGGCGACGTGCCCTTCAAAGCCAAGTCCGATCCCGACACATCGTACGAAATCGTTCGTTCCCACATTAAAACCTTGACCATAGGAGCCGATTTTTTGTGGTCGAAACCGCTGGGAGACCCGCGCTTTACGTTGACGTACGGTGCCGGCGCAGGCATTGGCGTGGTGTTTGGCGATCTGATTCGTAACCAAGCCTATCCCCCCGACGGTCAGCCGGGCGATCCCACAACGTATGTCAAATGCCCCGGCCCTGGACGCGCCCATGGCGATTATTGTGACGCGTCCAACGACCACTATAACGATTATCAAGAGCCCAATTGGCTCCACGGTGGCGCGAAACCCATCCTGTTTCCATGGATTACACTGCCCCAGGTCGGTGTTCGCTGGAACGCTAGCCGTGACTTCGTCCTTCGACTCGATACGGGTCTGTCTTTCCCCGGTCCGTGGTTCTTTGGCCTGTCAGGACAGGTTGGACTGCGCTGAGGTACCCATGTCCTTACAATTTCCTGCTCGTTATGAACAAGTGGCCGTTCTCGGCCAGGGCGGTGGAGGGCAAGTCTGGGCCGTACGAGATCGACTCACCCGAGAAACCGTCGCTCTCAAAGCCCTTGCTGAAAACGCCTCCCAAAAAGAAGTCCAAGCACTCGTCCGCGAAGCCGTGACCCTGTCTGGCCTCGAGGGATTCGGCGTTCCCAAAGTCCTGCGCTTCGGTCGTCTACCCGGTACCCTTCGCCCCTACCTCGTCCGTGAACTCGTGCCCGGTCATAGCCTGCTTTCCATGATGGAAGGACCCAAACCGGACCCCCATACCTGCTTGAACGCCTTGCTTCATGCCGCCAATCAACTCACCGGATTGCACCGCGCTTCCTTGCTCCACGGCGATGTAAAACCGGCCAATATCATCGTCTCCCCACAAGGCGCTACTCTCGTGGACTTGGGACTAGCCGCCCCCTGGCGCGAAGAAGGTGCCCGCCCCGAGGGCTTGACTCCTCGCTACGCCGCTCCGGAACTCTTTGCCGGAATGCCGATTACCGTGCGATCCGAGATTTTTGCCCTTGGTGCTACCCTTCGAGACGTCCTCGAAGCCTGCGGTCACCAACTCGACCCCTCTATCCTTTCCAACCTCCACGACATCGCCCTGCGAGCCACTCATACGGACCCCTCCCAACGCCACCCAAGCACCGACGAAATCGCCAGTGCCATCCGCCTCGCGGCTCACTTGCCCGACGTTTCCGCCAATCACGCCGTAGACCTCGTTTGGCCGATCGTCGGTGTCGATGCCGCCGCCAACTTGTTGCTGTCTCGAATCGCAACCATGGTCACCGGTTCTGTCATCGCTCTCGTCGGAAAAATAGGCTCCGGCCGATCTACCCTGTTGCGACGTCTCGCTTGGACCTTGGGCATAGAGGGAAGAGACGTGGCTTGGATTCAAGGTGAGCAATCCGTGCCGTGGACCGATGAACTGGAAATGGAATTGGGCGCGTATCCCACGCTGGAAGGCGTTGTCGTGCTCGCCGATGGCGCTGAATCTCTCACGGAAACCGATTCCCAACGTCTTGCCCAAGCCCGCGAAAAAGGAGCCAAAATCGTATTGGTCGCGCACCCTCATGTCGCCACTTCGATCGGTGGTCCCGTCGAAACCTTCGTGATGCCTGCTCTCGATCACGAAGCCGCGGCCGAGCTTGTTCGACGCCTCATCCCTTCGCTCTCCGATTCCCTGGTTCAACATACGATTCGGCGCGCGGAAGGCAGACCCGGAAAATTACGAGCTATTGTGCGACGAATTGGCAGTCGGCCCGTACTGAGTATCAGCGAGATGGATGAGATGTGGCAAGAGACCGAATCGACCGTGTCGCATCCGCTTTTGTCTTCCGATATCGCGGAAGTGGATCGGCTTCTGAACCAAGGAAGACTCGAAGAAGCCGCGGAAAAACTTCAACAAGTGTCGAATACCGATCCGTTGGAATACGCCCTTTGCAAAGCACGGCTCGAACTCGGCCAAGGCGAAGCCGCACAAGCCTTGGCCACGCTCCAATCCATCGATGAATCCTCGATTCCTTCCCAAGGTTTGGCTCGACGGCGATGGATGCTCAACGTGGCTCGCTGCAAGCTACGCTTGGGGTGTCATGAAGAATCCATGAGTTACGCACGACAGGCGATCGATCTCGAGGCCACTGACGCTGAACGAATCGCCGTCACGCTCGAAGCTCGTGCATGCATCGGATTGTTGCATAGCTATGGCGGTGACCACGCAGGAGCGGAACAAGAACTTATGGATGCCGCCGCCGCCGCACGCCAACTCGGGGACAAACGCGTCGAGTCCATCGTCGTGGGCTCTTTGGCTGTTGCGCTGCAACGGGGCGATAAACTGGCAGAAGCACGTCGTACGTTCGAAGAAGCCCTCGAATGCGCCGAGCATGCAGGCGACGCGGGCGCCGTCGCCAACACACGCCTCAACCTCGCCGTGCTCGCCAATATCGAGGGCGATCTCGCCGATGCCATTGAACATCTGGAAGCCGCCATCGACATGGGACGTCGCGCGAGCCGTGGCGCCACCACACGACAAGCACTGCTGAATTTGGCTCATTTGGATATCTATTTGGGACGATACGCCCGTGCTACCTCGAGCCTCGCTTCCCTCGCGGAACAACGTGAAAAATTAGCGCCCAATCATCGTGCACAACTCGCGGGTATGCAGGCCGAACTCGCCGCTCGAACCAGTGAACTGGACCGAGCTGTCGAGTTTTATGCCTCATGCGCTTCCCAATACGAAGCGCTCGGACGAAGCGTGGATGCCGCCGAGGCCATACTCGAAGGCGTGCTCGTCTCTGTCCGCTCCGATTCCCGTGACCTCATGTCCCTGTCCAGAGACATCGAACAAGCCATGTCTCTGCTCACCGATAATACCGCGCACCGCGCTTTGCTTCACTTGGCCCGAGGTGCCGTCGCCGCCGCCCAAAACGATGAAGATCGCGCCCGTAACTCCTTCAATGCCGCCTTGCTCGCCGCAAGAGAAGCAGGACAAAAAGAGTGGATTTGGAGAACCCTCGAAGCCCGCTCTCGCCTCCTTGTCGAAATGGGTCAGGACTTGGCCGCACGAAAAGACGCCGAAGAAGCCCTGGCCGTGCTGGAGGAAATTGCTACCCGCCTGCCTCGCGACTTGAGAGAAGTCTTTTGGGATGACCCACGGCGACGCGCTGTTCGAACCAACCTGCTTGGGATGCAGCTCCCTCGCTCCAACGCCATCGTTGCCAATTCCTTGTGGCCACTGGGCTCCCGCGCCTCCGGTACCGGCATATCGTCCACCATGATCGCGTTGCCGGTCGAAGATAGATTAACGAAACTCCTTGAAATCAATAGGGAATTAGCCAGAGAGCACAAGTTGGAACCCCTGCTCGAACGAGTGACCGACCACGCCATCTCTCTGGTGCATGCCGAACGAGGCTTCGTCATTCTCGCCCAAAACGGCGTGCTCGTTCCGCATATCTCGCGAAATCGGCAAGGCGACGCCTCTCACGCAAAATTCTCTTCCAACATCGCAGAGAAAGTCATCGCCACCGGCGAACCGGTCATCACTCTCAGTGCCCGGGAAGATGAACGAATGGCCGATTATCTTTCCGTTCATCAACTCAATGTGCAATCCGTGGCTTGCGTTCCCATCCGAGCGCCGGACAACCGAACCGCGGGCGCATTGTACGTGGAAACACGCCATCGCCCCGGTGCTCTTTTTCATACCGAACTTCCCACGTTGATGGCCTTCGCGGACCAAGCCGCCGTCGCCATCGCCAACGCTCATCTCATCGCGGAAAACCAACGTAGGGCCGAAGAACTCGCGAAAACCAATGCCGAACTCGAAAAAGCACACGCACGCCTACAAGAAGTCCTCGGACATAGAACCGCGCAACTCGAATCCACTCGCCGCGATCTCGACGCAACACGCGCGGTGCTTCGCGGTCACTTTGGTTACCAGGGACTCGTGGGAACCAGCGAAAAAATGCGACGTGTCTATGCGCTGATCGATCGCGTGAAAGACATGGATGTGCCCGTGTTGATCACAGGGGAAAGCGGAACCGGAAAGGAAATGGTCGCGCGAGCCATCCATCGCGGTGGACCCAGAGGCAAAAAGCCGTTTACGGGCATCAACTGCGGCGCCATCCCAGAACACTTGCTCGAAAGTGAATTGTTCGGTCATACGAAAGGCGCGTTCACAGGCGCCGATCGGGACCGAAAAGGCCTGTTTCGAGAGACGGAAGGAGGAACCATCCTTCTCGATGAAATCGGCGAAATGCCACATAAAATGCAAGCAGGTCTGCTTCGCGTGCTGCAAGAGCACCTCGTTCGTCCCGTGGGTGGCGCTCGCGAAGAACGCGTTTCCGTTCGTGTCATCGCCGCCACCAACCGTAACCTGGAACGAATGGTCGCCGAAGGTACGTTCCGAGAAGACTTGTACTATCGCTTGCGCGTCGTCGATGTGCAACTCCCCTCTTTGCGAGAACGCGCCGAAGACATTCCCATGCTCATCGACCACTTCCTCAATATCTTCGCCGCGCGATATCGAAGGGAACGAAAAACGATCTCCCGCGATGCGCTTCGACTGCTATGCGCTTGTCCATGGCCGGGAAACGTTCGACAACTCGAAAACTCCCTGCTCAACGCTTGGGTCATGAGCGATCGAGCCCAACTCGAAATCGATGATTTCGAAATGGCAGGGGTGCAACGAACGAGCGACTCTCGCTCCTCGGAACTGCCTCCATCGTTCATCTCCGAAGTGCATCCAGTCGACACCGGTGCCAGGAAACACCTCGGCACAAGCGAAACGCTGTCCGCCCATGAAGCCTCCGAAAAGGAACGAATTCTTGCCGCCCTGGCCAGTGCGAACTGGAACCGCGTCAAGGCCGCGGAACTTTGCCAGATTCCGCGGCGCACGTTCTATCGACGATTGAAAAAATTCGGCATTCAATGAGCGGCTTCAAAGGCCGTGAGCCCGGAGTTTTTTGTGGAGCCCTTCCCGGGTGATTCCAAGGGTTTTCGCCGCGTTGGTCTTGTTGTTGCCATGCTCACGCAACGATTCGATCAGCAAGTACTTCTCGACTCGATCCATCATCTCTCGCAACGTTCCCTTTCCCACACCAGCCTTTCCCACGACGCCCTCGACCGAACGAATACGCTCCGAAAGCAACTCCGGAACCACAAACGCTCCTTCGTCGAGCTGAATCACCAAACGCTGAATTTCGTTCTGTAACTCGCGAACATTGCCAGGCCAGTCGTAAGCCACCAACAGCTCCATGGCTTGTTGGCTGAAACCGCCCACCGTCTTGCTGAGTTCCGATGCGTATCGCTTCATGAACGCTCCGGCGAGCAATGGAATATCCTCCCTTCGCTCGCGCAAGGCCGGCGACCGAAGAGGAAACACTTTGAGCCGGTAGTATAGATCTTCCCGAAACCGTCCCTCGCGCACTTCTTGTTCCAAATTACGGTTGGTCGCCGCCACGATTCGAACGTCCACCCAATGCGTGCGCGATGCTCCCACCGGTCGCACCTCGCCTTCCTGCAAAACACGAAGAAGCTTGGATTGCAGGGACAACGAGATCTCCGCCACCTCGTCCAAAAACAAGGTCCCCCCATCGGCGATGTCAAACAATCCCTTCTTGTCGTCCACAGCTCCCGTAAACGCACCCCGTTTATGCCCAAATAGCTCACTTTCCAACAGATTTTCCGGAAGCGCCGCGCAGTTTTGCGCCACGAACAACTTGTGTCGCCGCTTCGAACGATAATGAACCGCCGACGCGAGAAGCTCCTTTCCCGTACCCGTTTCTCCTTCCACCAATACCGTGACACGGGTGTCAACCACCTTGTCTAGCTGGGCAAGAACGGCTTTCATGGCTTCGCTCTCCCCCAAAATCGGCTGCGCCCGCGTGCGCGTCTCTTCGCGGGTTCGCAAAAAATCGTTTTCTTTGCGAAGCTGTTCTTGCGCTATCTGAAGCCTTCGGATCAATCGAGCGTTGGATACCGCCAGTGATGCGTTGGATGCGAAGAGCGCGAGAATTTCCAAGTCCAACGCGCTGAGCATGGCAGGAGCCTGACGATTGTCGGCTTGTATGACCCCAAGAATGGTTTCACCACGCCACAAAGGAACCGCCGCCGTGCTTCGAATCGAAGCTCCAACAATGGATTCCGCCTGGGCTACTTCCCGCGGTGCGTCGGCCGCAAGAACCGCCGCTCGCTCCGAAAGCACTTTGCGAAATACGCTTCGCGCAATCGGAATCGCTCCCCGAGACGCTGCCCCCGAACCATCCGTTCCCCGCTCCCGCGTGACAACCGGCACATAGACCGGCTCCTGAGAACTATCCTCCTCATCGCGTAACGTCACCGTCACATGCGTCGCACGCGGCAATAGCTGCAACACGCCATCACATGTCGCTTCCAATACTTCATCGAGATCCGATGCCGCGTCCAAACGCTTTTGCGCCGCGTACAACTGCGGAAGTATCTGAAGATCGCGTTCGAGATTCTCCCCTGAAACGCCGATCTCCTCGATGCGCCTCATCGATACGACCCGCGCTTCGTCCGACTCCAACAACCGAACTTCAATCAACGTCAACTCCGCTCCCGTTCCCACTTCGATACGACACCCCGTGTCCACCTCCACACAACGATTCGGCATCTCATCGAGACGCTTCCGCTCATCTCCCATGATCACCGTCGTGCCACGCGTCGAATGCAAGTCCTCGATGAGCGTGCGATGAGGACCACGGACAATACGCAGGTGGTGGCCCGATACATGGGAATCGGCAAGGATGACGTGATTGTCGGACGCACGTCCTACCGTCACGACATCCTCGTCGAACGTCAGCCACTGACCAGCCTGAAGGCCCGAGTGGACGGTAACTTGAATCATGAGTTAAAGACGGGCGAGAAGGCGGATGCGGATCTGGCGCAGCGGCGCGTCCCCAGCGATGAGATTCTGATCGCCTTTGGCAATGTTGGTCTGAAGCTGCTTGTCGATTTCGTCCGCCGCGGCCTGATCCCCCTTCGGGGCAAGAAAGTCCAGCGCTTGTCCCGCCGTATACTTGATGGCAGCGTTTTTGATGCTAGGAAAGCGACGAACGATCTCCATGCGCGTTTTGTCGTTGCCCAGGATTCCAAGCATGTACGACGCCTTGATCCCTTGGAATTGCTCGTTCTTTTCCTGGACCGCGGCTTCCTCGAGCTTGGCGAGATAACACTCCAGCTTGTCATCGCATGCGCTCAGAACCGCCTTCGCTTTTCCAAGCGCCTCTTTCTCGAGCTTGGCGTCGTCCTTTCCAGGCGCCCACCGGCCGATCGCTTTTTCCACAAGATCGATCTGATCTTTTCGCATCAACTTGATCATCGTCGGAAGCACGGAATCGCGAAGCAAGTCCTTGTCTTGCTTGTCTCCCTTGAAGTTGTCCACCCGCGCAATCAACGTGTCGATGACACTCGGATCGTAAAATTGCGCAATGGATTCCGCCAATACCGTAACCGCCGTAAGCCCCGGAGGAATGAACGCGGAAACCGGCATGTCATTGAATACTTTGATGAATGCTTTGAGGGACTCGGGCGTGACAGGACACTTCGATAGCTCACGAGCAAGAATCGCTTGCGTGATCGCATCCGACTTGTCCGCCTTGTCCAGAGCCATGAGCATCGGTTGCACACCATCCGCTCGACCAATCGTCCCAATCACCAACGCGGCAGACCGAACCGGAGTCACCAATGCCTCTTTCTCTGCCTTGATTTTCGCTTTAGCAAACTCCGTCAGCTCCGCATCCTTGCCCAATAACGCGTCGATGAGCGTGTTCATCGAATCCTTGCCCATCTTCACCATCGCCATGATCGCCGTGGCCGCCACATCCGCCTTGTTCGGATCGATGACCGTCTTGAACAACGGCTTGATCGCATCCGTAGCCTTGATTTCTCCAAGAATTTCCGCGGACGTCACTTGCCAGAACTGCTCGTTGCGATACGCCGTGATCTTGTCCTCGTTGGTACGATCACTCTGCTCGAGCTTCTCCATCGGTCGATTCAACCGCTCGAGAAGCTGGGACTTCCACGAAGGAGAGGAAATATCGACGAGCGCCTTCTTGAAATCGACATAAATGAGCGCCCCTTTGGGGGAACCCGCTTCGAACTTCACGAAGACATTGATGAGCGCATCCATCGCTTCCGGATCCTTGACCCCCGTCTCCGCAATGACCTTCGCACACGCCCGAACGTCAGGCTCCGTCACGTTGGGCTTGTAATCCTTGAGCGCTTTGATCCACGCGGGCTTCGCTCGCTCGTCTTGCGAATCCGCCAGCAACTTGATGATCTCGCCTTTCGTTCGATCGTCAATCGTGTCGCCCTCGAGATACGTCTGCGTCAACGGTGGAACGATCTTGTCCAACAACTCCTTCACATTCGGCTTCGTCCGATCCTTGTCTGCCCGCGTCATCGCATCTTCAAAAAATTGCACGAGACGCTTGACCGCCTGAGGACGTAGCGCTGGGTCATTCAACCGCTTGACATGATACTCAGGCTGTTTGTCGTCCTCGCACCCCATCATCACGGCAGATGAGACCGACACCGTCGATACGGCAGCGACGCCTAGCACCAAAGAACGAATCAGCGGGGTGATCTTTCGCACGTTGCGGAGCATGATTGCCCTCCGATGGTCATCCTCGATGACCGGATGTTTCGCTTGATCCTCTACGATGAAGCCGTGTCCCATGGAAACGACCGCACGCGGGCAGGCTAAGGGTAGCGCGTCGGGGTGTCAACGCGAGTTGACAGGAACCAGCTTTCCTCCGCCTTTCCACGCCTCCTACTCGCCTCCCCGTCGCCGAAGTCACATCCCCTTTCTACCTCGATACCTCCCCCAACCTCACTCACCCCCCATCAATGCCCTTGCCAATTCACCCACCTCGCAAACCAACGCCACATCCCATGAACATTCCCCAATGCTTTCCGCAGACCGATCCCTGCGCCTCGTCAACCCCACGACCATGACACGCCCCAGCACCTACGAACCCCTGCGCCCACAGCACCACGCACCCTTTCTTTCCACAATCGAAAAAGGTCGACGTTCCATCAGCAGCCAAAATAACCGTGAGCATGGCGTGAGGGGCTGACAAATTTATGTGTAGTTTCAAATAATTACACTAATGTTGCGGGATCCTTCCTGCGCATCCAACCATGCGATTCTCGCTCTTGACCCCCCTTGTCGTTGATCAGCGCGCTCCTGGCTTCGAAGTAGCTTCGCACCACGGACTACCGCACCCTGAAGCCACGACTCATCGGTGCGAACGTCTCTGAATCCACGGCCAATACGCTTGATTAGGCCTCTGCTTCCCATGGAAAATGGGATGGATGGTCACGCAACACTCTTTCATTCCCATCGCCCTTGTGTTGCGTTTCGATGTCTCTCGCCCTCATCCACCCAACCCGTTGGCGCTCACGCATGCTGTCCCTTCCCCAACGCTCCTATCACCGCAACCAATACGTTTTTCATGACCATCGGGCCGATACGACCCTTGCCCCCTAGACATCATGCTTCTTGCGCATCTCGCAAATCCGCATCACACGTCAGACAACGATCCGGCAAATCGTCCTTGTGATAAACTTCACCACATCGAACACAATACCGAGCATCTCGCTCGAACGTGATCGTTCGCTGACTCGCTCGACAGGACCGCCCCGTGACCTGAAGCGGCTCGACCACAAGCCCCTCTCCGTCGTCCGACGATGTCTTCGGCAAGGATTGAATCACATCCTTGCTCGCCTTCCATCGTTTGGGAATCCGTGCGTTGGCTTCTTTGGCCACCCACGCGGCCGCCAAGGGCTGGCTTGCCACGCTGAACGTCATCACTTCGCCTTCCAACTGCACCCGAACCATTGCGTCGCGAATCTCCACCTCCCGCATATCACACCATGCAACACGACGATTCACCTTGCCGTCCCGCTCCCAGACTATGCCCGCGTCTCCGACGCGAATGACGGTTCCTTCCAGATCTCCCCACAATAGCACCGCGGCAAGCACCGCCGATCCAGCCGCCAATACCCATGGCGCGACGGCCATCGTCGGATTCGTCATCCATTGCCCATACAAACCAGCCCCCACACCCAATCCACCCACAATCGTCCCGGCCATCGTGGCGATCGATGCGTTCGAGCGCTCCGGCATGAAACGCCTTTCCGAACGAACCGCTTTCTTCGATTTGGCCCCCGTGGACTTCTTGCTCTTCGTTGACACTCTCTTGTCCGCCATGCTTCGTCTTCCTCATGCGCGATGTCGACCATCCCCCCTGTAGCACGCTTTGCCCTTATGCTGTTCGTCTCTCTCGAACCCAACACAGAAAAGCCGCTCCCCCCGTAATCTCAGGCTCGCGCAAAACTCAGCATTGGTCCGGACTTCAACCGCCCTTTGTTCGGTACAACCCCTCGGCCACCGCGGCCTGCATCCGTGAGCCTCGGCCCCCCCATTTCGATGGCCTTGCCAACGACCACCACGCTCGAGAACGATGAGCGCCGTTGCGAAATAGACGAGATCGAATAGGCTCCCCCCACCGGCTTCGATGCTTGAACGAAGCAACGACGCTAGCTCCTATCGCTACCAACCCACCATAAGGTACCCAACCATGCCACCGTGCGCAGGAATGGTGCTCGACGCAGGAGAATCTTGGTGGTTCGTCTCCGCCCAAGAAGCGCAATGGATTGCCCCCGCCGAACCTGTTTTGCCCGTTCCAGGCATGGTCCCCCCGGCCATCGGACTCGTGCTGACCGAAGAGCAGGTCGCTACGGCACTTCAGGTGGGTTCGGCACCCGCCTCCGACATGATCATGTGCATGACCCAAGGGGGACCCGTCGCCTTGTTCGGCGCTCGCGTGGTGGCTACCGGAGTGTTCGAGCTAACCGAGGGGCAAGTAAAATTCCAAAATAAATCCGCACGCTTACTGGATGTGCGGCAACTCACCTTCGATATCGAGGCCGCCCTGTGGCGAGCCGCTCGCCTCGGAGAACAAGAGAGGTCCGAATGACAAAAGGCGTGCGACGAGGTTGGTTTCGACGAGCCAGACAAACCTCGAAACCTACCGACCAGACGGAAGTGGCGAGACTGTGGACAGCACACCTGCGCGCCCACCAATCCGCAAACCATGCCGTCGAACTCACCACACAATTGCTCGCTTCCACCAAACGCCAGCAAGTTCTCCTCGACGGTGCTTTGGATCTCATTCGCCAAGCCGCGAATCGCAGCCCCGAAATCCAAGATCCCATCGATCAAGTTGCCCACAACCTCGACCGCTTACGGCTCATCGCCCTGAATGTCGGTCTCGAAGGAGCACGTCTCGGCGATCCCGCGGGCCACACCCTCATGAACATGGCCGATGAAGTGCGTTCCTTGACCGAGCGGGCCAACGAAGCCGTACAAGAACTACGCACCGCGTTGGATGATACCCTATCGCTGTGGAATCAAGCCGTTCATCGAACCGAGGAAACTCGCCACGCCCACGAAGCGTTGGAAACCCAATTCGGCAGCCTGCAAACCGCCGCCGACAATACCTTACAAGATATTCAACCCATCGGAACACACACACGCTCCCTGCTCGATATGGATCCCCATACCGCCGTCGCTCTTGCCCGAGTCACCGAACATGCCAAAGAACTCATCCAAGCCCTCGGCTCCCTCGGCGACCACGCCAGGCAAGATATCATTCGATCAGCGCTGGGCCCCACCCTCCATCCCCTGCTCCGAGCGCTGCTGCAAATCGCTAACCCATCGAAAATAAAGCCAATCCGCGAATGACCCCGCTGGATCCGGAACTCCGCCGACTATTGATCGAGGAACTGCAAAAACACCTCGATGCTCTGTCTCGCCACGACCTCGACAGCAAAACGCAACGTCTTGTGCTCCATAGCGTCAAGGGTGCCGCGGGATTGGTGGGAGAAACCGACCTTTCGGATGCGTTTTCCCGGCTCGAACGCTTGGATAATCCAGCCCATTCCACCCGCCTCGCTCGCACGATCCTCCAGCAAGCCCTGGCGAACCTCAACGCCAATCGCCAAGCCTATCGCGATCCTTGGCCCAACCCCCCCGATGATTTATGGATTCATGGTAATTGGAAATGTAAGGATAAATTATATTATTCTGATATGATGGATAGATTGAGGGAGTGGGACCTTTCTCTCTCCTCCGATCCGCACGACGGCCTCAAAGATGCGTTGCGGCACTTGCATACCCTGAAAGGGGCCGCCGCCGCCGTGGGAGACGAAGTCATGGCCTGGTTTTGCCATGGCCTCGAAAGTCATTTGTCACCCTGCCAAAACCCAGAACAAGCCCAGAGCCTGGTCGACCAGATGGAACGATGGCGGCCGGTCCTCGCCGGTCTGTTGACCGATCCCACGGCAACCCTTGACCTTCTTCGCGCCAATTCGCCCGGCTCGGTTCCCCACACCCCCCTACCATCCACCGTCGCCTTTGACCCCAGCGCTCATCCGTGGCTCCAGGTTCCCACCCAAACCCTCGATCTCGTGCTCGAACGGCTTCGGCGTATTCACCGTTCTGCCCGGGAAATGGAGGGGCAAACCGATTTTGCAAGGAATACGGCACGGCAACTGCGGGATGCCAAACAACGACTGAGCGAATCCCAACGATTAATCGGCCCGCCACGGCCTTGGGGTGCCCCCCTCGCAGCCCTCCATCATATCGAAAATGCTTCTGAAATCTTGACCTTGGCCGCTTGCCAGCTCGATTCCCTCGCTTCTACGACACGGCGCGGAACGCGAAGCATTCTGCAAAGCACGACATCATCCCACAATGAACTGCGTGCGGTCCGCCAAGCCACCGTGGCCGTCGTTTTCGACCGTGTGGCCGAAGCGGTCCAAACCATCGCGGAACGCTCTTTCAAAAAAGTGCAGGTCGAACAAGTCGGAACCAACACACCCATCGACCGACACGTCGCCAACTCCCTGGTGGATCCCCTTCTGCAACTCGCTCGCAACGCCGTCGTCCACGGTATCGAATCGCCCGACGTGCGTGCGGCTGTGGGAAAACCCCCCTTTGGTCGAATCCGCCTCTCCGCGGAAATCCGCGGCGCCCACCTGATCCTACGCGTGGCCGATGATGGGGCAGGAATCGACTTGCAGGCCGTTCGCGCCAAAGCCACCAGCGCCGGACGCTTGCTCGCCGATGCTTCACCCCCCCCTTCCGATGAGGCTTTGCTCAACCTGCTATTTCTGCCCGGCATGTCCACCCATCCCAACGTTGACCTGCTCGCGGGACGCGGCATCGGCCTCGATATTGCCCTGCACACCATCCGACGACTCGGCGGTACCGTCCGATTGCGCCATCGAAAAGGCCACGGCCTCACCGCCATCGTCGATATTCCCGTGGTGGAACGCGGACATGCCCTCGTTTTGTGGGTGCGTTCCGCCCACGACCGCTTCGCCTTGACCGCACGCCACCTGCTCCAAACACACCTCGCCAATCCACACCACCCCGCGCCCTCCCTCGCGTCGTTGATGGACCCCCAACACCTCGGCCTTCCCGGCAAATTCGTGATCGAAGTCGGAAAATCTATCGATGACGCCATCCGCCTGACCGTCGACGAGATCGAAGGATTCGAATATGCCCCTGTCCGACCTGTTCCCCCCCTCGTCGCACTCGCCGGACCCTACGTCGGCGTCGTCGTTCATACCGACGGTCACCCATCCTTGCTAGTCGATGCCTTGCTTGTCGCCGAACGCACGTGGAAAACACCGTATCAGCGGTATTCCACGTTCCCTCCGGTCGAACGTAAAGAACGAAAAATAAAATAACGGAAGATGGATGGCCGGTTACGCCGCGCGCCCCAACGGCACGATCACAACCAGTCCCGCAGACTCGCAATCCCATACGAGTTCTTCGATCGACGGCAGGGATGGCATTCCTTCCACACGGCTCTGCAGCTCCTGCGCTGCCGCGTGAAGCTCCAGGCGAGTCGGTATGTTCATCGCTATCGGACGCGTCCGACATCGCGCTCGCGCCAAACGATACGCAGCTCGCCCAACACTCCCCGCATCCTCGAGAAGTTGGCGATATTGCAAAGGATCTTCAGAAAGCCGGCGTAGCCATTCATTCGGGCGCTCGACTTCGTCACGGATGGTTCTCATGGCTCGCTCTCCTATCGCTTCTCTCTATCCCAGCAAGCTATATGCCTATTCGAGAACGTTCGCAAATAAAGCGCGAAATTGCTCCCTTTCCCCCCCAAATATCCGTCAATCTACCCTTTTCTCACCAAGATTCCCTCGTTTTTCCCTGATCCCCCTGTCATGCCGCCAAACCCTTCCTTCCCGTCGACACCCAATACGTTGCCTTCGACAATTACGGAGATATCGCGGTCTTCACCCATAACGACTCCCCATCCGTCTCCCAGCGCACCGCCCCATGAACATCCGAACGAAATACCCGAACTCCTTTTTCTTTCAATAATTTCAATGTGTTAGGTGCGGGGTGGCCGTAACGATTGCGAACGCCGCTCGTGATGATCGCGTCGCGCGGAGATACCGCATCGACAAACGCGGCCGATGTCGATGTTTTGCTGCCATGGTGGCCCACTTTCAGCAAATCCGCGTGCAGCACCGACGGCCCCAGCTTCATCAGATCCTCTTCTTGCTCATGCTCCGCATCACCCACAAGCAGCGCGGCTCGTCGGCCATACTGCACATGAAGCACGATAGAACTATTGTTGGCGCTTCTCCCAGGCACGATATCCGGACAAGGCCCCAGCACCCGCAGCCTCGCTTGCCCAAAATAAAAAGCCTTTCCGCATAGTTCGGGGGGGCGTCGCACCATCACACCCCGCGCCCGCAACCCGTCGAGAAGCCCTTGATATACGGGCCCCGCCCCTTGCCGCTCTCCCTGTCCCGAATCCCAAAACTCCCCTACCGACACCCGAGGCAGCGCCGAGGCCAGCCCGATCACGTGGTCCGGATGAGGGTGGCTGAGAACCGCAAAACTCAAAACGTTGCGTCGTCGTGCCCGAAGCACCGGAGCCACGACCCTTAACCCAGGGTCCATCGGACTGCCCACAACCCCCCCTCCGTCCACCAACATGCCGCGACCATCCGGAAAGTCCACCATCACGCTGTCTCCCTGACCCACATCGAGCACCGTGATTCGAAGCCTTCCTTTGGGTTGATGACAAAATACCGCCCAGGATTCGAATACCACCCACAACAATCCACCCAACCATGCCCAAAAAAAACGTCGTCGAGGATATAGGAGCAGACAAGCTCCCAGAAGCCCAACCATGACGAGATGCCAGTCGGTGGGACGGGGCGTATCGAAAGCCAACACGTCCAACGACGCGGCATTTCTTGCAATCCATCGAACGAAAAGCAGGCTGCCGGATCCGAGCAACGCCACCCCTCGCTCCGCATCGGGAAATGGAGCCAGCAACAGATGACCCAAACAAGCCGGCAGAGATATCAACTCCCCTACAGGCACCGCCAAACCATTGGCCGCCACCCCAACCACCGAAAAGCGCGGCCCAAGCAGGGTCAACCAAGGAAGACAAAACACCGAAGACGATACCGTCGCTGCAACGGGCTCCGCCGCCCAGCACAGCGGACGAGGCAAACGAGTGAGCCACCGCTGCAAAGGACGAGAACCAACCAACAAACCCGCGGTGGCTCCCGCCGACAACCCAAACGATACGTCGAAAGCTGCAAGGGGGTCGATCCAAGCCCCCGCCCCCATCGACAGACCAAACGCCCGCAACCCATCGGGGCGACGTCCTAGCGCGCGGGCGCCTAGCACCACGGTCGCCATCAAGGCCGCGCGACGCACACTCCCTCCGGAACCGGCGAATTCCGCATACAACCAGGTAAGAGGAATCCCCAGGCCTGCGGCGATTCGAGCGCTGTCACCGCGCGCCGACAGCCTCTCCACCCGTACGAGCACCGCTTCCAGCAGACGAACGACTCCCATCACCGCAATCAAAATATGAGTGCCCGATACCGCCAACAAATGCGCCAGGCCAGAGAGCCGAAACGCCTCCGCATCTTGCTCGGGCAGATCGTTTTCCCCAAGAACCAGCGCCCGCGCCATCGGCGCCGCGTCGGACGGATAGGTTGCCTCGATTCGACGACGCGCATGGGTCCTGGCAAGGTCCACCCAGGTGGCAGGATGAAACCAACGTCGGCTCACGCGCTCACCATCGATAATGCCCCCACTGAGGGTAGCTCCTTGACCTGCCGCATAGGCCCGACCTCCCTCGACCTCGAAGTTCCTCGGAATTTCTAGCGTTCCCACGCGAACGACAACATTCCACCCATCTCCCCGGGCCAGATCATCGAAGGGTGCGTAAAGACGCATGATGGTCCCGGGCAGCACCTTGGCGGAACCTTCGCATTCGAGATGAATCGCCTCCGCCACAAAACCCAACCGATCCCCTCGACGGCTCGGCGAGGTGATGGGTCGAATCGTTCCGCTGCAAGTTTCCGGAGCACCTAATGCCTCCCATGCGGCAACACGAGCCTCGTCGTATTGGTTGAGCATGCTGCCAGCTCGATAGGCCGCCAGCGCAAAAAAGAAAAACAACACCACGGTTTGCGTCATCGAAAGCCGACGCCATCCAATCACCACGAGACCTATCGCCGCCATGGCCGTAGGCCAGGGGGAACTGGGAGCAAGCTGACCCAAAAACAGCGCGACGCCTGCTGTGAGAAAAAAATCGAGCACGACCCGCGCCGTATCAAGACCTGGGCCACTCGACGTTGCTTGATGATTCCCTTGATTTCATGATCGCAACCGATGGTACGACTGGCGGTGCGCCACCCCACGAAGCACCCAGAAGCTGGAGTAACAGTAATTTAATGTGTAATTTTAGATAGTTACAAGGATATGGCGGGCGCCACCCCCAAATTGGCGCTCGCCACTCAGCACTGCCCCCGCGCCCAAACACCCCAGTTTTCTAAGAATAACTCCGTCATCGGTCGTCATCACCCATTGCCATCAGCCGTCGATCACTCCTGAGGGGATGGGACAAACCGCAATCGCCGCCGTCGGCTCCACAACCCCGATCCCTTGACCTGACAATTCGACGTCGAGTACGAGTGCTATCTCCACGCCAAGTCCGGAAGATCAACGCTCATGGATCAAAACCTGCTCCGTTCCTATCTGTCCACGGTTTATGAGATTCCGTCGCCATCGGGTCTGCTTCGCGTATCGATGGATGGGGATGTGGCCGCGGACCCAAGCTTGCTTCCCGACCCATTGACCAAAACCTTTGCGATTCTGACGGCGTACAACCCACGTTCGATGCTATTGCCACGACGCGTGAACGAGGCCAGGCATCAGGTCCTTCGGGATCTGTTGATTTTGGGAGTTTATCGGGTGGAGTCGTGCGTGGGATATGAAGATGAACCGGAAGGCGTGTGGCGAGAGCCCGCATGGTTCGTCCACAACATGGATCGTGTGGAGGCCGAAGCCTTTGGGCGGGTATTTCGACAGAATACGATTGTATGGTCGTCTGGGGGGCGGCCAGAACTGATTGTGACTGATCCGACGTGCGACGAGCTTGGAAAGACGGTGGCCGCGAGTTTTCGGGTTCGAAGCTGAAGGGGGTATCTGACGGCGAGTTATGCGCCCAACATCTCGAGGGCGCGGAGCATCTCGGCAACGGCGGGGGCGTGGGCCACGCAACCCTGGGAGCGATGGGGGGCATCACCATCTGCCAATTCGGGGATTTGTCCGATGGCAATTTGTTTGGAAAGGGTGTTTTCGACCAGAGAGCGCAATCGCGCTTTGCGCGGCTCATCGTTGGGGAAGGTGTGGCAGGTAGCCTGAACGAGCGCCCCGAACAAAAAAGGCCAGGCAGTTCCCTGATGGTAAGCTCGATCTCGATCTTCCACGCCTCCCCGATAAAAGCCACGATATCGAGAGTCGTTCGGAGACAAAGTTCGAACGCCCATTTCTGTCAGTAATTCGTTTTCCACTCGCTCGATGATCTTTTGAGCTTGCCCTGTGGTGAATAAATCCGGATCGACCGCGAGTGCGATCAATGCATTGGGTCGAATCGTTGGGTCCGCCCACGCCGTTTCCAGATCTTCGTTCGCGGAAACGACATCGAAAGGATAGTGAGTGGACTCGCACCAAAAGCGTTTTGCAAAAGCCGATCTCGCTTGGTCGCGAGCCATCGATGCTCGGCTTGCTAGCTGTTCATCGCCGCAACGAGACGCAAGCCATGCGAGATCGTCGCATCCTTTGGACCACAAGGCTTGCAACTCAATGGCGGCGCCCCATCGGGGTGTGACCGGCTGCTCCCCCACCCGAGCATCCATCCAAGTGAGCGAAGTGTCCGGATTTCCAGCGGAAATCAAACCCGCGGGGGTGACGTGGATGCCGTCCTCCGTGCCCTTGTCATACGCTTCGAATACCTCACGAAGCGCGGGAAGTAGAACCTCTTGCGCGAAGACATCGTTGGCGGGCAATGCTTCGGTGAGTTGTCGAGCGACACGGAAAAGCAGCAAGGAGGCATCGGCGCTGTGGTATTCCACCGATTCACCCGTCTCCGGGAAACGATTGGGGATTCGACCGTTGCGCAAGGCTCCGAGCAACGTTTTCATCACGGCCTTGGCTTGCTCGATATATCCAGGAATGAGGTACAGTCCCGGCAACGCGGTCAACGTGTGACGACCCCAAACCTCGAACCACGGATAGCCTGCAATGACACTTGGAAATGCGCATTCATCCGCACGAAATAGGTTGGCTGCCACGAATAGACTGCGCACGGGCCAGCTTCGCGATGGCCCAGGGTCGCAGTTGCGCAGAGCTTGTGCCGCCTGCTCAAAAAGCACATCCCCTTCCTCATCGGGCACTTTATCCAATCCCACGATAAGGTATTGGGGGACATCCGGTTGGAAGGTCAGTCGAAACACACCAGGAGTCCACAAGTCCTCTTGGAATTCGAGCCCCCGATCTTGTTCGTCGAGATACTCGAATCGGTGCCACCAATCGGGAGAACCCACGAAGGTGCCCCCGTGACGAAAAATGACTTGGGGTAGGTTCCGAATGGGCTGAACACATACTTCGCGGGGGCGAAGGTGAACCCGTTGAATCATCGCGCCATGCGCGTGGGTAAGGGTGTGATGGTCACGCATCGCGAGAAGAGGACGTGCCGAAGCGTGGATGGCCCCATCGCCACGCCACAAATAGCGCAACACCAACGCGTTGATGCCTCGTACCAACGCAAGGCTTTCCTCGAACGTTCCCCTGGTGAGTTGATACGTCCAGCGAGGCAACGGATCCTGATGGAACCACTGAAGATGACGATATCCCTCCACGGGAGAGACGTTGGGAAATTGATGGCTTGCCAGTTCGACTTCCCGACCGCTGTCTTGCAGCACGATATCCATGTGGGAAACCACGACCGTACGTTTACGGGGAGGCTCGAGCGCTGCTACGAGCAAGCCATGATACCGACGTGTATGCATCAACGCGACTGTGGAAGATGCGTATGCCCCGGCCCCATTGCCCATGATCCATTCCGTGCGAGCGCGAGCAAGCTTTCCATCCACATGCAACGTCGGCCAAAATAGATCATTCATCGCTAAGTCTCGCGCAGGCATCGAGTGCGGCCGCATGGATGAGTTGTCGCGGAGGGCTTTGCCCTGTCCAGGTTTCGATGATTCGTAATCCACGCATGGTCAGTATTTCGATACCTCCGATCCCAGTAAGGCCGCGACGTTGTGCCTCGGCCAGAAATGGGCTCGTGGAGGCCCCATATATCAGATCGCAGACCACGGCGTCTTGCCGTGTTTGTGTCCAAGGGATCACGGATGCTAGTAGTCGTGCATCTTCCGAAGATGGACTTACGGCAATCGTTTGGATCAGTGCTTGCGCCGAGGATGCCAATTCCCCGAATTGAAGCCGCATCTGTTGAGAAAACCGGCTACTTGCCGAGCATTCCCTGGACATCGGCCATAGCACCGGAAGAGCCCCCATTTGCCGAAATCTATCGGCGAGCGGTGAATCATGGAGCTTTTCGGTCGAAATCCAAGACCGCGTGGTGATACCGATGAGTTGAAAATCGAGCTGGCGACACGCTGCTACCGCTGCCACCGCCGCAGGCCCTGTGCCGAGTATCAACGCCGTACTCCGCGGTGGAGCAATCACGGCAAGCCTGTCCTGCCACGTGTCGTAGTGAATGTCGTGACCGAAAATTCCCGCTGAAGTGCTCATCAGCATGTTCACACACGAGGTTCGCTCCGCCGAAGGCCCCAGCTCGTCCGCAAAGCTCGTGGCTTGAAAACTCAGGGAACTGGAAAGCGACAGCATGCCAAGCTTGTTTCCACGAAGGGAGCGGACGATCTTCATGAGCCCCGCAACGTCACTCATGTCGACCTTATACACTTCCGTCAAGGGCTCGATCGCCTGCAAGCCCGCGCGAAGCAATGTCCCCAGCACCTGGATCTCACGGACGCATCCGCTGACCCCACAAGCATGGGTTTGGATTGACTTCATGCTCCCCATTCGCGTTGAACCCGATCGATAGCCGAGTGTACGACCAGAACGCACCCAAGGGGAGATCGAAAGTGGACCCTTCGACAAAACCGTCGCCTTTTCACGAAAATATCTTCGTCGGTCCGCTGCCCTTCTGCCTCGTTGGCTCGCCCTATCCAAAGCGATTCGTCGAATTTCATGCTGAAAACGGCTGGCTGACGATGCACGACGTGCTATACTCTAGGGCTTCGAAATCCAGCGCTTCAAAGGGGAGTATCAGACCATGACGAAAACACACGGTCGAACCCTTATCGGTTGGTTCATGGTAGGGGCTCTTGGTCTTGGTTGCTCCAGCATCCTCGAGTTCGACGAAGTGTCGTTTGAATCCGATGTACCGCCCGATGGGGGAATGGGGGGGCGTCCCGCGGGAACACAATGCGGAAATGTTGCCGTCGGCAACTCCGAATGTGCGGCCTGTATCGACCAAACCTGTTGCAGCCAGGCAGAAGCATGCGGAAATACTCCTGCTTGTGTGGCGCTTGCCCTGTGTCGAAATGCTTGCCATCCACAAGACCTCGCCTGCCTTTCCTCCTGTTCACAAATTCACGCCACGGGCGCTCAAGCCTGGCAGGCCTTGGAATCTTGCTATTCGGCATCGTGCCCCGCCTGTGCCTCTGGATCGAGTGGAACCGGAGGCAGCGGCGGCGGAGGAGGCGGTGGTGAAATCGGCGGTGGTGGGAGCGGTACTGGCGCAAGCAGCGGCGGCGGAAGTGGAGGCGGAACCAGCGGCGGTGGTAGCGGAGGCGGAACCAGCGGTGGTGGAAGTGGGGGCGGAACCAGCGGCGGTGGTAGCGGAGGCACAGGTGGCTCGGGCGGCAGCAGTGGTGGCACTTGCGACATCCAATCCACCGACCCCGCCTGCAATGACTGCATCACCTCCCAATGCCTGTCATCCTGTCAAGCCTGTGCCGGTAGCCAAGCTTGCCTTGCCCTATTAGATTGCCTCATACAATGCGGTTCTAGCAGCAGTTGTCAAAACAACTGCGCCAACACTTACCCAAGCGGAATCGACCTGCTCATGGACTTTCTCGGTGTTGGCGGATGTCTCGACACCAAGTGCAATGTCCCCTGTGGTGATGGCTCGGGAGGTAGCGGCGGCTCGGGAGGTAGCGGCGGCTCGGGAGGCAGCGGCGGCTCGGGAGGCAGCGGGCCCACTTGCTCCGTCACCAACCCAAACGGAACCGGTAACGAACCCGGTGGGATCATTCCCGTCTGCTGTTCTCCGACGGCATCAGAAAAAAGCTATATAGATCAAGTGTTTGCGTTACTTAACGACTATCGGATCAGCAACGGTCGCTCCGCCCTCACCTACGATACCAAGCTGGAAGCCACCATTCAGGGGCACTGCATTCACATGGGGATCCATTCCTTCTTTGACCATACCGCCCCCGAATCCGCCGTCAGCAGCCCATGGACCCGCGCAAACCTGTGCGGCACGTCCGCGAACGGGGAGAATATCGCGAATGGTTACTCCAGCCCCGCCGCTGTCATGACCGGATGGAAAAACAGCCCCGGCCACAACGCCAATATGCTCAACTCCAGCTTCACCCGTGTGGGCATCGGCTATTATCAAGGATATTGGGGCCAAATCTTCGGCAATTGACGCCGTCAATCCAACGTCTCCACAGGCCTGTCACCACGACGAGGAACCGTATACAACAGCAGTCGCCGCTCCTGGCTTTTGGCAATCACCCATACTTGTTGCGAAGATAGCGGCCAGACGTCTTCGGCCGTCATCGGTATTTGCCGGGTGTCCCCGGGAAGGAAAACTCGTTCCCACCGCGTCTCTTGTTTCTTCCACAACTGTCCGCTGGCCGTGACAGTCCAAAGTGTGCCGTGGCCATCAGTAGCTAGTCGCACGATGGCGTCGCGCATCGGTGTGTCTTGACGGCTCCACGCGCCGTTTTCCCAGCTTGCCACATACGCCGATGCTCCCTCTGCGGTGCTACCGCCAATCCACGCCTGGGACGAATGGGTGGCCACCAGATCCGATATCCGGACCCCTTCACTTTGCGGCAACGAATGAATAGTCCCCTTGTTGGAGCCGGGGTCCCAATGCTCCACGCCTATGCCCACTCCTGCACATACCTTTCCAGCCGCCATCACATGCCCACTGCGAAGGATCGCCGCTCGTTCGTGCAACAGGGCTGTCGCACACCCTGGCTCTTGCGAAGCAGTAGCCACGGGTACCGGAGCGATGGGAAAACCCGCAATCACCTGAAACGATGGCTTGCCCGTTTGAATATCGCGCACCAACGCCAGTACGCGGCGCAGGTTCCAAGGGGCAAAGTCACCAAGTTCCGTTCCCGCCGGGGTTTGAAGCTTGCTTTTCCATCGCATTCCGTCCCAAAAAAATAGTTCGCTGCGATGCCGCCCCGCGTCTTTTCTCACGGCACGAATAAGCGCCGTATCCGGCCATTCGCCCCCGACGGTTACCGATTCGTAAAGGTTACCCGTGGGCAGCCCCCGGTTGGGATGCGGGTCGTACGCCACCGTGTCGTCGCGAAGGGTCCATATCTTGTTTTTCACCAATAAAAACCCTATGTTACCGGCTGGCTGCAGATGCATTTCGGCATGGCTTTCGCCGATGACGGTAAATGGGGAGGGACCTGATTCGGGCGGTGTTGCCACGGCAGCAGGTTCCGCGGGTTGTTCCTCGGGGGTCTTCTGCGCGGGCGTGGCAACCGAGGATTCGGAATTGGTTGCCGTTGGCGCGGGTTGAGAAACGGGCGATGGCGTGGAAGTCGCGCACCCCATGATTCCAAAAACCGCGAAACAGTAGCGGAAATTGAGCAAACGTATCCGGTTCACCCCACAATCGTGGTCATGTCCGGGACATGGGGCAAGAAACGTGTAATGCGCTCGACAACTCCGCCGCGTCGGCACAAGAGTTGTTTTCACGTCACACAACCCATCGACACCCACGCTGTTTCGCGCTACTTGCACATCATGAGCCATGTCCCTTCCCTCCGAAAGAGCCGCATTGCCTTTGGTTCCCTGTCGGTATTCTTTTTTTCGAGTTTTCTCGCCATCGGTTGTGACCAAAAAACCGCTCCCGTCGAACCGGGGCCAGAAAAAATAGTGGCTATCGAGACCGCACCACCTCCCTCTGTTGCGGACACTCCGGCGAATTCCGCCAAGGAACCGGAACAACCCGTCGCTTCCGCCACTGCGGTCCGTGCGCCCACGACGACCACCCCGCCGTCCCAGGGGCAAGATACTCGCCCCGAGCCGAAATCGACAGCCTCCGCGGCCGAAGAGCCCAAAAAAGGTGCCGACGCCTCCGCGGCCTCCTATTCCGCCTGGCTCCAATCCGCCGGTCCCTACGAAGCTGGAAAACAAGGCGCGCTCACCGTCGTTCTCGTCGCCAAAGACCCCTACAAATGTAACGATAAATATCCCTACAAATTCAAACTCGACCCGCCCGGCGCCGGCATCTCCTACCCCCAGGACACCGTACGAGGCATGCAAGTCACGCCCAAACGTTCCACCCTTTCCGTCCCCTTCGTGCCCGCCCAGGCGGGCCCCGCTACCGTCTCCGGCACCCTCCATTTTTCCGTCTGCACCGAAGAACGTTGCCTCATCGAGCAAGCCAAACTTTCCGTGACCGTCAACGTCCCCTGAGCCTGATCCGTCCCCTCATTTGGCCGTGGTCACGGTCACCGTCACGGCAAACGCAATCGTGGGGGAGACGACGCTCCAGGTATCCAAAGATGCCGACGTGCCGGGGGCTTCCCTGTTTACGTGCCTTTGCCACGCAAGGTGCATCCGATGATCTGCGGACTTGTTATAACTAATTGATTTTATTGGTTTTAATCCTGGGTCCGTGCAAGACGATACCGATCCCGGTATAGCGAACGAAAATATGGTAGCTTCCGAGCAGCAGGGGCAAGCTCGAGGCAAGCACAAGGGGCAGTTTGATATACCAGCCTATCGGCCAACTTCGAAGCAAGATGGCAAGAGCGATGACCAGCGGCAAGTGGACGAGATAAATCCAATAGGAGGCGTCGGCGAGATAGCGCCACACGGCGTTGGGACGGTGAAAAAAGCGTTCGAAGGCGCCGAGCCATCCCAGCACGAATCCCCAGGATATCGTGGCGTAAAGCAAAAAATAGACGATTCGAAAAGCGAAGCCGGCGTCGTAATGGAGCGAATATATCCAATACAGCAACCCAGTGATGGGAAATAGCAAAACCGAGGAGATGGCGACATGCATGCCCCAGCGATTTCGTAGGGTTGCGAGCAAGGTGGGATGGCGGTGCAGCCACCAGCCCATGAGGAAAAAGAAGCCATAGAATAATAGATGGGCAGCTCGGGGCCACAGACTTCGATCGGCAAAATCCACGCCCCATCCTCGCATGGGGAGCAAGGCGCAAGCCGTGGGAATCGCCAATCCGAAGATGCCAAGGCGAGAGTGCAGCAGACGAAGAAAAAGGGCGTCGAGGCGTTGCTGCTGTTTGCCCTGCCTGTCCACCTTGAGTCCCACCCATCGGATGCCGACCGCAAACCCGTAAAGCAGCAATAAATAATATAAAAACCATAGATGGATCAGGCCGAGACCCCGACCCAGAAAGGGGGGGGTAAAAGCTGCCACCACGGCCTGATAGAGATCGGCCCCTTGCACCATGCGCACACCGCTCCACACCCATAAAAAGCGCACGAGCGGGTAGAGCACGATCCAACCCACCACCAGAGGTCCCAATATCCTTCGAAGCCGGTGTTTGACGAATGCTCCCACGCCATCTCGTTGAAGCACCAGACGTGCGAAAAAACCGGCGATCAAAAAGAAGGCGGGCATACGAAACGAATGAATGGTGTAGATGAGCAGTGTCAGACTCACGGAGCGGGAGCCATCCACCACGGCCCACGGAAACAAGACGAATAAGTAGGGCATCGACGCGTGCAACAGCACACCGAGCAGCATGGCGAAGGCTCGGGCGCCATCCAGGGCATGGTAGCGAGATGCTGCTTTGGGTTTGTTCATCGACGTTCTGGTCGAGGCCACCATAGCCCCTCGCCGGGTTGTGATCTAGCGGCGTGGAAAAACAAGACGATGTCCCCGAGGGATTCCGGTGGAAATCGTGCGAAGGGATATTCGACCAGGGCATCGGCCCTGGCCCCGGGTGGGGCCGATCCGCAGGGGAAAAAACTCCCAGAAAATACTCAAAACGTAGGGAATGATCGACCCGGTCGGGTTCTCGATCGACCCTTCCTGCCAAGAACGGAACCTCTGCCGCAGGCCGCTCTCCTATCCTGTCACGACGCTCCGACTACCCGACCAACTCCCGCCGCTTTCGAATCCTGACCCCAGTCCAATCCACGGTTCGAAAAACCCGACAACGGCTCTTTCCGACCGCAAGCAAGCAAAAACACACATAATTAGCCCTGGTCCCGATACGACCAGGGCGTTTCTCGGGCGAGCCATCCCACGAGGAAATCCGCTCGTAACGAATGGAATGGTAATACGTATATTCTTTAGAATCCGGTATTTATTGACACATCGATGGCTGGGGGATTTTGCACCAGCCGTCGACACATACGGCGGGCTGCAGACAGGTGGGGCCGGAGGAGTCCTGGCAAGGGCGACCTTCCGGGACGGGCGCCACGCAGACCCCCTGGCTCGAACAGGTCCCTCTGCCGCAATACACGGTTTTTCCGTTGATGAGCCCACAAGCCTGCCCTGTAGCTGCTGTTTCGAGGGGTTCGCAGACCCCCTGGACGCATTCGGTGGCCAATCGGTTGTTGCAGGTATTTTCGATACAAGGGTCATGCAAGGCGGGGCTTTGTTGGCAAGTTCCTGAAAGGCAAAGCAGTTGTCCGGCGCAGGGGCGACCCGAGCCGCATTCTTCCCCCAGAGCCATAGTTTTCAGGCAGTGATAGCCTACGCAAGCGCTCGTTGCGGGGCATTCCATCGATTGGCGACAAGGATCTCCCACCCCTGCCGTGGGTTGGCACACGCCACAAACCCCCTGGGCGTCCAGGTAGCATGCTTTGGAGGCGCATTGGTAACCGGAAATACAGGGCTCGTCGACGGAAAGAGATCCGCCGGGCGCATCGCAAAATGGATCGTCACGACGCGCTTGCCAAGCGGCGCACGATAGGGACCGAAACGTCGAAGCACACGCGCCGATCGCTTTGGCGCCGACGCGAACCCCTGGTAAATGCCCCACATGCACACACCATGCACGAAGCTCGGAACGACAGGCGTCGAGATCTCCGTGCTCGATGGCAAATAGGGCAGGCGCACAGCGATTCATCGTCTCACACCGCGCGGAAGCATAGCCTTCACAGGGCTTCTCGATGGGACCCGTGTCCTCGTCGCTCGGGGGGTCCTCGGAACTGCATCCCCACGCGCCAAGGCAAAGGACAAAGAGGAAATAGACACATGCGATCCTCGGTGGCATGCTCCTATCCCATCGGAGTCTGAAGACGTTGTCAACGGGACAGGAGCCCCGAAAAGTCGAGAATCGATCGCTCCTTTCGAAAGCATCGCATGCACTGCCTTTCTACGCCTCTGTCATGAACGAAAGCGACCACGTCTCCCAACACACTTGTTCCTTCTCGTTGCACGGGGCCAACCCGCACCTGGAAACATGGGTGCGGCAGCGGGTTCATCCTTTCGACCCATCGACGGACGATTATCATCGGCCCCCATTTTCGGCTCAGATTCAGACGACCAAGCAGTCTGCCATCTATGCTTTGCATGGGTATCACCTTGGCAAAAAGCCCCATGATGCCATTCGCGCGTATGTGGCTCACTTTACCGCCCCAGGGGATGTCGTGCTCGATCCGTTTGCGGGATCGGGAAGCACGGCGCTCGCGGCCTTGCAAGAACATCGTCATGCGATCGGGATCGACGCCTCCCCGGCTGCTACTTTCATTGCCCGGGCATATCTTTTCCCTATTGATATCAATGACTTACTGGCTCGTTGCGAGGCCATGGTCCAGCGCGCGGCCGATGAGTTGCAATGGCTGTATGCGACGCGCTGCCATCGTTGTGGGGGAAAAGCGATGCTGCACCATCTGGTGTATTCCCAAACGTATGCCTGTCCCCGATGCAAAGAAATCACAAGTCTTTTCGAGGCATTACAACAAGAAGGGCCGTCTTGTTGCCCCTCGTGTCTTCGCCAAGGAAAACGGGTGCGAATCCACTCGTCGCTCGACCGGCTTGGATTGGTGCCGGTTGGCGTGAGTTTTTCTTGTTTGGAGGGCTGCCATCCGAAGCGAAGCACCCGCGGTATCGTCGGGACCAGGGAGGAAAGGGAAGCGTTCGACCGCATCGATCTTGCGGGTATCGCTTGCCTGGAGCGATTGCCCATTCCTCATCCGATTCCCGATGTGCCGATGATGAATAGGATCGACGATGGGCCGTGGGGGGACGAATGGCGTCCAAGCCGCAACTTTAGGTGCATTCGGGACCTATTTACCCATCGAAATTTATGGGCCTTGGCAGCGTTGTGGGAGGCGGCGGACGGTGACCTGGATCTTCAAGCCGTGCTGACGAGCGCCATGTTGGCGGTCAGCCGAAAAGCACAGCATCTCGAGGGGGGAGGTGGCTATATCCCTGGTCATTGGGCTCTGCCCCCCATGACCAAGCAGCGCAATGTTTTGGAAACCGTGCGAAGGGTATTCGGCCGCTCGCTGGTGGCGCGCCAACAGTTGCAACGTCTTGGGTTGCGAGGCGATGTTTGTCTGTCGACGCAATCCTGCACGGATCTGAGCGCGATACCCGATGCGAGCATCGACTATATTTTCACCGATCCTCCTTATGGGGGCATGGTGCAATACGGGGAACTGAATTTTCTTTGGGAAGCGTGGCTGGGCCTGCCCACGGATTGGCATCGTCATGAAATCATCGTCAATCGGACACGCGGTTTGTCCTTGGAAACGTGGACGGAGCGAATGAGCCGGGCGCTTGCGGAATGTCATCGGGTCCTGAAACCAAACCGATGGATGTCCGTTTGCTACCACGATGGGTCGAAAGGCAGTTGGAGCGCTTTGCAGCAGGCGATTGAAAACGCAGGTTTCGATGCGCAATCGGTGGGAAGCGCGACGAGCATCGATACGAAAAGCAGAACGTACAATCAATACACGGTCGACAAGGTCAACAAGCGAGATCTGGTGCTGAATCTTTGCAAATCACCTCGTGCCCGCGTGTTTCCCGCCGCCACTGTGGTGGGACAAGACGCTTTCGACGAGCGAGTCCGCGAGATCATCATCGCGTTTTTGAAAAAACACCCAGGATCCTCGAAGGACCGGATTTTCGACGAAGTGGTGAGCACCCTTTTGTGTACGGGACCGATGCAAGACCATGATTTTGAGAGAATTTTGAGGCAGGTGGCGGAGCCGCAGGGCGAATGCGAAAGGGTTGTCGAAACGGGCGTACGCCGTGGCGCCCATGCAACCTCCTGGGCCCTTCGGCCCTGAACGCCCGACGCCGTCGTCTGGGAAAACTGTAGTAACATATTGTATTTATAAGAATTTTTAGGTTGTTGGAGCGTGATCGCCGGGGCGTGTCACGACCGCTTTTCCGAGGGTTGTCGCTCCTGTCGAAGGCCGTCGGGAATCAGAAAAAAACTAGTGTAAAAACAGTAGATTAGGCAATTTGAGGGTCACGCTGCCGAAGCTGAGCAGCCAGCCGATTCCTGCCCCCAGCAACAAGCCCAGGGCGACGATAAGAAATGAGATCGGAGCTGGAGGTGCCTTTTTCTTTTGCCAGGATACCGGATTGGCGCGGATGATCCGTTTTCCTAACACGATCGCGATGGGGCTATCGGGCGATATCCCGTACAGTCCGGCTATACAACGAATGGCCACCTGATGAGGCTCTTCATGTTCCTTTATTTTCTTAGTTTCCTTGTCTTTATCCGTTTCTAATTCTTTGCGTGCAATGGCGTAAATGAGCCCGAGGTTGGGTGGCAGTTTTCCGGCGTTTTCCTCGGGAGCCGAAGTACTTGACGATGCCTTCCCACTGGCCCGATGCCAGAAGGGGTTCGAGTTCGGCAATACGGGGGTCGGGGGAAGTGATTTTCGAAGCGCCTTCCGGTTGTGGGCTGGAAGGCCTATCTGCTCCGGGGTCGGTAGCATCGAGGTTGCCCCGACGGCTGGAAGGCGGTTCTGCTTTTGGGGGTGGGGGTGATTCTGCGGCGGCCTCGACAATGATAGGCGTGGCCGGGGCGTCCTGCTCTGCCGTGGGGGGTGGGACGGTGGGGTCCCGTCGTGGGTCACGGAGCAGGTTTTGTTCTAGGCGTCGTGGGTCGCGGTCACGCATGGGGTGATTGTCTCATGGTGAAAAAAACTAGCCAACTTCGCGCAACTAGATGCTTTTTCTTGTTGGCGCGTTCGTGGTACGAGTCGTGGGTATGACCGGTACTTCGCATGGGTTGGTCGTATGGTTGACTGGGCTTCCCGCGGCGGGCAAGTCCACCTTGGCGTTGGCGTTGCGCGATAGCCTTGAAAAAGCGGGTCAGGCTGCATGCATCATCGACGGCGACGTATTGCGCCAGGGGCTTTGTTCCGACCTTGGTTTTTCCGCGAAAGACCGTCAGGAAAACGTACGTCGGGCGGGGGAAATCGCAAAAATCATCGCTGAACAAGGAATCATCGCCATCGTGGCTCTCGTGTCTCCTTATGAAAGGGATCGACGAGCGGTGCGGGAGCGTCTACCGCCACACCGATTTTTCGAAGTCCATGTCGATTGTTCTGTGGAGGAGTGTCGCCGCAGAGATCCCAAAGGGTTATATCGTCGGGCGGATCGCGGACAAATCCCGCAGTTTACGGGGGTATCGGATCCCTACGAGGCGCCGTCGAAGCCGGAACTCCGTGTGCGAACGCAGGACGATCCGGTGCAGGTATCGCTCGATCAATTGCTAGCGGCGGTCACGGAAGCGATAAAGCGTTGAATTTTATTGAGTTTCGCTCGATGGGGCGGTCAATTCGGCCACGAAGGCGGCGTGGGTACGCTCACATAATTCGGCGGCTCGTGACTTTTCGTCGCCATCGGAGGGGGCATGTATTGCGGGAAGCACCGTGAGGGAGCATTTTCGCTCGGCTTGTACGGCGAGGTCTTTGGAGCCAGGGACGAACAGTTCGTGGGTTCCGCGAACGACGAGGGGGACGATGGGCAAGTTTTCACGCACGGCGGTGCGGAACGCTCCGATGCGAAACGAGTGCAGGCGACCGTCGCGGCTTCGGGTGCCTTCGGGGAAAAACAACAAGCTTGCGCCTTGTACCACGACGTCGTGGATGCGTTGCGCGAGCATTTCGTTTTTGTCTTTATGCTCTCCGCGGTAGACGGGGACATGACCGGATACGGATAGATGCCATCCGATGAAGGGGATGTGGAATAGCGAGGCTTTGGCGAGCCAACGATAATCCTGTTTGAGATAGGAGCCGATGAGAAGGATATCGAGTTGGCTGAGGTGATTGGCAACGAACACGCATGGCGTGGCGCTATCGAGTAGCGATCCATTTCGAATCGAGTGTTGGATTCCCAATCCGTCCAGGGATCCTTGACACCAGGCCCGCATGCAGCGCTGTCCGATGTCGTGGCGTTTGGTGATGGTCCCGGCGGTGACACTGATGGATCCGTAAACGATGGCTCGGCCGCCGACGTGCCACCAATTTTTTCCTGCGCGAAATAGGTTCATTGGCCGTCTTGCAAGGAGTTGTGTTGCGTGATGAATCGCTGCCTAATCAACCGTGGGCGCAAACTCAAGGTCTACGTGCAGCCCTGGGTTGACCCTGCCGAAGCGCGGACTATGATACGCGCACACCTTTCCAAGTGGGTGGAACTCCCCAACGGAGGGTTTGAGCATACCGCGGAGGAACAGACAATCGGCGTCATCAGCAAGCGTGATCGCTCACGGTCCGTAGCCAGGCACCCGTCGTGGGCCCGAATTCCGAGAAATCATTTTCTTCGAAGCGGATGAATCGCTCCTGCTGTCGTCCTGACTTCTGTGATGATGCGGCTGCTCAAATACTCGTATTGTTGATATTCGATTGGGGATCGACACCTTACAAGCCCCTGAAAAGGAATTGTTATGACCAGCCCGAACTTCGTCGATACCGTTCTTCTTCTCGCTCTTCCGGCTTCCGGTAAGTCGGAAATTCGCCGCTACATGATGCATGTCGATCGCGCGAAACGCATCGAACAATTTCATCTCGCCGACACGGTCCAGCTCGATGATTACCCGTATGTCGAGTTGATGCGTGAGATCGATGATGCTCTCGAGGAACTCGGGGAAGCCCGTCGATTCTTCAAAAGTGCCGACGATGGTTTTCAGTACGGCCACGATTGGGGCACTTTGTTGCAGTTGGTCAACGAGGATTACCGGGTGATGAAAAACCCCGACCTGCCTTCTCCCAAGGCCGACGCCGCGGTGATGTTTGCGCGCATCGATGCGGCCAGGGCAAAAGTAGGCGTCCCCGCGGCGTTCGAGTCGATGAGCGCCGATCTCCGCAAACGACTCGGCGATCGGATGCAAAAAAAGGTCGAATGGGTGGTTCATGAGCTGTTTGGAAAACGTCCAAACTCGCTGGAAAATAAGACCATCGTCATCGAATTTGCCCGTGGTGGACCCCAAGGCTCCACCATGCCTCTGCAAGCCCCCCATGGATATCAATACAGCCTCGCGCAGCTTGCTCCGGAAATCCTCGAAAAGGCTGCCGTGCTCTATGTCTGGGTCGAGCCCGAGGAGTCCCGTCGAAAGAACCTCGCTCGTGCGGTGCCCAACGCCGAAAACACGATCCTATTCCACGCGGCTCCCGAGTCCGTGATGATCAATGACTACGGTTGCGACGACATGGCCTACTTGATGGAAACCTCCAAGGTGCCCAACACCATCACCATCCATGCCGGCGGCAAAGACTACTTCCTGCCCATCGGACGTTTCGACAACCGCGTCGACAAAACCACCTTCGTACGCGATGAACCCTCCTCCTGGGATCCGAAACTCGTCGCCGAATTGCACGCTGGGCTCGCCGATGGTCTCAGCAAAATGTGGTCCGCCCACAAAACCGTCCGAAAACTCTGATCCCTTGCCCTTGGTTTGCTGAACCATCGGCAACAACCCATTCCCTGCTCCCGCCCCGCCCTCGACCACGTCGCCTCCTTCTATTGCCCTCTCGCTGGCTCGCCTGTGATACAACTCGGATCATCATGCTATCGAGACGAGCCCAGTTGCTGCTCTGCACACTCCTTTCGTCGGTTCTGATTCTGGGATGTCAAAACGATACTCCCACCGGTCAGATCACGCCCGGCAAGGTGCAAGCCAAAGTCGGGGATACCGTCGCCCTTTCCTTGTCCGTACCCAAAAAATTCGACCGTCTTCAGCGCGAGATTTGGAAAGTCGAACCCGCCAATCTGGGGGAGGTTTACTTCGATCAAGCTTCGTTGACCCGACGAGAAGCTACGTTTCGAGCCAAAGAGGCCGGCACCGGAACGATCGTTGTGCAAGGCTTTCTCACGGATCCCAAGCAGCTTCACCATGTCGCGCAAATCCCTGTCACCGTCGAATGACCAGGGCTCGCCAGGGCGATTCGCCACCAATCCCCCGCGTCGAAACCATCGTCGTGAGGCTCGTTGCTTATAGATAAAATTCAATTAAATCAGCGAGTTATAGTCGGTGGGGCCGTTTGCCAGGCGCCACCGTGGCCACGGCCTTCGTGGTTGGCGGTTGCGGTTCCATTTATCCTTGCTTCATGTTCTGACAGCGGTGTGGGCTCATGGTGGAGATCATGGGCGAATCGACAGGGATTGATTGCGACTTGGCGTGACAAGGAGATGAGTGATGGACGACCTGGCCGTGGCTGTTCCGTTGATGGAAGGGTTCGAGGAGATCGAGGCGGTAACGATTATCGACGTGCTTCGACGGGCGAATATCAAGGTGATCGTAGCAGCGAAGGCCCCTGGGCTCGTGACCGGTGCGCATGATATTGGCGTGCAAGCCACCGATACGTTGCGGGACCTTCGACCGGAGTCCCTGGCTGCCATCGTTCTTCCCGGGGGAATGCCCGGAGCGAAAAACTTGGCGAACGATGAGCGCGTGCAATGGCTCGTGGAGAAAATGGCGCAAGAGGGCAAACTCGTGGCGGCGATCTGCGCTGCACCGATGGCCATCGCCTCCACGAAAGCCCATCTGGGACGCAAGATGACCGCGTATCCGGGCTTCGAAACCTACTTGGAAGGAGCGACTGTGCTGTCCGATCGGGTCGTGGTCGATGCCAACATGGTCACGAGCCGTGGGCCAGGAACCGCGCTCGACTTCGCACTCACGTTGGTCGAGAAGCTGCGAGATCAGAAAACGGCCCTCGATTTACGCAAGAAAATGCTGGTGGGCTGAGCCAACGCCGCCAGACATCCGAGTATACATATACGGATACTCCTCCGGTCTCATCCAAGCTGGTTCTCGTTTCCGGAGCCATCGTCGAAAACGCGGCCCGCTTGCGCCATCAGGGTCCCACATCCCCCATTGGGTTCATTGCGGGCCAGGGAACTGCAACGCACTTCCAGACCCATGGCTCGCCAGGCTTCGACAACCTCTTCGTATCGCTTTTCCGCGGCCGGAAGAAAGTTGCCGTGGGCCACCGGATTGAACCGATAAAGATAGACAGACAAGCCAAGGCTTCGAGCGCGCTCCGAAAAGGCACCAGTCTGCTCCGCATCATCGTTGCCATCGCCGATGAGCAAATACGCAAGAGATAAACGACGTCGCCGGGAACGACTCAACCGCGGTACACATTGCTCCACCGTGTCGAACAATCGAGACAGCGACAAGCCATGGGGAACGAGCTTGCGCCTCATCGATTCGGTGCCCGCATGGACCGACAAGGTTAACCCGTTATGTGGTAACCCCATGAAATGTTTCAGCTTTTCCTCGCTTCCCCCCGTTGTGGTCAAGCTTGGCGCCAGGTGGTGTTGGCGACACCAATGAAGCAGCGTCTCCACCGCCGCCGCGTTGTGCAAAGGCTCACCTACGCCCGAGACGGTGACGCGGCGAAGGGAGGGGGCCCACGATTGGGCTTGCTGCACCTGCGCGATCAGTTCTTCCGCGTGAAGGTTGCGCATCCAACCGCGACTTCCTGACGCGCAAAATGGGCATCCCACGGCGCAGCCCACCTGCGAAGAGATGCATAAAGTATGTTTCCGGTACAACACCGCTTCCACCCACGCGCCGTCATCGAGTTCGACCGCGAATTTGGTGTTGAACTGGCTGCTGCTTCGAGGAATCAGACGCACGGCGGCGGTATAGCACGAGGATCAGAATTCCTGCGGAACAGAAGGCCAATTCCTGGCGCATCACGGTGGTTGGGGGGAACGTCGACGGCGCACGAGCCGGTCCGCTCGTACCAATATCTCGCTCGTGGATCCAATGGGGCAAATCGACTCACAAAAAGGTCGTCGGACGAAAAACGAAAGCAGCAGCAAGCCGCCCGTGATCCATAACACCCAGGGATTGACCGCATCGGCATGCTGATAGAGCCGCTGGACGATCCCTTCCCCTTCATGGACCGGACCAGGATCGATTCCAAACACCCACCAGATGACCAAGGCCAACGAGGGGATCCGCAACCACCAGGAGGCTTTTCCGAGCTTGCGCAACGAACTCGTCGAGGGAACCGACGCTTGTGCGAGACCCAACGGACATACGCGCTGGCAAAACCGTAAGTCTCCCAAGTTGGTCACGAGCGCCGAGGCGATGACGAATCGACGCAGAACCCCAAAGATACAAGGGCGCGGACATACGTGACAAAATAGATAGGGGATCGCAAACATGCAGCGTCCCAGGGGTTGAGCTGCTACGGGCAATAGGGCCAGCAAGCTGAGAAGGCGCAAGGGAGACACGCCGATCCGTTCGGCGAAGACGCGACTGCGGTGTTCCGCTTGGCGAATCCAACGGCGCCATGGCATGGGCTCGAAAGCTGACGCCATCGCGGCGGCCAAAACGAGGATAGCGACAAGCCGATACCCATCGGAGTTGATGAAGCGCTGAAACGGGCCATGGGTGGATTGAATCGCAAGCAGGATCACCCCGCCGAGCAGCATCATGGGCAGGGGCATCCGAAAGGAGAGGGACTCGGCGCTGACCCGGGATCGGGTTACCAAAGCCACGAGGCTCACGGCTTTGCATCCCGCCACGGCCCATAAGGTTCCCGATATTCCTAACGTGGGAATCAGCCACGTGACGGAAACGAAGGCGGCAAGCGCCGCGCCCGCCAAGTCGAGGCCGTACACCGATGCCCCCACACCGGTCGGAAAAACCCCGTCCATTCGCGAGGCCACGGCGAATTGCCCTCCGGTGGCGGCACCCATCAGCAAAGCGGCCACGATGACCCCTGCGCGCGTCAGATCCGCCCCCGCTTGCATCATCGCATCCACGCCGACCGCCAAAGCCATCGCCACCCCGAGCTGCCACGCATCCATCAGCCATAATGCCCGAAAACGAGCGGCCCTTCGCATTCCCACGACCGTGGCCGCACAACTCGCCCCCATGAACAGCCCCGTCACCAGCGCCACATCGCGATACAGCGCGCCTACCGCCGTTTGAAATACCAACATCAACGTGAGTTGCAGCGCGAGCCCTGAAAATCCCGTACTTGCCACCGCGAAAGACACCGGTTTCGAACGCGGATCGACCCAGGCCATCATCATCAAAATAGTTGATAACACTAGGAAAATTAGCGAATCCAGCCCGGTCTCGAGACGCTCGAAAGTAGCCTGCCGCGCCGCTGAAACGATAACCGGATGCGTGTCCGTGCTCGGACGCACGCTCCGCCCACTCCACAGCGCCGCCTGGTGAATGCGCTCGGTGGAAAGCCTATCATTGACCCACGCTTCGGTCAGGTAGCGCGAGTCGATCCCTCGCTGTTTCATGCGCAACAGAACCGTTTTCCCAACATCGGCGGGATCGATGAGCCGCGACGAAGACGCCACATACAGCGTTCGATCCCCCGGTAGAGCTAGGATATGCGGAAAAACCTCCTTCAACGTCGAGACCACCGTGCTGTGAAGATCCCGTTCTGCTTCCGTGGCGTATGCCGCAAAACCAGGAAGCGACACCACCAAAAGACCGTCGGAGGCCGTAGCTTTCGCAAGTTTTCGATAAAAAGATGTCGAGTATAGACGAGCCTCCGCCACGCTCGTCGGAAGCCCGGCGTTTACCACCAGCAAATCGAAGGCAGGCTCCTCATCGATGCCCGACCAGGCCCGAGCATCACTGGGCACGATCCGAACGCGTCCATCGGAAGCATCGGGGGCCCAGGATGAAATTACATCGGCGATCACCCGATCTCCCGCAAGAATCGTCAGATGGTCGATGCCGTGGGCCAGCAACGACGAAATCAGGTTTCCGGGGGGAGCGCCTACCAGCAGAATCCGTTTCGGACACGTGTGTAAGCATGCGGAAATATTAGCAATTTGTTCCGAGCCCTCGATGTCCGCGGGGATCAGAATCGGTTGTCTTTGCAACATCACTTGTTGCTGACCCGTCTGTTGTGTCACGAGCACCGCGCCCCGAGGGCTCGAGGCGAGCTGTAACACCTGTTGTCCGGGGGCATGCCAGCGATAGGTGAGTCGGTCTACGGGGGCGATGGCGAGGGCGGCGCACGGCAGGAGGGCGGCGACGAACCAGCCGCGGCGGTGGGGGTCCGCTAGAAAAATGGCTCCCAAAAACGCGGTGGCGCTGACCAAAGACGCCACCTGAAACGGCAGAAGATGGTCGAGGATCACGGTGGAAAGCAGCGCTCCGGCGATGGCTGACCCCAGGGTATCGAGCCAATAGGCCTGGGCCGAGACGACCCCCCCGTTCTCAATTTTTGCTGTATTTTCCAGTGGTTTGGCGAGCTGGCCGTAGAGCCAGCCCGAAAGGAAACACGCCGGGGCGAGAATGAAAATAGCGGCAAGCGCTACGGAAAATGAGCTGGGGACTTGACCGAGAGGTATCCACCCTACGCAGGCGCGGGCAGCCAGCAGCGTTGCCGCGACCGTGAGGCCATAGATGGTGAAACCAGCGGAAACCGTGGTTCGGCGAGCTGTTCGAGTCCGGCTTCCCATGGCGCCCAGGGCCGTTTCGATCAGCCAGATCCCCATGAGCAATGCCACGACGGTTTCATCGCCGGCAGTGACGGCCATGCCCTCACGAATGGCCAGGACTTGGAGGGCGGCGGAGGCGGCGCCGAGACAAAGCAGGGGTAAGCGACGGGATTCGCCCATCACTCGTTGGCCTCCGCTTTTCGCTTGACCGGGTGGTGGTTGGGTAGGGCGCGGTTGTTCTCCCCGATGAGGAAGGCACGGTGGGCGTATCCAGGCACGGTGATTCGACTCCCTTGCCAACATACCAGCCGATCGTCGCCGCGCCTATCCGAACCGTGGTCGGCCGCCACGCTCATGACGTGGCCTACCTTGGCAGGATCCGCTATCGTGTGGGTTCTTCGATGTCTACGTCACGGACTACCGCTCGATCGGCCGATACGCCTTTGCAGGGGGGAACGGTTCCGTCCGACGCGCCGGTTTCGGCTACGACGATCCCCAGCGCGGAGTTTCCGGATCGGTCGGCGACGGTACGTCGTCAGGTTTCTGCGGATTCCTTGGCGGAGGTATCCCAAGGGGCGCGGGGGCTTGCTCCGGGAACGCTCGTGTCGCCGTATCGGGTGGTACGGCTCGTGGGTCGTGGGGGCATGGGTGATGTGTATTTGGCGAGAGACACGCAGCTTGGAAGAAAAGTGGCTCTGAAGGTGGTTCGGCCTTCGGTGGTGGGCAATCGCGAGGAGGTGGCGAGATTTCTGTTGGAGGCTCGCATTACGGCGCGATTCAATCATCCCCATATCGTTACCGTGTACGGGGCTGGTGAATTCGAGGGGCAACCGTATGTGGCGCTCGAATACCTGGAGGGTCAAACGCTTCGCGCCCGAATGGATGAGCAGCGGCTTGGGGTTCGAGAGGTGATGCGTATCGGTCTTGCGGTGGCCGAAGCGTTGCAAGAAGCCCATCGACACGAAGTGTTGCATCGGGATCTCAAGCCCGAAAACATCTATTTGCCGCGCGATGGGCGATTGCGGGTGATGGATTTCGGCCTGGCCGTTCCTTTGCGTCTTCCAGAAGTGCTGGCGGAGGCGAGGGAACTGGATGAGTTGCCGGAAGGCATGGAGCAGGCGCTCAAAAAAAATATGGATCACGGTGGGATCGAGGGAACGCCTCTGTATATGGCACCAGAGCAATGGCGTGGACTCGGTTGTTCCACCACCACGGATTGCTGGGCTCTGGGTGCGGTGCTGTACGAACTTCTCAGCGGCTCGCCTCCCTACAACGAACAATCCAATATGTTGCAGTTGCTTCGCGTGTGTTCCGCGGACCCTGCTCCACGCCTGGCGCCCTTCGAAGCAGTGCCCGAACCGCTCGTCGAATTGATTGCCCGTTGCCTCGAAAAAGACCCGGCGAAACGTCCGCAATCCCATGAAATTGCCCAGGATTTACATTCCATGCTGCATGAAGGCAGGCTTCGCTTGGAGGCGGAACAGTCGCCGTTTCGAGGCTTGCTTCCCTTTTCTGAAGACCAGGCAGACTTCTTTTATGGGCGCGATGATGAAATCGCGTCGATGCTCGAACGCATTCGACATGAGCCGCTGTTACCTGTCGTTGGCCCTTCTGGAGCAGGCAAAAGCTCTTTCGTCCAGGCGGGCCTGATCCCAAGACTACGAGAACATGGCCGGTGGATCGTGCTTCGCCTCCGTCCCGGTCGTGAACCTTTCGAAGCGTTGGCCATTCGTTTGACCCGCGGCGAGCATGACGGGACCAATCGCAGCGTTCATACCACCAGTCGGGGGGGGGGATCCGAGGAAGATACAAGGGAAAAAGAACGCGCGTTGAGTGTGCAACTATTTGAAAATCCGCCGTTTTTATCCTTTTCCCTCCATCAGATCGCCGAACAGGAAAACGCCGGAGTCTTGTTGTTCGTCGACCAGCTCGAGGAGATCTATACGCTGGCGAGCAACCCGGATGTGCGTCGCCGTTTCATGACGGCCGTGTGCGGTGCGGCCGATGACGTCGAGAGCCGTGTGCGGGTGGTGTTGACGCTTCGGGACGATTTTCTGGTTCGGTTGGCGGAGACGCCGGTGGTTCGGGAAGCGCTTGGGCACGTGACGGTATTGCGGACTCCGGGGCCGGAAGCGCTTCGGGACATTGTGATGACGCCGGTTCGTCTTGCTGGCTATCAGTTCGAAGATCAGTCGTTGGTGGAGGAGATGATCGAGACGGTGGGGGCTCAAGCGGGCGCGCTTCCTCTGCTGCAAGTCGCGGCCGCCCGGTGGTGGGAGGGGCGGGATCGAAAGAAGAAAATCCTTACCAAAAGCGCGTATGAGGCCATGGGGGGAGTGGTAGGAGCGATTGTGAAGCAAGCCGATGGCGTGCTCGATGGGCTCACGCCCCGGCAATTGCGGGTGGCGCGGGAGATGTGTTTGCGCCTGGTCACGCCGGAGCATACGCGTCGCCTGGTCGTTCGCGAGGAATTGCTCGAGGGACTTGGGTCGGATGGGGAAGAGGTCTTGCGTCGCATGGTGCTGGGGCGGATTGTGGTTGCGCGAAGGGGGCGTTCCGAAAAGGGAGGCGATGTGGAATTCGTCCACGAGTCGCTGGTGAGTCATTGGACGCAATTGGTGCGATGGTTGGAAGGGAGCCGGGAGGAGATCGCGTTTGTAGCGGAAGTCGGCGCGGCGGCGGAGTTGTGGGACAAGCGAGGCAGGCCGAAAGAAGAGGTTTGGCGGGGGCCATCGCTGCACGCTGCGCTTGCCAAAGCCAGCCAGATACCGACGATGCCCGAGCGGGTGCGGGCTTTTCTCGAAGCGGGTCAGCGCCGAGAGCGTCGGGGATCTCGAAGACGCCGGGTCTTCGCGGGTGTGGCCTTTGGTGTGATGACGCTTGCGGCCACCATCCTTGCCTGGCAAGGCCAGGAGGCCGCCTCCCAGCGCCGTGTGGCGGAAAAAGAAAGAGAAATCGCTGAGTTGCAGCGATGGCGGGCAGAGGAAAGGCACGCGGAAGCCATGAGGGAGGGGGCGGAAGCCGCCATTCTTCGCGACAATATGCTCGAAGCACGGGCCAAAATCCGCGTTTCCCTCGAGGCCCAAGACACTCCCTCGTCTCGCGCTTTGTGGAGTCAGTTGCGGCATCAACCCTTACAAGCGGTCGTTCGACTTCCCACACGCGCCTGGACCGCCAAGTTCATGGACTCGGGACGTTCGGTGGCGGCCCTCGATATCCAGGGCTCCGTTCACACCATCGATGTGGCTACTACCCAAACCCGTCGCCTGGCGGATTGGAACGCCACCAGTGTGGCGGAAGCTTCTTTCTCCCAAGATGGTCGCTTTCTCGTTTCCACGAACAAGACCGGTGACTTGCGGGTGTGGGACCTGGAGCATCGATCCGTTGCCAAACTCGGCCATCCCCCCCCGCGCGCCACGTGGTTCGCCATATCCCCAAATGGACAGACAGTCGCTTCTTTGCACGCCACGGGGGCCATCCATCTTTGGGACGTTCGTTCCGGATCTCAAACAAAAACCTTTGATAATCAAGGGCTTGAAGTGACGCGGGCCACCTTCGATCCGTTGGCCCCGCGGCTGGCCAGCGGCGACGTTGCCGGGAATATACGTATCTGGACTCTGACCACCGGAGAGAGCAAAACCTTGCCCCAGCGTCACGACAAGCTCGTATCCTGTCTCGCTTTCGATGCCCATGGCCGCCTGCTGGCGACGTCGGATTGGGGCGGACAGATACGGCTTTGGGATTCGCGGTCTGGCAAACTCCTCCGTACGTTGGAAGGCCATGTCGGTGCGGTATACAAGGTTCGGTTTCATCCCGACGGCCGACGCTTGGTTTCCGTAAGTGGTGATAAAACCGTACGTATTTGGCGAATCGACGACGGCTCTTTGCTTCATGTCCTCCGGGCGCACCAAGACCAGGTTTATGATGTGGACTTCGATCCAACGGGTGAAACCCTGATGACGTTGGATGGGCTTGGGGCGCTGCGTTTATGGTCGTTGCAGGCCGCTTCGGGGACGATACGATACGATGGGCATCGAGGCAGTGTGTTTGGCATTGCCATTCATCCGAACGAGCATCAACTCGCTTCCGCAAGTCGTGATTCGTCGATTCGTATTTGGAACGTGACCACGGGGCATGTCGAAGCGGTGCTCGAAGGACACGAAGCAGGTGTTCTCGGTGTCGATTATAGTCCCGATGGCACGCGGCTCGTTTCCGGAGGCAACGATAATACGGTGCGGCTGTGGGATACGCATCGACAGGTGCAACTCGCGGTGCTCAGCGGTCATCGGGATGCCATCGTGCATCCTGTTTTCAGTCCCGATGGCAAGCTCATTGCCTCTCCCAGCAACGATGGCACTATCCGTATATGGTCTGCTGCCACGGGAGACAAGATCCATGAATTGGTTGGCCATACGGGAGGTGTCAACCAGGCCAGCTTCTCTCCTGATGGCCGAGTCCTTGCCACGGGCGCGGACGATGCCACGATTCGTTTGTGGGACGTGCAAACGGCAAAGCCGCTACGTGTGCTCCGCGGACACCAATCTCCCGTGTATGGACCCCGGTTTGGAGCGTCGGAACATCTTTTGGTCTCGGCGGGATGGGATGGTGACACGCGGGTGTGGACGCTTCCTTCCGGGGAAAGCCGTGTCGTGCATCGATGTGAAGGATATGCTTTTTTCCCTACTTTCGATGCATCCCAGCATCATGTGGGGGCCACCTGCGCCGATGGGACCGCCGCGATCGTCGATCTGAAAAGCAATCTTGGGCTAACGCTTCAGGGCCATGTGGGCCACGTCACCGACATGGCTTACGCCCCTTCCGGGCGATGGGTCGCAACGTCGGGCGACGACGGCACCGTGCGACTGTGGTCGGCTACCAAGGGGCTGCCCGTTTGGCGCGGAATCATGTTGCGACAAGAGCCGGCGGAAGCATGGTCCCACGAAGGGGGGGTATCCCTCGACGGACAGCCGGTCGTCGAGAAAGCCTGGCAAAAAGCATTGCAATCACAGGCTTCGATCGCCTCCAGCTCCCGCGATACGCTCTGTTATCTCAGCCGTGATGGCATGCTGAAGCGCTGGGATCTGAAGGCCGATACGCAAAGCTGGCAGCATCCCATGCCCCACGGAATCAAGGTGATGGCTCACGAAAGCCGATGTTTCGTCCTGCAAAGCGATGGCGAAGCCTCGTTGTGGAACGATCGGGGCGAGCGTCGGACCGTTGCCAGCGACGCCACGGCGATCGGGGTTCGGCAAGGTGAGGGGCTCGTGGCCGTTTCCGGAAAAATTCTGCGAACTGCCTTGGATGGGACGGTAACGAGCCAGATTCCTGTCGATGAGCGCATCAGCGCGTTGGCCTACGTGGGAACGTACTTGGTGGCCGGCACATACCAGGGGGATATTCGGTTTCTGATGGATGAGAACACGCGGGATCAACCGAGGGGAAGCCTTCCCGGACTTCCTTCCGCTTCCGTGCAGGCGTTGTTGGAAGGGCCAGCGGAAACCGTGGTTGCGGGATTCAGTAATGGGATGGTTGGCGTGTGGGATGGTCGTCGACGCGCGCTGGTGGCGACGGAGCATCTGCACGGTAAGGTATTGTTTTTACAGCGAAATCGTGGAAAGGTGCATGCCTTGTCCGAGCTGGGGGACCGGGTCACGTTGGATCTCGAACTGCTCGAACGACCATATTGTGAAGTCATGCGTGATGTATGGGATCGTGTTCCCGTGGTGTGGGAAGAGGGGCGGGCCATTCGCAAAGGGGCGCCCCCCGAGCATCCGTGTTTGCGCGATCCGTAACCGGATCATCGCGATCGAACCCGTCAATAGCTCCGTAGCGATGGGGTGATCGAGGCGGCTCGATGCGGGTCGTTGTGACCGAGGCCGTTTATTCCTTCCGATCGGCGAACGAAAACACCAAGGCATCGTCTTTTACATCGATGGTCACCGAGCCGCCTTGTTCCAACGCGCCAAACAGGAGTTGTTCGGCGAGCGGTTGCCGGATCTTGCGTTGAATGAGCCGTGCCAACGGACGCGCGCCGAATACTTCGTCGTATCCTTGGGTGGCTAGCCAGGAGCGTGCGTGGGCGGTCAGATCGATGGCGACGTTTTTGTCGGTGAGTTGCTGCTGGAGTTGACCGATGAACTTGTCGACGATCTGTTCCATGACGGGGGGAGGGAGTTTGTGGAAGGTGACGATTTCGGTGAGTCGATTTCTGAATTCCGGACTGAACAAGCGTTCGACTTCTTTGAGTCCGTGGGTGACATCGATACCCTTTTCGAACCCAATTCCTTTGCGGCTCATGTCCCGGGCACCCGCGTTGCTCGTCATGATGAGGATCACATTGCGGAAGTCCGCTTCCCGGCCGTTGTTATCCGTCAACGTGGCACGGTCCATGACCTGCAAGAGAATATCGAAGAGGTCCACGTGGGCCTTTTCGAGTTCGTCGAGCAGCAACACGGTATGAGGTGTTTTGCGTATGGCGCTGGTGAGCAATCCGCCTTGATCGAATCCGACATAGCCCGGTGGCGCGCCGATCAGTCTCGAAACCGCGTGTTTTTCCATATATTCGCTCATGTCGTAGCGAAGAAAACCAATGCCGAGCAGGGTAGCGAGCTGACGCGCGACCTCCGTTTTTCCCACGCCTGTGGGTCCGACGAATAAAAATGAGCCGACGGGTTGATTGGGCATTCCGAGTCCCGCGCGGGACAGTTTGATCGCATTGACCACCGAGTCGATAGCGTGGTCCTGCCCGAAGATGACGCCACCGAGTCGTTCACGCAGGTCTCGCAAACGGTCTTTTTCCGACCTGGTGGCGGCAAGATCGGGAATGCGCGCGATGCGTGACACCACTTGCTGTACATCCGCCTTGTCCAGCAGCGGTTTTCGTTCCTCTTTTTGACGCATTTGATTGGCAGCGCCTGCTTCATCCACGACATCGATGGCTTTATCAGGGAGAAATCGCTCCGTGATATGGTGATGGGAAAGCTCCGCCGCGCTCTGCAGCGCCTCCTGGGTGTACTGAACCTGGTGGTATTGCTCGTAACGATCCTTCAAACCCTCGAGGATCTTGACGGTGTCTTGCACCGAAGGCTCGTCGATATCCACCTTCTGAAGCCTCCGAACCAGGGCCCGATCCCGCTCCAGATGCTGACGAAAGTCCTCATGGGTCGTGGCTCCGATGCAACGCAAGGAACCTTGTTGCAAGACGGGTTTCAACAGGTTCGAAACGTCCATGGAACTGCCGCTGGCCGCGCCCGCGCCCATGATCATGTGCATTTCATCGATGAACAAAATGGGTTTGGGCTTTTTTTCCAAGGCGTTGAGGGCGGCTTTCATTCGCTCTTCGAATTGTCCTCGATACTTGGTGCCCGCCAGCAAAGCGCCCAGATCCAAGCTGAATATTTCCGCATCGGCCAGGATTTCCGGCACATCGCCCAGGACGATCCGCTGCGCCAATCCTTCGACGATCGCTGTTTTGCCGACTCCCGCATCGCCCACGAGCACCGGGTTATTTTTTCTTCGACGACACAGCACTTGCATGATCCGATGCAATTCGGATTCACGTCCAATGAGTGGATCGAGTTTTCCGTCCCGGGCGAGGGCCGTAAGGTTGATGGTGAACTGTTCGAGAGCCCGGCGCGTGGATTTTTTCTGATTTTGCCTTCCCTCCCCGTCGTCGTCTTCTTGCTCTTCCCCGTCTTCCTCGGCTTGTACGCCACCGTGGGAAATATAGTCCACCATGTCCATACGGCTGATTCCCTGCCGTTCGAGGATGAAACGCGCGTGGGAATCCTCTTCGGAATAAATGGCAACGAGCACGTCGCTTCCATCGAGGGATGTTTTTTCGGAGGATTGAACGTGATGGATGGCGCGTTCGAGTACGCGGCGAAAACCGATGGTTTCTTTGGGAGTGGTTTTGGAGTCGTCGGGAAGGATGGGTACGTGCTCCTCGAAGAAGTCTTCGAGTTCGGTTTGGATGGCTTCTTTGTCTCCCCCGCATGATTCGATCACGTCCGAGGCGACTTTTTCGAATGTCAACGCGAAGAGCAGGTGCTCCACGGTCACGTACTCATGGGAGCGGCGCATGGCCTCCCGGATAGAAGACTCGATGGCGAAACGAAGACCGTGGTTTGACATGGGTATCGACCGAGAATGAAAGACTGATAAAAGCCAGGATGGGGAGATGACCACCAACCAGGCGATTGTCAAGGTGGGGCGGCGATGGTCACGGCTACGGTATCCGTGCGCGTGGACCGTGAGCGTGCGCGTGGACCGTGGCTTGTGAGCGTGGATCATCGACCTCTTGCGGCACCCCCGCGCCTGTGGCAGTTTTTCGATGCGTGGGGAGCTTCCGCGTGCGAAAAGCCTTCGGTATTCGCGGACCGCGCCTCAATGACTGGAGTCCATGCCACCGCGCCATCCCATACAACGAGCCCCGTCGTGAGTTCTTTCGCGTTCGAAACCTGGTTCGCAAACCTTACCGGTCTACAACCATCGACCATTCGAAATACGGTCATTTCTATCATCGTCGTGGCCGTCGTCTTGCTCCTGCGGACGGTCGTTCTACGCCTCATCCAACGTCATATCAGCGATACCACCCGCCACTATCACGTACGCCGCGCCATCAACTATGCTTCCAGTGCTCTGTTGCTGCTCGCGGTGGCCCGGGTATGGTTCAAAGGACTTCAGGAAATCGAAATCATCTTGGGGTTGGCTTCGGCGGGCATCGCCATCTCCTTGCGCGATCCTTTCGTTTCCCTCTCCGGCTGGTTGTTCATCCTGCTTCGAAGACCCTTCGTGATAGGAGATCGAATCCAGGTAGGGGATACCTTCGGTGACGTCGTGGACATCCGCATGTTCCAGACCTACCTGCTCGAATGCGGAAATTGGGTCGATGCCGACCAGGCCACCGGTCGAATCGTGATGGTCCCCAATGCCGTCGTCTTTACGACCCCCATCGCCAATTATACCCATGGTTTCGCATATATATGGGATGAGGTGGTGGTTCGCCTCACCTTCGAAAGCGACTGGAAACGAGCCAAAAAATTGCTGACAACCATCGCAGAACAACACACCCAATCGTCGAGTGCCGATGCGGAAGAGCAAATCCGTCAGGCCGCCAGCGAACACCTGATTTTCTTCAAAAAACTCACTCCCATCGTGTATACGAGCGTCAAAGAATGGGGAATCCAGCTCACCGTGCGGTACTTATCTCCCGTCCGCCAGCGACGAGGTCTGTCCCAAACGGTGTGGGAGGCCATTTTGGAGGCGTTTGCCAACGAACCGAACCTGCGTTTCGCCTACCCAACCACGCGGTTTTTTGATCGAATCGCCGAGGAAAAGAGCGAGTCATCCACGAAATGAAACGAATCATCCGGGTTCGACGGAGCATCGAAGCGGATGTCCTTGTTCTCGCGCCAGCGTCATCGCCTCCGCGGCCTTCGTTTCGGCAATATCTCTGGTGAAAGTCCCCGCGATTGCCCGACCCTGCGTGTGAACCTGAAGCATGAGTTGCGCGGCCGCCGCTGGCGTATGATGGAAAATCTCCACCAAAATCTGCTGCACAAAATCCATCGTCGTGTAATCGTCGTTGTGCAGGATAACGTGAAAAGGTCGCGGAGTTCGTGTGCTGATGTCGTCCTGCTCAAGAATATCGCTTCCAAACTCTCGATCTTGGTCGCTCATGGGCGTTACCCCTTACGGCTGTTGTGACGGATGTAAAGAGGTGTCGCGCAGCCGGTCGACAATCAAGCCAAAAAATGAGGTCCGGTGGGAGATGAATCGCCAACCGAGGTGAATTCCGCAACGAGCGCATACCCCCACCTGCCATTCGTATCCGGAGAACCAGGTGAAATCATCGGAAGCCGGTCCTGTTCCCCGGCATCCGGTGGCCTCGGAAAAACAACCGATTTGGAAAACCAAACCATGGGGGTTGGCAAAGGTATGGCGATGGGCACCCGCGACTTCGATCCGATACACCATGGATGTAATCGGATGCCTACAGGTTGCACAAACCAACGTGGGTTCGGAAGGGACTTGGTCCCGCCGGGTGTGGTGGGATGGTTCCGAGGGGGGGGTGGTGGGTCGCGAGGGTTCGGAACGTAGAAACTGTTGCATATTCAAGTAGTTACAATTCGGGGGCGAAGGCGGACTTCGCGATGAGCTACTTGATCACGATGGGGTTGGGCGGAACGAGAATGAGCACTTCACGGGCATCGAGGTCCGTGCATCCTCCCGCGAGGACTTTGATGGTGGCCCGGAAGAATTGCGCTTGTTCGGTTCCCTTCACGAAATCGTTGAAAGCGGTCACTTGAAAGCGCACCAACGTTCCCGGTGTCACGTTCTGGAAGCCCACCGAATCCATGGTGGGTTCTGGCAAGTTGGGAGGGGGCGGTGGTTTTTCATACGAGTCCGGCACGATAGAGAGCAGGAAATCGGCGGTGGTTGTGCCCGGCGGCAGCGCTTCCCCCGACAGTCCTTCGGTTTCTCCCACGGTTTCGGTAACCACATCGAAAGCGGCGAAGCGTGTCAGCATTTGCAGGCCGGTCACCACGCTTCCGCCGAGTCCTTGTCCGTTGGCGTTGACCCTGAACACCAGGGGGCACAGGCCATCCGGGTCAGGCTGTCGACCTGCCCCATTCATATCGGTGCAGCAGAGCCCCGGTGCACAATTGGCCGGACGAGCAGGAGTATCCCAAGCCTCAGGAGGGATCCGCGCGCCGGTGGCCCGCGCGAAATCTTCCTCATCGGCTTGCCCGGAGCATTGCGGCGACAATGCCGTTTCAATCGAAGCCACCCCAACGACGCGCGCACAAATGGCGTCGAGCGCGTCTTTGGTCTGCTGACGATCATGCGCGACGGCTGCCACGGGTCCGGTATAATTGACGCTTTCTCCGGACTCGGGACAGTACGCGTTCTCGCCAGGAGCATGGGACATGGCGTCGGTAATCGGGATGATGACCGGCATGGAGCCTTGTCGGAATCCGACCCCACCTACGCCTACATGATTGGCGGGAACATTCGTGAGTCCAGGTCCGGAAAGCCCTTCGCCCGTCGAGATTTGATACAACGCTTCGATCATGGCTTCGGGCCAATCAAGTCCACAGCCAATGGGGCCCTGCCCGGTATCGAATTGATTCACGGCGTTTTGAACTTGGTTGGCGTCTGAGGTGATGACCGAAAACAGTTTCAGTGGTTGATCGGGCAGCGAACTGCCGCCTTTTCCACATTCGGAGCCTTTGGTGGCTCCGTAATTGCCCACCGGAAAGTCTTCGAAAGCTCCAGCGCCGAATTGTGAATCGGGAATCTGTTGCTGCATCGGCGTGATCACCTGGTTGATCAAGGCTTGTTGTAAGTTCTTGATCTCGCCCAACATCGATCCGGTGGTGTCCATCGCAAAAAACACATCCAGGCTGCGAACATCCGTGCTGAACTCCAACGGTTTGTCTTGTGATCCCTGCGGATCGTCGAACGGAAGCACGAAAAAGAAATCCGTTTTTGGACCCGTCTTCCGATACGCAACCACCGTGAGCTGCGCCTCTCCTTTGACCCCATCCAATTCGGCACGAACCCGCGTGGTCTTCGCTCCAGCGCTCACCATCGGCATCAAATCGAGACTCGCCCCGGAAAAAACGCCTATTTCCGGATCCGAAAGCGTCCACGTGACCTTGTCCGTGACATCTTCCGTCGTTCCATCGAGAAATCGCCCCAGGGCCGTATACGGCTGACTCGACACCGCATTGAGGTCCAATTCGACAAGCGAATTGGTCGGTTCGACGAGTATCGAGGACAATTTATGCTCGATCGGGCCGGTTTCCGCTTGTGCTTCCGTTCCTCCTTCCCCGTGGGCATCCGCTCCCGCATCCGCGGTGGGCGAACTGGAGTATCCCCCGCCCGATTCCGTGCCGCATGCCACCAGCCCCGCGAGACACGAGGCCACGACCAGGGTTCCGAGCTTCATGACACCTCGACAACGCTTCATGAAAATCTCCGTATCGTCGATAATTCCATGCAGTATCGCAGACGATCGCACCATGCGCCAGCGTATCCATGGGGCAGGAGGACAGAACTCATGAGACGGCTCGGCGCGCGGTCATGCCCTCGACGGGCGAGCACACCTCATCTTTTCCGAAAACTCGCAAGAAAATACCCGTCCGTGCCATGGATATGGGGCAGCAATCGCAGAGCCGTCTTGCCCCGAATCAATTCGATCGCGGAATCATCGAAAGGCGCTGGCTCCATCGTTCCCTCCGAAGATACCGCTTGAACAATCGCTTCCGCTTCGTCCTCGAGGATCGAACACACGGCGTATACCACGGTGCCTCCTGGACGACATCGCGTGATGGCATGGCGAAGGATTCCCTTTTGCAGTTCTTGAAGCGCTGGAAGCGTGCGATCCAGATTCCGATGAGCCACCTCCGGGCGTCGACGCATCGTCCCGATCCCCGAACAGGGGGCATCGACCAACACACGGTCATAGCCGTCGGGCACATCACCGGTTCCCAGGGTCCAATCGACGGCGTAGGTGTTTCGCACGGGCAAGTTCAAGGCGCGGGCGCGAGTCACGAGGGCGTCGAGCTTGGGTTCATACAAATCCGCAGCGTCGACCCAGCCGGAAGGACCAACGTTTTCGGCAAGAAGCAAGGTTTTGTTGCCTCTTCCGGCGCAAGAATCGAGCACCCGTTCCCCTTGTCGAGCCCCGACCGCGGCACCAAGCACTTGAGATCCTTCCTCTTGCACCGACCAGGCCGTATCGAATCCGGGCAAGTCATCGGGACGGCCCGCGCCGAACAAGCACAGGCACCGCGGGCTTACTTTGCCGCGCTGCACTCGCACATTGGATCCCGATTGTTCCAACAGGCGACTCCAAGCATCCACATCTTGACCCGCATGAATGCGGATTCCCAAGGCCGGTGGAAATGGCCCCGTCGAAAGCATGGCTTCTGCTTGTTCTCGCCCCCCCAACGCCTGGGTGACCCGTCGCAACAATCCTGGATGAATCGAGGATTTTACCGCATCATTCATGGATACTCGGCCATGGTCTTGAACTTCGGTAGCGATTTTTCGAAGCACCGCATTGGCGAAGCGAGAAACCTGATGACCCCGCGCATCGCGCACCAGATCCACAGCGGCCGAAACGGCTGCAAATGCTGGAATTCTATCAAGAATTAGGATTTGGTACGCCGCCACACGCAGATGGACTCGAACCTCCACATCCAGCTTCTCCACCCCTTTGCGCGTGTATCTCTCAATCCGATCGTCCAAAAACGTCTCACACCGCAACACCCCGTACACGAGTTCCGTGGCGAGACGACGGTCCGCGGGTGTCAATTGCACCGCTCGAGCCAGCTCCGAATCCAGCGATGCGGAGGCAAAGGCCTGATCCTTTTCGACCCGGAGCAGTACGTGAGCGGCGACAGAACGCGCCGTCGGTCCTCGTCGACTCATTCAGAAAAGCTCCTTGAGTTGGCTCACGATGACATCCCATCGTCGCTCGACGTCATTTTTGAAGGCGATGGCCATCAAGGCGAAGAGCACCAGAACGCCGATGATGGAAGCGACCTCGCGGACACGAAGGGGCAATGGGCGACGGATGACGGCTTCGATGAGGAAAAAGAGCAGGTGACCTCCATCGAGCACGGGGATGGGTAATAAGTTGATGAGGCCGAGATTGACGCTGACCAGGGCCATGACCCAAAGGAAATATCCGGGGCCTTTGGCGCCTTCTTCGCCCGCCACCTCGTAGATGGTCAAGGGACCCGAGAGCATGGAAAAACTCAGTTTTCCCTGCATGAGACGCACGATGCTCACGCTGATGAAGCGCAGGACATCGTGGGTTTCCTCCAGCGCGTTGGTCGCCGCCCATCGAATGGGAGCGGGGTTTTCCACGAGCGCTTCGTTTGCCATGGGCAGCCAATTTTGGGCTCGGATCACGAAGCTGGAACGAAGCACCCCCATTTCGTCAACCCAATCTTCACGACGCACCTGGATGGTACCGCTGGTGCGACGTCCATCGCGAAGCCATGTAAGCAGATGAGGGGTTTCCGGATCTGCCTCGATTTTGTCGCGGAAACTATGCCAAGTAAGCACAGGTTGCCCATCGATTTCGATGATCTTGTCGCCAGGGCGCAAGTCCGCTTTGGCTTCGGCGGAACCACGGGGAACCACCGCGGCGTACAAGTCCGACGACTCGATGCCGGTGCGGGCGAGCAATTCCCCAGGTTCGGGGGAGGGGGTCAAAGCGGCGACACCATGCTCGAACACAGCCAAGTCCACCAGACCTCCCAATGCCCCTTCCACCGCTTTGGGTCGCAAGTAGGCCACGGGTATGGTTTCACCCCGGTTGCTGTCGAACGCCCGCTCCAACTCGATGAACCGCTCGATGGGTCGTTCACCGACTTGAATGACCAGGTCAAAAGTTCGCAATCCGCTTCGATACGCGGGAGATTGCGGATCGAATACACCGATGGCGGCGGCAGGAGCGCCAGGCTTCACTCCGATCCGTCCCACCGTCTCGAACAAATCCAATTCCCGAGGTTCAACCACGGGTTGGGGAGTGACCGTGACATCGATATACCCCAGCTCTCGAAACACCTTCAAATGAAGGGGAATTCCGGGGCTTTTGCGCACGATGCGGTTGAACTCCGTATACGTGGTGATGCGCTCCCCATTCACTTCCATGATTCGATCCCCCGGCTCGAGCACACCACTGGCCGGATGGTCTGGAAGCACCATGCCCACGGTGGGAGGAAGGAAATGCCGATCTCCTAAAAAAGCTACAAAATACAATAAGATAGGGAAGACGAGGTTCATTGTCGGTCCGGCGATGACAATCAACACACGCCGCCACAAGGGTTGGGATTCGAGTGTTCTTTTGGCGTCTTCGGGGAGTACGGGCTCGTGTTTGCGTTCCTCCAGCATTTTCACGAAGCCGCCCAATGGCAGGATGCCGATGCAATACTCGGTTTCTTTCCCGCGGATACGGATGATTTTCGGGCCGAATCCCAACGAGAAGGTCAGGACCTTGACTCCGAACATCTTCGCCACCACGAAGTGACCCAACTCATGCACGAAGATGAGTGAGCTGACGAGGATGATGAAGTACAGAAGGTCCATGAGCGAACAGGGGTATTACTGCGTTGAAGCCAGCGGAGCCAGGCTGTAGAAACATGGGGCGGAGCAGACTGGGAGCTGGTCGAAGGTACCGGGTGCGCTGTTGTCGTCCACCTTCCGGTCGTTTGGCAAGTCCCGAACCACCCCGCGGAGGGTTCTCATGTTCAGAATCGATTCGTTGACCGGCAACACCCAACGCCTCGACGGTGGTGCCATGTATGGCAATTGCCCGAGAGCTTTGTGGGAAACGTGGAGCCCGCCCGACGATCGCCATCGGATTTTGCTTGCCTGTCGTCCATTTCTCATTCGCGACGGCACGCGCACGGTGCTGCTCGAAGCCGGGATCGGTACATTTTTCGAGCCCAAACTCCAAGACCGCTTCGGCGTCGTGGAAAAAGAGCCTCTCTTGCTGCAATCCCTTGCGTCCCTCGGCGTACAACCCGTCGATATCGATGTCATCGTGTTGTCCCATCTGCACTTCGATCACGTCGGTGGCATGCTCACCTCGTGGCAAGAAAACCAACAACCTGAACTCGTTTTTCCCAAGGCCACGGTCGTGGTGGGGAAAAAAGCATGGGAGCGTGCGTTGCATCCCCATGCCCGTGACCGTGCCTCGTTCATTCCGAGGTTGCATGAATTGCTCCAAGCCACGGGAAAACTCGAACTCGTCGAGGGGCCCCATTGCTCCGCGCTTCCCGAAAATATCTATGAATTTTGTTATTCCGACGGTCATACGCCGGGGTTGACGATGACCCGTGTGCGTTGTCCCCGTGGTCCATTGACCTTCGTGGGTGATTTGATTCCCGGCATGCCTTGGGTCCACCTGCCCATCACCATGGGCTATGATCGCTATCCGGAATTGCTCATCGAAGAGAAAAAATCATTGCTCGATCGGGTCATCGCGGAAAACGGCTGGTTGCTGTACACGCATGACCCGCACGCTTGCGCAAGTCGTGTTCGCCTGTCGGAAAAAGGCAAGTACGAAGCTTATGAAGCCATTGCGACCATGCGTTGGACGGATTCCGACAACCCTATCGAAAGAACCCAGTAGCCTTGACGATTCTCGATCCTTCTTCTGTTCGAATTCACGTCCTGACGTACAAGGAAGGGCTACTTTCCGCGGTGGCCCACGATCTGTGGATCGATGTCACTCGCTTCACGGTCGATGTCAACGAGGAAAAAAATGGTGTGGAAGTGAAAGTCGATGCCTCTTCCCTATCGGTGCGCTGCGCGATGAAAGAGGGCGAACAGAGAATGGATATGCTCAGCGCGAAAGACAAAAGAGATATCGAGAAGCATATCGTCGAAGACGTGCTGGTCATCAAGAAACACCGGGACATAAGGTTTCATTCCCGATCGATGATGGCGAAAGGGGAGGGATTTTCGGTGTCCGGCGATCTCGAGGTGATGGGAAAAACGCGTTCTATTTCCTTCGATCTGATGCCGCGGGATCGGGAGTGGCTCGAGGCAACCCTACGGATTCATCAACCGGATTTCGGCATCAAACCGTTTTCCGCCATGCTGGGAACGTTGAAAATCAAGCCGGAACTGGATGTGGTTGTCCACGTATCGCGAAACGTGTGGAGCGATGAGCCGTCCCGTTGACGATGGGCTGGTGAAAAGAGCAATTTTTCGTTTCCCAAGCGCGCTTTCAATCGTCTTGGTCGTCTTTGTTTTTTTTGAATAGTTCGCCGATAGGCTCGATGAGATCGGGGGGAAAGGATTCGATGAGAGACAATCGTTGACCGACCGTATCGGATTCGTCGGTTCCGAGCACTTGAATTTCAGGGATATCCGAGTCCAAGGTCTCTGGTTTGGTGGTCGCCAAGGGAGCTTGCCATCCCACCAGATCGACATCGGCATCCACATCGATCACGATGACGCTGATATTGTCTTTGCCACCGTTCTCGTTGGCGAGTGCGATGAGTCGGTCAACGGCTTCTTTGGGCGAGGAGGGTTCCGTCAACGCGGCTTCGATGGTGGGGTGGTCGACCATGCCACTCAAACCATCGGAGCAAAGCAGGTATCGGTCTCCCGGTAGCATGGGAAAAGAGCGGAAGGTCACGCGGACGTTGTCTTCGATGCCGAGCGCTCGTGTGACGACATTGCGTGGCATGCGCGCCACGATCGTGTTGTCGAGATCCGGTTCTCGTTCGAGCACTTCGATGAGCAGGGAGTGGTCCAAGGTGAGTTGTTCGAGCTGACAGGATCGGAGGCGATAGCAGCGGCTATCGCCGACATGGGCCACGTGCATGAGCATGGATCGGTGGCAGAGCGCCGCGGCGACTGCGGTACACACCATGTTTTGGTACTTGTTTTGGTGACGAGCGACTTCGAGAACGTCCTTGTTGGCTTTGCGAATGGCGGCGGCAAGACGTCGACCGCCGTTGGGAATTCCAAACGGATCGTAGATGGGTTGATCCCAAGCTTTTCGTACGGTTGCGCCCATGTAGTTGGAGATCGAACGCGCGGCGAGGGCGGCGGCGACTTCTCCAGCGTTATGCCCCCCAGCGCCATCGGTTACGGACCAAAGGGACAAGTCTTCCCGCACGAGGATGACGTCTTCGTTATGCTTGCGACGACGTCCCACGTCGGAGGCGCCAGCGCTGGATACTCGAAGAGGGTTATTCACGATGGACCGTCGAAACAGGATGATATGTCGGCTGATGGGGCGTCAATGCCGATAGGATAATGCAAAGCGTTGGGGAGGAAAACTTCACGGTGGTCGGTCGTGTCGACAATGGTCTTGGTTTACCATCCCAGGCTCGCCGCGGTAGCATGGGTGTGCTACGGTAAAAGCGGTCGTCAACCACCCTTTTCGCGTGCCATGGCATCAGCCCCCGAGCCGACCCCTTCCCAACCATCGATGGTATGTCCGCGGTGTAGGGCAACCTACGACAAGCATAAAACGTTCTGTCCTGTCGATGGTGCCAGACTCACCGATCGCCTCGAACACGATATCCTCGAGGAAAGCCCATCGGCGCCCTGTGCGAGCATCATTGCCGGACGCTATCAAGTGGGCTCCTTGATCGGTCAAGGATCGATGGCGCGCGTATATTCAGCGAAAGACCTGGCTACCCAGAAGAACGTGGCCGTCAAAATCCTTGCAAGGCGCTTTGCGGAAAGCGAATCGGAGCGTCGACGATTCTTTCACGAGGCCCGCGCCGCGTTCAGTATCGATCACCCCAACGTCGTCAAAGTCATGGATGTAGGGCGTCGGATCGATGGCAGACCATTCATCGTGATTGAAAGGCTGGAAGGGGAGTCCTTGGGGGAATGTCTGCGCCGTCGAAAACACCTACCCGTGGAGACCGCGCTGCCGATATTGCGTGATGCGGCCCTTGGGCTTGCCGCGGTGCATGATGCGGGGATCGTTCATCGCGATGTGAAACCCGACAATATTTTTTTGGTGGGATTGCCGGATGCGCCGGAAGCGATTCGTCTGGTGGATTTCGGTCTTGCCAAGCTCCACGGGGGAACGACGCGTACGGGAAAAACGGTGGGAACGGCGGCCTATATGCCACCGGAGCAAGTACTTTCGGAGGGGGTAGATGCGCGGGCGGATATTTATGCCCTTGGCGTGGTGGCGTTTCGTGTTCTCACGGGGCATCTGCCCTTCGAAAGTCCCAAGGATATCGATATGCTTGCGCAGCAGGTGTTGGTTCATGCACCTCCGTTGCATTGGTTGCTCGAGCCGGTGGATCCGCGTCTCGAAGCGCTTGTGGCCAAGGCCATTCGCAAGCATCCGGACAATCGGTATCCCACCATGCGGGCGTTGGCACAGGATCTTCAGCATATTCTCGATGGCTCGAGCCCTGCGTATTCTTCTGCGCTTTCGGTGGAGCCCGACGCTTATCTTCCCGTGACGGATTTGGGCAAAGCCACCGCTTTTCTATTTTGTCAGAAACTGGGCGTTCAACCACCATGGATATCGGGGGTGAATGGGCAGGTGTCCGATCCGAGGAACGAAGACATGCGGGGATGATGCTGGTGTTGTGGCGGAGTCATGGCTTATGGACATGGCTCGAAGCTTGGGTTGTCCATCCTCACCCTGCCGGAATGGTTGACACGATGCTGTCGCGGTCGAATGAATCGAAGCCCTTGTGATCATGGCTATCGAGGAAAGGTAAGTGAGATGTCCGTCGAACTGCACGTGGATGGAAACGATGTCCGAGGTGAGTTATGGCTTCGTTTGGAACCAGGCACGACGGTAGCTGCGCGAGAGCGATTGCTCGACCAACACCTCGGAGACATTTTGTTCGAAGCGTCGGTGCAGATGGGTGTGGTGTTGTCTTCTGATCCCCATTGTTATGCACAGCTCACCGATCAGGTGAACGAGGAGAAACAGACGCGTTTTTGGGTGCGGGGCCGTGTGGAAGGCGATCGGCTCATCCCGGTGCGTTCTCATCCTCGTCGACGGCAATAACGGGGGACGGCCACCGGATCGGGGAAATCTAAAATAATATGTAAATTCAATTAGTTGTGATGGATTGGGGCATTCGTTGTCAGAACTGCCAACCGAGGGAGGCGGAGTGGGTGGTCAAGGCGATATGAGGAATCCAGCGGGCGCGGCTTTCGAATCGCACTTCGGATTCGGTTTGGTCGTAGGCCAGCCACAACACGTCGAGCGACAGGGCCGCGAGACTGGTTATTGAAACGGCGGCAGCGATTTGTGTGTCTTTGGAGGAGCTTGGTGCGATTTCGCCGACGACGGGGCGTAAGAGTGCGTAGCCACCGAGGGGCAGAAGCAGGTGGGAGAAGCCGCTGAGCACGGCTGGGGGTACACGGTGGTGTGCGAGATGCACGATGGGCGAGCCTACGACGAAGGCTCCCATGGTGCCGAGGGCGAAGGTATCCTGCCCATGGGTTTGGGCGATGACGAAGGTTGTGAGCAGGGGGACATCGACGGCCAGGTTTTGCCATCCGTACCATTGTTCGGAGTATTCGGTGTAGTAGTAGGGCTGGGGTTGTTGGGCGTGGGCGGGGTGAGCCGACGCGAGCGACAAGGCGACCAGGGGAATCGATAGGGAGCGAGGGTTGAGCACGAGGGGAGTATAGAGGCATTTGGGAAAAGGCGGATCGGCGTTACGGGGCAGCAGTGTTTCTGAATAATTTCAATATGTTGAGCGCAAATTACCGAGACGAGGGGCGCGTTTGTTTTTTGGGATTGCGGCTGGGTTTGGTGGGGGTTTTAGGGGGGGGTTGGTCGAGCAGGAGCAAGCCTTGCATGCTGTCGTGGAACAATTGTTCGGCGTTGGGGTAACCGAGATAGAGTTCGAGCAAGGGGATGGCGACGCGCATGACGAGGCGAGCGGCGATGGTGGGATTTTTAACGCGCAGGATTCCGGCGCGGGCGGCGGAGCGCAAGGCGGTGAGAACGCCTTGGGCGAAGGCTTGATGCAATTCGGCCAGGTTGCCGGAGGGGAAGCTTTGCAGACGGGAGGCTACGCGTAAGGAATCGCGGTGTTGGCGCCAAAGTTGAAGATAAGCCTCGAGAACACCGTCGATTCGCTGGCGAGGTTCCTTGCCCCGCAGTTTGCGAAGGGCGGACAGTCCCTGTTCGAGGCCAGGGCGAACGATGGCTTCGACGAGCGCTTCTTTGGTGGAAAAGTGGCTGTACAAGGTGTTGCGCGCCACATCCGCTTCGTCGGCGATCTGGTCTAGGCGAACGCGGTCCACGCCATGCTCGGCGAAGCGTTGGGCGGCAATGGAGAGAATGGCGGCACGCTGCGCGGCGCGACGTCGGGCGATCCGAGAGGATGTGTTGGAGCTACCCACGAAGGCAGCTTGACAATATGATCTCATTGTGTCAACTATGAACTCATGAGTTCAAGTTCGAATCCTTTCGTTCGAATCTTTGACTCCCCTGCCACCGCAGGTTGTTTCCCTCATGGCTGAACATCGCTCCTCCAAGCTCGTGACCCTGCCGCGAATCGCGCTGCTGCTCGTCGCCCTGACCGTGATCATGGTGTTTTTTTGGCATCGCTCCCGGGGTCCGTTGGTGCAAGTCGTCGCCGCCCAACGACATGCTGTCGTCGATCGGGTGGTGGCCTCGGGCAAGGTTCTTCCCGAGGCGCGGATTCATCTGGGCACGGTCGTGCTTGGGACGGTGGTGGAAGTGTCCGCGCGCGAAGGCGAGGGCGTGAAAAAAGGTCAGGTATTGATAGGCCTGGATGATACGGAGGCCCAGGCTCTCGTGCAGCAGGCCAAAGCCTCTTTGCAGCAAGCCGAGGCCAGGCTGGGACAAGTCGGCGGCGTGAGCGCGCGTGTGGCGCTCGAGGCCGTGGCGCAAGCGGCCGCCAAAAAAGAACAAGCGCGTTCCGATCTCGAGCGAGAACGATCGTTGGCCGAGCAAGGGGCTTCCACGCAAGAACGGGTCGATGCGGCAAGCAAAGCGTTCGAGATCGCCTCGAGCGCGCATGCGGCAGCCCTGGCGCAATCATCCAGTCTCGGGCCGGGAGGTGGGGATCATCGCGCGGCGGTCTCTCAAGTCGCCCTTGCCCGTGCGATGCTCGATGCCGCCAAGGCGAGGCTTGCGCAAACCCGTGTCGTGGCTCCCGCCGAGGGAATTGTACTCACGCGTGATGTCGAGCCTGGAGACGTCGTGCAGGCCGGGCGCACGCTCATGACGCTTGCGCAGGCGGGCTGGACGGGGTTGACGGTTCAGGTCGATGAAAAGAACTTGTCGTTGCTTCGTCTTGGGCAGCGGGCGACTGCTTCGGCGGATGCATTCCCCTTGGAATCCTTTGAAGCCATTGTCGATTATATTGCCCCTTCCATCGACGCGGGTCGTGGGACGATCGAAGTTCGACTTCGTGTCGACAAGCCGCCTTCGTATTTGCGAACGGATATGACTGTATCGATTGCGATCGATGCAGGTACGCGACAAAACGTATTGCTCGTTCCGGGAGCGGCGGTGCGCGATGCCACGACCCCCAGTCCGTATGTTTTTCTGTTGGAGGAAAATCACCTGTCCAAAAGGGATATTCGTCTTGGAACGAGAGCGGGTGACGCCGTGGAGGTGGTAGCGGGCCTCGAGGGTGGCGAGCCTGTCGTGCTGACCTTGGATGTGGGTTTGCAACAAGGCCAGCGCGTTCGGTCCCACGTTGTATCGGAGATGCAGTACCGTGCTTTTTGAGTGGTTTGTTTCCTTGCGGTTCTTGCGAGCCGGCAAGACGCAAACGTTGCTCATCTTCGTGGGAGTGGCGTTCGGTGTGGCCGTCATGGTTTTCGTGGGAGCTTTGATCGACGGCTTGCAAGCCAATTTGATTCGTCAAACGCTCAGCGCCCAGCCCCATGTGATCGTTCGTCCGCCGGAGCGTGACCCTCGTGATGCCTCTGCCAAGACCGATGCGCTTCAAGCGCTTCGGGTGGAAAAGGCGGTGCAGCATACGGCGACCATCGATCAATGGCAGGTAGTCGAACAGATTGTCCGAAGCGTGCCTGGGGTGACCGCCACCGCGCCGACCGTGGCGGGTTCGGCTTTCGTCAGCAAAGGGAGCATCAGCCGTTCGGTAGCCTTGCGGGGCGTGGACCCCACCACATACATCCAAATCATCCCCATCGATCAAAAGATACGTCGCGGTTCATTTCGTCTGGTGGGAACCGAAGCTGTCATCGGCACTGAGCTTGCCAAGGATCTGGGGGTGAGTGTGGGAGACAAGCTGCGCATGGTGAGCACGGAAGGCCGCGATGAAATCGTATCGATTTCGGGTGTTTTCGATATCGGCAACAAGGACCTCAACCAGCGGTGGGTATTTGTCTCCATTCGTTCGGCGCAAACCTTGTTGGAGTTGCCCGGCAGCGTGTCGACCATCGAAGCCAAGGTCAACGATGTGTTCCGCGCGGATTGGGTTGCCTCGCAAGCCGCCGCCCGCACGGGACTCGATGCCGATAGCTGGATGAAACTCAACGCGCAGCTTCTCATCGCCCTCAAGTCCCAAAGCAGTTCCAGCTACATGATCCAATTCTTCGTCATGCTTACCGTCATGCTCGGTATCGCCAGCGTGCTCGTGGTATCCGTCGTGCAAAAGTCGAAAGAAATTGGGATATTGAAAGCGACGGGGACCACGACGCGCAGCATCACCAAGATCTTCATGATTCAAGGAGCGATGGTGGGGATTGTGGGGTCTTTGCTCGGATCGCTGGTGGGCACGGGCCTATCGTTGTTGTTTGCCAGTCTTGCGAAAAACTCGGATGGGTCGCCTACCTTTCCGGTGGATTTGGGGCCCACTCGATTTGCTCTCGCCTTTGGTGTGGCTCTCACGGTGGGTCTTTTGGCGGCGGTGGCACCGGCTCGTCGCGCCGCAAGTCTCGACCCAGCCAAGGTCATTCGTTATGGCTGATACGTTGCTCCGGCTGCAGAATGTGGTAAAAGCGTATGGAAATCGTGTACTTACAACGGTCATCCACGGTGTCGATTTCACGGTCACGCAGGGAGAACTCACCGCTCTGATTGGACCCTCGGGGTCTGGAAAAAGCACCTTGCTCAACTTGATGGGGCTGTTGGATCGGCCCACGTCGGGCCTTGTCGAAGTGCGGGGTCAGGATACCTCACGGTTGGACGATCTTGCGCTGGCGCGATTTCGCGGACGCTCGATTGGATTCGTCTTTCAATTCCATCATCTATTGCCTGCATTTACAGCGTTGGAAAACGTTTTGCTGCCTCTTTGGTCGGATCGGGGGAGGGTTTCGCGGGTGGAACGGCAGCATGCCTACTCGCTGCTCGAACGGGTGGGGATGGCGGATTACGCCAAGCATAAGGCGACGGATTTGTCGGGGGGTCAGCAGCAGCGGGTGGCGATTGCGCGTGCTCTTGTGATGGATCCCGCGATTGTGCTTGCGGACGAGCCCACGGGTAATTTGGATAGTCAGACGGCGGACAAGGTATTTTCGTTATTGCGGGAGTTTGGAAGGGAGAAGGGATGCGCGATGATCGTGGTCACGCACGATGCGAGGATTGCGGCGCGTTGTGATCGCGTGGTGAAGTTGGTGGATGGCCGTATCGTGTCGGACGAGCGTCGTGAGTCTACGACATGAGGGGATTCAGGTATTTTGCTGGGGCATTTCGATACGGAGCGCGGGATCAATCCCAGCAGAGCACGACCTTGCCGGATTGTCCGGAGCGCATCACATCGAATCCTGCTTGGAAGTCATCGATGGCAAAGCGATGGGTGATGATCGGTTGGATATTCAATCCGCTTTGCAGCATGGCGCTCATCTTGTACCAGGTCTCGAACATCTCACGCCCGTAAATCCCCTTTATAATCAAGCCCTTGAAGATGACGTGGTTCCAATCGATGAGCGTCTCCTTGGGAGGAATGCCGAGAAGTCCGATGCGCCCGCCGTGGTTCATGGTGGCGAGCATTTGTTGGAAAGCGGAAGGCGTGCCGGACATTTCGAGGCCAACGTCGAAACCTTCGGTCATGCCGAGTTCGTTCATCACGTCCTCGAGTTTTTGCTGGCGAACGTTCACGACGCGGGAAGCGCCGAGTTTTGAAGCCAATTCGAGACGATAGGGGTTGACGTCGGTGACGACCACGAAGCGTGCTCCGACGTGCTTGCAAATGGCGGCGGCCATGCATCCGATGGGTCCGGCGCCCGTGATGAGCACGTCTTCCCCCACGAGATCGAAGGATAGGGCGGTATGGGCGGCATTGCCGAACGGATCGAAAACAGCGGCTTGATCGTCGCTGATGCTGTCGGGGAGCTTGAAAGCGTTGAAGGCGGGTAAGGACAAGTATTGTGCGAAGCATCCTTGACGATTGACGCCGACGCCTTTGGTATTGCGGCAAAGGTGTCGTTTTCCGGCGCGGCAATTGCGGCAATATCCGCAGGTGATATGGCCTTCGCCCGAGACGCGATCCCCTATGTGGAATCCTTCGACCGCGGAGCCGATTTCGACGACTTCTCCGGCGAATTCATGGCCCACGACCATGGGAACGGGGATGGTTTTTTGGGCCCAATCGTCCCAGTGGTAGATATGGATATCGGTCCCGCAAATCGCTGTTTTTCGGATCCGAATGAGCAAGTCGTTGGGTCCGATTTCCGGCTTGGGCACCTCTCCCATCCAGATGCCTACCTCGGGCTTAGCCTTGATGAGCGCCTTCATCGCACCGACCTCCAGTCGAAGAATTCCATCAACCGATGACAGCGAAAGCCAACCGGCTGGACTTCGCATCCACGGTTCGATCTGGCTTGCTAGCACGGTGGATGGCCGATTTCATCTGTTCTCGATGGGCGCTGGGAGTCTGTTGTTTCGGCTCGTGTTTTCAAACGCGGTGGGATCAGTTTTTCGAGATTCGGTCTTTGCGTTCGAGCAGTATGAAAGGCCCGCGGCTTTCGATTTGAACGTAGTTGCCTTCATTGACCTGCTTTTTGCCGTGGTCGGAGCCAAATTTTCCGGTATTGATTCGATAGAGGATGTAATCGGGCTTGTCATAGGAATAGCGAAGCGTTTGCACCGTGATTTGTTGATAGAAATGGGGGTGTTCGGTTTCCGAAGCTCCGACCGATGCATCGACGGGAATCAACGCGATCAATTCTTCGAGTTGTTGCAGCTTGACTTTTTCCTCTTCGGTAAGGGGTCCGAGTTGAACACGTCCCCAACCGGCGACCATATGGTTTCGCTGCATCATCGCGCCCCAATTGTAGGTGCAGGCGAGGGTAACGACGATAAGGGTGATGGATGCCGCGGCCTGATGGATTTTGCCTTGGTATTTGCCGATGGCGGCCAAAGCCAGGCCTGTGGCTACGAAAAGGTAAGGGATCCAATGCCCCACGTATTGGAACGTGGGTGATACGGTGGGTTTGTATCCCGTGGTCAAGATGGTGAAAAACGCACCAGGAATGAGCAGCCACCAAAGCGCAGTTCGTCGAAGGGGCAGGAAAAAAACAGGGGTCAAGATGCGAAGGATATGGATGAGTTTGTCTTGGGTGAGCAGGGTTTTCAGCACGAAGATGGGGTTGGTAAGCAGGGTTTTTACGACACCGAAGTAGGTGGCTTGACCGGGAGGGAACAGGTCTTTGTAGATATTTTCGAACCACCATTCGCCAGCCATAGGCATGAGGATGAACTTCATGACGACGAAGTAGCAGACGGATACAAGCGCCACGATGGCGCCCGCGATGGGGCGGTAACCGGAAAACACAAGGAAAATCGCACCTATCGTCAAGCCGATGCCGATGTCTTCCCGGCAGCCCAGGGCGATGGGCAGGGCGATGGCGAGCCACACGTAGCGTCGGGCATCGAGGAAGTAGATGACCCAGAGGACGAAAAAAATCGCCACCGGTTGCATGTGAAAATCGAAGAGGTTGGCAGCTTGCAACGAGGGGAAGGCGAGGTAACCAAGGGCGACGACCGCGGCGAGGGAGCGTGGAAGATGCCGGGCCAGGGTGAGGAATAGGGGGATGGCGGCCAGACCGAGCAGCGAGCTTTGGATGACAAGGAGCGTTTCGGCGCGGGGGTACAGGGCATACAGGGGGAGCAAGGCGTAGATCGAGATTTCCGCATGTCCTTTGAGCGAAGACCAATCGCCCGTGGGCATGACATTGGCGGGGCAGCGGAACGGATGTCCTGACAAGGCGTTGACGAACAGGCTTTGGTAGCCACCGAGGTCGAAGGCTCGCGTCTCGAGGCGCCAGTGCAGGCGCAACGCCATCACGCTCATGAAAATGGCGTAAAACAGAGAGCCTGCCACCACGATGAGCAGCGGGGCATAGTGCGTAAGCCGTGGAAAGCGATCACGAATCGCGATGAGGCGATGGGCCAAACCACGCCATCGGTTTTCCGGAAAAGCCTCCAAGGAAAGCCGTAGTGTTTTTTCGAGGATGAAGCCAACCACAAGGATGGCGACGCTCAAACCGATGGGTTCTTCGGTCCAGGGTTTCCAACGAAAAATGGCGGGGATGGCACCGACCACCACGAGCGGGCTGAGTATTCGCGCGAGACGTTGGATGCGTTCGACCGCGGCTTGCGACCGTTTCCACAACAAAAATGCGCCAGGCAGGACCATGGCGAATCCCGCGCCCAACACCAGGGTCAGCAGCAACAGGTTGCGCGCTTCGATATCGAGGGTGTTGCCGATGATGAACTTGTCGACCCACTTGCCCCGGAGCTGTTGCAAGTACAGCACGGAGGAAAAACCCATCAGTCCGAAAGCCGTCAGGCTGCGAAGGATTTTCCCTATTGTTTCTGCATAGTTAGATGAGTTCCGGGGGGCTTTTTCCCCCTCGGAAGGTTCCGACGTATTCGATTCCCCTGGCCCTTCGTTCGCCGTGGATGGCTCTGCCATGGGAGTCAGCGCTTCGGTAGTCTCAGAATGGTTATCCATCGTGGTGCGACAAAGCGAATCAGCGTGTTAGGCCATTTTGACCGGTGGTTAGCCTAGCAGGTCGGTTGCGATGGACCCTACTTCCAAGCGTTCCGTCGGTCGATGGACAACGATGGGCTTATCGGGGTTCATCGCTGCTTGCGAGCGGGTTCCGGTCAATGCCAGACTGGGCGCCATGTCGTGCTTCTGGCAGCGAGCGTTCGTCCGACATGGTTGGACATGGTTCATGCTCCTTACTTGCCTTGCTCTCGTCGGCTTGTCGTCGTGCGCGACCAGCCCTGGTTCCGACGGGGCGGATTCCGATAACCTTCTTGCTCATCGTTCCGCGGTGGATTCCTCGGGTGTGTCTCGACCCGGGAGGCTGACCGATGGTCGTGCGGCGGAGGAAGGCGATGATTGGCGTACGCAACTCACCGCGGTGTTGCGAAGCCGCGATGCGTATGTGGTGTACGACCTGGGGCAATCGATGCCGATTGTCGCGGTGAGTTTGCAGGGTGATGCCAACGATACGTACTCGTTATTCGTATCGGACGATGGGCAATCGTATGAATTGTTGTGGGCGGCGCGTCCGGTTCGCGGTTCGGGGATGCAAACGCGCACGGCGACGGGGTTGGAGGGTCGTGGGCGTTATGTGAAACTCCAGGCGTCGGGCGGTGACGGTCGATATAGCGTGGGGGAACTGGGAGTTTGGTCCCGCGTGCCCGATCCTTTTCCGCCGACGCTACGAACGAGCAAAGGCAAGCCATCGCAGGAAGATGCCGAGCAGCGCATGCAGATTTTTGGGCTGGTGGCCGCAGTTTTTTTGTTGATGCATCGTCGGGATTCACCTTGGTGGATGAAGGCGCTCGTGATTGTTCCCGTGGGGTTTGGGATTTCCCTGGGGCTCAAGTTGTCGGAATTGTGGCCGTTGGAGCAGGCAGAACTCACGCTATTGCGCGCCACGATTGCGGCGTGCGCCGTGGCGCCACCGCTACGTTGGGGCTTTTGGCCGTGCTTGCCTTCGGCTGTTATTACAACTTCGGCATGCCGCAATTTCGGGATGAGGCCAAAGGGCGTCAGACCCTTGTTCATCCATGGGATATGCGGGTGTACTTCCCCTTGGTGAAGTACTTTCGCGAGCTGCGATTCGATGGTTTGTATCTCGCGAGCCTGGCCGCCTATGTGGACAACAATCCGAACGTGGGTGAATCGGGAATTGCGCATACGCGTTTGCGGGATTTGAACAACAACGAGGTGAAAGTAGCGGCCGAGGTCATGCCGGATATCCGTGCGGTACGCGATCGCTTCACCCCGGAACGCTGGGAATCCTTCCGCAAGGATATGAAGTACTTCCAAGATCTGATGGGGGCGGGGGGATACCTGGGAAGTCTGCGTGATCACGGGGGCAATGCCACGCCCGTGTGGATTTTGAGCGCCACACCGTTTTGGGCCTGGTCTCCCGCCAATGAATGGACCCTTTCTCTGACGGCTTTATTGGATCCTTTGCTGTTATTGGCGATGCTGGTCGTGGTGGGAAGAACCTTTGGGTGGCGGGTGGCCTTCCTTCTTGCGATTGGTTTTGGCACGACGGATCTATCGCGGTTCGGTACGAATCTGATGGGCTCCACGCTGCGTCTCGATTGGATGGTGGCGCTGGGGTTTGGAGCTTGTGCGCTTTACAAAAAGCGTTGGATGGCCGGCGGAGCGCTGTTGGCTTACGCGGGATTGATCCGTGGTTTCCCTGCTTTCGCCACCCTTTTTCTCGCGGCTCCCTTTGCGATGGCTTTCGTGGATTGGGCGAGAACCAAAGATCGTCCCGCCTGGCGAGAGGGGCTTCGCGAAGCGTTCCCTCCTTTCCTTCGCTCGGCCGCGGGGGCCATCGCCTGCGTGCTCGTGCTCGTCGCCCTATCTTCTGCCGTGTTTGGCTACCAGGCGTCGTGGGGCAATTGGTTCTATAAAATCTCGATTCACCAGGACAAACCCAACGTCAACCACGTGGGGCTTCGGAATATCCTCTCCTACGAATCGGATCGGACGGGAAAGCAAGTTCTTCGGCCGGAACTACCCGAGCCCTGGACGGATTGGCAAAAGTACCAGCTCGCCGCGTTTGATCGTCGTAAGCCATTGTTTTATGGTGGTATTTTGTTGTTTACGGGTTTGGCCGTCGCCGCCAGTCGGCGCCGTCATTATCACCAAGCCGCCATGATGGGTCTGTTGATGATCCCCGTGTTCTTTTATCCAGCCAACTACTATTGCCATTACGTGTTTTTGCTCCCGCTTCTGGCGGTGGATAGAAAAGACACGGATTCACGGCTGTTTGGCTGGGTAGCGCTCGTGCTGCTCGCGATGTCCGTGGCGCTTTATCCCACGCTCCAAGAACGACAGGTAGACGTGCTGTACACGCTGCAGAGCGACGTGATCCTGGCAGGTTTTTTCCTGATTCTCGTGCCGATGGCGTACTTTGCCTGGCGGTCTTGGCCCAATGCGCTCGCGGTTGCCGATGGGCCATCGTTGTTTGAGGAATCATCGGACGAAGGGCAAGGCTCCTCGAGCGGGCGTAAGAAGACGAAGCGACGCAAGAAGGCGAAAGACCGGGCGATGGGCGAGGCAGGCTCGACCAAGGCGAAAGGGGCCTCGGAAGCGGAAGAGGCATCGGAATCAGTGGCCTCGGAAGCGGCGGCCTCGGAAGCGGAAGAGGCATCGAGGGAAACCGAGACCACGGAAGAGGTTTCGGAAACGAAGGAGGGGGAAAAGAGCGATTGAGTTGAGGATGAGGGGGCGGGTGTTCATCCGCGGTTCGAACGCCACCCATGGTCTGCTATGGATGGGCTGTGGACGCATCAATTGTCGATACGCATCTTCTCGACCCCCATTCTTTGGCGGGTCAACTTGGCGTTTCCCTCGAAGCCGTACAGCTCGCGCATCAGGTGGAACTCATCGACCTGCACGTGGATTCGTTCATTCCGTATCGTCTGTACGGCTACGATTGGTTTGAACGTCATCGTTCAGGTCCGCTAGGGAGGCTGTTTGTGGGCCACGTGGACGTGCCTCGGGCGCTCGAGGGCGGACTGTCGGGGGCGATGTGGTCCATCACGACGAATCCGTTTCGCACGGCGCGAGGCCGATGGCGGACGTTCGTTCGGAATTTGCATCGTCTTCGGGCCATTTTCGATCGCTCCGGGGGCAAATTGATGCTGGTTCGCTCCTATGGGGAATACATAGCCGCGAGGAAAAAGGGAGCGATTGCTTCCATGATCGCCATTCAAGGGGGGCATGCGCTCGAAGCGGCACCCAACGGTGTGGCATCCATCCCGGATGAAGCCGTCGTTCGGGTCACGCTGGTCCACTTGACGAGTTCCGCGGTGGGAGTGACGTCGGTGCCCACGTCGATCTTGTGTCGTCACAAGGGGCTGACGGATCGGGGTCGTGAACTCGTTCGGCAGCTCGATGCGGCCCGATGTTTCGTGGACCTGGCGCATATTCATCCCAAGGGTTTTTGGGATGCGGTGGAAGAGCATGATCGAAGCTTGCCGTTGATCGTGACCCATACGGGAGTGAGCGGAGTCAAGCCCCATTGGCGCAACCTGGACGACACCCAGGTGCGTGCGATTGCCGACAGTGGCGGAACGATTGGAATCATTTTTCATCCGGGATTTCTACGTGCGCCCGGTGCCGCGCGCGACAGAACGGTCATCATCGACCATATGCAACACGTCATCGATACGGTGGGGGAGGATCATGTATCGATCGGTAGTGATTTCGATGGTGCGATCATTCCCTCGAAGGATCTTGCGAGCGCGGGAGCGTATCCGCGATTGGTTCAATCGATGTTGGATCGAGGATGGGAAACCGCGCGGATCGAGAAGGTGCTGGGCGCCAATTTCTTACGTGTTTTCAAGATGATGCGTCCTTAGGGCGGAAGGGTGAGCCTCGATGGAGGCGTCTTGGGGTGCGTGGGGAGCCAGGCGGGTTGAGATCGTGAGAGTCAGGGTTCCGGTCACGAACTGAAGAACGCGGTTTTCCCAAGGCTCAAACGAGGGTTGGGCGGGATTATTCGTTATCCCATTGCCGTTTCCCGTGCTAATCCATGGGGAAACCACGCCCGGGAGGCGAAAATGTTGAGCAGAAAACGGTATTGGATGTTGGCACTGTGTGCGGTGCCTTGGGTGGTTGGCTGTGCGGGAGGCGAGTCCACGGACAGTCCCGCGGGCGGCAGCGGTGGCAAAGGAGGCAGCGGTGGAACCGGTGGCAGCGCTGGGACTGGTGGCAGTAGCGCATCGGGAGGGTCCGGGGGAAGCACGGACGCCTGCGTGCCCATCACCTGCGAGGAAAAAAGCGCTGAATGCGGCACCATTTCCGATGGGTGTGGCTCGACGATCGATTGTGGAAGCTGCACGGCGCCGGAGACCTGCGGTGCGGATAACCGATGCTCCTGTACGCCCATCACGTGTGCATCGGCGGGAGCCAATTGTGGAACGCTGTCCGACGGTTGTGGAAACGAGATCGACTGCGGGCAATGCACGGCGCCGGAGACCTGCGGCGGAAGTGGAACGCCCAACGTTTGTGGTGAAGGCACCTGCACTCCCACGACGTGTGAAGATGAAGGGGCGGAGTGTGGAACCATCTCCAACGGATGTGATGGGACACTCGATTGCGGAAGCTGCACGGCACCGGAGACGTGCGGCGGCGGTGGGGAGGACAATATTTGTGGATGTACGCCTACCACGTGCAGCGCGGTAGGCGCCAACTGCGGTTCGGTGCCCAACGGTTGCGGTGGCACTCTTGATTGCGGAAGCTGTACGGCGCCGGAGACCTGCGGTGGTGGCGGCACGCCCAATGTCTGTGGAAAGCCTTGTGTTCCCACCACGTGCGACGCGCTAGGTTTCAACTGCGGTTCGGCGTCCGATGGGTGTGGTGGCACACTCGATTGCGGAAGCTGTACGGCCCCGGAGACCTGCGGTGGTGGCGGCACGCCCAATGTCTGTGGAAAGCCTTTGCCTGTGCCGGGCGCTGGGGACCTCGTCATCACCGAACTCATGTACAACCCCAAAAATACGCCTTTGGAAGATCCCTTCGAATGGTTCGAAGTGTATAACCCGGGTATCACCACGTATTCTTTGCAAGGGTGCGTGCTGTCCGAGTCCATACGCTCGCATACGATATCCACGGTGCTCACCATCGGGCCGGGGGAGTTCGTCACCTTCGCAAGCAGTGCCCAGCCTGGATTTACCCCGGATTATGTCCATAACCGCGACGTCATCCTTACCAACTCCGGCGGAAGCATGACCATCACCTGCGGATCCGTCGAAGTCGACAAAGTGCAATACAAGACATCGTCGCCTTGGCCCGCCAGCACCGATGGCTTTTCCATCGCTCTCGATCCCGCTCATTTCAACGCCACGGACAATGACGACGGGGCCAATTGGTGCCTTGCTACTCAGGCTTACGGTGCGCAAGGCAACCACGGCACGCCGGGGGTTACCAATGACTCCTGCGCCTGCAAGCCGCTCACCGCATGCCCCACGGGCTTGAATTGCGGCGATTACCCCGATGGTTGCGGCGGCACCCTCAGTTGCGGAACCTGCAGCGGTTCCGAGACGTGTGGCGGCGGTGGCACGCCCAACGTATGCGGACAAGGGCCTTGCGTGCCGACCACCTGCGTGGCCGAAGGCGCGGAATGTGGTTCTATTTCCGATGGTTGCGGCAAGACCCTCGACTGCGGCGCCTGCGACGCTCCCGAGACCTGCGGCGGCGGCGGCCAAGACAACATTTGTGGTTGTACGCCTACCACCTGCACCATTCTTGGTCTCAACTGCGGGCCTGTGCCCGACGGTTGTGGTGGCACGCTCGACTGCGGCACCTGCGCCGCTCCCTTGACCTGCGGCGGTGGCGGTGAAGACAATGTCTGCGGCTGTACGCCGCTCACCGCATGCCCCGCGGGCTTGAATTGTGGAACAATTTCCAATGGTTGCGGCGGCACCATCAGTTGCGGCACCTGCACCACTCCCGAGACCTGCGGCGGCGGCGGAGTTCCCAACGTCTGCAGCCTTCCGCATCCCGAAGCCGGGCAAGTCATCTTCTCCGAAATCATGCCCAACCCCAAAACCCTCGACGATAAAGACGGCGAATGGTTTGAATTGCACAATCCAACCACCTCCGCTTTCAACCTGCGGGATTGCACCATCAAGGACAACAGCGCGACATTCACGATCGGCGCGGATTTGAATATCCAGGCAGGCGGCTATCTCGTGTTCGCGCGAAGCAGCAGCCCTGGATTTACGCCGGATATGGTGTTTACCGGCCTCGAACTCGCCAACACCGACGACCAGCTCACGCTGACCTGCGCCTCCGTCATGATCGACGAAGTCAAGTACACCAGCGCTTTCCCGTTTGGCGACGGGGTTGCAATGAACCTCGATCCCACGCACTTCAACGCGACCGATAACGACCTTGCGGCCAACTGGTGCAAGGCTACCGAAAGCTATAACGGTGATCGCGGTACGCCGGGCAAAGCCAATACATCGTGCGGCTGCACGCCGCTCACCGCATGCCCGTCGGGCTTGAATTGTGGCGATTACAACGATGGTTGCGGCGGCACCATCAGTTGCGGCACCTGCATCGCTCCCCAGACCTGCGGCGGTGGCGGAACTCCTAACGTCTGCGGCTGCACGCCGCTCACCGCATGCCCGTCGGGCTTGAATTGCGGCGATTACAACGATGGTTGCGGCGGCACCATCAGTTGCGGCACCTGCACCGCTTCCCAGACCTGCGGCGGTGGCGGTGAGGATAACGTTTGCGGTCTACCTCCACCCGACGTGGGGCAAGTCATCTTCTCCGAAATCATGGTGGACCCCACCACGGTTGGCGACACCGGGGGCGAATGGTTCGAACTGCACAACCCAACGACGAGCGCTTTCGACCTCAAAGGATGCGTGGTGCGAGACAATAGTGGCTCGTTCACCATCAATACTTCTCTTATCATTCCCTCGGGGGGCTACCTTGCTCTTGCGAACGGTGATTCCCCTGGATTTACGCCCGCTTACGTTTATTCCGGGATCGCTCTCGCCAACGGTGGAGACGAACTGCATCTCACTTGCGCCAGCAACCTCATCGATGAGGTGATCTTCACCAGCGGCTTCCCGATTCAAGCTGGAAAAGCTCTGAATCTATCGCCAGACAGCCTTACGGCCACGGCCAATGACGACCCGGCCAACTGGTGCATCGCAAGTGTGAGTTACAACGGTGATCTAGGCACCCCCGGCGCCGCCAACAGTTCTTGCGGTTCCGCGCCCACCTATACCATCGGATGGTGCAATCTGCAGTTCCCTCCCAAAATGGTCTCCATCCAAGGTGAGAAGCGCGACGTATACGGCCGCGTTTTCATCGATGGACTCACCAACCAGGGCTCCGGGCCCAATCCCAACTCCCAGGTGATCGGCCAGGTGGGCTTCGGTAGCAATGACTCCGATCCCACCACCTGGACGAACTGGACTGCGGCCACGGCCAACGACGGATTCTCCGATCCCGCCAACGATGAATATATGGCGACGGTGACCATCCCCACGGCCTCGGCAACCCATTACGATTATGCCTTCCGGTTCTCCGGCGATGGTGGAAACACGTGGAAATACTGCGATCTCGACGGATCCGACAACGGTTACGCCCCGGCCCAAGCCGGTGATCTGCTGTCCAAGACGTCGCACAGCATCGATTGGTGCCGTCTACAAACCGCTTCGATCTCCGGTGCGGAAGGAACGAACGCCACGGCGTACGGCCAACTCTATATCGAAGGATTGACGGATCTTAACAAGACGGGCAACGACCCTCATCCGATCGTCAAAGGCCAGGTTGGTTATGGACCGGATGCATCGACGCCACCCAATTCATGGACCTGGATCGATGCTGATCCGAATCCCGGATGGACCCCATCCGATAGCAACAATGACGAATACATGGCTACGTTCCCGATCCCGGCGGCGTCGGGTTCCCCCTACGATCTCGCCTTCCGATTCTCCGGCGATGATGGTGCCACGTGGACCTATTGCGATTTGGATGGCTCGACGACTGGCGGGTATACGACGGACCAGGCCGGAGAGATTACGGTAACCCCCGTCGCGCCGGCCACGCTGTTTTTCAGCGAATATATTGAGGGATCCAGCAATAACAAGGCGGTGGAGATCTACAACCCGACGGGAGCAGACGTTGATATTTCGCAATGCTCGGTGAGAGTCTATTCGAATGCAGCCTCGTCACCCAGCAAAACCATCACTCCACCGGCAAGCACCCCCCATCTGGCATCGGGAGGAGTCTTTGTAATTTGCCACAACAGCGCAGTTTCAGGCATAAAAGATAAATGCGATTATCAGACAGCATCCCTTGACTTCAACGGCGATGATGCGGTGGAGCTTGTTTGCAACGGCACGACCCTCGATGTCATTGGACAAATAGGCTTCGATCCCGGTACGGCTTGGGGATCGGGTAATACATCTACAGTCGATCATACCCTCGTCCGCAAATGCGGGATCCAATCCGGTGATACGGATGGCTCGGATCCTTTCGATCCAGCCGTGGAATGGGATGGCTATTCTCAGGACACCTTCACCTACTTGGGCTCCCATACGCTCACCTGCCCCTGAGTTTCCGCTTCCGTGGGGCGGCATGAGGCCGTCCCTATCTCCCCTTCCTCGCTCGATCGACTTTTGACATGGGCGGTCATGGCCGCCGCCGTCACCCTTTTTCCCAACCTCCCTTACCGCATTCACCGCGGCGCGAGCGATGGTTACGATCAAGTAGACCTCGCGGTGTGAAATGCGCGTAACCTATTGTAATATTAGCATAATTTAGGCAACGGGACAGGCGACGGAGGCAGGTGGGCTTTCGTTCAAAAAGGTCGCGAAGGGGAGATGCTCAAGGCGGCGTCTCTTTTTTCTTTGTCGAGTTTTTTGCGCAAGTCCTCGTTTTGGGGATCGAGAACGAGGGCCTGCTCGTACGCGCGAGCCGCCTGGGCATGCAATCCCAGGGCGCTGGAAGTATTTCCGAGGGCAGTCCAGGCCGCGACGTTGCGGGGGTCATGACGGGTGGCGCGTTGGAACGCGCTGGTAGCCGCGCCGAGGTTTTTTCGAGCGAGCTGGGTTCTGCCGATCCAAAGGTGGGTTTGGGCGCAAGCGGCCGGACTCGAGCATCCTGAGGCGGCGACGGCATCGAGCAGAGTCTCCAACTCGCTTTCGTGCCCGAGGGCCACGACGATCGGCACGCGCGCGCGCAAGCATTCATTTCGGTCTTTGACGTGATCACAAGCGGCGGCCAGGATTTTATCTGCTTTCTCGGGTTGGTGGAGCGCCATGAGGGCATCGGCGCGGAGGCGGGCGGCCCTTGAAGTATCCGGCTCGCTTTTTTCGATTTGAGCGATATGCTCTTCGATTTGATCGGCGCAGGCCCGTCGCTTGGCTTCCCCTTCACACAAGGGGTTTTCGGCGTTTTTCAGGGCGTGGATTCGGTTTATGACCTGGCGAATCCGTGGGCCGACGCGCGCCGGGTCCCGCTTCAGCAATTCTTCGTCGTATCGCTGGCTGGTTTCGGGGTCGCGGGTGTGCATCCAACCCGCCAAGGTATCCATGACGATCAGGCCATCGTCGCCCTCCGGGATCATCCGATCGAGGTCTTTGCCTAGGACTTTGTAATGGACGGCGAGACCGACAGCGGTGGTCGTGAGCGCGGGTTCGTCGCGACACGCGAACTTGAGTTCCATCAGCGCTTGATGACGCGCATGCCGAGCGAAAAGGATTTCGGCGAGCAGGAGGTGGGCTCTGCCATACACCTTGGCGCGGGTGAACACCCGTTGCAGGTAGGGAATGGGGTTGGCATCCCGCTCGCGCCACGCGCGTTCGGCCCCGACGAGGGGAATATAGGGTTCGGCGGGATGTCGGAGCATGGCGGCGCGAATCAACGGATTGAAGCGGTCTTTGGACATTCGCGGCCCTTCGATGAGCCGACGAAACTCCAGGCGATCGTCGAGCGCGGTGCGCATGCCCCGGGTCGCTACGAGCAAAAGGGCCAGGCCCCCGAGCACGGCAAAGCCCACGGTCAGTCCACGACGTCCGAAGCGGGAAGCCCAGGGATGGCCGAGAGATCGAGCCACACCCCGTCGTCGCGTGTCTCCCCAGCATGTCCCGATGAGGGCGACGGCGGAGATGGCGACACCGGGCATTTCCAGGCTGAAATCGACCCAGTTTTGCAAAACGAGGATGAAGATTCCCGCGACGGCTCCGGCAGCGACGGCGCTTCGCGTGGCGCCCATGCGGGACGGGCGGATCAGCCAGGCGAAAAAGCCGACGGTGAGGAGGGTGACGGGCAGTCCCCATTCCGCGGCCCATTGGACGAGGAGATTTTCGGGATGTGTCCAAAGCACGTGGCCTTGGATGGGCCGGTAGGCTGGGTACACGGTTTCGAAGGCGCCACGGCCGATGCCAAGCCAGGGGTGGTCGAAGACGAGGGGACGCGCCCAGGAAAGGATGGATAGTTTTCCCAGGTCTTGATCGAGCAACGCTTTCCAATGGCGGGAGGTGAGGCCGAGAGCGGTGAACGTGACGCCTCCTGCCACGGCGCCGAAGGTGAGGATGTTGAGCCATCGGCGGGAGACGGCTTCTTGTTCGGGGATATTTCTGGAACGAAGCAATAACACGACGAGAGCGACGCCCAGGGGGAGCAATACGGTAGCGCCTCGCGAGGCGGCCAAGACGGCCAAGGCGATGAGGGTGGCCACCCCCAATCCTGATAACCATCGAGGAACATTAGGTTTTCTTACGAGCAGGGTGCCGAGTCCGCAGGTGACGCCGAGGTTGAGATAGCCGGCGAGGTGGTTGGAGTTGAGCAAAGGCCCCATCTGCCAGGGGGATGAAAAGTAGATGGGTTCGTAGAGCCCAAAGACCTTGGTCATTCCCGCGATACCGTGGGCAATGGTGAAGGCGCCGGCGGCCAGGGCGCTGACGAAAACCAAGCCGACGCCGAAGGTGGCGCCGCGTCGAAAAGCGACGACGGTGCTTGTGAGCAGCACGCCGAGGTAGGTTATTCCTTTGAGGACCTCCACCCAGGTTGCGCCGGGGTCGAGGGAGATGGGATGCCAAGCCGGGCCTGGTAGCCCGAGGGGGTCGAGGGCATGTCGCCAGGTTTCCGCGTTATGAGGGGCGAGGATGGCGACCAGGCTTGCGGGCAAAGGGATGGCCTGCAGCGCGGTCCACAGCGTCAGCAGCAGGATTCCGCCCGCGGGCAAGGTCAACGGCCATTCCTCGGCATCTTTGCGGTAAAGGAATAGGGCGAGCGTTCCGGCGAGCGTGCTCAGAAGACCGACCAAAAGAAGTGTGTAGGTATGCACGGTGCCGACAGCGAGCACGCTTCCGACGATGATCACACCGAGCAAGCTTTCTAGGCCGGTATCGAGGGAAGTGCGCGTAATCTTTCGCTTTTTTCTGCTTTCCCGACGCTCTTTGGGGGAGCGGAAGCGATGGGGTTGCGCGGCGGAAGGTGAGGGCGGAGCGGCGGAAGGAACGGCGTCCGGTTCTCCAGTGCCGGGAGAGGGGGTGTCGTTGGGGGAAGGGGGGTCGTGTTGGGTCAAGGCCAGTGGATGAGCGATGTTCGGACAATTATCCGCGGCAAGTCAATGACGGAGGCGATGGGCATGAGGGAATTTTGGCTCCGTGGGCGGATATTCGGTGATGCTTGCGTGTGATGCTCCTGGCGCGGGCCGGGTTCATGTGGGGAAGGGGAAAAACGAATTGGATGGGGTGGGGGGACGAGAGAGGCGGGACTATTGGTTCATCGACTCCAGGAACTCTTGGTTGTTTTGCGTGCGAGAGATTTTGTCGAGGAGGAATTCCATCGAGTCGATGACATTGAGAGGATGCAGCAAGCTTCGGAGCAGCCAGACGCGTTGCAGTTTCCAATCGGGCAGAAGGAGTTCTTCTTTGCGGGTGGCGCTGCGATTGATGTCGAGGCAGGGGAAGATGCGTTTTTCCATCAGTTTGCGATCGAGATGGATTTCGCTGTTCCCGGTTCCTTTGAACTCTTCGAAGATGACTTCGTCCATACGGGAGCCGGTATCGACCAAGGCGGTGGCGATGATGGTCAACGAGCCGCCTTCTTCGAGGTTTCGCGCGGCGCCGAAGAAGCGCTTGGGTTTGTGCAAGGCGTTGGAATCCACGCCGCCGGAGAGGATTTTTCCGCTGGGGGGGACGACGGTATTGTAGGCGCGGGCCAAGCGCGTGATGGAGTCGAGCATGATGACGACGTCTTTTTTGTGTTCGACGAGTCGTTTTGCTTTTTCGATGACCATTTCCGCGACCTGGACGTGGCGGGTGGCGGGTTCATCGAAGGTGGAGGAGATGACCTCACCGTGGACGGTGCGTTGCATATCGGTGACTTCTTCGGGTCGTTCATCGATGAGCAAGACGATGAGGACGGTATCGGGGTGATTGCGATGGATGGAGTTGGCGATATCTTGCAGCAGCATGGTCTTACCGGCGCGAGGCGGTGAGACGATGAGGCAGCGTTGACCTTTTCCGATGGGCACGAGCAAGTCGACGATTCGCGTGGAGTTATTGCGTGGTCCATCGAGGATTTCGAGGTCGAACTTGGCGGTAGGATACAAGGGGGTGAGGTTGTCGAAGAGGATTTTGTCGCGGGCGACTTCGGGGGCCTCGCCATTGATTTTTTCGACTTTGAGCAAAGCGAAGTAGCGTTCGCTTTCCTTGGGGGGGCGGACGGTGCCCGAGACGCTATCTCCGGTGCGCAAGCCGAAGCGTCGGATTTGGGAAGGGGAGACGTAAACGTCGTCGGGTCCGGGAAGGTAATTATAGTCGGGCGCACGCAAGAAGCCGAAGCCATCGGGCAGGCATTCGAGAACGCCTTCCCCGAAGATACTTCCATTTTTCGCCGCCTGGCTTTGCAGAAGCGCGAAAATAAGCTCTTGTTTACGGAGGCCGGCGCCTCCTTCGATATTGAGCTCTTTGGCGAGCTGAACAAGCTCTACCATCGGCTTCTGCTTCAACTCTCGAAGATGCATGGGCTGAGTGTCCTCCACCCCCACGTTGTCACGCGCTGATTCATCACATTCGGTCTGGCGTGTGAACGATCCGTGAGGGTTGTTGTCGAGGGGCACGGCTCAAAACGTTTATGGAATTCAGAGTCCCCGCGGGAGACAAGCCGCGCCGTTGAGATGTCGTTGAAGAAAAACGGGGACGTGTTCGCGGACTACGAACACGTTTCTCCTATCGATCAAGCCGGGCGTCCTGTCAATCTGAGAAACGATCGAAATCGTCTTCGGCGAATCGTAGGTGACGAATCGAGGGTCATCTTCCCAACCGAAGGCGTTGGCGTTTTTCGCCCCACGCGCCTGCCCGCTCATCGAAACGTCCTGCCACGTTTGCGCCGCAAACCTCGCATCGACCCTGTGCATCGATCCGATACGACAAAATCCGATATCCATCACGTTCGATGATGCGCGTGGCACACGCTCCGCAAACGGTGGATTGACCGTCGATATCGCGAATATTGCCGGAATAGACGTGAATCAGGCCCTGCTCGGCGGCGATGGTTCGAGCAAGAGCGAGGGTCGATGCCGGTGTGGGGGCCGTGCCTTTGTGGCGATACGCGGGATGATACGCGGTGAAGTGCAGAGGCGTTTCGGATCCGAGATGGCGTGCGCACCACGCGCATAAGCGACGTATTTCGTTGGGGTCATCGTTTTCGCCCGGAACGATCAAGGTCGTGATTTCGAGCCACGTCTTGGAATGATTGCGAATCCACGCGAGCGTATCGAGCACGGGCTCGAGATGAGCGAAGCATAATTTTTGGTAGAATCGATCGGAGAACGCTTTGAGGTCGACATTGGCGGCGTCCATCTGGGAGAAGAAGGCGGGACGCGCTTGGGGTGAGATATAGCCCGCGGTGACGGCCACGGTTTTGATCCCTTGTCGACGACACGCTTTGGCGGTGGCGATGGCGAATTCGGCAAAAATGATTGGCTCGTTGTAGGTGAAAGCGACGCTTTTGCATCCAGCGGATACGGCAGCATCGGCGATCTGTTCGGGAGAAGCCTGGTCTTGAAGACGATCCACCTTCATGGCGTGGGAAAGGTCCCAGTTTTGGCAGAAACGACAGCCGAGATTGCATCCTGCGGTGCCAAAGGAAAGGATGCTCGAGCCGGGATAAAAATGGTTGAGAGGTTTTTTTTCGATGGGGTCGACACAAAACCCGGAGGCCCGACCCCAACTCGTCATCACGAGCTGGCCACCACGATTCTCTCGAATGAAACAAAAACCGCGTTGCCCATCTTTCAACCGGCATTCCCGGGGGCATAAATCGCATTGCACTTTGCCGTTGGAAAGCCGATGCCACCATCGCGCCCGCACGACACCCGGAGCCAACACCTCGAAGTCATCGCGATCATCGTCCACGCGCTTAGTCTACGCGAGTGAGATTGGTCTGCAATCACGGGTGTGGTGAACGCCTCCCTCGTTCGATCGGGTGGCGGGTGGAAGCAGGAGCTTATGCAAGGATAGCGATGACGAGGGCGAAAGGATCGAAGCGATGTGGGAAGGGGAAGGGGGAAGAAAAGGGGGGCGCAGGGAGATTTAATCAATCTTTTCGGCCACCTACCGGTCGAGGGCCGGTGGGTGTCGCGGGATTGCTCGCGGCCATGAGCTGCTGTTGTTGTTGCTGAAGGAATTGCGCCACGCCTTTGGAACGCTCGATCGCGAATTGTTTGACTTGACGATCCGGTGAACCGGCGAGCGCGTTGAGCAACTTGGTCACCTTGTCGATCTGGCGATCTTGGAACAAGGCTTCGAAGTAATTATTCGCCAGGCGAACGTCGCGCATCATCTTCGGTTCATGCGGCTGCAGCAAGTCGATGACTTTTTTCAAGTTGCCCGTCTGTCCGTACAGCGCGGAGAGGACGAGAAGCGCGAGGGGATCATCGGGGTTGCGCTCGACACCTTTTTTGGCAAATTCGATGGCGCGTTCCCTCGTTTCTTCGTTTGCCGAGAAAAAGCCTTGAAGGGCGATGAAAGGCGCGGCGTTTTTCGCATCGGCACCGCTGGAGGCCTCCTGCTCGATCATCTCGATGGCCTTGGCTTCATCGTGCCGATCGCGCAAAAATTGGAAGTAATAGGCCCAGGCATCGACACAGCGGCGATCGATGGAAATGGCTCTACGAACCATTTCGTTTTCTTCGTCTTTGTTGTCCTTCTCGTGGGCTACTTTGGCGAGGTGCAACGAGGGATAGGGATTGTCGGGCATCAAGTTCTGCGCGCCCTTGAGGGTTCCCTCGGCTTTGTCGAAGGCCTTTAGCTGGAGCTGGGTGGCACCCAACGCGAGCCAATCGTCGCCCGTCGCTTCTCCCGAGGCGATGAGAGTGCCGAGGACTTTTTCGGCTTTGTCGAGGCGTCCGTATTTCATGAGTTCCTGGGCATAGATGCGGGCGCGGTTGAGGTCTTCTTGATCTTGCTTCCAATGTTTCTCGAGTCCGGCAAGCAGATCTTCGAGGCCGATGGCGATGGGACGTCCTTGATCGTCCTGCACCTGAACCGCCGGACCGTTGAAGCCGAGCAACTTCCACATTTGCTCTTGGGTCACGCCCACGGGACCTTTTTCGAGCTGTGCTTTGAACTCTTCGGTGGGCTGGGTGACGGGCACCACGATCAGCGCGTTGCCGGGAACCCCATGGGGGAAAGCGGAGACGGGCGCGACGATGGCGGCTCCTCCGGCGAGTTGGACCCCCAGGGCGTTTCCAGGTGCTCCTCCCGGCAAGCCGGCCGGTGGCATTCCATTCGGGTTGGGTTGTGTGTTGCCTTTGCCTGAAGCTTGCATCGATTTCTCCTCGTGTCAGACGATCGCGTCGGGGCGCGAGAGGCTATCACGCGGACATCCAGCTTGCACCGTCATCGACGGGGATTGGGTGTCTTGGTGCTCGCGAACCAGCCCGGCGGGCCTTGGGCGATTAAGTCATAAGCTACTGGATTAATTGATTTTTTCCGGGGGCGGCACCAGTCTGGTTTTCGCCTCCTGCTCGGCTTTTCGAAGCAATAGCTCTTGCTCTTTCTTGAAACGGCGTCGCTTTTCGCGACGTCGGCGCGGGGGATCTTGAGGTTTGGACATGGCCCCTCATTTAGCGCAATGCCCGCGCGAGGGAAGATCAATCTTGTGATCGGAGGGAATTTTTCGAAGGGGAGGATCTAGCCGAAAACTCCCCCATCGTGCCCCCATAGGGCGCCGGGAAAGTCCATGAAGTTCAGAAAAATACGGGCGGAAGGGACATCCAGACGCTTGGAAAGAAGGGAGCAAAGGGTTTCGCTGAGCTGACGGGTCTGGTGGGGCGTCAGCTTTCCCACGCTGCGTACCTCGACGAGACAGGTGGGGCCGGTTTTTCCGCCCATCGTCATACAGGCTACGCGGTCGAAGAGCGTCATGACGTAGCTTTCGGGCTTGCTCAAGAGTTTGGCTATTTGCGACGAGCACTCCTGCAGCAGCGCGGGAATGGTTGCTTCGTCGACGGGCGCATTGGTTCGGACCATGAGCAGAGGCATGGGTGATGTTGATAGACGAAGTGGTTAGCAAATGCGAGGGAGCAAGTCGCCGGAGGGGACGGATAGGATGCGTTGGCCGCCGATGGCGGTATGCAGGATGACGTGGGCTTCGCCTTCTTGCACGGTACCGATGGCGCATGCGTTACGGCCCAAAGGATGGGCTTGCATCGCTTGAAGGACAGGCGTCGCGCCTTGTTCGGGGACCACGCCTACGAGCACGCCTTCATTCGCCAGATGCATCGGTTCGAGGCCAAGGATTTCGCATGCGGCTTGCACCCCAGGCCCAAGCGGTACGGACGTTTCTTGAAGATGCACGCATACCGACGACTGTTTTGCGATTTCGTCGAGCACGGCGGCGAGTCCTCCTCGCGTCGGATCGCGTAAGCAATGCACGCCGGCAAACGCTTGCAGCATATCCTGCACGAGGCCATGAAGCGCGGCGGTGTCGCTTCGGCACGCCACCTCGAGTCCGGAACGTTCTGCCATGACGGCCACGCCGTGAGATCCGATGGGACCGCTGAGCAGCACGACATCGCCCGGACGCGCGAAGCTTCCGCTGACATGCACATCGGGCGCGATGATGCCGATGCCCGCGGTATTGATGAATAGTTTGTCCGCCTTTCCCCGTGGCACCACTTTCGTATCGCCTGTCACGATCGGGACACCTGCTTGTCGCGAAGCTTCCGCCATCGAATCGATGACTCGCACGAGAACATCGGTGGGAAGCCCTTCCTCCATGATCAGGCCCACGCTCAAGGCTATGGGATTGCCTCCTCCCATCGCCACATCGTTGAGCGTCCCATGGACCGCCAGCTTTCCAATGTCTCCACCTGGAAAAAACAATGGATCGACGACATAGGAGTCCGTGCTAAAGGATAGTCTATATCCGTTTACGGATAGTTCTGCCGCATCATCGAGACGCGCCAACGCGGAATTTCTCAAACGAGGAAGCAGCATTTCTTCGATCAGCCGACGCGACGCTCTTCCTCCTCCGCCATGATCGAGCAGTATCATTTCGTCGTTGCGCATGAATCACTCCGGTTTCTTGGATCGCAGGGAAAGACCCACCCGATACGCTTTCGCCACGGTAGCCCCCAGACCGTGATACGTCTTACGACCCGTCGCATATACCAGGGGATCGATCTTGGATACGTCGGGCACCCCCCGGACCAAACAATCCTCGTCCACATAGGTCTGAACGATCTGTCCCACGATCAAGTCGTGGGTTCCGAGCGTTGTCATCTGTTCGACGCGACACATCAGATTCACCGGACATTGGGCGATCATGGGTGCTTCATGGCCATCGCGGTACATGACGTCGATGCCGGCTCGTGAGGTTTTGTCTTCTTCGCGACCAGAAACGATGCCGAAGTAATCGACCCATTCGGCATGCTCGACCTTGGGAACATTGACGGAGAAAAGTCCGTGAATGGTGAGCCCTTCGTAGGTGAAGCGCTGTTTTCGCACCGCCATACTGAGCATGGGAGGTTGCGCGCATGCCATGCCAGTCCAAGCGACGGTCATGAAGTTGGGTCGGTTGTTAACCATGACGCCCACGACCACCGCGGGCATGGGAAATAGGAAGGTTTGGGCACCCAGTGCTGTCTTTTCAACCATGGGCTGACCGTAGCAGCATTGATACGCTTGGGGTTCCGAACTCCATGGTTTGGGCGTTTTCCCGCTTGGACTTCCCCGCTGCGCTGTGGCAACCACCGATGGCTCGTCGGATCGCGCCCCAGGCACCCGTGGCCTGCTGGCATTGTCGCACCGATGGCTCGGTACTCGACAACGATCGGGATCCTGGGATACAACACCGAACCATGGCGGTTTCTCCTTCTGATCTGCGCACGATCCCTCTTTTTCAAGACATTTCCGAGGAGCATCTCACCTCGTTGCTCGGCGTGTTCGAACGACGCCAGCACGACAAAGACGAGATCCTCTTTCGGGCCGGTGATAACCCCACGGATCTACTTTTGCTCGTACGAGGAGAAGTCGCCCTATTCGAGGGCGATACCGTCCGCTTCCGTTTGCGGCCCATCGCCCTCATCGGTGAATTGGGGGCGATTACCGGTCTGCGACGTTATACGACCGCACGCATCACCGAACCCTCCGAAATATGGCGAATCCCCACCCAATCGTTGCTCGATTTTTTCGAAACTCACGGAGATGTCGCGTTTCCTTTCTACCACGGCCTGCTCGGAATCGTTGCCAATAAGGTTCGTCGAGATGCGCGCCGTATCGAAGAGATGCGCGCCAATATCGTCCGCACCCAAAAAGCCATGAAACGAATGCGCGACCTGGTCCTCGAATCGGAAGACACGTCGTTGAGCAAACCCATCCACGATACCCTCGAAGAACTGATCGAACGCAATCGTCGCTGGCATTACCTCGTCGAACCAGCAAAATCACTGCAAGCCCGAGTTCGTTTCGATGATGGCTCCATGGCCCCCGTGGTGGAGATGTCCGACGGCTGGCTGCTTCTCGACAATTCCGCATCGGGAGCGCACGAGGTCGGTGCCCATTGGAGCGCCGTGCTCGTTCTTCCGTCAGGCGAGATCCCCATTAGCGGAACCGTAGAAAGTACGGATGACAAGGGCATCATGATCGCACTCGATCTATTGATTCGCGAATATGCCGCCACGTTGGAAGACTATCTGACACGTCTTCACATGCTCGACTTCGTGGTCTGATCTTGCATCGCGCACGACCGCGTGTGTCGATCGCCTGCCGCGTTCACCTCGATTCGATGGGATCCCAAGGGACTTCGTGATCGCGAAGAAAGCGAAGATTGATCGCGTTGATCAACGCATGGGCGATGCACGGTCCGATGAGTGAACCGATGGCCGCGTACATGAGCCCGAAAGCAAGACCTATCACCGTTGCCCACAGGGCCCATACCCATCGGCTGGGTCCACGAGTTTGGTGCAGGATACCAAATACCAAGGCTTGCGGAACGATTCCGACCCAGGGCGTAAGAAACGAGCGAAACAGAAGCTCCTCCCCCGCGCTCGACAACAATGCCAACAAGACAATCAACCCTGGTGAGAGCTGTTGGGCCACGGGCCGCAAGTCACGGTGAAGCCGTCGCGCCCATCGCGTGTGCCGGACCGACCATCGCGTGGCAGCCACGGTGGCTACCCCGAATACGATTCCGAGGGTCGCCGACAGGCTTTCGCGTAACCATGGCGAAAGTCGAAGCATGGGAGATGGGTGGAGCAGCGGATTGGGTCCGTGCATCGCTATCGACGCCACCGCGCCCACCACGACCAATACGGTGGACAATCCCACCAGAAGCCGCTTCCAACTCTCCATGGTTGTGATGAATATCCTCAGGGCATCTGGCGCAGTCGCTCCCACACCCCATCGGCCGCGGCAAGGACTCGTTGCGAAATCTTCTCTCGATCCAGATCCAAAAACTCACCGCGATGCATGCGAACCTTTCCGCTCGTTATCGTCGCCCACACCGGTGATTCCGTCATTCCAAACACCCAATGACCATCAAAGGTGCTTGCGTCGAGAACGGTGGGCGGATCGTAATCGATCACGCATAAATCCGCGGGTGCTCCTGCTTGAATCGAACCGAGCCGTGGCTCTGCGAATATTTCTCGAGCGAGTAACACATTGTTTTCAAACAACAATTTTCGAGGAAGCGCAAATCCTACCGTGGGATCTTTGCGTGCATGTCGGATCATCAAGTACGCGGACTTGGCGGCTCGGAGCATGTTCGAAGCCATTCCATCGGTACCGAGGGCAACGCGAACACCGCGTGCCATGGCGCGTTGCACATCCAAGTGGCCCACGGCGTTGTTCGCGTTCGATTCGGGATTGTGAACGAGCCAAGCTTGTGCGGCCGCAATGCGATCGAGTTCGGCATCGGTCAAATGGATACCGTGGACCAAAATGCTATTTTTTCGGAGTAGTCCGTGGGCTTCGAGCCGTTCGATGATGCCTTTTCCAAACTGTTCCCGCGTTCGGGTGACGTCGGCCCCATCCTCGGCCACATGGATATGAATGGGTGTAGCGGGGTCCACCTGTCGAGCCGCAAGAGCAAGCGTTTGTTCGGAAACGGTGAACGATGCATGCAAGCCGAGCAGGGCCCCGTGGGCTCGGTGGCTTTGACAATCTCGCACGAATTGCGCGTTTTCTTGCACGCCATCGACGGCTCCCTGATCCCCGTTTCGATCCGTCACTTCGTAGCAGAGATTCGCGCGAATCCCCGCTTCATCGCATACTCGCGCCAACGCTTGTAGCGATCCTCGGATGGCATTGGGGGAAGCATGGTGATCGATGATGGTCGTGGTTCCCCAACGGAGGCAATCCATCACCGGGGGATAGGCGCCGGCCTCTACCGCTTCGAGATCGAGGGCTCGATCCAAACGCCACCAAATTCCTTCGAGAATTTCTGGGAAGTTGCGCAGCGGTGTCGTGGCGGCAATCGGCATGCCGCGAGAAAACGTGGAATACAAATGATGATGGGCATTGATGAGTCCCGGTACGATCACCTTGCCGTCCGTGGACAATCGCGTGGCATCGTTGTTACTCGCCGCCAACTCGGAAAAGGGTGCCACCCGCTCGATCCGATCGTTTGCGCACAAGACGCCGGCATTCGGTACGACGGAATTGCCAGGGGTATTGGTGAATACGGTGGCCGGGCCTACAAGCAGCTTTTTGGACATCTTTGACTCCACGCTTTTCATTCTTCGATCGACGAGCCACGAGGTTCGACCCTTTTGCCACGGGGTGCATCGGCAAAACCTCGGGCCCTATCGTATACCAGACGGCCGCGCACATAGGTGGTGGTCACGCGACCTTGCCATTGCATACCTTCGAACGGTGTATAGGGCTGGCGGGTCACGAGGTCTTTGGCGCGCACAGTCCATAGGGGACGCGGATCGAAAACCACGACATCCGCATCGTTGCCCGGCTGTAGTCCCCCTTTTCCGGCCAACGAATGAATTTGTGCTGGATTGGAGGACAATAGCCTCATCGCTCGCGCCAGAGAGAGGCGGCCTCGCATCACCCCTTCGCTTAGCAGATACGGCAAAAGAAGTTCGACTCCAGGCACGCCCCCATAATCGGTCCAGATGGATCCGGTTGTTTTTTCCTTCGGATAGGCTCCAGGCGCATGGTCCGTGGCTACCATGTCGAGCGTGCCATCCGCCAGTCCTTCCCAAAGAGCTTGTCGATCGGCGGCACTTTTGACGACCGGCGCGGTTTTGAGCAGTCCTCCCAAACGCTCGAGATCCTCGACGGTAAACGCCAGATAATGGGGGCAGGTTTCCGCCGTGATCGGGACCTGTCGTGCCTTGGCACGTCGAATGAGATCGACTCCTCGACCGCAAGCCAGATGCACTACGTGAAGCGGCATTGCCGTTCGCTCCGATAGCTCGATACACGTTTGAACTCCTTTGGCTTCCGCCTCGGCACTGCGTGCTCTTGCATACGAAGCTGGCATTCCGGCTGGATCTTGCGCTTGTTCGCGCTCGGTGGCTTGCAATACGTCTTGACGGTCTTCCGCATGGACTCCCACGCGCATCCCGCGACGACCAGCTTCCTCCAATACGATCGCAAGCTGATCCGCATCCACATCACGGAACGTATCCATTCCGGAAATCAGATAGGTTTTGATCGATCGGACACCGCGCGATCGAAGTTCGTCGAGACGGCGGCTCACCGAATCGCGGTCGAAATCATTGCCCCGCACGCCTCCCCACAAGGCAAAATCTACCCATGCTTTGGGCGCCACCACGGAATATTTTTCATCGTAAGAGCTTCCGTCCGTCACCGGAGGCAACGACGTACACGGCATATCGACAATGGTGGTGACGCCACCGGCAGCCGCCGCGCGCGTTCCGGAGGCAAAATCCTCCCGGTGGGTAAACCCCGGGTCGTCGAAATGAACGTGACCATCGATAGCGCCCGGAAGAAGCCACGCGCCCTGCAGGTCAATATCTTCGCAACCCTTTTCCTGGGGGCCATCCCAACACGCGATCGTACCATCGCGAATGGTCAAACTCCCTTCTCGTGGTCCGTCTTGGGTCGGTAGACGAGCGTTGACGAATCGAAAAACAGTTGGATGAGTCATGATTTCTCGCAAGCGCAGCAGGGCTCCATGTCCTGAAATGGGGACAATATGCGGATTTCGCAAGCCAAACCAGCCTGATCCGAGGTGTCGTCACCCATTCGAACGCGGAGGGTACTCACGAGGTCTTCGCGCGGCTACACTCGCCCCATGACGATTCGACTGCACGTCAACATTGACCATATCGCTACTGTCCGCAACGCGCGTGGGACACGCTATCCGGATCCGATTCACGCGGCTTATGTATGCGAAGACGCTGGCGCCGACGGCATCACGGCCCACCTTCGAGAGGATCGTCGGCACATGGTGGATCGGGATATCGAACGATTGCGGGAGAGCATAACGACGTTGTTGAACTTGGAGATGGCAGGAACGGACGAAATGATCGGGATTGCGGAACGAATTCGTCCCGATTGCATTACGCTGGTTCCGGAGCGTCGTGAAGAACGCACGACCGAGGGGGGACTCGATGTGGTGGGTCAACGCAAGCAGATGGAGAAGGTGGCGGAGCGGGCGCGCAAGGCGGGGATTCGCGTGAGTTTTTTCATTGCTCCGGAAGAGGCGCAACTCGTGGCTTGCCGTGATCTTGGTGCCGAGCAAGTGGAGCTTCATACGGGGGAGTACTGCAATCTATCCGGAAACGGACAGCTAGAGGAACTCGAGCGATTGCGGCATGCCGCTCGAGTTGGGCACGAACTGGGGTTATCCATTGCGGCAGGTCATGGGTTGACTCGATTCAATCTCCCGGCCATTGCCGCCATTGCCGAGATCGAAGAAGTCAATATCGGCCACGCCATCATTGCCGATTCCCTGTTCATGGGGCTCGGCTCGGCGGTTCGCGCCATGCGCGAAGCCCTGAATCGTGGTCTGGCTCTTCGCGAAAAGTAGGGTCCTTGTCGCTGATTTTGACGAAAGGCTTTCCCGAACAGCCCATGAGGGTCATCATGCACCGCGTTCTTTCCCGTGAACAAATCCGCTCCTTTGACCGCGTGGCGATCGACACCTGCCAGGTGCCCAGCGTCGTTCTCATGGAGAACGCGGGGCGGGGGGCTTTCGAAGTGGTTCGCACGTTGCTCGAGGACAACGATCACGTGCTCGTCGTTTGCGGATCCGGCAACAACGGAGGCGACGGTTTCGTGGTTGCTCGTCATTTGCTTACGGCGGGTTACAGCGTTTCGGTTTGTTTGATGTCCGATCCCGAAAAACTGCGGGGCGACGCGCGGCTCAACCATGATGCTTTCGTCGGGTTGGGGGGACATGTGGTTCTCTTGGAAGATGAAGCAGCGACCGTGGTGTTGGAAACGGAATTGCTACGCGCCGACCTGGTGGTGGATGCCCTTTTCGGCACGGGTCTCGATCGTGAAATTGGTGGTCGATACGCGGAAGCCATCGATCGCATCAACGCCACGGCAGCCACACGCGTGGCGCTCGATTTGCCCAGTGGACTGGATGCCAACAAGGGAACCGTGCTCGGAACCGTCGTGGTCGCCGACGCCACCATCACGTTTGGCGCTCTCAAACTCGGCTTGTTGACACCCATGGGCGCCCGTCTCGCCGGTGAGATCCACGTGGCTTCCCTCGGCGTGCCATCCTCGATCGTCGAACAAGTCGGGCATGAAGCGGAAGTGCTCGTCGAGGCGCCTTTACGAAATATCGGGCGACAAATCCGGGAACAAGCCCGCATTCTCGCCGATGATGCGGTGGGGATCGTCGTTTCGTCGGAAGAAGATGTGTGGGCGATGCGCGCGGCGTTTTGTGGCGCGTTGCGAACAGCTCCTGGCCGCATCCACCTGATGGGTCCTCGTCCGGTATTGAACGCCGTTCGCGATTGCCAGGGCTACGCGAAACTTCTGGAATTGGATTCGAAAAGCAATGCCAAAGGATATGAACAACTCCTCGAATCTTGTGATTCCATAGTCTTTCCCGCGGCTTCGGAAGACGATGCTCGGTGGATCGATCTCGCTCGCAAACACTTCGATGGCTCGATCGTGGTTCGCCCCTCCCATCGCGTGGGGAAAAAGCCGAAACCCTTTCATGCATCGGGTGGAGATGTCCTTTTGATCCTTGGATTGGATGAGCTTGGCGCGTTGCTTGGCGCAGACCGTGATGCGGTGGATGCCGATCGATTTGCTTCCGTTCGGGAAGCGAGAAAGGTTTGCCATGCCACCATTGTGCTTGTCGATACCCAGCCAATCCTTGGGATTGCCGATGCTCCCTTGGGCGTATGGGGCAAACGAGTCGATGCGCTCGACTCGGATGCCTTTCGCGCACTCGCTTGCGGCATGATGGGACGGTTCTCGAGTTGGTGCGAAGGCAGCATGGCCGCTTTGCTCGGACTGAATGCGCTCGCCACGGCTGTGCAATCTTGGTGGGAAAAGCGGGATGGGAAAGGCAATCCACGGATTGAAGAGATCGCCGAACAACTCGCGGAGGTGATGTAACCCGGGCGATCCCGAGTCGGTGAAACCGAATATTATATCAACAAATTCAATTAGTTATATTGTATTCGCCGGGACAACGGAGATCGCTTCCGACACGTTGCCGTTCCGCTGTGGACCGTCACCGATCGGCATTCACAGTAACGGTTGTCGCCTTGGGATCGGCCCCATCTTGCTGGGCGGGAAGCGCGACCGTTCCGGTGGTGATCAAGCCAGTTTTCGACGGCAAGTCTTCTGGTAAGGGCCATCTGGCTTCGGTGGTGGAATCCTCGAGCTTGGCGGTAGCCGTAATCCACGGTCGAGTCATGGGTGAGGAACTAGCGTTGAATACGCAGGCCTTGACGACGAATCGATGGGGATCCGCGGGGTCGAGATTCGCTTGCACGGAGCAGACCCGAAGGGGTCGCGTGGCTTGTACGATTTGCTCAATCGACTCCACCATCTCCTCTCGGCCTTCTTGCCGAAGTTTTTCGAGTCCTTCCGCCACCCGCTCGTCGCCCAAATACGCGAGCATTTTCGTACCATGCAAACGCACGCTCGGCGTATTGGCCGTCATCGACAGTTTGTAGAAGGCGTCGGCGGGAGCCGGCTTGGCTTCTTGTCCGAGCATGCCGCTGACGAAAGAGGTAACGGAATAATCGTCCCCGCGGCCGCGCACGCGCCACTTGACCGCACGCCCTGGCCCAAGACGCCCCTCCCAGAACAAGTCTTGTTTGTCGACCACCCGCGCTTTGCGACCGTCCCTTGGACCGAGAATGAAGTCCACCACCATGACGATATCCTTCAAGTCCTCCGACGAGTTGTTCACGACAGCGATCTCGGGATACATCGAAGGTCGTTCGTAAGAAGTGGGACCTGGTCGGTTGTGAGCGAGCACGGACATTCGTGGTACGCCCTCGGCCCACAGCGGTGAATCGGCGCGGTCGCACGAGCAAGGAGGCGGTGGAGGCACGACAGCCACGGGTTCGGCCACGATGGAAGGCGAAGCGCTGGTCAAAGGCTCGGAAGCTGGCACTGGATCCGCGGGTTCACGCACGTCTGTCCCACTGGCTTGCGGATCCGACGGCGAGGAGAACAACAAGTTTTTGCCGATGAGAATAGCCACGGCCGCCATCGCTGCCATGACCCCCGCGGTGGCAAATAATCCGCGTAGACTGGTGCCATCGGGTTCCGGCTCCCCCAATTCGGCGGGGGCTGCCTCCGGTACGGGAATCTCCGATGCCACCGTGATGGCTCGCACGCGGCCCGGTGCAAGACGCGCTTTCAATTCACCAAGGAGTTCATCACGCACGTGCTCGTGGGTTCGGTTGAACAACACGATCTTGGTCGCGATATCGCGACGTGTCAGGTAAAGCACGAGGCTGGCACTTACGGCCATTCCCATCACCATCACGGCAGGCAAGTCGGCCACCAGCGCTCGCAGCAGCAATGCGATGGGCACCCATGCGGCAAGAGCAGCGATGGTAATGGAGCGTTCGACCCGCATCCGACGGCGATGGCTTGTGATGTGGTCGAAGGCTGGGTCGCGCGCGAGACCCGCGAGCACCAGGCGATGGTATGGTGTAACGGAAGGGTCAAGCGTAAGGTGAACCAATCCGTCGGCATCCAATTCGACGGCGGCCACTTGATCGTAAGGGACGGTAATACGCTCGGAGGATGTGGCGGGGTAAGGAACGAATCCTTCCGTATAGCTGCTGATTCGGACGAATTGGATGCGTAATCCGTGTGCGACGCAGGACAGTTCGATGGTGCCTACCGCGTTGCTTTTTTCGTGGGCGATGGCCACGGCGCGCACGGGGACGGTGGTTGATCCGTACCGAGGCAAGACCGGTGAATCCTGACGGGAATACGATTCCCGGAAGGTAGACCGGGGTGTGTGTTGAACCGACACATCACGGGAAACCGGCGCATAAGAGGGGGTGGGAGGGGAAGGCCGTGCTGGTGGTTTGCGTTCGGATATTGTTTGCGCCTCGGCTTCGATCCGAGAGGCGACGGAAGGGAACGAGGGTGGGGCAGCAGGGAGTTGGTTTTCTTTGGTTTTCGGAGCAGCGGCCAAGGGCGCTGAAAGCACCGAAGGGGCTTGTTGTGTGGGCGCCGGCGGGCGAAAGGTTTCCGGTACGGGAGTGGAAAGAAAAGGATTTTTCTTAGGTTTTTTACGAGTTTTTTTGGGGAGAGTTGCCGACGACGGTGCGAAAGGAACGTCGGTATCCCCCATCAAGGCCGCGCTCGCGTCGAGCAAGGATGGTGGGGCGGTGGAAGCGCGGGTCGGACGTACGGAAGGGGAGAGGCGAGGTGGGCGCGCCGAAGCTTTCGGTGGCTCCTGGTTTACGGATTTTGCCTTTTTTTTGCGGCTAATGAAGAGAAGAACCCGTTCGACGCGTTGTCGCGTGCGCGATTTTTTTTTCAACGGAAGAACGGGGGCGAGTTTCATGATTCAGGCGGAAAGTAGTGTAGTGCGAGAACGTGAAAGATCCAGCGGAATGCAAGTCACATGGACTCCCCAGAATCCGAGGCGCGCGCTATCCTGCGACCATGTTGCATGCGCGAAGCTATCCGTGGGTGCTATGTGCTTGTGTGGCTATCGGCTCGGCTACCATGACCACGAGCGGCTCTGTTGGGGCGGAGCCTCCCACCAAACAAGAAGCACGAACCTTGTTTCAAGAGGCTCTCGCGCACGTGGCAGCGGGGGACTATACGACTGCCCTCGGCAAGTTGGAGCGTGTCGCAACCTTCAAACGCACGCCTCAGGTGGGATTCTATATTGGTTATTGCCACGAGAAGTTGGGCAAGCTGGTGATGGCGTTGGGCGAGTACCGAATTGCTCTCGCCGATGCGCAAGCTTCCGCGGCCAGCGATGTGATTGCCGAAGCCCAAGAAGCGATCGGTCGGGTGGAACCTCGAATTCCCAGATTGATCATTCATCGAGGCGATGGTGCCGCTACCGCAACCGTGCTCGTGGATAGAAAACCTCTTGGTGAGTCCGCGATCGGTCAACCCATGCCTTTCGATCCCGGAACGCGCGTGGTCGTGGCTCAGGCCGCGGGGTACCTTCCGTTTCGCCAAGAAGTCCGACTCGCGGAAGGCGAGAAAGCCACGATCGAAATCAAGATGATCAAACGAGCGCCGGGAGCGGCTGCTCCGATTCCCCCACAAAACACGCCAGAACGTACAGATTCATCTTCCTCGTCCTCCGTCGAAATCGATTCTCGAGAAGGATCGAATACCCTTGCCTGGATCGCAACCGGTGTCGGTGTCGTTGGACTCGGCGCCTCGGGTTATTTCATGGTGCAGCGCTCGAAAGCTATTTCCGATCTCGATGACGCTTGTGGAAGTGGGCGCGCGGCTTGCCCCTCCTCGATGAAAAAAACGTACGACACGGGAAAGCGGGATACGTTGTTCGCGAACGTGGCGCTGGGCGTAGGCGCGGCGGGAATCGTCACCGGGGCATTGTTGTTCATATTCAGTGGGGGCTCGCAACCAGACAATACGCTCACACAGCCCGATCAACCGGGATTGTCGTTCAGCCCGCAGCCACCACCACAAGGAGGCTGGGCAGGCGTGCGAATGGATGGACGATTCTAGGGATTGGGATTGGTGGATACAACACCCCCCTCGCAGCAAAATGCCGCGTGATGGGTGTCATCAGAATCCGAAACGGAAATACTACTTCTCGGTTTTCGGTGCATCCGCCGGGATCGGCTTTGCCGTCAAACCCTTCTTGTCGGCAGCTTCGCATCCGCCGCCCTTGACCGAAGTATCCTTGCCCGCGCGACGAAGGATTTTGAATTCCACGCGACGATTGGCCTCGTGGTTGTCAGGCTGCAGCTCACAATAGAAGCCGTAACCCACGGCGCGCATACGGTTTTTCTCGACGCCCAGCGCAACCAACGCGTCCATGACGGCCTTGGCTCGACGTTGCGTCAAGTTCTTGTTGTAGAACTCGTCGCCTTCTCGAGAAGCATGGCCGGCGACTTCCACGAAGTCGATATCCGCATGCTTCTTCATCACGTTGGCGATGTTTTCGATGAGGCTGTTGGAAGACGATTCGATCTCCGCCGAGTTCTTTGCGAAGTTAATCTTGTCATTGATCTTGATTTCGTCACCCTTGACCTCCACCAGCGGAGGAGGCTCGGGCGGAGGCTCAGGAGCCGCAACGGGCTCAGGCTCCGGAGGAGGAGGTGGCGCTGGAGGCGGTCCAGGCGGAGGATTGACTCCCACCTGCAACACGGCCTCCCCGCAACCCGTGGTCAGCATGACGCCAGAGGCGCCCAACACCAGTGCCATCGCAATTCCAAGCGTACGTAGTCTCAACATCGCAATATCTCCATCTACGGGCAGCTAGACTCCGGTGCCCGACACGGCGGGCTGGACTTGCGCGTGCTCACAGGCCCCGCGCACACTCAAGTGCTTCCATCTACAATGGAGCGCGAGTCGAACGCTACATAAATCGCTGATGAACGAAACGCCGTCGCCAAAAAATCTTTTGATAAAATATTTTTATGAATAATATCAAATAATTATGGGTGTATCGGACCACGAATGATCGCTTCCTGGACTCCGGGCTTTACCTTGACGCTCCCCTGGCTTTGCCGCCAAAGTCCGCGCTGGCGACAAGACTCGACCCTTCCCTAGATTTTTCGGAGTTGGCAACCCATGAATCCACGTTCGCTTTGGGCTTGGTTCGCACCCTTGATGGGCCTATTTCTGCCCACCAACGCGTTCGCCCATTTCGATCCCCAAGGCAACTACACGTTCGATCCTCGCGCGGTTCATACGGAAAGCTTCGAGTCCCTCCCTTCGTGGAATCCTGCTCAACCCGATCCCAACGCCATCAAAAATCTATTTACCTTGAACGACCCTGGCGCACTCGAAGGAAATCGTGTGGGAGCCGTATCTCCCGAATGGTGGGCAGAGGGAGTTCGTTTGCCCGTGACCCTCCCTCCCCTTCTCGCGTCTTATCGCATTCGACTTTGGATTCGATCCGGTTGGCTCGCAGCCACCTTCGTCGTGGATGATGCCGCGGACCCGCTGCAACGCTCCGTGGCGGATCTATCGGCAACCGGTCGATGCACCAGCGATGGTTGGGTGGAGATGGCAAGTGCGCCGGTGACCATCGATGGCCTAACAACGAGCGCAGCGTTTCTATATTTGATGGGCGATGCGCTCATCGATGGTTTTGAAATCGTTGAGGAAGGTGTGGTAAAGCCCAGCGCTCCATGTCTTGGCGCAAGAGACCTAGCCTGTGGAAAAGATGAAGTATGCATCGCAGGCCTGTGTCGTGCTGGAGATACGCTCGTCCCACATTGGCCCCCGCCAGCAGAACGGTCTCGCGTCGTAGACTTCCTATTCACCCGTTTGCAGTATTTTTTCGGCGGTCATCAAACGCGACGGGATCACTTGCCTGATGCTCTTGCCCAAGTCGAAGCGATGCGAACGGCAACGTCCGCGTGGGAGTTCTGGCATGGCTTCGCCACGGCCGTTCGCAAATTGCACGACTGGCATACCTCCGCTTCCGGAGCCATCCAATTCTTACAGTCCCCTTACGTCCTCAACGCGTGTTTCATAGAAGGCAAAGCCGATCTGTCTCAACACGCTTGGCCGTCCGACTCCTCCTCGTTCGATTGGCTCGTTTCTCACGTGGGACCCGACCGAAACGTAGGCCTCAAACCAGGAGATCGTCTCGTCGCCATCGATGGAATGCACCCATTGCAATGGGCTCGATCGTTGATCGATGTCTCTTGGGATTGGTGGCAAGCGGATGATGACCGAGTCAATGCGGAATTCGCCGAGGTCATTCGAGGTCTCATTCCTAAGTACGCACAAAACTTCTCTATCGTGCGATGCCATGCCGAGACGGGAACATGCGATGATACCCCCGATCTGATCGAGGTCTCTTCGTTGCCTCGACGCGACGAAATCGATGAACCACTCGTTGCCTGCGACAACCGGCCCTCGTATCACCTTGTCCAAGGCCCTGATCCAACCACGCATAACGTGGGCTGGAACGTTTTCGTGGGCCTGCTCGAAGACTCCCAACCAGGGGAAAACCTATATGGAATCACCTGGGATTCGCTTTGGGGACCCACCACCACCCCCATCTTTCTCAAAGCCAATGAAACGTTCAAAGCCAACGCTCGTGGTGTCATCCTCGATCATCGCGCGGGCAATGGAGGCACGATCGACGCCCCTGAAGCGATTACGCAACTCGTGCGCGAACCGCTCGATATCGCCATCTTCATTCACGATCGACCTTGGGCCGATTACGAGGGAGCTTCCACCGTCGAAGAAGGACTCGCCATCTTCGAACGTTATAAAAAAAACACCCACTACCCTGATCTCACCTATTCGGTCGGTAGCGCGAAAGCAAAACTCGATCTTCCCGTGGCGCTGCTTCAACACCGTGACGGTTCCGCGAGCGACTACCTTCCCTTTGGTATGAAAGGATCGCCGCGCGTTCGCATTTTCGGACCACAACCTACCGCGGGCGCTTTTTCGTCCTTCTTTCAAATGGCGCTCGGTGGAAATATGCGCTTGAGTTTGGCCTCCGGTGACACCATCGCTTACGACGGTCAAGCGCTCATCGGACATGGTGTGGAACCAGATGAAATCGTCGTTCCCTTGCAGTCCGATCTGATTCACGGAAAAGACACCCTCTATCTCCGAGCCCTCGCCTGGCTTCGTTCGGAGCTGGACCCATGAAGCGATACCTTCCCCTTTCGCTGATCGCTTTTGCCCTTGTGGCTTGCGAAACGAACGAACAGCCCAATCCCGCGCCCACCGTCGATATACCCGTGGACGCCGCTGCCGAAACTACGATAATCGATGTATTTTCCGAGGATGTCTTTTTGCCTCCCACCGAGGCCGGACCCTTTCGCCGATCCGTTTTGCTACGAAGTCCGTTTGGAAACCTGGCCCACACGGACAACTTGCTGCTCGATGGCGACATGGAAATGAGTGTGGCCCAAGGTCAGACGCCATGGCGCGTGTTGGGGCTCGGCGGCCAAGTATCCGTGCCTGTCGAAACCGGAGGACGATGTCGATCCGGATTGAGATGCATTGCGCTGTCCGCCAAAGCCAACGCCGCCTTCGGTGTTGGTGTAGCAGCGCGCAATCTGCCCCTCGAGTTCTGGCTTTGGGCCAAAACGCCCGGCGCGTGCTCGGCACTCACCGTGTATATGTTCTCCGCCATGACCATGAACATCACGCAGTTCCATCAAGTCCAGGCTGATAATCCACAACCCGACGCCTCGGGTTGGTGCCGCTTTTCTGCCCTGCGAAGCGCTTCCGATGAGTCCATCGGGATTTATGTGGAAGCCAAGGTCACCTCTGTTCAACAAATCTTGATCGACGACGCCGTATTGCGCCCCGCCGACGCCTCCTCCCCTACCACCAAAGGGCTGATCGCCGTGCGCCCGCAGGTTCATCAACGCATTGTCAATAGGCTAGCACCGTGGATGCGACAGCGATGGATCGGCCCGCCTCCGCCGTGGCCTCAAGGACCATAAAGAAAGATATCCCCCGTACGACAAACCACCACGAACCTGTTTGGCCCCGCGGCCGCCAAGTCAACCGGTGTTGCCAACGACGATCGAGACGCGAATCGTACTGTGCCGTTCGTCGATATCACGCCAACTCGTCCATCCGCTCGCACAAACGCAACTTGCCCCGAACGATCTGCCAACAACGGCGGGCTCGGTAGCCCATACGACGGAATCACACCCCCATCTCCCTCGGAAACGTCGGGGGACGTGTCCAACGCTACTTCTCGATCCAACGTCGTCGACTCCGATGAATAAACGATGCCCGCGTGGGAGGCCACATGGACAGTCCCGCTTTCCCCTACCGTGGGCGGTCCCTCGAGCCCAACCACAAACCATCGTGTCACTGCAACCCCAGTCGTTGGATCCATGGCCACCAATCGCTGCCCATCCACCACAGCCAATAATTCCCCCTTGCTGCTTCGCACGAAACCTTCTCGCACACTGCCTCGAAACGTACCGATCCGATAAGGAGGCAACGAAAAAGACCACCGCATCACATCCCCACCGTCGGTGGTCACCAACACGGAACGTCCGTCACTGACAATACTGCCCACCAGTCGATGACCCACATCTGCCCGCTGACCCACGGAACCGTCACGATCAAGAACGATGAGTTGGGAGCCCACCGCCACCACGACAGTACCGTCTTCTTTGGGCAATGGATGGGTTGGAGCGATGGCACCGAATCCGGATAAATCCGTTTGAAAACGCATAGTTCCATCTGGTCCGAAGCCCCATGCTCGTCCCAACGATGTCAGTACCACACGCGTTCCATTCGACGTTATTACGGGCTCGGTGGAAGCGACGCTCATGCCCAACTTCTGACGCCATTGTTCGCGCCCGTTCCGATCCAATTGCACCAATTCGGCGACGGCGCTGGCGATCACCATCGCACCGGTTTCATCGACCGCGACCGGTAGTGTGGTGCCTCCTCGAACACGCTGATGCCACAGCAGCTTGGGAGACGAAGGAAGCTGAGCCACCAAGCCCGTACGCGAACCGTTCACCCGTGCCATGGGGTGCGGGCCAGCAGGCGGTCCTACGATAAGATGAATGGGCAGATTCACTTTCGTGTCGTCGGCCTCGGCAAACGAGCTGACCGCACCTATCGTGGCGACGAATGCACAAGCCATGGCGAGTCCACGGGTCATTTGTTTTCCCTGCTGCTTTGCCAGCATTTCAGCCATCCTCACCATTGTCCAAAAACCGTTTCTCCCCCACGTCGTCGTTCCTGGGGATTGAACATGCGCCGGTTTCGAAACCTTCTCGTCGTTGTTCACGTTCAGCTCAGGATGCGTCTTTGCCGTCAACGACCTTTCAACAGGAAGTCGACATCGATTTCCGGGACTGTTTTTCCACCTGCGGATTGCACATCGGCGACGCGACCAAACACGCGGATGAAGTCGCCTTTCGATAGAGGCTCCGTCCCGGCATATAAGAGACGAGCAAGGCAAGGAGGTGCGGAGCACGTGCCCGTGGCGTCGAGTAAGATCACACGAATGGAGCTTTGTGAACGCGCTTCGATGACCTCACCTCGAAGCACGACCTGTTTGCCACGATACGCCGCTGCCTCTTCCATCACCCTACGAGCCTCGACCTGCGAGTTTTTTTCGAAAGTATTGGCTTCCTCCTCCAGACGTTCGACACGCTTGACGCTAAACGAGATCGTTCGAGGTGCATGCTCCGGAAGTATCGCACGAACGCGTACCGTGGTTTCTCCAAGTTGTTTGATCTGTAGGGTTCGAGAAAAAGCGCCATCCTTGTCGGCCTCGAAGCGTGCTCCCTCGATCTGCACCGTGGCTCCCCGTGGCGTGCGTCCCGCCACCAGAAAGCTTTCCGTATCCACGACCGTATGGGGGCGAGGCGCTTGCAACGTGAGGGGCGTAACCCTTACTTTGACGGTCACTGTCCCACTGCTCGCCGCTGCTCCTTTCGGTTGAATGGTGTATGATATCGTGCGGTCGATAAGCATACTATCGGTGTTTGGTCCTGTGCATGCCTCCGTCACATCCACGGGATAACGGGCTTTACCGCTGGTATCCGGGTGAATCGCAACACCATCCACCAGAACCGTCGTGCCAGGGAGCGTTTCGACTTCCACGTGAATCGTGGGTGGGTCTGCCGTGAGCCCCGTCAAATCAGGTCGTACGCGAAAAGAGACCGGCATGCGCAGTTCGACATCTTCGTCTCTTCCGGAACCCGGTCGGTCGATCCGAACCTGAAAACGGTTGTCTCCCACGGAAAGAGGCTTTGGCAACAACACATCCGCCACGTTCGCGGCTACCGTCGCCGATGCCCCCTCCACCGTCATTACCGTGCCATCCGGACAGCTAGCGCAGGTCAGACGCAATACGTCTCGCCCTTGCTCGTTGACCAGTGCTTGTGAGGCAATGGGCGGCTTGGTGGGCCATAACCACGCAAACAGACCCACCACCAACAATACGGAAACACCTAACGCTACGAATACAAACGAAAGACGCCGATACCATGGGACCATGGGGCGAGCCGCGCGGCTTTGATCCATGCCGAACGCCGGCGGAGGAATCGGAGCTTCCGTAAATACGTGCGGCGGAGACATCGGAACCACGCGTCCATCCGTTGGCGCAATGCCCGGCATGGCCACCCCAAGCATCGTTTTTTTCTGCGACGGCACTTGAGCTGGTCCAGCGGGGGCTGCCGCCGCTGGCTGCTGGGTAGGCGCAATGCCCGGCATGGCCACCCCGAGCATCGTTTTTTTCTGTGCTGGCATGGGGGCCGGTGCCGTGGGGGCCGCTGCCGCTGGCTGCTGGGTAGGCGCAATGCCCGGCATGGCCACCCCGAGCATCGTTTTTTTCTTTGCTGGCATGGGGGCCGGCGCCGTGGGGGCCGCTGCCGCTGGCTGCTGGGTAGGCGCGAAGCCCGGCATGGCGACGCCCAGCATGGTTTTGTTTTGCGCTGGCACGTGGATAGGTCCCGTGGGGGCCGCTGCCGCTGGCTGCTGGGTAGGCGCAAAGCCGGGCATGGCAACGCCCGGCATGGCGACGCCCGGCATGGCGACGCCCGGCATGGCGACGCCCAGCATGGTTTTGTTTTGCGCTGGCACGTGGATAGGTCCCGTGGGGGCCGCTGCCGCTGGCTGCTGGGTAGGCGCAACGCCGGGCATGGCCATACCTAGCATGGTTTTGGCGGGCGCTTGCGGTGCGGTAGATTGGGGTTGAACTGTGGGAGCGGCAGCGAGTGATGCCTCCGACGCGCTTGCCCGCAACCTTGCCAGTAACGCCGGATCCATCGTCTCCGGCATGCCGATCATGGTTTGCTTATTCGTCGATGAGGCAATCGCGGCCGGAACGACAGGCACCCTTGTCTGGTGGTCCGGTGTGGGAGCAGGCCCAACGACTTGGTGAATCGGTATGCCACAGGCCGGGCATAGTACCGCCTGCTCGGCCAACGGAGTCGCACACCTAGGACACGTTCGCATGGGGCCATTGTATCAGGTTGTCAGCCGTTCGCTGAATTCGTGTTGAACCCGTCCCTGTTGAAACCTGCTGAAAGTTGCTCAAAAGGCTCGCATGACGGTATGGGAATAAATAGCCATGCAACATGAGTGCGAAATAGGCTCCCGTTTTCGTCCTGGTTCGAATCGAGTTGGCGTTCGCGCCGACCGACAGGGCTCTTCCCTATCCACCAATGTCCGCCTGTCGCTCGAAACGGTCATCACCGCGGCGGTTCGACGACAAGCACCCATTTCCGTCGAAACCGCCGGATATATAGCTCTGGCCGTGGCTGACGCCCTGGTTTCGGCATCCGCTGTTGTCCGGCCTTGTCATGTTTTCATCACTCTAGAGGGCGAAATCCTGCTGAAAGGAGCCCAACGGGGTGACGACGGCACCGCGGAAACCAGTGTGCGATCGCTGTTGGCGTCCCTGCTTTCCGTGGCGGTTGGCACGTCCCCGGCATTGACCGCGTCAAGCCGTCGAACGGGTCGTCGCGGACTGACGCTCTTGGTCGAGGAACTCGAGGCAGCATTGATTCCAGTCAATCGGGCTGCCGCACGGCGCGCCATTGGAAGATTGGCCCGAGAGGTTCAACGCTCCGGTATCCAAAGCACTCCGCGCTTGACCCATGGCCGACCGAGCCAGCGGTCCGCACGAGACGTATCGAAGGAATCCCGTGTTTCGCCCGCTTGCGCTGTCGATGATCCCGGGAAAATCACGGTACAGGTTGATGATCCGCTGTCGGAAATCACCGAGGTCGACGCTCCCGTTGGTCCGGTTGCCCCCGCTTTTACCGAACTATCCACCGCGGAACCGACAGCGCCGAACGATTCCGCGGCATCCGAGGAAGAGTCGACTCCAGCAGCCCCGCCACCCCTAAACGAGGCGCAATACAGCGTCGATACGTTGTTTTGCGGGTCCACGACGGAGCTGTCCGAACCGCCGGAGCTGATGGCCCCGAGCGTTTCCGCGGCATTCGATGAAGCGTTGTCTCCAGGCGTCGATGAATTGCCCGACGAAAGGCCTGAAATACTCGAAGCCTCATCGAATGAGGCTTGGGAGTTGGAGGGTTCGTACGACGATTTGCAGACCTACGAACCTCCGGAAGCCGTGGGCGATGAGTCATTGGATTTTGGGACGGCTTCTCCGCCACAGGTCGAGCCCATTGCCCTTGAAGAACCGAGTATCGAGGAGATTTCGGATCTGGAGGTGCCCGCGCCCCAGGCGCCTTGTGCGTCGAGTGGTCTTTGCACGTCCGGTTCTGACCGGGTTCATGAATTGCTCGAGGAATTCAGGACGCCGGAACGAGCGAGTCGGGAGTGGGCAGGCGAGTTGAAGGAAATGCTAGGGCTGCCGCCAACTCCGCCGCCGCCCGTGGCTTGTCAAGAAGCGGGGGAGTCGGCTGCGGATTCAGAGCCATCGACCGAGCAAGAACCTCCTCCGCCCCTAACTTTTAGGCCTCCGCGCCATCCTCGTCTCGGAATTGCGCTGACGATGGTCTTGTTGGTGCTCGCCATTGCCGTATTGCTGACGTGTTACGTGTTACACCCGGCGTTGTTGATGGGGGGCTAGATTCGGGGCTCCAGGCTTAAGTTATTGAATTATAAGCTATTTTAGGAGACGCTTGGGGTGGGGATAAGGTGTCGCGGTCAGGAATAAATTAAGATAATAAGGAAGATAAGGAAGAAAAGCACTGTCTTGGAGGTTGAGTGACCTAGGCAATAGCAACCTTCAGGCCATAAATATTTTATATTTATTCTATAGATTCACGGACAATATAACGGAAAATATGGATAATTTATTCATTTAGGGCTCGAGATGTGACGCCATCCGACTTGGATGCGAAAAAAACACGGGGAATCATGGGCAGGAGGGCGATCGTAACGTTACGGTTACGGTCCACCAAGTTCGGAATTGACCGCACTTCCGAGTTTGTCGAGTTGGTCGAGGTCGTTACTGCTAGCTTTTTTCTTGGGGGGAGGGGCAGCGCCCGAGGGGTCTTTGGGCTCGCCGGCCGCCACGGTCGGAGGTTTTTCCTCCGCATGGGCAGCGGCTGCTGCAGAGGCTGCTGCCGCCGCACGTTCTTGCTCCGAGGCAATCGCCCATGCTTTGGCAGCCAACTCGAGATGTTCCAGTTGGGCCTCCCGTTTTGCTTTCGCTTCGTCGGCCGTGATGCGCGCGGAATGCACGGCCGCTTCGATATCACCTTCGGCTTTGGATTCTTGTTTGCCCCGCGTCAAAAGGAATCCAACGACTGCCAATAGGACAACCGCGGCCCCAACTCCCACGAAGATCAAAGGATTCGTTTTCTGGATCGGAAGTTGATACTCATCGTCGGGCTGGTTGGATGGTTTGGGTTTGGAAGGCGTTGCCATGCTCACCCCGTCATTGGCTGAAAACTCAGGTTGTCTTCACGATAGCAAGCGCCCGATCGAACGGCATGGGTTCATGCGCGAAAAAGACCGAGCACCCGGATACAATACCCCTGGCTTTCGTGCCGGTCCAGTGGGCTTAGTCCACCCGCGTCATCACCACTTCTCTCCCGCTTCCCACGTCCCAAACGAGTTTGGAGCCTTCGAATCGCAAGGCGGCCGTGTCGCTGCCCCCCGATTCCCGCGCCACACGGACCGTCAACTTATCGCCGGAAACATCTTCGATATCGAAATCGCCAGAACGTGGCTGATCCGAGGGCAGGCTCACGGTCATCTTGTTTTTATCGAATTCGAAACGAACGCCCTGCGCCCAAGTCGTCGCCTCCGCCTTTTGAGACTCGTCGATTTGCTTGACCGTCTGCCCGCCCCATTTGCCTTGCAGCCGCTCTTTCGGATCTTTGGAACATCCGTTGAGGCATAAGGGAAAAACAAGGGCGACACACAGGAGAAGATTACGCATGATGGTCCTCCGACGAACGAGAACCTACGGCGTTGGCGGAAGGTGGCCAAGTATATGGGGTGCGCCGTTCGTCGAGGCAAAGCGGCCAATGGGCCATGGGTGGGCCGACGCTTCAGTCGTCGCCGAGCAAGTCGAGGGCGACGAGCCCGATGAGCAAGGAAAACTGAACCAATTCTTCGATGGAGACGTATTCGTCGGCCACGTGGAAAGCGTTGTCATCGCCCGGCCCCCAGCCCACGGACGGAATCCCCGCGAGGTTGAGCCATTTCGCGAAGGTAGCTCCTCCCAATCCCACCGGTTCGGGCCGAAATCCAAGCACGGGTTCGGCATTTCGCTGGATGGCATCAATCAAGGGATGGGAAGGCGACATCGCGTGGGGCGCCCGACTATCGACGATCTCCACTTCGAAGTCCGACGCCACTTGCCGTGTGATTTCGAGCATTTGCCCCTGAACCGATTCCATCGTTTGACCGGGAACCAGGCGAAGATCGACGAGGATGGAGCAGGATCCGGCAACGATATTGGGAGCAGCCCCACCGTGGATGAGTCCCACGTTGATCGTGGGATGTCCAAGCAGCGGATGCGGTTCGTAGACGAACGGGAATGCTTCGAAACGCTGAAGAAGATTCGCCATTTTATGTATTGCGTTCACGCCCCGTTCTGGTGTGGAACCGTGAGCTTGCACACCTCGGGCCGTCACACGCATCACCCCTCCGCCCTTTTCGGCAATGTCGATGCTGCGCATGAATTCACCGATATCCGGTACGATGGCGCAGGTGGCGTCGATCAACCCTTCTTCCAGCAAGTACCCCACGCCATAATCGACTCCATCTTCCCCCGTGGCTTCTTCATCGCTAAGGGCCGCGATTTGAAGCTGGCCGGCCAGCGCCTCCGAGCCGATGGCTTCGCGTAGCATCTTCACGGCCACCAATGCGCTTGCGAGCGGGCCCTTGTTGTCGAGCACCCCTCGTCCGTACAGCATCCCTTGTTGAACCTCCGGCTCGAACGGGTTCTTAATCTTTTTCCATTCCGACGGATCGCCCGCGGGAACCACATCCATGTGGGCTGCCACCAGGAGGCGCTTTCCATTTTCGTTGCGCCCCATACGACCAAGGAGATTCGGACGTCCTTGCTGTCGCTCGTGACGCGTGAACGGAATTCCCCAGGCTTCCAACTCGCGGCTTACGATCGCGGCCACACGCCATTCTTCTCCACGAATCGCGAGATAGGGGTGCTCGATGAGCTTGTCGGGCGTCACGTTCACCGTTCGCTGTCGAACCATTTCCATGGTCAACCGAACGATGTCATCGCGAACTTGTGATTGATGGGAGTCGAACCATTCCCGTAGCTTCTGGGCGGCCTTCATGGCTCTGGCTTACACCACAACCAAGGAAATTCGAAGACCTAGGACGTGCATGGTCCCGCGAATATCTGCACGATCCACAACATCCCCTTTTCGTCTCGCAACGCGGATACACCCAACCGCTCATAGCGCGGATGCAAGAGATTGGTCCTATGCGATACGCTTTTCCACAACGCAAGATGCGCAAGCGTCACGCTCGTGGCGCGTGATACGTTTTCTCCCACCTCCTTGGCACACCCTCCAGCGCGAGCGAGCCGTTGTGGCGGACTACCGTCTCCCATATCGTGTCCGATAGCCCCGCTTGCCATCATGGTTTTCGCATGTTCTCGCGCAAGGGCCGTGAGTTGCGCATCCACGACCAGCGGCAACAACCCTTCCTCCACACGTGCGGCGTTGAGCTTGGCGACCATGGCCTGCTCATCGGAAAGACCATGACCCGCGGCTTCACCGGGCACGGGGACGTGCGTCACTGCCTGTCGAGGCCCCACCCGCACCTGAGCTTCGAGCATCGGTTTGGGGCCCGCGTCTGTCGTTCCCACGACTTGCAACAGCCAATCTCCTTGGCGATCCGCCATGAACCGAGCCACCACTCGCGCGGTCGCCGGATCGAAACTCGAAGGAATCACACGCGGCAAGCCCCGTGGACCAAGCACCACGACCCGACCCTCTACCGCTCCATCGTGCAATACCGCATCCACAGTTATCCATTGTCCCTGTCGCACCGTTTTTGGAATCGGTGTCAGCAAGTCCGCCAACACGGCCACGGTGAGCATCGTCAACACATCTCCGCGTTGTGAGTCTTCGATGCTCGCGATGCCACAGCGGCGACGTTGCCCCTCCGGGTGGGAAGCGAGCCACGATTTCAGTCCTTTTTCCGCGCGGTTACGGTTCATGCGAGGCATGCGTAAAGACCATGCACGAACCGCGGGATGAGGCTCGCCTCGCGCGCGAAGATGCTCACTCAACTCGAGAGTCGTCCATGCAGTCTGTCCTTCGAGCAATCGTGTTGCCATGGCGTAAGCGACGTCATGCAACACTCTTCCTCCAGGCCCGCAGACGTCGAGCAACCTCTGATCCCGATGGTCTGGCGCTTGCGCTTGCCAATGCGCGCTGGCAGGTGATCCCAACGTCATTCCCGCTGCCACGAGCCATGCCACGAGCGCGGCCATACGCCCACGCCATCGAAGGAGTGTGTGATGGCTTGCATCCCCCACCTTATCGACCCTCGCCCGTGTTCGTCCTTCGTGCGGTAATGATGTCGTCGTGGGAAGGTTGCTCGTGCATGGGTGTACCAAGAACGTGAACAAGGATGTGATGCACGAGAGCTTCGTGGACGGGTCGAGGGGCGATGCGAAGCCATTCCGGGCGATGAAACCCTAGGATCTCAAAAAGGGCGAAAGAAGACAGTCCTTTTTCCGCGGCGAGTTGGATGAGAAGCTCCGCGGTTGGGTCAGAGATGGCTGGATTTTTTTCGCGTTCGGCCATGTGGGTGCCAAGTCCCGCTTGAAGGCATACGACTTCTTCGGTGACGGATAAGTGATAAGGCGCGGACTCCGGCTCTTGCAGCATCGCCGCGCGAAAGACGGGTTCGAAGCGAAAAGCTGCCTTACAGGAGGCGTATCCAACGCAGAAGGGGCGATCACAGCTCACGACGACGATCGCGCCTTTGTCATTCACCTCGATGAAGGGTTGTTCGACGACCACCGCTCGATCGATGGGATGTCCAACGATGACCTCCGCGACTTTCCAAGCACGAGGATAGGTCGGGTACAACGCCAACGCTCTGGCGATGGCTTCCTTGGCGCGATCCTGCTGATGGTGTCGCCACCGCACTTCCGCAAGTATGCGAAATGAAAGAGGAAATGAAGGATCCGCCGCGAGGGCGACACGGGCAGCTTGGTCCGCCGTATCCAAGTCTCCGACGGCGAGGGCGGCGTCCGCCAGCATGGCTTGGACTCCTGGTACCGTTTTGGATTTTTCTGCCGCTTGCTTGAGGGAATCCAAGCCTTTGGGTCCTGCTTTCATGCCTTGGTCCAACAGAGGCCGCACGTCGTCGGTGGGCAACGAGGGGACCAACGAGGGCGAGCCCTGGGCATCGACCGCGACACGTTGCCAGGGGTCGGGGTCATCGACAGGCTTTGGGCCGAACAATGCGTGAATGTTTGCAAGGGAGGCGGGACCCGTGCGAAAAACGTACAATAGCGGCGAGGCTGCGAGGACCTCGGAAACGTGATTTGCGAACATCAAAAGGTCGTCTGGAACGGAGATAGGGCTGTCTCCCGCGAACGAAAAACGGGTGAGATCAGGATAGGTGCGGTGGGCGCGCTGCTCGATCGTAGCGTCCAAAGGCATGGCCAACACGGTTTTTTGGGCTTCGTCATAAGGGCCAAGCCATTCGGGCGCGGTGGGGTTGGCTTTCGGGGTTTCCGCATTTTCAGGCGGTTTTTGGGGGCTACAGGCCACCATGGCGGAAAGAATCACAATGGTACCAGCGCTTCGGCTTACGGCGCTCGCGATCGTCATGCACCCGATCGTAGCTTACTGGGTCAGGGTTTGTTAGTTTACGGTCATAGGATGACCCATGGCTGAATGGACACGTGGGGCAAAAGTTGGCGTATTCGCCCTGGCGTGTGTGGGGGCTGGCTATGGTCTATGGACGTTCGTGAACCCCTCGGCGGGTACTTCGGGGGGATATACGGTTCACGCGTATCTCAACGACGCCTCCGGGTTGGCTTCTTATTCGCGTGTGATGGTGGCCGGTATTCCCATCGGCAGCATCGAATCCATTCGCTTGGACAAGGGCAAAGCCAGGGTAGACATCAAGGTCAAGCCTGATGTGGCGCTTTATGAAAACGCGGATCTGGCCAAGCGCTCTTCGAGTCTGCTCGGAGAGTTCGTCATCGTCATCGGACCGGGGGATGACTCACAACGTCGCTTGAAAGATGGCGATGAGATCAAACGTGTGCAGGAGCCGATCACCACCGATCAGATCATGAATGACTTGGGCCATGTCGCCAATCGTGTGAAGTCGGTATCCGATAGCCTGGCGAACTCGGTAGGTTCCGAGCAAGGGGAAGAAGACATACGAGCCACGTTGAAGAATCTGGCGGAGGTTACCGATCAACTCAACCAAACCGTGAGAGAGAATCGTCAATCGCTCAATCAAATCATCCACAACGTGGAGCGGATTTCCGATCGAAGCGAACCTCAGATCGCCCAAATTCTCGAAAACGTCCGTGTCATCACCGGCGAAGTGCGCACGCTGGTCGCCGAGGAACAAGGCGATGTCAAAGGTTCGATGGGAACTTTGCGAGATACGTTGAACCGCGTCAACAAAGCGAGCGTCGACCTGCAAGGTTCCTTGCATCACATCAACAGCGTGGCAGAACGAATCGATCGCGGAGAAGGCACGGTGGGGCGCCTGACCAAAGACGAAACGCTGATCAACGAAGTGGAAGAAGTGGTCGAGGGCGTCGGAGATTTCGTGGGAGGAATGTCTCGTCTGCAAACGGTGGTGGGGCTGCGCAATGACTACAACTTCCAAGCCAATACGGTGAATAGTTACATCGAGTTGCGCCTGCAACCCCGCGAAGACAAGTACTACTTGCTCGAACTCATCAATGATCCGCGGGGCCTTACCCGCGTCGAACAAATCAGTGTCGATACGGACAATCCCAATGATCCGAACCATTACCGTGAGATTCGGACGGTTACGCAAAACACGCTTCGGTTTTCGTTCCAGTTCGCGCGACGGTTGGGGCCGCTGACGGGTCGGTTTGGCTTGAAGGAGTCCACGGGCGGGATTGGTCTCGACCTGCATCTGCTTCAAGATCGATTCGAATTGCAGCAGGACCTATTTGGATTCAGCGAGCAACTCACACCCCGGTGGCGTATTGGCTTGAGTTATGAATTCATCCGACGACTTTGGCTCATCACGGGTGTGGATGATGTCGTCGATCGCCATCGACGTGATTACTTCATTGGCTTGCAGCTTCGTTTTTTGGACGAGGACTTGAAGTCCGTGCTGCCATTTGCACCCACGAGTTTTTGAAGTCTCGTGCCGGTCGAGTCCTTGCTACTCCCACTCATGCTCCCACGGATCGAGCACGCATCGGAAGCCGATCTCCGGCCGTGGGGTCGTAAGACGTGCCGGGGCTGAATTGCGTGTGGCGCTCCATGTCGCTTCCATGGGATCGCGCCAGGATCCGCCGCGAACCGCCATTTTGGTTGTATTTTTGACTCCATCCACGGAATCGTCGGGATCAGTGACCTTGCAAGCCTTCGTACCCGGATCGGTGAAGTCGATCCACGGGTCGGATAAATCCGACCAACAAGGGAGGTCGTCGTCAGCCATTTTTTCGTAGGGCGCGAATCGATCCTGGGTCCATTCCGACACATTTCCCGCGAGTGCTTGGATGGCGTTGCCGTCGTCGTCGTCCAATTTAACCGTATCCGGATAGTCGATGGGGCCTCCGCAACGCGAATCGCCCGACCACGAGGTCCAAGGAAGCACGACTCGGTCATGTGGGAATTTATCACCAGCAGGTCCCGGCTCCTTTCCCTGGAGGCAACTGTCATCATCGCGCCAGCTCGATTCCCCTCGTGCCACGTACACGCCATCGCAGCCTATCAAACTATCCCCAAATGGATAGCGTTTTTCCTGCTCTCCCTGGCTCGCCACATACTCCCATTCCGCTTCCGTGGGCAAGCGCTTGCCTTGCGCACGGCAGTATTCGTAGGCTTGACGCCACGACACGCAATTGAGAGGCATACCGTCGTAATGTGAGGCATTGTCCAATGGGAACGTGCAGTGAATCGCCTTCGATGATTTCTTCTCGCTTTCATCTCGGCAGTGCAGCCCTTCCGGACAGTTCTGTTCCTGGTATTGGTTGGTGTTGATTAAATACTCCCGATACTCGCGTACAGTGACTTCTCGCCTGTCCATGAAAAACGATCGGATCCTGACGAGCCGTTCGGGATACGTGATCGCACGAACGTCCTTCGATGGAACGGGGGCGAGTTCATCACCCAAAAAGAACATACCTCCGGGCACACACACCATGCCTTTGGTTTCCTTGGTTCTCCACGTTGGATCACAATAACGATGCTCCGCCGAAGGAACGAGATCGGTGGTGCCCACACCGCCACAGGGCCCTCTATCCCGATAAGGCTCCAACACCGGGGGAGGCATCATGATCGATGGATCCAATTCAGAACACGTCTCGAATCCCTCTTGTGTGTCATGAACCGGTTTGCCAAGGCAACGCGCCGACAAGTGCATACTCACGGAGTTCACACCATCGTGCAGCGGTGGCAGCCGGCCGAGCGACTCGATGGAAAGAGAAGGCCGATCGGCGCGATAGAATTGAACGCGTACAAAAACTTCCTGACTTCCGGTCGGTGGAGCAATGCCGAACGTGGCGGGCCAGTTCTCTGGCAGGGCGACCACGGCTTCTCGACGGCATGATGGGCACGCGAGTTGCCCCTGTTCATTGAGCAATTCCACGAGCAATCGGTTACCCATCAGTGGCACCACGGCATCGGTGGAAACCGCGACCAACCATTGCGGCCTCGAGGTTGCTTCCTGCTCACAACCGATAAGGTGCAGGACCAGGGCAATTCCAACGATACGCCACCTCATTGGATGCCTCCGGGCGGTTCCTCGTCACCGATGGGGCCGGCGTCATAGCTTGGGTCGAACGGTTGTTCGGGGTTCGGTTCGATGTACTGCACCGGATCCTCCTCTTCCCCCTGCACGCTGTACACGCAACGAAAGCCAACGAGTGCGCTCGATGTGGTTTTCTGGTCTCCGCGACGCAGCGGGGCGTAGGCGTATTCGAGAGGTTCCGCGAAACTGCCTCCTCGAATGGTTTTGGTCAGGCCCCGGATCCCACAGCAAGGATGAACAAACAAGCCTTGTCGCTGCCAACAATTCGTGGTCGGTTCCACGTTTCCATACGAGGTGTAGGAGTCAAGGGTCCACTCCGAAAGGGATCCGGCCATGTGCCACACGCCTTGGTCCGATCCGCCATTGTCCGTCGGATCCTGCCATACCTTGACGATATCTTGTTTCCCGTTTTCGCCTTTTGCGACCGGTAGCAAGCCGTCGAAGCCGCATTCCGGCGCGAACAAAAAGTCGGTTTCCTGCTGTTCGAGCACGGCGGAGTTGCACGTTGGTGGAGCGTCTCCCCACGGAAATAACGAACCCCTTCCAAGATTGGTAGCCACGTATTCCCATTCGGCCTCCGTCGGAAGACGACCGCCCGATTGTTCGCATAGCGCGGCAGCCTCTTCGTGAGTGACGCAGTTCATGGGCAGGTTCACATCGCTATTGTCGGGTACCCAAGTACAAAGCTCGTTTCCGTAGGGATCGGTCTCGCTCCGACCCATAGTGTTAATGGGCATCTCTGACCCCTTGTAACGCTCCACCGTGTATTCCGTGGCGTCGATACAGAAAGGCTTCATGACAACAGGGTGGGGAGGAACGGCGTCGGTGTTTGGGCCAAATCCGACGACGCGAGGATTGCCCAGCATGAAAAACCCACCGGGAATGCATACGCTGTGGGGGGGGCAGTGGTCTTTGGCGTTTGCACAGTCCTGGGATTGAGAGCTATCCGTTCGTTGCAGGTCTCCAGGCCACCACAATGCTTCTCGCGCAGGTCGGGTATCGGCGGCCACGGACTCGATGTCATCGCGAAATCCTGCTTCTTTTCGATCCTCGGCGACGCACGTGGCGTGGCGAGTGAAATCTGGGCGATAGCCACGACAAGCGGAACGGAGCACGACACGGAAAGCGAATACGCCTTTTTCGTAGGGAACGGGGACTTCGACGACCCGGTCGATGACGTAGCCGGCGATTGGTTCGAATACCTTGGTATTGGTGTTGGGATCCGTGGTGACGGCCGCACGTTGTGAACGGAAAGCTCGAAGCCGCACCCGTGAGACAACCGCGCCCTCGAGCCCTTTGATTCCAAAAGAAACCGGCCAATTCATCTCATCCGGGGCCGCGACATCGGTCGACGATACAACCCTGTTGTCGGGATCGAGAATGTCGATGCGTAAAAGGTCCACGGCGGCTTCCGTGAGAAAAGCATGTTCCTGTTCCCGAGCGAGAGATATCGAAGGGGCATCTGTGTCAATATATAGCAGTGCTTGTCCCCCTGGCGCATCCGTGGATGAGCCACATTGAGCCGTCCCTGCCAAAAGGATCAGAGTCAGAGCCACCTCGGGTCGTCGCGATCGCACCATACCAACGATCTTAGCAGGGGTTTCAAAACAAAGGAGCATGCTCGAGATGCCTTGTTTCCCTTGCCCGGATCTTGCATGATTAAGGATCATGGGCCACCTGCCTAGACTCATCCGTCATACCCTGGCGCTGCTGATCGCTGTCGTCGGTTGCTCAACATCGATGCGAATGAACGACACCGGGGATGAAATGGAGGCGTTGCCTACGGACAATCGCCTCGCTTCCAGGTGTTCCAAGTGTTTTTCCGAGGATTGTGCGTGGCAAACCACCGAATGCTCTTCGGATCCGGGGTGTGCGAGACTGCTGACTTGTGCGAATGAAGGCCCGTTGGATGGGCAAGGATTGCTTGATATCGATTGGCTACGCAATCATTGCAGACCTGTCGAAGGTGTCTCCGCTACCTTGTGGAACTCGCTGGTTTCCTGCGTCACGGGCTCGATGTGTTGCGAAGAAGTCCCTGAAAACGGTGGAAATCCGGGATCCGGGGGCGGTGGTGGTGGCGGAATCGTGCCGGACGCGCAAAGCGGTGCCGTAGATACCGGAGCGGACCAAGAATATGATTCTACCTGTTCTCAATGCCTCAAGGAACTCGGAACGGCCACTGACGCTTCGTCCACCGACACTCAATGCCGTGCGGCCTTGGACGACTGCAAACAAGGCGAGTGCCACGAGTACTTGACCCTGTATCAAGAGTGCTTGACGGCCAATACCAATAGCGAAAGAGGGCTGGAAGCTTGCATGTTTCAAGGTCTGGAGCAGGGGAAGAAACTCGCTTCCAATGCCTCTTCAGCCGCCTTCGCCATGTTCATGCAACGCGTTTTCGGCTGTTTGACAGGCTCTTGCGCCAGTCTCTGTGTCCCTGCCGACGTCCGACCATGCATCGCTTGTCAACAGCAATCCTGTGGCGATGACCTTGCTTTGGTTCGATCTTCCAACGATGCCATCCTTGGTATTTGGTGTCGTTCGTACTGCCAATGGAATCAAGATGAACAATGCCCAGGCATTTGTACCGGCTTCATGACAGAAGCGGCCGACATCCTGCAATCTTATGGACAATGCGTGAAAGCGTCATGCCCCGAATGTTGATCCGTGATGGGTTTCGTGGACAATCCCCAACCGCGAGGAGATCTCCGATGAAAATCGCCCCTATTTGGCTCGCCTGGGTCTTCGTTCTCGGATGCCAAGCGGCGACGGCTTTGCCCGAGTCCGATCCGATGCTCCAAAACGGTGGTAGCCGCGAATCGGCAACCTCGTGTTCGCGTTGTTACGAGGAGGCATGCGCTTGGGAGACGATCGAATGCGCGGCCGACCCAGGGTGTGCCCAATGGCTTTCGTGCGCCCAAGGATGCAACCAAGAAGAAAGCTGTCTATCCTCCTGTCCTGTGCCTGGCTCTTCGTTGGGCGACTCCCTGCGGGATCGGCTCAACCGTTGTATCACGCGAACAAGCTGTTGCGCCGTTGCGGCGCCTGGTGGGCTTGATCAAACAAAGGGTGCTGGTGGCGATGGTGGACAGGGTGGTGGTGGGGGCGGTGGACACGGTGGGAACAACGGGACGCTCGACGCTGCGCCAACAACACCTGAAGATGGCGCTAGCTGCGATGAGAACAACTGCAATAGTTGTCTTATATCCATCAAAACGGCAAATGTAGATGAGGGTTCGGAATGTTCTGATAAAGAGTGTCGGGAAATAGCGGACAATTGTTATCACGACGAAGGCAAACCAAGTCCCTGCTGGAACTACATGACCTGTGCGGAACAGAACGCTTCGTGCGCAGCGGTTCCGGTGACTAATGCCGATTTGGTTATCCAAACCCTTTCCTGTGCGGAAAAGTATTGCCCTGTAAGCTGTCTGAGTTCCTGTAAGAAATGCCAATTCAACTCGTGTCGGGATGAATTGAAGGCGTTTCTGTCCAGTACCGCCGCGCAACACCTCGTATTTTGTCGAGACGAATGCAAATCGGATCCAACGCCCCAGGCGTGCATTCGAAAATGTGTGGAACAGAAGGAACAGATGGAACAGATGGAGCAGATGGAACAGATGGAACAGTACGAAGAGGCGCTGTCTGTCGTAGGGGAATTGAACCAATGCACCATGGAATGGTGCAAAGACAAATGTACGCCCTGACCGCACCGTCGTGATTTCACGGGATTCCAAGGAATTTATGAAGCTGCACGCTGAGCCGCCATCGGGGGTGAGAGGCGCAATAATCTAGGCAAATACGTATATTTTCCAATAGGTTAGCGTCGTGCCGGGGTTGTAGGGAAAAGGTGGTGAACGCCAGGGAAACGAAGTCCTTGGGGTCCAAGCCCTCCTGAGGAAACACCAGTTTGAGTTCGTCTCCCGCCGTCTGCACGAGGGGTGCGCCAGCTTTGGGGCTCACGCAGATCCAGTCGATTTCTGGTGGACAGGGTAACGTTCCGTTGGTTTCGAGGCCCACTTCGAAACCCAGACGGTGACAGGCCTTCACCAGGGGGGCGTCGAGTTGGAGCAGAGGTTCCCCGCCGGTAAAAACGACATAGCGATGTTCATCTTGGACGGTCTGCTGCTGCCAGATCACCGCAATATGCTCCGCCAGGTCGGTAGCCGTGGCGAAACTGCCCCCCGCTGGGCCGTCGGTGCCTACAAAATCGGTATCGCAAAACTTGCATATCGCGCGATCTCGGTCATCGATTCGACCACTCCACAGGTTGCAGCCGGACAATCGGCAAAAGACGGCTACCCGGCCTGTTTGGGCTCCTTCTCCCTGAATCGTCCGAAAACAGGTTTTGACGTGATAGGTCACCTTGCGTTCCTCATGGCATGCGGCGGGTTGGTAGGAGTTGGTCTTTCCCGTTGCTGGCTTCCGTCTTCCGGCGATAGCATCCAGGGCAAAGCATGGATCCGCAAGAGGTCGAGTCGGTGAAAATTGCCATAGAGTTGACAATTCACGTGGAAAACCATGATGATTCAATGTGCGTCGGCGGGTCGCCCCGATCTTCCGGTGCCAGAACCGTGGATTATGAGGAGGCCTTCCCGTGCCTGTAACACTGCTCGCGGTCGATGATAGCGTGACCATGCGCAAGGTCTACGAGATGACCTTCGGAGGAGAGGATTTTCGTGTACTGACCGCGGATAGTGCCGAAACGGCGCTCGCCCTGTTCAGAAGCGAGAAGCCATCCCTTGTGTTGGCGGACATCACGTTGCCCGACAAAAACGGTTATGAGCTTTGCGCATCCCTCAAACAGGCTCAACCGGAACTTCCCGTTCTGCTGATGTCGTCGAAACTCAATCCCTACGACAAAGCACGAGGCCAAGCCGCGAACGCGGATGACAATGTGGATAAGCCCTTCGACTCCCAGAAGCTGATCGAGCGGGTGAATAGTCTGTTGTCAGGACAGAAGACCGTGGCCTCACCGAGCGCAGCCAAACCGGCTGCCACCGCACCTCGTGCCTCGGTGCCTCAAGGCGCGACGTTGTTGGGGCAAGGCCCCCCGCGTCCGCAAGTCACTCGACCAGCGCCCATTGCGGCTCCCACCGCCAATCAGCCGGTCAATTTACGGGCGACGGCTGATTTTGCGGTGCGTCCTGCCGCTGGTCCCTCCGCACGAGCGCCCTTGCCGCCCTCTACGACCACGATGGGAACGCCGCCTCCCGCGGTTGTTCAGGCAAAACCCGTGGAAGCGGCTTGGCCTGCCAAACCATCCGCGGAACCTGCCAAAGAACCTGTCAAACCCGTCATGGCCCAATCCTCCAAAGCCGATGGGGATTTATCCGCCAAACTACAAGCCCTCGGCCTCACCAAAGACCAGATGGAAGGTGTGCTCGCCCTGTCTCATGAATTGGTGGAACGCGTCGTCTGGGAAGTCGTTCCGGTACTTGCCGAAACCATCATCAAAGAAGAACTCAAACGACTCACGGAAGACTGATCCTACCGCGCCTCTGCCCTTCGGCCCACCCCCACGGTTGGTAAATCGAAGCGAAATATAGTCCCTTCCGCGGCATGGGAACGAACCGATACCGAGCCCCCATGCGCTTCGATCACCGTCGCGACAATGGGAAGGCCCAATCCCGTTCCCCCTTTTTCAGTGCGTGTCGTAAAAAATCGATCCCATATTCTCGGCAGATTGATCGCGTGGATGGGTTCTCCTCTGTTATGTACGGTCGTGGATAATCGCTCCTCCGGTCCATCCTCCACAACGATACTTACCTCTGTTCCCTCCGCAGCGTGTTGTTGAGCGTTGTCCACGAGATTGCTCAACGCAGAGACGAGATGAAATCGTTTCCCAAATACGAGCGGATGATGCGTGTGGAACTGAACGGAAACCGGCACAGTGGCCGCGGCTTGTCGAGCTACCTCTTGCACCAATTCTTCGTAATCAATCATCTCATCAGGAATCGGATCCGCCTCGAATCGAGCGAGTTCCAGCAAACGGGTCACCAGTCGATCGAGACGGTTGGCATCTGCCAAAATATTGCCGAGAAAGCGTATGCGCGCTTCCGGTTCTTCCGCCGCCCCATCCCGCAGAAGTTCCGCGGCTCCACGAATTCCCGTGAGCGGTGATTTGAATTCATGACTGATGTTGGCTGCAAGCTGACCCACGTACTTCGCTCGATCGTCGAGCTTGCGTGTCATCGTGTCAAAGGCATGAGCCAACTGTCCGATCTCATCGCGACGCGCCATTTTCAAAGTTTGGCTTCGATCTCCTTTGGCGATGCGATTGGCAATGTGGGTCAAGCGGGTCAAGGGCCGGGAGATCGTTCCGGCGAGAAACATCGATAATACGGACGTCGCCGCGAGCGCCGCCACCAGAATGATGAACAGGGATGAACGTAATCGATACATCGCGCTTCGCACGGGATTGGTCGAGCGTGTGACATAGACCACGCCTTGCACCGAACCGTCGCGTACGATGGGCAAGGCGCTGAAGAGATACAGCCGATCTCGGTTTTCCCAAAACCGCGTATTGGAACCATATTTTCCCTGTAGGGCGGCCTGAATCTCGGTGCGTTGTGACACATCGAGCGGTTCTGGGGGACTCATCGCCGCCGTCTCGTATCGTGGCTGACCGGGCTGGAGCGACGGTAACGGCTCTTCGGGTCCTTCCGGTGGTCCCTGCTCATGGGAGTCCGCCACAAGCTGCCCCTGTGGATCAAGAACGCGGATTCGCGTGCGTGTTTCGCGTGCCGAGCGCGCAAGGTCCTGGGCAAGTCCTTGTCTATTCACTCCATGCGGGTCGTTTGCCAACATCCATCGCAACACCTCGGCTTGATCGATCATGTTTTGCTCGAGAGCGCGGAGCATCTCTCGCTCGTAGAATCTCGCGAAGAAAATGCCGAGCAGAGGTACGGCGACGATCAATACATGCACCAGCAGAAGACGCGTTCGAATGCGGAATAGCTCATCCACCCATCGAGCGAATCGCTTTCCCATCACGGGTTCTCAATCTCGCCTGCTTTGTAACCCAACCCATGGACCGTCTCGATCGGATCGACACCAAGGGGGCGCAATTTGGCACGAATGCGACGGATATGCGTATCCATCGTTCGCTCGGTGATGTGATTGTCGTGAATATAGGCCCTATCAATGAGCTGGGAGCGTGTCAGCAAGCGACCCGGACGTTCGAGCAATGCCTGAAGCACGGCAAATTCGGTGACGGTCAAGTTGATTCTATCGCCCTTCACCCGCAGTTCGTGCCGTACGAGATCGAGTTCGATTGGCCCATGCACCAAGGTTTCCTTGTTGCTTTCGGTTCTCGCAGTGCGCCGCAACACTGTACGAATGCGTGTGGCAAGTTCCCGGGGCGAAAACGGTTTCGTCAGATAGTCATCGCCTCCTAGTTCCAATCCAAGGATTCGATCGACCTCCTCCCCGCGCGAAGACAGAAAGATACAAGGCACGTCACTGAAGGTGCGAAGGGTTCGACACACGCTCAGACCATCGAGGTCCGGCATCAGCACATCGAGCACCACCAGGTCGATGTCCTTGCTCTTCAACAAACCGAGCGCTTCATTGCCATTGGATGCAAGCAGCACTTCGAAACCTTCTTTGGACAGCGTGTATTGCACGATGTCGCGAATGCGTGGTTCGTCATCAACGACCAGGATGGTGGTCATGGCACTCTCCCGCGAATCTGCTGGGTCCACGAAATGATGATCGATGGGGATCGTCGGAACAACAAGAACCCATCGAACGATTACTTCACTTGGACCGTCTTGCATCCGAGCTGTATCTCGACACTTCCTGCGGAACCGGTGTGGAATAGCTCACAGGTGGCCGGGCAAACGACGATGACATTGGGATGGACAGGGTCATCGTAGTACCAACCTCCCGATGCGTCGCAGTCCGCAGCGCTTGGTACTTGACCTATCGTAGATGTCGTGCCGTTCGCCGACGTATACAATACGTTGACTTTTCCGTAGTCGAGGGTGCCGCTTGGTGGGTCTGGAATGACATAGCTGCAGGGAAGGGCCGAGCCGCGAATCGCGTTCATCGCATCGAGGAATTGCTTTTGGGTTGCGTTGCCCCCTCCACCGTCCACGATATAAGCTTTCGTGGTTCCTCCCGCCTCGGCGACGGAATTGAGGCTGCTCAAATGATTGCCTACGCCGATGACATAGGTGGGGATCGATGGGGTTGCTTGAAGACCCCCTTGGGCAATGGCAACGACTTTGGATACGTCACCACTACCGATTTTGCACGTCACGCTGTCGGGTTCACCGTCGGTGGCCAATACCACCACCACGGTTTCGCTTGGGTGCGCGATGGCCCATGCTTTGGCGTGATTGATCGCTCCAAGCAATGCGGGTGGTGTTGGGGTGTTGAACAAGGGAGCATGTGCATCCAACGAAGCGGCAATTGCACCCGCGGCGCCAGGCAATTCGGCAAATTCAACCTCGGGCGTCTCGTACGCACTCGCATCGCAGTAATCATCAAACGTACAGAATTTCGTGGAACCACACGAACCAAGCACGCTCTTGCAGTCCGCATTCGTGTTGCAGGGAGCCGTCAACGCAAAATAATTCAAAGCGATTCGGATCCCCGCTGCCTCCGGCGCTTGCGTAAAGCTTTTGATCGCGTTGACAACGCTGGTCCAGCGCGCTCCTTTCATCGACGATGATTGGTCGAGCATGACCATCACATTGAGAGGTGTTGGCTGTGCGTTGCTTTTCGTGCCGACGCAAACATCACCCTCCGGAAGCGGACCGTCGTTGGAGGAGGTGACATCGAGATGGACGGTCGAATCCTCCACGCTGGTTGTGTCCGCGATCGAGCCATCGGTCGTAGAGGGCGAGCCTCCCGTGCCACTCGTCAACCCTTTTGAATTCGAATCGCCCGAAGCGCTGCAAGCGGCCAGGGTGAAACCGATCGTGATCGGAACCCAACGGAAAGCATAATAAAAACGCATAATTACCTCCATTTCAACAGCCGCAGGAGCATTGGAGCGACATGCTCATGTTGTACTCACCATCGTTCTTAGTGTAGCTGTTCGAGCCAACGACGACGACATACCAACCGGTTTGTGCTGCGGAATGGCTGCTTGTGAACGGTGCGGAGCCCGTGGCGTCGGCGCAGGATAGTTTCGTTCCGCAACTGCCGGGAGGAACAGTCCATGACGCGCCAACGAAGTACCACCCGATGCGCGGTGTGAATCCCCCTTTCGTGGGGGACATGGTGACGGACAGTTCTTCCCCCGCCCAAAGATAAAGACGGTAGGCGTTATCGCTGCCGGCATTGTTTCCACAGCCCGAAGTGTATTGTCCTCCCGTCAACGTCACACCATTGGCTGTGTACGAAGCGCCGCCCACAAATTCGTTTCGACCCACGATTTGGGCTTGATCACAGCCCTTTCGGCTCGTGGTGGTGGAAGTGCATGCCGCCACCGGCGCGCCGCAACTCAGGCAATCTCCACCACTTCCGCCCGCGCCACCGGTTCCGCCCGCGCCACCGGTTCCACTCGCGCCACCGGTTCCACTCGCGCCACCGCTTGCTCCACTTCCGCCTGTGCCTCCCCCTACGTCGCCGCTGTCGCTGTTTGTGCCTCCATTTCCGCTTTCACCGCCACCGCCATTTCCGCCTGCATAACCACTGGCGGTTTCGCCGGTTGCACAAGCCCCAAGTCCAACCGTGAATCCGATGACCAGCGCGCTGCGGCAAAGAGCGTGGAAGTCCATGATATTACTCCAGATTTTAATGGGTCCCCAAACAGATGGAAGCAACGTGCTCATGCACCCATCGCATCTCCGCGAAACAACGACCAAACACCAGTACCCCTGGATTTCCAAGTATATCCGGAGAGGAAATTGGCGCAACTCCAACGCGAGACCGTGGGGGAGCTACGGTTCGCTGGGGACAATCATCAGGGAGATCCGGTGTGATTGCAGTTCGGAGCAGTCCGCCCACGCGTGGGTGGAACACGCACCCATGGGTCTTGATGACCCCCGTGAGGAATCATGGGGTCACTTCGTTTTGCGACCGGCTCGTCGTCCAGATGGAGCGCTCAAGGCTTCGATCACATCGGCCACGCGTCGCAGGGATGCCGGATCCGTTTTCTCCAATCGTCCCAAGGCGTCTTGCAAATCGGGGCCATCCTTACGCACGGGAGTCCGGCCGCACATTTCATCGAGCGAGAGTCCTAACGCTCTTGCGATGCGAAAGGCTGCCTCGACAGATGGCACCAATTCGCCTCGTTCCAAGCGAGGGATGTAGTTCGCCCCAACTCTGGCTCCATGAGCGAGGTCGGATTGCGTCATGCCGCGTTCCGCACGCGCGCGCCGGATCCGCCTACCGAGCTGCTGCGCAAAGTCC